>DCKD01000049.1 GCA_002320245.1 Lachnospiraceae bacterium UBA1683
GGGAATCGGAATCCAGCGTATTTGTCTTGAATCAGACGGAGAGGCTGTTCCGAAAGATTATATTAAAAGGAGTTTTATTATATGGAACATTTGACAATTCCGGAAGGCTACTCATCTCCGCTGACAATCCGCGAGACAGAAGTCGCCATCAAGGAAGTAAAAGACTATTTTGAACGTGCACTTGCAAAGGCTCTGCATCTGACACGCGTATCTGCTCCGCTCTTCGTCCGCCCGGAATCCGGACTGAACGATAACCTGAATGGCGTGGAGCGTCCGGTTTCATTTGGCATCAGGGAGCAGGAGGATGCAACTGCTGAAATCGTACATTCTCTTGCCAAGTGGAAACGCTATGCATTAAAGCATTACAATTTTCATTCCGGAGAGGGTCTGTATACAGATATGAGCGCCATCCGCAGAGATGAAGATACAGATAATATCCACTCTCTCTATGTGGACCAGTGGGACTGGGAGAAAATCATTTCCAAGGAAGAGCGGAATATGGAAACACTGGAATATACAGTTCGCAAAGTATTCAGCGCATTGAAAGAAACTGAGGAATACATTTCCCGAAGATACAATTACATAGAACCGCTGCTGCCGGATGACATTTTCTTTATCACCTCCCAGGAATTGGAAAACATGTATCCGGAGCTAACCGCAAAAGAGCGGGAATACCGCATCGCGAAAGCGAAGAAAGCCGTATTCATTTCGCAGATTGGAAAAGAACTCGCCTCCGGTGAGAAGCATGACGGACGCGCCCCGGATTACGACGACTGGGAATTAAACGGAGACATCATCGTGTACTATCCTGTTCTTGATATGGGACTGGAACTCTCCTCCATGGGAATCCGTGTGGATGAAGAATCTCTTGCCCGCCAACTGAAACTTGCGGGATGCGAAGAGCGCGCGGAGCTGCCGTTCCAGAAGGCACTCTTGAATAAAGAACTGCCATATACCGTCGGCGGCGGCATCGGTCAGTCCCGTATCTGTATGTACTATTTGAGAAAAGCGCATATCGGGGAGGTGCAGTCTTCCATCTGGCCGGAAGATGTACTGAACTGCGCGTTGGAAAACGGAATACAATTACTGTAACAGTAAAAGGAACAGCAAAGGGGACAGTCCCTTCTCAGAAGGGACTGTCCCCTTTGCAGATTCCGACTGCCATACTATGCTGTGCCTGATGCCTGTCCTCCATGATTTTCTTCGGATAATGTATTACTCCATTGTTCTCATACGGATCGTTAAAGTAATATCCGTCATCATCGTATCCAACCAGCAACATGCAGTGTTCGTTGGATATCCATGTAAAAGTTTCACCGCTGTCCAACAGTTTCCACTCCGGTCCGGCAATCGGTTCGCGCATATTGATACATGCCCAGAAAATCACAGGCATTCCTTCGTTGATATAACGCTCTAGCAATTCCCCTACCGGAGTCCCTGTCTCATCTACGGCATGGTATTGCGAATTCTTCTCAATCCACTCAAACACTCTGTTCAGCGCTTTGACAATCACCGGTGCGTAGCATCCGAAGGAATCTTCATCATACGGACTCCCGCAGAAACACTCGCGCGGGTTCGGTCCATACACCCCGCCATTCCGCTTTTCAAATTGCCGGCACTCCAACGCCTCCTCAATGAACCGGTCCACCGTGATATCCACTCCAAGAAACTGAAGCAGCATCACCGCTGACACGCTCTCACAGCCGGTCGGGTACCGCACACTCTGGTCAATATAAGGTACTTCGATTTTCACCATCTTGTTTCTCTCTAATCTGCTAAATCTGCTTTCTCTGATTTCCCTTTGGTATATTTTCTCATAAATGTCAGCACAACCAGCAGAATTGCCAAACTCAGTCCCAGTGTAATCCACCAGATTTTTACAAATCCGGCAACCACATAACCAAGGATGCACACAACCGCCACAACTGCCGCATACTGCATCTGCGTGGTAACGTGATTGATATGATTGCTCTGCGCACCTGCGGAGGACATGACTGTTGTATCAGAAATCGGGGAGATATGGTCGCCGCACACCGCACCTGCCAGCACTGCAGATACCGCAATAATCATCATTTCCAATTGATTCGCATCCGGGAACATTGCAATTACAATCGGCACCAGAATCGCAAAGGTTCCCCAGCTTGTTCCGGTAGAAAATGACAGGAATACCGCTATCATAAACATAATTGCGGGAACAATCGTACTTGCGGAAGCATTTGTCCCAACCAGTGTCTTTACGAAATCTGCGATGCCAAGCGCATCTCCCATGCCTTTCAGTGACCATGCAAAAATCAGGATTGCAATGGCGGGAATCATCAATTTAAACCCTTCTACAAAGCTATCCATGAATCCTTTGAACGTCACTACTTTTCTCGGCAAATACAAAACGAGCATAAACAATACCGTAACCATCGTTGCAAAAATCAGGCTTGTCTCTGCATCACATCCGGAAAATGCGGTTACAATATCCGTTGCCCCGCCTAAAAAACCGGTATAAATCATTGCCCCGATTGCGGAAATAATCAGTACCCCTACCGGAAGCACCAAGTCAAGCACATACCCCTTCCCGGATATTTCTTCCGGCTTTACCTGCTCAAATTCTTCTGCGCCTGATGTAAATAAATCTCCTTTTTCCGCATTTTTCTCATGCGTCTTCATCAGTCCGAAATCGAATCCGGTCAGAATGATATAGAATACCATTGCCAGTGTAAGCAATGCATACAGATTGTATGGTATCGTACGCAGAAACAACTGAAAGCCTGTGATTGATGCATCATCCGGCACATAGGAATTTACTGCTGCCGCCCAGCTTGAAATCGGTGCGATAATGCAGACTGGAGCCGCTGTTGCATCTATAATATAAGCAAGCTTCGCTCTGGATACCTTGAACCGGTCAGTAACCGGACGCATCACGGAACCCACCGTCAGGCAGTTGAAATAATCGTCTACAAAAATCAGGATGCCAAGCCCTGTCGTTGCAAGCAACGCACTTTTTTTCGATTTAATCTTTGTACCTGCCCATGTTCCATATGCAGCGGAGCCGCCTGATTTGGACATCAGTACAATAATCATTCCAAGCAGCACATCAAATATTAAAATATTCAGGTTCATGCTGTTTTTCATGATATCAAAAAATGCCACAAATGCATCCCACGGGTGAAACCCTGTATACAGGAGCGCCCCCACAACCACTCCGAGAAACAGGGAACTATATACTTCTTTTGTTACAAGCGCCAGCACAATGGCAAGCAGCGGCGGTACCAGCGACCACCATGTGCCGATAAACATCGAACCATCCATATCCTCTCATCCTTTTCTGGTGTATTTTCTGTTAACACAATAACCGCACGCAGCCGTACATTCCGGCATCATTTCCAAGAGTCGCCAGCGCAATTTCCGTATCCTTGCATGCGCGGAATACTCTCGCCTGATAATGTTTCCGGATTCCATCAATCAAAACCGCCCCTGCTTTGGAAACACCGCCGCCGATTACAAAAATCTCCGGATCAATTGTTCCGGCAATACTTGCGAGCGCCCCGCCAAGATCTTTACAAAGTTCATCGACAAGTTCTGCCGCAACGACATCGTTTTCTTTTGCCGCATCAAAAATCGCTTTTGCACTTAAGCTGTCATCGGAAACAAGAACGGTCTCACGCGTCTCCTGTGCCAGTTTCCTTTTCGCCATCCTGACAATTCCAGTCGCAGATGCATACTGCTCCAGACAGCCATGCCCGCCGCAATTGCAGGCATCTGTTTCATCCTCATGGATGCAAATATGTCCGATCTCGCCGCCGGCTCCGTGGAAACCGGCTACGATTTTTCCGCCAAGGATGATTCCCCCGCCGACTCCGGTTCCGAGTGTCACCATGACAACATTCTGATGTCCCTGTCCGCCGCCTTTCCACATTTCGCCGAGTGCAGCTACATTTGCATCATTTCCGACTTCTACCTCCAGTCCGGTCTTCTCAGACAGCTCTTTTTTCGCATCGACATTATCCCATCCAAGATTGACACACCGCATAACGATTCCTTCATTATTTACCGGTCCCGGCACGCCAAGCCCAATTCCCTGAACCTCGTCTCTTGCGATTCCCTTTTCTTCCATTTTTCCAAGAACAGACGCGGCTACATCATCCAGAATTGCCGCCCCGTTATTCTCTGTGTTGGTCTTAATCTCCCATTTTTCCTGAATTGTTCCTTCCATATCAAACAATCCGATTTTACAGGTTGTTCCCCCAACATCTACTCCAAAGCCATACTTTTTCATTCCATTACCCTCCCCGGAACGCAAACTGTTCCGGCTGCCTTTCTCATTTCATTTTTTTCTGTATTTTCATTATGCTATGTATTTTCACTCTGCTTTGTACCGGTTATTTCATCCGGACCAATTCATACTCTCTTGTTCCCACTCCAATCTTCTCGGCATGTGCAAGACATGTCTTATACTCCGAATTTGGGGTTGTATTTTCAAAGTGATCGTGGCGGTCGCGGAAATCACCATGCTCCATATTATCCGAAAGCTGACTGTTCGGAAGCGGTGCCATCTTCAGACACGCATCTGCACATGCCTGATCCAGTGCAAGCGGATCAAAGGATGCGAACATTCCGATATCAGGAAGAATCGGCGCATCATTTTCCGGATGGCAGTCACAGTTCGGTGAAATATCCAGCACAAGTGAAATATGGAAATTCGGCCTTCCGTCGATAACCGCTTTCGTGTACTCCGCCATACGGCAGTTCAGTTCTTTTGTTGCAGCGCTGTTTTCAAATTCAATGGCATCAAAATTACATGCCCCGATGCAGCGTCCGCATCCAACACAGTTTTTCTCGTTCACAGACATCTTTTTCGTCTCTTCATGATACACAAGGCCATTGTTGGCACATTCGCGCATACATCTTTTACATCCGCGGCATGCATCCTGGTCAATCATCGGCTTGCCGTTCGAATGCTGGTCCTTCTTACCCGCACGGGAACCGCATCCCATACCGATATTTTTAATCGCACCGCCGAACCCGGTCATCTCATGCCCTTTGAAATGTGTCAGGCTGATAAACACATCCGCATCCATAATCGCATGCCCAATCTTTGCTTTCTCGATGTACTCCCCTCCGACGACCGGCACTTCCACATCGTCAGTTCCTTTCAGACCGTCTCCAATCAGAACCGGACATCCGACAGTCATCGGTGTGAATCCATTTTCCCATGCACAGTAAAGATGTTCAATGGCGTTCTTCCTGCTGCCCGGGTACAACGTATTACAGTCCGTCAAAAATGGATTGCCGCCGAGTTCCTTTACCACATCCGCAACCGCCTTTGCATAATTCGGGCGCAGAAAACTTAAGTTTCCCATCTCACCAAAATGCATCTTAATCGCAACGAACTTACTCTCCATATCAATCTGGTCAATCCCCGCTGCCCGAATCAGACGCTTTAGCTTTGTCGGCATACCTTCTCCCGGTTTCGCGCGGAAATCCGTATAGTAAACTTTTGATTTTTCCATCACTTTTCCTCCTCCACTTTACTAATTATATGTGTTCGAATAACCGCAGCTTCTCTTCCTGCGGTATCTCATCATAACTTCTTACATTGTATATAAAACTCTCAAAGTTAGTCAATATAAACTACTCTTTTCCTCCCTGTTTTCCCTTTTATCTTTCTCCATATCCACAAACATCATAATAAACGCAAGGAAAAGGATTGCCGAGCAGACAAGAATTGCACGTTCCTTCCACATTCTCACAAACAGATTTCCAATCACGGCACCTGTCACAAAGCAGAAAATGATGCCATAATACAGCAGGCCTTTGTCCCGTGACACTTTATTTTTGGAATGTATGTAATCGCACATGTGCTGTGTTGCGCTCCGCAGATTCCCGATGCACATTGTCGTTGCGATTCCATTCCCATGAATCTTGCGGAAACTTTCCACCTGAATTCCACAGGCAAGGGAAGTCAGGCTGTTCGCCGCCGTATTCAGCCCCTGCGGGAAAAAGCTGACACAGAAAAGCACTGCCGCCTCAATGAAAACAGATATCTGACGCCAGTGCAGGAACTGTTCTTCCCTGCTGCGGAAACGGATGATATCTGCCAAAGCGATCCCGATTGCAAATGCAAGCACCGGGAAAAGATAGTGCAGCGCCTGATTCCAGTTCTTCGCGGAAAGGTTAATTCCGAGCAGGAGCATATTTCCCGTCTGGGCATTTGCAAACACCTCATCCCTGCACATGTAGGAATACGCATCCATAAACCCTCCTGCAGCCGCAAGTACCACACCAAGCCGGATAGATTCCGACATCTGTCTTGAATAGTTCATCTCATCACACACTTTCTTCTCAGGATAATTTTCAGGATAACAAGCCATTTCACGAATGCCGTCCCAGTTATTTGATTATATCCCTTTCCTTATTTTCATGCAACCATCTGCCGGAAATCCGTTCGTTCTCCTTGCGTTTTTCAAAGGGAGGTATATAATAAATCTATACCCTGAGAGTAAGTTTCACGGGTAAGCGTAGAAACATAAATGATATTGGAGGTATTTTCAAATGAGTAAAATTGATGAAGTCAGAAGCGCAATGGTTGCGGCCATGAAAGCAGGAGACAAAGAAAGAAAAGCGGCACTTTCTTTTCTGCTGTCCTCACTGAAAAATAAAGAAATTGACAAGCGTGCCGATTTGACAGAAGAAGAGGAAAATCAGGTCGTACTAAAAGAAATCAAGCAACTCAAAGAAACCATGGACATGACTCCCGCAGACCGCACCGATATTCTGGACGAGTGCAAGACACGTATCACCGTTCTGGAAGAATATGCTCCAAAAATGATGAGCGAAGATGAAATCAGGGAAATCGTCAGGGGTGTGTTGAGTGACCTTGGAATCGAGACACCGACTGCCAAAGACAAAGGAAAGATTATGAAAGAACTGATGCCGAAAGTAAAAGGAAAAGCAGACGGTAAACAGGTAAATGTGATTGTCGGAAGTTTCTTCGTATAGATTTTCAAAAGGGGACGGAGCATTTTACAAAGGGGACAGTCCCCTTTGCAAAAGGGACAGTCCCTTCTCATAGGGGACAGTCCCCTATTCTCTTTTATCTCCCCAGAAAAATACCGCAACGGTTCCCGGACCGGTATGGCTTCCAATTGTTGTTCCGATACTGTTAATCACGACGTTTCCCTTTAATTTCGGAAACCGTTCTTCAATCAGATTGGCAACCGTCCTTGCGTCTTCATAACATGCGGAGTTTGAGATGAAGCATTTACCCGCATAGTCAAGGCGATTTTCTGCCAGTGTCTCCATTTTTTTCAACGTTTCCTTGATTACCCGCTTTTTCCCGCGGACTTTTACTTTTGGAATGAGTTTTCCTTCCTGATTGACGGTCAGCAGCGGACAGATATCCAATGCCGTCCCGAACCATCCAGAGATTTTTGATACTCTTCCGCCTTTAATCAGGAATGTCAGATCGGTTGTGAAGAACCAATGGTTCAGATTCAGTTTGTTCTCTTCCACCCACTGATGCAATTCATCCACGCTCATCCCCTCATCACGTTTGTCAGCCATTTTATCCATCAGCAGTCCATACCCGGATGACGCCGCCAGAGAATCTACTATATATATCTTCCTGTCCGGAAACTCCTGCTCCAGTTCCTCTTTTGCCGTAACCGCAGAGTTCCACGCCCCGGAAATCCCTGATGACAGTGTTACATGCAGAATATCTTTTCCCTGTTCCAGAAACGGACGGAAATAGTCGGTGAATTCTCCAACATTAACCTGGGATGTCTTCGTATCCGCGCCATTTTCCATCGCCTCGTAGAATTTATCAAACGGCATACTCTGCCCCAAATCATCGATATGTTCAACCCCGTCCAAAAAGTAATGAAAACATACATAAGAAATATCTCTTTTCTCAAAAAACTCCTTTGCCATGTCTGCTGTGGAGCAACAGCTCAATATATAATCGCCCATGATTATTTTCCTCTCTCTCCTGTCTGTGTTTGCTACTCTCTCATTATAAGAATTTTTCGCCTAAAACACAATTGTTTTTTCTACTTCTTAACTACTTCCCAAACTATTTCGGTATAAACTCCGCAAACAAAGCAAACCGACTGCATCTGCAAGAAGCCATCCGAGCGGAACTGCCGCCCATATTCCGGTCACGCCGATTGCCGGGATAGCAGACAGCCCATATGCCAGCGCCACGCGGCTGCCCAATGAAATTACAGTCAGCACCACCGACATTCCCGGCCGGTTCATGGCACGGTAAAATCCATAGAACAGGAACAGGAATCCTATCAGGCAGTAAAAGCTGCCCTCTATCCTCAGATATTGGACTCCAACCGCCAGAATCTCTGTCTCTGTCGGCCTTACAAACAACAAAAGTAATTGCTTTCCGAAAACAAATACTATGACCGACACAACTGCGCTGAACCCAAACGTCATCCACGCCGCGCTCCGGATTCCTCTGCAAATCCGCTCCGTCTTTCCCGCCCCGTAATTCTGTGCTACAAATGTAGAAAATGCATTTCCAAAATCCTGAACCGGCATATAGGCAAAAGAGTCAATCTTTACCGCAGCAGAAAACGCCGCCATCACAATCGTTCCAAAATGATTCACCAGTCCCTGTACCATCAGGATTCCGAAGTTCATCACCGACTGCTGCACACAGGTCAGGATGGACAGGCTAAAGATTTCTTTGAGAACCGGGAAATTCAATCGGAGATGTGTCCTTTTCAGGCGCATTTCCGGAAAATACACCCACATATACCAACAGATTCCAATTCCCGCCACATACTGTGAAATCACGGTTGTTATCGCAGCCCCCTCTACGTCCCAATGGAATTTCACAACAAACAGTAAATCAAGTCCGATATTCAACAGCGCCGAAATGCCTCTTTCCCAAGAAACTGCCCGACAATCAGCGTATCTACAATATTGTATAATTGCTGCAATAAATTTCCCGCCATCATCGGCAGTGCAAAAGCAACAAGCGCTTTTCGAATATCCCCACTCGTAAAATCCCGATTCATCTTATGTATCCCCCAAAAAACATTCTCTATTATCTTCAAACACACTTCAGATAATATGTAGTATAACACTTACTTGGAAAATACGTCCGCTTTGTATATTTTTTCGCAATTATTTGTATATTTCGCACAATTTATCTTTTTCTACCGCAAAAATATTGTGAACATTTCTTGCTTTTATCTGCTTTTTCATCTACACTGTATATAGTTGTATCTTTCTTGCGTGATACATAATCATATAAAAAAAGGAGACTTAAAATTATGAGCAGACTTGAAATTCCTACTCCTGTCAGAGCCCAAGTGGCGGTAGAAGAGCTCTACCGGGATTTGGAACGAAGAATCGAATCCAGTCCCCCGGGACTTTGTCCGGTTGATATGACGCGGGCATTTCTGGAGATGTGCCATACACAGTCCTGCGGAAAATGTGTTCCCTGCCGTGTCGGACTATGGCAGTTGAAAAACCTGCTGACCGATGTTCTGAACGGCGAGGCAACAATGGAGACATTAGACGAACTGAACGAGCTTTCTGTTTCTGTCATGCAAAGCTCCGACTGCGCCATCGGGTATGAGGCAGCAAATATGGTACACAAAAGCCTGATCGGATGCCGCGAAGATTACGAAGAACACATCCGTCAGGGACGGTGTACCTGCCAGTATACCCAGCCTGTGCCCTGCGTCTCCCTGTGCCCCGCCCGTGTCGATATCCCCGGGTATATCGCACTGGTCAGCGAGGGGCGCTATGAAGACGCTATCCGTCTCATCCGAAAAGACAATCCATTTCCAACCACCTGCGGTTTCATCTGTGAGCATCCGTGTGAGGCCCGGTGCCGCCGTAATATCGTCGATGACGCCGTCAATATCCGCGGATTGAAACGGGTAGCCGCCGATTTTGCAGGGGAAGTACCCCCTCCGGTCTGTTCCCCGTCTACCGGGAAACGTGTCGCAGTTGTAGGTGGCGGTCCGGTTGGATTGAGTGCTGCATATTTCCTACAGCTAATGGGGCACCAGACGTATGTATTTGAAATGCTTCCGGAGCTTGGCGGTATGCTCCGCTATGGGATTCCGAACTACCGTCTTCCAAAAGAACGTCTGGATGACGATATCAATGCAATTTTAAAAACCGGTGTTCAGGTCGAGTGCGGCAGACGAATCGGAGATGATATTACCATTCAGAACCTCCGCGAAGAATATGATGCAGTTCTGATTGCCATTGGAGCCAGCACCGACAAAAAACTCGGAATCGAAGGAGAACAATCGGAAGGCGTACTTTCCGCAGTCCGTTTCCTGCGTGATGTAGGGGAAGGTACTCCTCCTGATTTGAGCGGTCAGGAGGTTGCGGTTATCGGCGGCGGAAACGTCTCGATGGATGCGGTCCGCACCGCAAAACGCCTCGGCGCAAAAAAGGTCAGTATCGTTTACCGCAGACGTACCGCGGATATGACAGCACTTCCGGATGAAATTGAAGGTGCCGTTGCAGAAGGCATTGAAGTTCAGACACTGATGGCTCCATCTAAAATCGAGGTAAATGAAGCCGGCCATGTTAACGGCATTTATGTGACACCACAGATGATTAGCAAAATCAAAGACGGCCGTGCCAGTGTCCGCCCGACCGGCGGACCGGATGTTTTCATTCCCTGTCAGACGCTGATTGTAGCGATTGGCCAGGACATCGAATTCCAGCACTTTGAAGAGGCCGGCGTACCGGTTCAGCGCGGGAAGATTCAGACCGCAACCTCCGGCGGATTCGACAGCATCCCGGGAGTATTCGCAGGCGGTGACTGCGCGTCCGGTCCTGCAACCGTAATCAAAGCAATTGCCGCCGCAAAAGTAGTGGCTGCAAACATCGACGAGTATCTGGGATTCCATCATATTATCAGTTGTGACGTGGAGATACCGGAGCCTCGTCTGGACGACCGCCCACCATGCGGAAGAGTCAACATGACCGAGCGTGAAGCCTCAGAACGTATCTGTGACTTTAACGGTGTAGAAAACTGTATGTCCGAGGCAGAAGCCAAACAGGAGGCAGAACGCTGCCTTCGCTGTGACCACTTCGGCTACGGCATTTTCAAAGGAGGCCGGGAAAAGATATGGTAAATATTACATTAGACAATCAAACATTATCTGTGGCGGAAGGCACTACAATCATGGAGGCGGCTGCCGAAATCGGCATTCCCATTCCCAAACTCTGCTATTTAAAAGGCATCAACGAGATTGCCGCCTGCCGCGTCTGTGTTGTGGAACTGGAAGGCATGGACCGTCTCGTCACCGCCTGCAACAATGTTGTCAAAGAAGGCATGGTCATCTACACGAACAGCCCGAAAGTCCGGGATGCCCGACGGAAAACCGTTCAGCTTATCCTGTCTCAGCATGACTGTAAATGTGCAACCTGTGTCCGCAGTGGAAACTGCTCACTGCAGACAGTTGCAAACGATTTGAACATTATTGACCTTCCTTATAAGGAACGATTGGAGAAATTTACATGGGATAAAAGTTTTCCGCTCATCCGTGATTCCAGAAAATGTATCAAATGCATGCGCTGTATTCAGGTATGCGACAAAATTCAGGACTTACATATCTGGGACGTGACAAGTACCGGTTCCCGAACGACCGTCAACGTAACCGGAAACCGGAAGATTTCCGAGGTTGCCTGCTCTCTGTGCGGACAGTGCGTCACACATTGTCCGGTTGGCGCACTTCGGGAACGCGATGATACAGAAAAAGTATTTGACGCCATTGCGGACAGGAAAAAAGTGGTAGTCGCTCAAGTTGCCCCCGCAGTCCGTACTGCATGGGGCGAGGCGCTTGGACTACCGCCGGAGAAGGCCACGGTAGGAAAGATTATGGATTCCCTGAAACGCCTCGGTGTGGACTATGTATTTGATACGACGTTTTCCGCAGACCTGACTATCATGGAGGAGGGAAATGAGTTCCTCCAGCGGTTTACAAAAGGTGAGTTAAAGCTTCGCCCGATGTTCACCTCCTGCTGTCCGGGATGGATTCGGTTCATTAAGTCACAGTACCCGCATCTCGTTCCGCAGTTGTCCACCGCAAAATCTCCACAACAGATGTTTGGCGCTGTAATGAAGACTTATTTTGCAGAATCCATCGGGGTAAAGCCGGAAGACATCTACACAGTTTCCGTTATGCCCTGCATTGCAAAAAAGGGAGAGCAGAACATGGAATTATTCTACGGAGAATATGCCGGAAATGATATCGACGCAGTGCTCACGACACGGGAACTGACACGAATGATTCGCGCCGCCCATATTTCCCCTTCCACATTAAAAGACCGGGAATGCGATTCTCTGATGAAGGAAGGCTCCGGCGCCGGCGTCATCTTCGGCACAACCGGAGGAGTCATGGAAGCCGCACTGCGCTCCGCACACTATCTTGCAACCGGAAGGAATCCGGCGCCTGACGCATTCAGGCTTCTCCGAAGCACCTCCCCGGATACCGGTGTCGTTGAAGCAGAAGTGCAGCTTGGCAGCACAACCGTGAAAGCTGCGGTTGTCAGCGGACTTGGAAATACAAGAAAACTGATTGAGTCAATTGAACATGGAAAAGTCCACTACGACTTTGTCGAAGTCATGGCATGTCCCGGTGGATGTGTCGGCGGCGGGGGCCAGCCGATTCACGACGGGAAAGAACTCGCCCACGAGCGGGGACAAAACCTGTACTTTCTGGATGCAAACGCCCCAATCCGTTTCTCACATGAGAACCCGGATGTACGAAAACTATACACGGATTATATGGAAAAACCACTGTCCCATAAAGCACATCAGTTACTCCATACAGACCATAACGCATGGGAAATGCCACACGGGGATAACAGTTAATCCAAACGCTATTGACTGCAAACACATTTATGCGTTAGACTAACATTGACGTTAACTCAGGACGTTCAGAACGCAGACCACATACCCGCCTGCTTTGCATTTTGCTACTGTTCTGAACTGTTACAAAATAATCGCATCGCACCTAAAAGGAGGACACACCATGAGGACAGGAAACACACCTCGATTTTGTGTATTTCTTATCGTTTTTCATATGTTCCTCCTTTTTATCTGGCTGTTCCGCCGGGAAAGACAGCCGGCGAATCGGCCCATCCGGTGACCAGAGAAGAAACAGTGTGTTTTCCGTTTTCACCCCAGATGCAGGTGGAACCGTATTGTATGGAAATGACACCATATCCATCGACGCATCAGATTTCCGGATTATCGATGTATTTCCGCCCAACCAGCAGCACCAGATTGCTGTTCAGCTCTCTATGGTGCTCAATGCCGTTGTTTCACAGCAGCTTGTCCCGACCGTGGATGGAAAAATGGTTCCGGCTTTTGAGGTTATGACGGTGACATCTGCCATCCGCAATATGATTCGCGACAATAAGGTCCATCAGATTGACGGTATCATCTACTCTTATGCAAAAGAAGAGATGATATCCATGGATTCCAGCCTTCTGCGCCTGTACAAAGACAGTATCATCAGCCGGGATACGGCGCTCACCTATGCCTCCAATCCGGAGATGCTGGAAAGAAAACTTCGATAAAACAGGAAATTCATAAATAAATACGGTTCTGAATCTGATGCAGTTCTGAATATATTGAAAAAAACGGTCTGGAATTTTATCATGAACCAATTCTTACACAACCTTTTTTCCGATAGACGCAGAACTGCTTTTTTGCGCGTCAGTGCGGTGCTCATACTCTTTGTCTCCGCATTTTTCATCGGACATCTGACGGCACAGGTGAAGGAACAGATCCGCCCTTCTTCTGTTCCATGCTCTGCTGAAGGCGACTGGGGCTTAAGCTTTCAGGGCGAAGGACAGCCGCCGGTTGCAAATGCGACCATGGAGGAACTGAAACAGTTTGATGCCTATTATGCAGAAGACACGGAAGACAAAGTGATTTACCTGACCTTCGACGCCGGATTTGAAAACGGCAACACACCTGCTATTTTGGACACGCTGAAAAAGCACAATGTAAAAGCGACATTTTTTGTTGTCGGCACTTACATCGAATCCAATCCGGATTTGATAAAACGTATGACAGCAGAAGGACATACCGTCGGAAATCATACATATCACCACCCGGATATGTCCCGGATTGCCTCTAAAGTTTCTTTTGAAAAGGAATTGACCGATGTGGAGACTGCCTATCAGAAGGTGACAGGACAAGAAATGACCCGGTTTTACCGTCCGCCGCAGGGAAAATACAATGAAACCAATCTACAGATGGCAAAGGAACTTGGATACAAAACATTTTTCTGGAGCCTCGCCTATGTCGACTGGTACGAGAACGACCAGCCAACGAAAGAAGAGGCGTTCGAAAAACTGCTTGGCAGGATTCATCCGGGGGCCATTGTACTGCTCCACAGTACCTCAAAAACAAATGCAGAGATACTGGATGAACTCCTGACAAAATGGAAAGCTCTTGGATATCACTTCGGAGAACTGAGCCAGCTCGCCGAGTGACCACTACTCTTCCGTACCGCGAAATTTTTTCTTCAAATCATGAAACATAATATAGTAATACATGATAAGCAAAAGTCCGCCGGCAAATATCCATGCCACAGGACTTGCCAGACACACGCCGACATAGCTGCGTTTTCCGGCTGCAATCAATGCAACGGTCCCTCTTCCAACCAGCTCCGCAACTCCTGCCATCATCGGAAGCAGCCCGTAACCCATGCCCTGGATTCCGTTCCGGTACAAATTGACTATCGCCAGCGGGATAAAGAATCCGCCGATACATTTCAGATAAATGTCTACAGAGTTCATGATTACTGACGCATCACCGGAGATGAACAGATAAGTCATGTACTTTCCGACGGTCATAATCAATACGGCGGTCACAACTGCATAAATACTTCCCATAATTGTCGCCGACTTAAATCCCTGACGGATTCTGCTGATTTTTCCGGCTCCGATGTTCTGTGCACAGTAGGTTGCCATTGTTGTTCCCAACGCAACATATGCCTGTGTCACAACCTGCTCAATCTTGCTGGCTGCAGTAAATGCGGCTACCAATGTGGAACCAAGCATATTCAGGGATGTCTGCACCATCATCGTACCAACCGCAGTGATGGAATACTGTAAAGCCATCGGGAACCCGACTCCGAGCTGCAGTTTCAGCAGATGTCCCTTCGGTTTCCAATCCTCCCTCTCCAGATGCAGCAGGGGAACTTTCACCTTGATATAAATCAGACAGAGCACTCCGGATACCCCCTGGGAAATAACGGTTGCATACGCTGCCCCCGGAGCTCCCAGATGGAATACAATAATCAGCACAAGGTCCAGTACAATATTCAAAAGCGCCGCAAGTATCAGGAAATACAGCGGTACTTTACTGTTTCCCAATGCACGCAGGACGCTTGCCAGCAGGTTGTACAACATCTGTGCGGCGATTCCGGCACAGATAATCATAATATATGCATACGCGTCATCAAAAATGTCAGAGGGAGTCTGCATGAACCTCAGTAATGGTTTCATAAATGCCGTACTCAGCACTGTCAGAATTACTGTCACAAAGATAGACAGCACCGCCGCACTGCCCACGGTCTGACGCATTGCCTTCATACCTCCCGCGCCGAACTTCTGCGCGGTCAGCACCGTGAAGCCAGCCGTCATTCCCAACACGAATCCGATAATCAGAAACATAATCGTTCCGGTGCTTCCTACTGCAGCCAATGCTTTTGTTCCTACAAACTTTCCTACAATAATAGTGTCTGCCATATTATAAAACTGCTGGAATACATTTCCTATAAAACTTTCATGCGTCGCATACTTGGCACCACCATAAATGAAACATATATGGGACATGAC
>DCKD01000095.1 GCA_002320245.1 Lachnospiraceae bacterium UBA1683
ATTATTTAAGGAAAAGACTATATTATATACTTATTGGATTATAGCGTTCAATTATAATAAGGGATGTATAATAAAGATTAATAAGATGACAAAGGAGGAAATACTCTTGTTAGAAATTAAAACCAATGAATCAGAAGCGGCTGCAAAGATAATCGTTATTGGCGTCGGCGGAGGCGGTAACAATGCGGTAAACCGAATGATTGACGAGCAGATTGCAGGCGTAGAATTTATAGCGATTAATACAGATAAGCAGGCACTTCAGTTATGTAAGGCACCGACATTGATGCAGATTGGTGAGAAACTTACAAAAGGGCTGGGTGCAGGGGCGCAGCCGGAGGTTGGCGAAAAGGCAGCAGAAGAGAGTGCAGAGGAGATTTCCGCGGCACTGAAAGGTGCAGATATGGTATTCGTTACCTGTGGTATGGGAGGCGGAACCGGTACAGGGGCAACTCCTGTGGTAGCACGTATCGCAAAGGAACAGGGAGCGCTGACAGTAGGTGTTGTAACAAAGCCGTTCCGTTTTGAATCCAGGACACGTATGCAGAATGCATTGGCCGGTATTGACAAATTGAAAGAGAACGTTGATACACTGATTGTCATTCCGAATGACAAGCTGTTGGAGGTAGTAGACAGAAGGACTACGATGCCGGAAGCGCTGAAGAAGGCAGACGAAGTGTTACAGCAGGGTATTCAGGGTATTACGGATTTGATTAACGTACCATCACTGATTAACCTTGACTTCGCAGACGTCCAGACAGTTATGAAAGATAAAGGAATTGCCCACATCGGTATCGGCGAAGGCCGTGGCGACGATAAGGCGCTTGAGGCTGTCAAACAGGCAGTTGCAAGTCCGCTGCTTGAGACAACCATTCAGGGAGCATCCCATGTTATCATCAATGTATCCGGTGATATTACATTGATGGATGCGTCTGATGCAGCAGAATATGTTCAGGAGCTTGCCGGAGAAAATGCAAATATTATCTTCGGTGCTACTTATGATGATTCCCGCTCAGATGAGGCGACTATTACTGTTATTGCAACCGGCTTACATAATGTAGGCGGAAGTTCTTCCAAGCTGAAAGCCAGACTGGAGGGACAGCAGAAGGTTGGCTCTATTCTTCCGTCCGGAGATGCGGTCACAAGAAAACCAACAGATTTTGAGGGAAGGACACCGATAAGACAGGCGGGTACAAGGTCGGCAGGCACAAGAACGGCAGGCGGCACGATGCCGACACTGCAGCAGCCAAGACCGACTTCCAGTAATGTGAAAGAGCAGTCAATTAAGATTCCTGATTTCTTTAAGAAGTAAGAATATTGAGTATACACAGTATGCCGGGGCATTTTGCCCCGGCATTTTGATTTCATAGGGAATTGCTTTGCAATTCCTGTGAAGTCAAAGACTCCGCAGCAAGGCTGGCGGGGATACGCACTATGTTCTTTATGTCGAAACATCTTCGAATTTTCTCGTCAGTTTCTGACAAATTCCAGTTTCTGGATTTCATATAATAAATCTTGCCTGAATGCCAGGAAAACAGCATGGTTCAAGAGGAACGGTTCCATCTGTCATGAACACAGAAAAGAGGGGAGCGTATGTACTATGAGCTGTACATAGATGTATTGTTTTTGGTGAATTTCATGATGGATTCCCTGCTTCTGCTGACGGTGCGCACACTTTTAAAGTGTCCGGTGCCGTGTTGGCGTGTGTTTTTAGGCGGGGCAGCCGGCGCTGCGCTTACGTGTGTTACTGTGGCGCTTGCACTTCCTGTCTGGATGAAATATCTGTCATTTTATCTTATAATTACCGGCATTATGATAGTGTTCGGACTTCGGATTCATACAATCCCGCTATTTTTCCGGGCGTGCGTCATATTGTACCTGACGGCATTTCTAATGGGGGGGATTATGCAGTTTGTGCGCCCATATGTACATATGTGGAGCCTGTATTATCTTGTGGCAGTTATCAGTTACTATCTTATACATACATCATGGAAGATGATAACACGTCTGAAGGAAGTACAGGAAAAGCGGTGTGCAGTTACCCTGTATACAGGAAGCGGGAGGTATCATATACAGGCACTTGCGGATACGGGAAATGTGCTGAGGGATCCACTGTCAAAGCAGCCGGTGAATGTGATTTCAAAAGAATTGGCAATGGACATGTGGGGACAGCCGGAGCAGTATGAAGAAGGAAAGATACGTTATATTCCTTACCGTACCGTGAGCGGAACCAGTGTGATGCCGATACTGAAAATTGAACGAATGTGTGTGCATCTGGAGGAAGATATCTGGATAGCAGACCCTGTTCTTGGCATTAGTGAAGAAAAAATATCAGAAAATGAAGAATATCAGATGTTGCTGAATGCTGATATTGCGGGAGGAATAAAAGATGGTTGTAAAAGTAGCAGTTCCACAGCAGTTTAAATTAAAAATAGTACCGGAGTTTCGGAGTCTGTTCTTTTCGGGTCCGAAGGAAATTCACTATATCGGAGGCGCCGACGTACTTCCGGCGCCTCTTGAGACAGAACGGGAGCGGGCACTCATCGAGCAGCTTGATACAGAAGAAAAAGAAAAGGCAAAGAAACTTTTGATTGAACATAATCTGAGGCTGGTCGTGTATATTGCCAAAAAGTTTGATAACACAGGGGTTGGCGTAGAAGATTTGATTTCCATCGGTACAATCGGGCTGATTAAGGCGATTAACACATTTAATCCGAAAAAGAAAATCAAGCTGGCAACCTATGCGTCCCGCTGCATTGAAAATGAAATCCTGATGTATCTGAGACGAAATAATAAGACCAAGTTAGAAGTATCCATTGATGAGCCGCTGAATGTGGATTGGGACGGGAATGAACTGCTTCTGTCGGATATTCTCGGAACGGAGGAAGATACCATTTACAAAGAGATGGAGACGGAGGCGGAGCGGAAACTTCTGGTCCGCGCAATCAGTAAGCTGTCTAACAGGGAGAGACTGATTATCCGGATGCGGTTCGGTCTGGACAGTCCGGGAGGCGAGGAAAAGACGCAGAAAGAAGTGGCGGATTTCCTCGGGATTTCCCAGTCATATATCTCCCGTCTGGAGAAGAAAATCATGCAGCGGCTGAAGCGGGAAATGATTCGTTATGAATAACATTTTTCTTTACCATGAAACCGGAAAATGCTATAATAATCAAAAGTGCCAGTCTTATGATTGTGCACGGGCAGCATTTTAAACGGGTAATAGCTGCCGCGCGTCCGGATTACGGATGCGAATGCTTGGAGTAAAAAGAATAATCGAAAAGAAAAAGGTCGGTGAATGGTATGAAATTGACATTTGTTGGTGCGGCACACGAGGTTACCGGGAGCTGTCATTTTTTACAGGCAGCAGGAAAGAATATTCTGGTGGATTATGGAATGGAGCAGGGACCTGATTTGTATGAAAACGCGGGGCTGCCGATTCCGCAGAACGAGGTAGATTATGTACTTTTGACACATGCCCACATTGATCATTCGGGAATGCTGCCAAAGCTTGTGAAAAATGGTTTTACAGGTGGAATTTTCACAACATACGCAACGGCAGATTTGTGCAACATTATGCTGCGTGACAGTGCGCATATTCAGGAGTTTGAGGCAGAATGGCGTAACCGGAAGGGAAGACGTGCAGGAAATCCGGAGTATGAACCGATATACACGATGCAGGATGCACTGGATGCAATTGAGCTGCTTGTCCCGTGTGAATACGGACAGCGGGTGAAATTGTGTGACGGTGTGGAAGTGCGTTTCACAGATGTCGGACATTTGCTTGGCTCGGCAAGTATCGAAGTTTGGGTTACAGAAGGGGATACCAGCAGGAAAATCGTATTTTCCGGGGATGTAGGCAATGTGGATCAGCCGATTATCAAAGACCCTGTCTACACGGATTCGGCAGACTATGTCGTTGTGGAGTCCACCTATGGAAACCGTGTACATAGTGCGGAGAAAATCGACTATATAGGAGATTTTACAAGAATTCTGAAAGAAACCTTCGCGCGGAATGGGAATGTTGTCATTCCGTCCTTTGCAGTCGGCAGGACGCAGGAGATGCTGTATTTTATCCGTGAGATTAAAGAGCAGAACCTGTTGCCGGAGTATCCGGACTTTGAAGTGTATCTGGACAGTCCTCTGGCAATTGAAGCGACCAAAGTCTTTTCGAAAAATATGCTGGAATGTTTTGACGAGGATGCGATGAAACTGGTTAATGCAGGAATCAATCCACTGGTATTTCCGGGCTTGAAGATTATGACGACCAGCGATGAATCCAAGATGATTAACTTTATTGAGAAACCGAAGGTAATTATCTCTGCCTCCGGTATGTGTGATGCAGGACGTATCCGGCATCATTTGAAGCACAACCTGTGGCGGCAGGAATGCACCGTCCTGTTTGTGGGATATCAGGCGAATGGAACACTGGGGCGCCGTCTGATTGAAGGCGAGAAGAATGTCAGGTTATTTGGAGAGCCCATTGAGGTGCATGCACACATCGAAAGCCTGCACGGTGTCAGCGGCCATGCAGATATGAATGGGCTTTTGAAGTGGCTGGGGGGATTCCGGACACCTCTTCAGCATGTTTTTGTCGTGCATGGTGAAGATGATGTGACAGAGGAGTTTGCGAAGACTGTTGAAGAAACCCTCGGGTGCCCTGCATTTGCACCGTTTCCGGGAGGATGCGTGGATTTGGCGTCAAACGAAATCCTTGAAGAGGGAATGCGGATTCCTGTGAAAGCAAAGAAACCGTCCCAGAAGAGAGCAGATGCTGCGTTTGAGCGGCTCCTTGCAGCCGGAAAATACTTGTTGGATGTCATTTATAAAAATGAAGGTCTGGCAAATAAAGACAAGGCAAAATTTGAGAGTCAGATTCATAATCTGGCAGATAAATGGGACTGTTAAATTTTCATAAATACATTTGATGATTACAGCGCCAAAAGCCATCTCACACGTCGTGCTTCTTCGCATTTCTATGCGTCTTTGCTATTTAACGTAAGTGGGGGAATGGATTTATGACGCGCCCCTACATGGGGAAGAAGTGGGGAAGAGGCTTCACGAATTCCGAACAGTTACATAAAACAAAAGAAAAAGTGAGGAATGAAGTAAGATGGACAATACAGTGTTGGGGATTTCTGCAATCATCGTTATCTATCTGGCGGGGATGGTTGCAGTGGGAATCTATTTTATGAAGAAAAACAGTTCGACGGGGGACTATTACCTCGGAGGACGGAAATTAGGACCATTTGTCACCGCAATGAGTGCCGAGGCATCGGATATGAGCAGTTGGCTTTTGATGGGACTTCCGGGAGTCGCGTATCTGACCGGAGTGGCAGACGCGGCATGGACTGCGGTCGGACTGGCAATCGGAACCTATCTGAACTGGCTGGTCGTAGCAAAAAGATTGCGCCGGTATACAGTAGTTGCCGGAAATGCGATTACCATTCCGGAATTCTTTAAGAATCGGTATCGGGATAAGAGTGGAATTCTTGTAGGGCTTTCCGCAGTCTTTATCGTAATCTTTTTTATCCCATATACTGCTTCGGGGTTTGCCGCATGTGGAAAGTTATTTTCCACGCTGTTTGGCGTGCCATATTTTTATGCAATGTTGATTAGTGCAATTGTCATTGTGGCATATACTGCACTTGGCGGATTCTCAGCCGCCAGTACAACGGACTTAATTCAGAGTATTGTAATGTCGGTGGCATTGATTTGTGTCGTGCTTTTCGGCGTGAAAACAGCAGGCGGTGTGGATGTGATTCTGTCCCATGCACAGGAACTGCCGGGATATCTGTCAATAACGAGTATATATAATGATGGAACTGCGGCAGGCTATGGTCCGTTGAAGATTGCGTCCACGCTGGCGTGGGGGCTTGGATACTTTGGAATGCCGCATATTCTGCTTCGGTTTATGGCAATTGAAGACGAGAAAAAGATTAAACTCTCCAGACGGATTGCAACAATCTGGGTAGTGATTTCTATGACTGTGGCAGTCTTTATCGGTGTGATGGGACTCAGCCTCAGTGACGGCGGAATGATTGCTGTGCTCAAGGGTGCGGATTCCGAGAAAATTATCATTACAATTGCAACATTGATGAGCAGGAGCGGCGCGTTGGGAGTAATGATGGCAGGCCTGATTATGTCAGGAATCCTGGCGTGTACGATGTCTACTGCGGATTCTCAGCTTCTGGCGGCATCTTCCAGCGTGTCGGAAGACTTGTTAAAAGGGGTGTTCCATCTCAGACTGAAAGAGAATTCCTCCCTTGTAATTGCACGCGTGACAGTTTTGATTATTTCCGTACTTGGTGTGATTATGGCGATGGATCCGGAAAGCTCGGTTTTTGCAATCGTATCCTTTGCATGGGCGGGATTTGGTGCAGTGTTCGGACCGGTCATGCTCCTTGCGCTGTTCTGGAAACGTTCCAACCGGCAGGGTGCGGTTGTCGGCATGTTTTCCGGAGGCGTTATGATTTTTGTATGGAAGTACCTGATTCGTCCAATGGGAGGCGTCTGGGATATTTATGAACTGCTCCCGGCATTTCTTGTAGCTGTTGTGTTAAATGTGGCTGTCAGTCTGGCAACAGAGGAACCGGAGAGGGAAATTGCAGAAGAATTTGAAAAGGCGGCGGATGATTCTTATGAATTATAAATCCGTTGTCAAGGGCTAAAACTTTAAAAATTTTGGCGCTGACAGAATAACAACAGAGCAGAGTGAGAAGAATTTTACTAGATTCAAATTACAGTAATCTGGTAGGAGGATTCAAATTATGGCTCTCAACAAAGTAGAAATATGTGGTGTAAATACAGCGAAGCTTCCACTCCTGACGGAACAGGAGAAGGAAGCTTTGTTTGTTCGGATTAAAGATGGTGACGCGGAGGCAAGAGAGGAGTATATCAAAGGAAACCTGCGGCTTGTGTTAAGTGTGATTAAGCGGTTTACAGGAAGTAACGAAAATGCAGACGACTTATTCCAGGTGGGGTGCGTCGGCCTGATGAAGGCGGTTGACAACTTCAATCCGGACCGGGAGGTAAAGTTTTCCACTTATGCGGTTCCCATGATTATCGGGGAAGTAAGAAGGTATCTGCGGGACAATAGCAGCATCCGGGTGAGCCGTTCTTTGCGGGATACAGCATATAAGGCAATTTATGCAAGAGAAGGATATATGAAACGGAATATGAAAGAACCAACTGTGCAGGAAATTGCAGAGGAAATCGGAATCTCAAAAGAAGATATTGTGTTTGCGCTGGATGCGATTCAAAGTCCGATGAGCCTGTATGAGCCGATTTACAGTGACGGCGGGGATACGTTATATGTGATGGACCAGGTCAGTGATAAAAAAAGCCGGGAAGAAAACTGGGTTGAGGAACTGTCTCTGGAGGCGGCGATGGAACGGCTCAATGAGCGGGAGCGGTACATTATCCGGCTGCGTTTTTTTGAGGGGAAGACGCAAATGGAGGTGGCGGATGAGATTAAAATCTCTCAGGCACAGGTCAGCCGTCTCGAAAAAAATGCACTGAAGGTCATGCGGCAATATCTGCTTGGACGCTAACCGTAGCAGTTCAGCCTTCCGGCAGAACTGTTACGCATCCTGCCATTTTGAATCGCTTTTGGCGATGGGCAGGATGCATTCAAGTCAAAACGTGCATCCCCGCACCCAATCAGTGTTATGATTGAGTACGGTCTGCTCTGTAACCGCTAATCGACAAAAAAAATGATATTTCATATTGAAATTTTTATTACTTCATACTATGATAAACGTAGGCAAAAGGAAAGGGTATGAAGGAATCATGTATAAAGTATGTATATTTGACCTGGATGGAACCTTAACGGATACGTTAGATTCCTTAACTTTTTCTACAAATGAAACATTGAAAGAGATGGGGCTTCCGCAGATTACAAAAGACCAGTGCAGGATGTTTGTCGGAAACGGCTCCAGAGTACTGCTTGAGAAGGCATTGCAAAATTCCGGGGGGAAGAATCCGGAACGCATTGAAGAAGCAATGCAGATATACGCACGTATATTTGATGCCAACTGCACATATCATGTAGTACCTTATGAAGGAATTACCGGCATGTTGGAGGCTATGGAGAAACGTGGCTTAAAACTTGCGGTGTTGTCGAATAAACCACACGCACAGGCGGTTCATGTAGTGGAGGAGATTTTCGGCAGCGGGACATTTCAGTGGATTCAGGGGCAGATGGAAGGGGTACCGAGAAAACCGGATCCGACTGCAGTTCTGCAGATTGCGGGAAAGCTTGGGGCAAAGCCGTCGGAGACAATGTATGTTGGGGATTCCGAAGTGGATGTTGCGACAGGCAAGGCGGCGCAGATGCGGACAGTCGGAGTGACGTGGGGATTCCGCGGAAGGGCATTCCTTCTGGATGCCGGGGCAGAGTTACTTGCTGACTCGCCGGAAGAAGTCTTGAACATGATAGAGGATTAGGGAGGATTGAACATGAACGAATACAGTGAAGAATGCTTATTGACTTTCTTGGAGAACCAGTCTCAGTTATTTGACGAACCGGTTGCAGAGACGATGGAAGAAGCGGAGGCTTTCCTGGAAGATTGTATGGCAGTAGTCGTGAATTCGCTCGATGAGGTGAAAGAGTATTTTGAAGAGAACGGAGCCGATGTGGACTCCATGAGTATGGATGAACTGGAAGAGGCATCAGAGGTATTTCCGTTACCGAATGGTCAGTATCTGATTGTGGAAGGTTAGTCAGGGACAGAAAGAATAAGAACCGCAGAAAAGCCGCAGCTTAATCAACTGCGGCTTTTTCAACGGCTTTTTTAATGGCATCAAGGAGGACTTGAGAAGTGTAGGGTGTTTCGTCCGATAGCGTGATATTGTCGAGAGACTGTGTTTCATATATCTGGTCTGCAATTTCCTCCATGGAGGGCTGAATCAGAGGAAACATCGTGGCGACACTTTCGTCCAGATTGGAGAATCGAATCGAGGTAATGTTGGACTCATCTACTGTTACCTCTACTTCCAGATTCGTATTGTTCAGCGTCAGGGAAGAAGTGTAGATTCCCGGTGTATACCGCTTTTGCTGTTCGGTTGTTCTGCCGGAGTTTCCGGGGCGGAACATGACAACAAGCAGAACAATGAGCAGAACTGCGAGTGCGGCGAAGATGGCTGTATATATGATTTCTTTCATGTGCAGAACAATGATTTTTGTTTTTGAACCCATGCAAAAGACCTCCAATGCATTTTTTATCATTGTATGACGGCAGAGGGAAAATTATTCGCGGCAATCTGCCTGCTGGACAAGAACCCGGTTTTCTAGTAAAATAGAACTACTTGCTTTACAGGAGGGAAAAGCCTGAAAATGACAGGGCGAGACAGAGGTGGAAGAGATGTTTATAATTGTAGGACTTGGAAACCCTTCGAAGGAATATGAAGGAACAAGACATAACGCAGGATTTGAAGTAATAGACAGAATGGCAGCCCAATATAATATTGCTGTGGATACAAAAAAGCACCGTGCATTGATTGGCAGGGGAATCATTGCAGGGCAGAAAGTGATTCTTGCAAAACCACAGACGTTTATGAATTTAAGCGGCGAGAGTGTGCGGAGCCTGCTGGATTATTACAAAGTGGACGGGGAAACGGAACTGCTTGTCATCTATGACGATATCAGTCTGGACAACGGACAGATTCGGATTCGTGCAAAGGGAAGTGCGGGAGGCCATAACGGAATCAAAAATATCATCGCTCATCTTGGCGGACAGGTATTCCCGCGGATTAAAGTCGGGGTGGGAGAAAAACCGCCGAAGTATGATTTGGCAGATTACGTGCTTGGGCATTTTTCCAAAGCAGAACAGGAACTGATGGAGGAGGGATATGCGAATGCAGCCAAAGCGGCGGAGATGATACTGAACGGAGAGATGCAGGCGGCGATGAATGAATATAACAGGAAAAGACGAGACGCGGACGAGTGATGCAAAAAGAAACGGAAGCCGCTGAAAAACGAAAAAGGAATGAGTAATCACATGGAAACAACAAAAACCGTGGCAACGATTATTTCTCCGCTTACAGAGCTGGCGGAGTATCAGGAAATCAGGAAAAACCGAAAAAAAGAACATGGAGTGCTTCAGATAGCCGGATGTGTGAATTCACAGAAAACGCATTTGATGTATGCACTGAGCGAGGGGATACGCTGTCGGCTCCTCGTTTTTTCCAGTGACGAAAAAGCAAAACAGGCATATGAGGAATATCGGTTTCTGGAGGACAATGTATATAATTATCCGGCAAAGGATTTACTGTTTTATCACGCCGACATCAAGGGACAGTATTTGCAGGGTCAGAGAATGGAAGTGGTGCGTGCGCTGATTGAACGTAAAACAGAGGAATCCATTACGGTGATTACAACGATGGATGCATTTCTGGACGGGCTGGCGCCGCTGAATCAGATTGCATCGTGCCAGGTACATCTTGCCGTGGGAGAGGTATTGGATTTTACGGTGATTCAGGAAGAACTATCCCGCATGGGATACCGGCGGGAAGTGCAGATTGAAAGTCCGGGACAGTTTGCTGTGCGCGGGGGGATTCTTGACATCTATCCGCTGACAGAGGAAACACCAATCCGTGTGGAGCTGTGGGGAGATGAGGTTGACTCTATCCGTACCTTTGACACAGGGAGCCAGCGTTCCATTGAGAATCTGGAGAATGTTACGATATATCCTGCAGCAGAGCTGCATGAAAAAGGGTGGAACAAGGTTTCATTTCTGGATTATTTTCCGGTGGAGGAAAGTATCCTGTTTCTCGATGAACCGGTCCGGCTGACAGAGCAGGCAGACGAGGTGGAAGAAGAGTATGAAAAAAGCAGGGAGAACCGGGAAGAGGCAGGGCTGATTGAGCAGGAGGATGAACTGCAGGTATTTTCTGCCGGGGAAATCATCGAAAAGATGAACCGGTATTATGCAGTTGCATTTACGACATTGGAGTCAAAGTGCGGGGCATTCCGCCTGCGTCAGACATACAGCATCCAGACAAAGGGCGTGAATCCATATAACAACAGTTTTGAGACGCTGACAAGGGATTTGAAACGGCTTAAGCGAAATGACTATCGGGTGGTTCTTCTCTCAGGTTCAAGGACCAGGGCAAAACGTCTGGCGGAGGACCTGCGGGACAATGACCTGAGCAGTTATTACAGTGAGACGCTGGAGCGGGAAGTACAGCCGGGGGAAATACTCGTGGCATATGGGCATGTAACCGAGGGGTACGAGTATCCGCTTCTGAAATTTATGGTTATTTCTGAAACAGATATTTTCGGGCGGAAAAAGAAGAAAAAGAAACGGAAACGTGCGTATGAAGGGCAGAAAATCCGGGACTTTACAGAACTGAAAGTGGGGGATTATGTAGTACATGAAAATCACGGGCTTGGAATCTATCAGGGAATCGAGAAGATTCAGGTTGATAAAGTAACAAAAGACTATATGAAAATCAGTTATGCGGGGGGAAGTGCCCTGTATATTCTGGCGACACAGTTGGATTTGATTCAGAAATATGCAGGTGCGGATGCGAAGAAGCCGAAACTGAATAAGCTCGGTACAAGCCAGTGGCAGAAGACGAAGAGTCAGGTGCGCAGTGCGGTAAAACTGGTGGCAAAGGATCTCGTGAATCTGTATGCGGCACGGCAGCAGGCGGAAGGGTATGTGTATGAGCCGGATACAGTGTGGCAGAAAGAATTCGAAGAAATGTTTCCGTTTGAGGAGACGGAAGACCAGCTTCAGGCAATTGAAGATACGAAACAGGATATGGAAAGCCATAAAATTATGGACCGGCTCATCTGCGGGGATGTCGGGTACGGGAAAACAGAAATTGCAATCCGTGCTGCATTTAAGGCGGTTCAGGAAGGAAAGCAGGTTGTTTATCTTGTGCCTACAACGATTCTGGCGCAGCAGCATTACAATACCTTTGTACAACGTATGAAAGAATTTCCGGTGCGGGTGGATTTGCTGTGCAGGTTCCGCACCTCTGCGGAGCAGAAGAAGACGGTGGAAGACCTGAAAAAGGGGCTTGTGGATATCGTCATCGGAACACACCGCGTACTGTCGAAGGATGTTGGATATAAGGACCTGGGGCTGCTGATTATCGATGAAGAGCAGCGGTTTGGCGTAACCCACAAGGAAAAGATAAAAAAACTACGGCAAAATGTCGATGTCCTGACATTGACGGCCACACCGATTCCGAGGACGCTCCATATGAGTTTGATTGGAATCCGGGATATGAGCGTACTGGAGGAGGCGCCGATGGACCGGATGCCGATTCAGACGTATGTCATGGAATACAATGATGAGATGGTGAGAGAGGCAATTGAGCGGGAACTCTCCCGCGGCGGACAGGTGTATTATGTATACAACCGTGTCAGTGATATTGCAGATGTTGCGGGCAGGGTTCAGAAACTGGTGCCGGAGGCGAACGTGACATTTGCACATGGTCAGATGAACGAGCGGCAGTTGGAAAATATCATGTATGATTTCATTAATGGAGAAATCGATGTTCTCGTTTCGACAACGATTATTGAGACCGGGCTGGATATTTCCAATGCCAATACAATGATTATCCACGATGCGGATCGTCTTGGCCTTTCCCAGCTCTACCAGCTTCGCGGAAGAGTCGGGCGCTCCAACCGGATGGCATACGCATTCCTGCTGTATCGGAAGGATAAGCTGCTCAGGGAAGTGGCAGAGAAACGTCTGGCTGCAGTCCGGGAGTTTACGGATCTTGGCTCCGGTTTCAAGATTGCCATGCGGGATTTGGAAATCCGCGGTGCAGGGAACCTGCTCGGAGCCGAACAACATGGGCATATGGAGGCGGTCGGATATGATTTGTACTGTAAGATGCTTAATGAAGCTGTGCTGCAGGAAAAAGGGGAATTGGACGATGATGTATTTGCTACAACAATGGATTTGAATCTGGATGCCTATATTCCGGACAGCTATATACCGAATGAATATCAGAAACTGGATATCTACAAACGGATTGCCAGCATTGAGAATGAAGAAGAAATGGATGACATGGTCGAAGAGCTCATTGACCGTTTCGGAGATATTCCGAAAAAGGTACAGCAGCTTCTGCATATTGCGGCATTGAAGGCACTTGCCCATTCCGCATATGTGACGGCTGTAGAGCAAAAAGGAGAAGAGCTGAAATTCACGATGTATGAGAAGGCAAAAGTGAATCCAGAGTTGATTCCTGGGCTTATACAGGCGTATCGAGGGGAGTTGGTATTCAAGACAGAGAATCCGCCGTACTTCATTTACAGGAAGAGGGGAAGAAGCGCGAAAGACAAGGATGAGCATATCCTAGAAGTTGTAAAAAAGCTGTTAAATGATATAAAAAGCTTGTTAGAATCATAAAAACAGACTATAATAATTAGGTTAAATTGACGTTGCCGCCAGACGAAAAGCGGGCGGCGTGAGGACTTAGGAGGGTACTATGGGACAGTGGAAAAAAAGAATAGCGGTTCTCGGAGTGGCAGGTGCACTTGCAATTTCCAGTCTGACTGGCTGTTCAGGTTCTATGAAGAATGATGATGTGGTTGCGACGGTTGGCGACAGTGAGATTCCGCTTGGAATTGCCAATTTCTATGCAAGGATGACACAGGCACAGTATGAGTCCTATTATGCGGGCATGATGGGGACAACAGGCGAGGAGATGTGGAGTAAGGAGGCAGAGGAAGGGAAGACATATGAGCAGACTGTAAAGGCAACGCTGATTCAGTCTTTGGAGAACCTGTACCTGCTGGAACAGCATGCAGCGGATTATGATGTAGAGCTGACTGATGAAGAGAAAAAACAAATTGAAAAGACTGCAAAAACATTTGATGATGATAATACACTGGAGGACAAGGAGGCGGTATCCGGATATGAGAAATATGTAAAAAGATATCTGGAGCTGGTTACCATTCAGAAAAAAATGGAAGGACCGATGAAGGCAGGCGTGAATGAGGAAGTGTCCGATGAGGAGGCAGCACAGAAGAGTATGCAGTATGTGTATTTCCCATATACGGCAACAGACGACAGCGGCAGTTCTGTAAAGCTGACAGACGATGAGAAGAGCGCCGTAAAAGAAAAAGCACAGACATTCGCAGACGCCTTGAAAAGTAAGACGGCAGAGATTGATTCTGCAGCGGCCGAGGCGGGTGTGGAAGTGAAGACCGCAACATTTGACGGGGACAGTACGGCACCGGATGCAGACCTTGTCTCTGCCGTGGATGCGCTGGCAGCGGAAGGAGACACCACGGATGTTGTTGAAACAGATTCCGGCTTGTATGTCGGTAAGCTGACAAGCCTTCTCGACCGGGAGGCAACGGATAAGGAGAAGACAGCAATCGTTAAAAAGAGACAGCAGGAGCAATATGATTCGCTCGTTAAGCAGTGGAGAAAAGAGACAGATATCAGTGTGAATAAGAAAGTATGGAAGAAAGTGAGCTTTGAAAAACTGGGTGTGACAGTCAAAGAAGGCGCGAACGAGTATGAGGACAGTTCTGCGGATAAGGCAGAGTAACAGATAAGAAAACAGGTATGGAGCAGGAAACGGGTAAGCAGAATACCGGAGTACTGCCCCATATTTTGTGCAATACAAGAAGAATCGGCCATGCTGAAAGGAGAAAAATGATGGGGTATGATTATGGAAAAATTTGGGTGACGGGTGCGTCAGGCCGTGTAGGGACGATGATTCGGAGAATATTGGATATGCGGGATGTGGAATTATTCGAGACGGACGTGGATGATTTGGATATCACCTGCGCAGATGAAGTTACGAAATTTGCATCGAGAAACCGCCCGAATACGATTATCAACTGTGCAGGATTGACAGATGTGGACGAGTGTGAAAAAAATATTGAAAAAGCATACAGGGTAAATGCACTTGGTCCGAGAAACCTAAGTGCGGTAGCAAGAAAGATTGATGCAAGGATTATTCAGCTTTCCACGGACGATGTGTTCAGTTCTCGACAAGAGAGGGCGTTCAATGAGTTTGATACGCCGAATCCGGTAAGCGTTTACGGGAAGTCCAAGCTGGCGGGAGAAAATTTCGTGAAAGAGCTGGCGCCAAAGCATTTGATTATCCGCAGCTCATGGGTATATGGAAGAGAGGGAATGAATTTTGTGAATTATATCATTCAGAAAGTGAGTGCGGGAGAAAAAGTCCGGGCTGCAACAGATGAATTTGCTGTTCCGACCAGCGCAAAGGAACTGTCACGTGTGATTATCCGGCTTGTGAAGGAGGAACAGGAAGGAATCTACCATGTGGTATGCCGGGGAGGATGCTGCAGTAGATATGAGCTGGCAAGGGAAATTGCCCGTATGCTTGGAAAAGACGAGTCATTGGTGGTTCCTGCTATGCTGAAAGAACTTCACCCACGGATGGAAGGACCGGATTACACGCTCCTTGATAATCTAATGCTTCGTATGTGTGAGATGGAATCTCCTGCGACATGGAAAGAGGCGCTTGCAGAATATATCAATGAAATTCTGTAAAAAATAGTACCGCAGATATGCGGACCTGGTATCTTCAGTGGAGAAAGGGCAACACGGTTGTCCCTTGTCCACCGAGGGTATATGAACGAGAGACGAGAGAGAGGTTTGTTTCATGGAGAAAAAAGAAAAGAAAAAGATTGGGCTGACGACGATGATTTTTATCAGTCTGATTTTAGGTGCGTTTGCGGGAATTGTCCTGCATTACTGGGTACCGGAAGGATACGTGAGGGATACCGTGATTGTGAACGGGATATTTTATGTCGTTGGAAACGGTTTTCTGCGCGCGATGCAGATGCTGGTTGTTCCTCTTGTATTCTGCTCTCTGATTTGCGGGAGTATGGCGATCGGAGATACGAAGACCCTGGGAAAAGTCGGTGTGAAAACGATGGGATTTTATTTCGTGACTACGGCCTGTGCAATTTCACTTGCACTGGGTGTTGCGAATCTGATTAACCCAGGAATCGGTCTGGATATCAGCAGTGTGGAGACTGTGGAGGCAACTGCGGCGGAGGCAGCCAGTTTTGCAGACACATTATTGGATATTATTCCAAAGAACCCAATTCAAGGACTGGCAGAAGGAAACATGCTGCAGATTATTTTCTTTGCAATATTTATCGGTATCCTGCTTGCAAAGCGGGGAGAGAGAGCAGCCAGTGTGTCACAGTTTTTCAGTCAATTCAACGATTTGATGATGGATATGACAATGGCGGTTATGAAAGTGGCGCCAATCGGTGTATTCTGCCTGATTGCAAAGACATTCGCAGGAATCGGGTTTGACGCGTTTCTTCCGATGCTGAAATATATGGGGGCGGTATTCCTTGCACTTTTCCTGCAGGGGATGGGTGTTTATCAGATTATGCTGAAAATCTTTACCGGACTGAACCCAATCAAATTTATCAGGAAGTTCCTTCCTGTTATGGGGTTTGCATTCTCTACGGCAACTTCCAATGCAACCATCCCGCTGTCCATTGAGACATTAGACAAGAAGATGGGAGTTTCCAAGAAGATTTCATCCTTCACGATTCCGCTTGGAGCGACCATTAATATGGATGGGACAGCGATTATGCAGGGCGTTGCAGTAGTGTTTGTTGCTCAGGCATATGGAATTATGCTGACACCGGTCGATTATCTGACGGTCATTGCGACAGCGACAATCGCCTCCATCGGAACAGCAGGTGTACCGAGCGTCGGGCTGATTACATTGTCGATGGTATTTAACTCCGTCGGGCTTCCGGTAGAAGGTATCGCATTGATTATGGGGATTGATCGGATTCTGGATATGACAAGAACTGCAGTAAATATTACAGGAGATGCGGTGTGTACAACGATTGTTGCACATCAAAATAAAGAGATGGATCGGGATGTGTTCAATGATATGGCGAGAGTTTAGGCGTCAGGTGATATCTCCGGCAGCTTACCGTCTGGAAACAGGCGGAGAACGGGCTGCCTGTAACGTAAAAGAACCGGGAAATATGGAGGACCTGGATGCCCCATATTTCCCGGTTCCTTTTCTGACAGCCGGTAATATGCACCGGCTACCATCAAATATACTCTAATTTTTCAAAATACTGCATAAGAATATTAGCGCAGTTGTCAATGCCGAGTTCACTGGTGTCGAGAATCATGTGGTAATCGTTTACATCACCCCATGTCTTTCCTGTGTGTTCATAGTAGTAGGCGGCACGTTCTTTATCTGTTTTTTCTACCTTTTCTTTTGCCTGTTCATAGGTCAGGTTTTCCAGTTTCATAATACGCCGGATACGGTCTTCCTTATCGGCGCAGACGAAGATGTTCAGAACATTCATGCGATCCTTTAAGATGTCGGATGCACAGCGGCCGAGGATGATACATGGTTTCTCGGCAAGCTTGCGAATCGCGTCTGCTTCAGTTTTGTATTCCTTCTCACCCAGTTTCTGTTCGATGTACGCTTTATCATATACGGGAATCCCAAGCCGTTCAGACAGTTCCTTTGCAATGATGCTTGCACCGGTTCCGAAACGGCGGCTCATTGTTATTACTAATTTCATAATCAATTCCTCCTTCGTATTGTCCTGAAAATGTTAGTGTTCCGCCGTGGAGGCAGATACACTAATTGAGGTTGTTCATGCTTTCAACGATTTTGCCGCAGATTGCTTTCAGCTCTTCAAGCTGGCTCTCCTTGAGCGAGGACTTTATTGCAAAGTTCTCTGTGAGAACGGTCATGTTTTTCATCTCAGCAAGCTTTGCTTCCATCTGCTTTGCGGACTGCGCCGCCCATGTGCCGTTGCCCATAACCGCGACTGTACGGTTCTGGACATTCAGCGCTTTCATGTCTTCCATATAATTTGCCATCAGTGGGTAGATGCCCCCGTTATATGTAGGGGCGGCAAGTACAAGGTGGCTGTACCGGAAAGTGTCGGAAATCAGTTCAGACACATCCGTTCTGGAAATGTCATGCATTTTAATGTTTGGCACGCCTGCATCGGCGAGCATGGCTGCGAGGACATTTGCCAGATTCTGTGTGTTGCCGTACATGGAAGCGTAGGCAATCATAACACCGTTTGTTTCCGGAGTGTAGGTACTCCATAAATTATATTTTTCCAGAATGAACGCAAGGTTGTCTCTCCAGATTGGTCCGTGGAGCGGGCAAATCATTGCAATGTCAAGTGACGAGGCTTTTTTGAGGACATTCTGAACCTGAACCCCGTATTTCCCGACAATGTTTGTGTAATAACGGCGGGCTTCGTTCAGCCACTCACTGTCAAAATCAATCTCGTCGTTGAAGATAGTGCCGTCCAATGCACCGAAAGTACCGAACGCGTCTGCGGAGAACAGGACTTTGTCAGTCTCATCGTATGTCATCATTGTCTCTGGCCAGTGAACCATCGGCGCCATGACAAAGTGAAGTGTATGTGTGCCGCAGGAAAATGTCTCTCCCTCTTTTACTGTGATTGTCTTTCCCTCCAGGTTCAGGTTGAAGAACTGTCCAATCATTGGGAAGGTCTTTGCGTTTCCGATGAGCTGTACATCAGGGTAACGCAGCAGAATATCTTCAATCAGGGAACAATGATCCGGCTCCATGTGGTTAATTACCAGATAATCCAGAGAGCGGCCATTCAGCACTGCAGTTATGTTTTCCAGAAATTGCTTTCCGATAGCGGCATCTACAGTATCAAACAGGACTGTCTTTTCATCCATCAAAAGGTATGAGTTATATGAAACGCCTTTTGGGATTGGGAAAATGTTTTCAAACAGTTCCAGACGGCGGTCGCTGCCGCCAACCCAATATAAGTCGTCAGTTACTTTTCTAACACAATGCATAAGACAAAACCTCCTTGTATTCTTTCTAACTTTGTGTTCTGTTCATTTTAGCACGGAATAGATAGAAAACGCAAGATATCAGGAGGTGTATTTGCAGAAAATCGTTACAGTTCAGCCCGTACTCAATCATAACACCGATTAAGTACTAGGATGCGTAACAGTTCTGCCGGAAGGCTGAACTGTTAGAGAAAATCAATAGAAAGCGCCGGGATGGATACATGTATACGATTTAATTTCAGAATCTTTCATTCACCCATTGCAAGAATTATAGTTATAATGGTATAATTTAACGTAGCGTTCATATGCGAAAAAACAGACGTAAGAATGTAAGTAGGTGACGAGTTTGAAGAATAAGATAAAACGTCTTTCAAAAGGAGATTTTCATATCCCGCAGCCTGACATAATTTTTCCGGAGACAAGGATTATCATGCGGGTTGGAGAAGGAGAAATATACAAAGGAAGTTTCTCATTGCAGAATCAGGGCGAGGGAACCATCAGAGGTCTGGTGTATCCTTCTTCTTTCCGTGTGCACTGCGAAGAACAGGGCTTTGATGGGAACCCAGTGAATATTTACTATACATACGATGGAAGCGGACTGGTGCCGGGGCATGTGGAACATGGAAAGTTTACGATTGTCTGCAATGGCGGTGAGTACGACATTGCATTTACCGCAATTATCGAGAAACCGTTTGTCATGACAAGGTATGGCAAGGTACAGAGTCTGGAGGATTTTAAAAAACTGACATTCCGTGACCCGGCAGAGGCGGAAAAGCTGTTCCGCTCACGGGATTTCTATGAGATTTTGAAATATGAGGACAAGCGGATCCAGGCGCTTTATGACAATATGCGCAAGTGGGAGCTTGACCAGCAGTCATTGGAAGAATTCCTTGTGGGCTGCAAGCAGAAAGAGAAGATTTATCTGACGCTTGAGGAAGAGAGCCGTGCGTTTACATCCCTGACCGAAGCACGGAAAGAAATCTTCACAATCAAGAAGAATACATGGGGCTATCTGGAGATAGATGTCCGCACGGAGGGGGACTTCCTCTATGTGGAACACACGAAGATTACGACAGACGAATTTATCGGGAATTCCTGCCGGCTGGAGTACTTTATCAGTGAGGAACGCCTGCACAGGGGCAGCAATTTCGGACAGATTATTATGGAGACTCCATATGAGACTCTGACCTATGAGATTATTGTAGAAAAAGATGTATGCAGGGATGAGGAGCACAGGGCGGAACATCTGGAGTATGCAAGCATCCTCAAAGGCTATTTGCAATGTGAGGCAGGAAAGAACGATATCAATACATGGACGGAAGATTCTATCCGCAAGGTGGAGCACCTGCGTAAGATGGATGACAGGAATGACTGGTATCTGCTTCTCCATGCGCATATCTGCATGATTGGCGGGAAAATGGATGAGGCGAAGCGGATTCTGGAATCCTACAATTATAATCGGTTTGCAATCGGAAAAAATGTAGAACTGAGTTCGTATTATCTGTACCTGACAACACTGCTGAGCAATGATACGATTGGACAGCGAAGAGTTGCCGAGGAATTGTCAAGGTCATATATGAAACATCCGGATAGCTGGAAAATTCTGTGCATGCTTATCAATGTGGATTCCGAGTACAAGATTTTAAGCGAGCGTCTGCGCGTTATGGAGAATCTGTTCGAAGAGGAAAAGACAAACAGCCTGATTTTTTATCTGGAGGCATATAAGTGTTACCGGGAGAAGAGTACTTCGCTGAAAAAGCTTGGCATGTTTGAAGTGCGCGTACTTCTCTTTGCCGTGAAGTACGGTTTGATGACCAAAGAGATGGCGCTGTATACTGCAAACCTTGCAAGCCAGCTTAAGAGCTACGATAAACATCTGTATGAGACACTTGTGCTTTGTTATAAGATGTATCCCGAAAGTATGATACTGACCTCTATTTGTACGCTGTTGATTAAAGGAAACTGCGTGGGCGCAGAATATTTTACATGGTATGAGAAAGCGGTAGATTCCGAATTAAAGATTGCCCAGTTATATGAGTACTATATGGAATCGCTCAGTGTGGATACATTTAAAAAGGCACTGCCCCGTTCCGTATATCTGTATTTCATGCACGGAAATACGCTGGAATACAATAAATGTGCGTTCCTGTACGCGAACCTGATTACATATGAGGATGAATCCAGCGAGATTTATGCACATTACAGGGATGAAATGGAGGCGTTTGCATGGAATCAGCTTGACCGCAGACATATTAACAGCCATCTGCGCATTATTTACAAGAGATTCGTTGTGGAGAGTGCACTGACGCCGGAACGGGTGAAAGCGCTGTATGATGTCTGCCACTCATATGAGATTACAACAAAGGTACATAATATGAAGTTTATCTATGTTGTTTCTGACAACGGAACAGTCTCCCAGAGAGTTCCGTATACTGAGCATGGGGCGCAGGTATTTCTGTATTCGAAAACGGATCGGCTTGTGTGGGAAGCCAGAGATGGGCGGCATTATACAGATTCGATTCCGTATGACAGCAAACGCCTGTTTTATGAGCTGCGTTACATGGATGTGTGCAAGCGGTATATTAACGGTTTACGGCTGAACAGGGAAGAGGAAGAGACAACGGAACTGACACTGGAAGTGGTGAAGGAAAACGGACTGGAGAAGTACGAGGACAGTGAGATGCTGGCACTGTGCAGCAAAACAATCCGAGAGAACAATTATGAGTGTGATGATTTCCTGACATATGTCTGTTTTGAACTGTTTAAAAAGGGACAGTATGACAAGGTAATCCTGACGTATCTGGCAAATTATTACTGCGGTGCGACGATTGACATGAAACTGCTCTGGCGCGAGGCGAAGGAGTATGAAGTCCATACACATAAACTGGGCGAGCGGATCCTGACGCAGATGCTGTTTTCGGAGTCCTTATTTGGAGAGGTCGCTATTTTTGAAGATTATTATGCGGAGGGAGCTTATTTCCGGCTGCAGCAGGCATATCTGGCATATATGTCAAGGGAGTATGTGGTGGAAAACCGGAAAATCAGCAAGAGCGTCATTGATATCATTTGCCGGGAGTATGAGAAAGGCGAAGATACCATTGATATCTGCAAAATTGCGGTATTGAAGTACTATGCGGCACGGGATTATGATTCTTCAATGCGCAAAACACTGAAGAAGTTTTTACAGGACCTTTGTGGAAAACAGGTATATTTCCCGTTCTTTATGAACTATGAAAAGGAATGGCTGATCGAACTCCAGCTTTGGGATAAGACAATGATTGAGTACAAAGGACAGAAGGGCAGCCGTGTCATGTTGTATTACCAGCTTCAGAAAGGAAATACGGAGAGTGTCGATTATTCGACAGAGGTACTTTCCCCGATGTATGATAATCTGTATGTGAAGAAGTTTGTTCTGTTTGCAAATGAAAAACTGAAATATTATTTTAAAGAGACTATTGACGGGAATTCTTACCGAAGCGATAAGGCAAGCTGCGTGAAAGAGGTAGAGCAGGGGGAGAACGGGCGGTATGGACGGCTCAATGATATCCTGCTTACAAACGGGGCAAAACGGGAAGAAAAAATGAGAGACTATGCGCGGGAAGATGCAATTGCGGCGCGGATGTTCGAAGAATATTAAGGAGGCTTATCTGCATGGCACAGGGCAATATAATAGGATATGAGATTAATGAAAAAACATGCCAGATCAGTTTTTATAACGACCAGCAGTTGGAGCCGGAGACGTTAGAGTCCGATGCGGACAATTATCAGATTCCGCTGATTATCGGAAAGCTGAGGGATACCTGGGCATATGGAAAAGAAGCAAAACGTCTGGTGACGATTAAAGAAGGATTCACAGTGACGAGACTTCTGGAGCGAAGCCTCGCAGGAGAAAAAATTGAATTTGGAGAGGAAACATACGATGCGGTATGGCTCCTGTCCAAGTTCGTACAGATGTCGCTGCAGGCATTTCCCCAGATTGACGGTATCGTGTTCAGCGTTCCGGAACTGACGGAAGAGCTGGCGCAGCTTCTGCGGGGAATTGCAGTGCGGATGAACATTGATAAACAGCATATTTTCATTCAGGATTATAAAGAGAGTTTCTGCAATTATCTGTTTTACCAGCCGAAGGAACTCTGGCAGTATGATGCGGCGTTGTTCTGCTGTGACCGCAACGAAATGAAGGCGTATATGCTGAGACGTCTGAAACCGGGACTCGGCGGAGGAAAAACAACGTTTGTGACAGTGGACGAGGTGGCAAGCGCACATATGAAGGAGCTGGCAGCAGTTTACCCGGTGCTGAATGAGGACAAGGCAAAGGAAGCGGATGCACGGTTCTGCAAGTTTATTGAAGGTGTATTTGACAAGCGGATTGTATCCTCGGTATTTCTGACCGGAGAAGGATTTGAGAACAACTGGTATCCGAATGCACTTCGGATGCTCTGCAACGGGCGGAGGGCATTTATCGGAAACAACCTGTACAGCAAAGGTGCATGCTTTACTTCGTATCGAAAGATGTTCATGCACATCGAAGATCCGGTATATCTTTCGGAGAGCAAGCTGACGGACCAGATTACAATCAATCTCCGTGTGAACGGACAGGAAATGTGGTATCCCATTGTATCTTGGGGAGCACAGTGGTATGAGTCAAACAACCAGTGGGAAGTTCTGCTTGAGAAGGTGGAGGACATCGAGCTTCATATTGAATCTCTTGTACAGGGAACGCTCAGGACGGAAATCATCCCGATGGACAGGTTCCCGAGGAGGGCAGAATACGCGATGCGGCTAATGATAGAGACGCTGTTCCTGGATGAAAAGACATGCAGGATTACAGTCAGGGATTTGGGATTCGGCGAATTTTATCTTCCGACAGATTTTCATGAAGAGAAGATCATACATTTAGGAGGCAATGATGGGAAGTTTAGTTCTTTGTCATGACAGACATGCGGTTCATCCATATGAGATTTCAAGGATTCACTGCAAAATATTTACAATTGAAGAGTTATGTTACTATCTGTGCAATAATCTGTATCTGATTGATTATACTATTATGAATGAGCAGCTTTGCAACTGGCTGGATGAAGAACTGGGCATGAATGATTTGGCAGAGCAGCTTAGGGACGTTATCCGTATGCGCGGCTCCGTGGAGAAATTTGTACTGACGATTCTCAAGGATTCTAAGATTTACCGCGAGCCGGAGATGATTCGGATACAGAATGTCCTGGAGCGTCTGAAAAACCAGAAGGATATTGAGCGCCAGAAATACAAGGGGGACAATCTGCTGGAGAGCGGCGAGATTGAGGAAGCAATTCTTGTCTATCAGGCAATTCTCAATGAGGAGAAAGACGAGAGTGTCGATGAAAAGTTTTATGGCAGAATCTATGCGGGACTGGGTGCGGCTTACGGAAAACTGTTCCTGTACCAGGAATCCGCAAGGATGTATGACCGGGCATATCAGATTTGTGAGGATAAGAAACTGCTCAAGCCATATCTGTACGCTTCTTACAGATATATGTCGATGGAAGAGTATCATATCCTGCTGACAAAACATGAAGATTATGTGGAAGTGAATGCGCAGATGCGGCAGGAGATGGACGATATCAGGGCAAACCTCCAATTGGATCTGAGCGAGGTACTGCTTGAAAAATGGAAACGGCAGTACCGCAGAAGTCATGTTTGACATTGCAGCGGAAATATGTTACACTGCCAAGGTAATTTAATGTGGTAAAGCGGTCAACTAGTACAGTGTAAACGGGTAACGTATACCGCGGCAAGGAGGACATGGATTATGAAAAAGAAAATTGCTTTAGCTCTTGTGGCAGCACTTGCGGCAACGACAGTCATGGCTGGATGTGGCAGCAAGAATGAGGACGCGACATCCGATTCTAAGAAAGAAGGTGCAAAGACAGAGGCATCTTCCGACTCAGTAACCGACGGAGGAACTACATTCACAGTAGGGTTTGACGCAGAGTACCCACCGTACGGATACATGGATGATGACGGAGAATACACAGGATTTGATCTGGAACTGGCGCAGGCAGTCTGCGATATAGAAGGATGGACATTGGTCAAAAAGCCAATCAACTGGGATTCCAAAGATATGGAGCTGAATTCCGGCTCTATCGACTGTATCTGGAATGGCTTTACAATGAACGGAAGAGAAGATGATTACACATTCTCCAATCCATATGTAGACAACAGTCAGGTCATTGTCGTCGCAGAAGATTCCGGCATTGAAAAGCTGTCGGATTTGGCGGGCAAGACAGTCGGGGTACAGGCGGCATCTGCAGCGCTGGATCTGTTGCAGAGTGATGAAGAAGGCGGACAGAAGGAACTGGCAGATACATTTGCAGCATTGAATGAGTTCGCAGATTACAACACAGCTTTTACAGAACTGCAGGCAGGGGCGCTGGACGCATTGGCTATTGATGTAGGCGTTGCAAAATACCAGCTCAATTCCAGAGGGGATGGATTCAAAATACTGGATGAAACTCTGAACACAGAGCAGTATGCCATCGGATTCAAGAAGGGAAATACAGAGCTGTGCGACAAAGTCAATGCAGATTTGCAGAAACTGGCAAATGACGGTACTGTAACAGAACTTGCCGAGAAATATGAAATTGCCGATATGGTAACATTAAAGGCCGAGTAATCATTACGTCTTGATGTTATGATTAGAGCGTCAAAATTACTTAGGGTTGTTTCGCTGCTTTGCAGCGCTCACAATCCTGCCCCCACATTCGGAATTCGTGGAGCATCTTCTCCACTTCTTCCTCATGTAGGGGCGCGTCATAAAGCCATTCTCCCACTTACGTGCAGGAACGGCGTGTGATATGGCTTTTGACGCTGTAATCATGTTATTGGTTTGAGAAGGAGAATACATGAGCTTTGAGGTTATGCTGCGTCAGTTGACGGTTGGATTTGGACAGACGTTTCTGATTTTTATTTTAACACTGGTGTTTTCGCTGCCATTGGGAATGATTGTATATTTCGGCAGGGTGAGCAGATTCAGGCCGTTGAGCTGGCTTGTGAAAATTTATATTTCCATTATGCGGGGGACGCCGCTGATGCTCCAGTTGCTTGTCTGGTATTTTGGACCATATTATCTGTGGGGAATGAGCATCGGCGGATATAAGCTGACCGCGATTCTGCTAGGATGCTCCCTGAATTATGCGGCATATTTTGCAGAGATTTACCGATCCGGTATCGAATCCATTCCGAAAGGGCAGTACGAAGCCGCAGCGTTGCTTGGCTATTCCAGAGGCCAGACATTTTTCAAGATTGTACTGCCGCAGGTAGTGAAGATTGTACTGCCGTCTGTGACTAACGAGGTAATTACACTTGTAAAAGATACATCACTTGTGTATTCTCTGTCTTATGTTGAGATGTTTGCGGTGGCAAAGCAGATTGCGGCTGCAAAGACTACGGTTCTTCCGTTCTTTATCGCAGGCGTGTACTATTACATATTTAACTATGCAGTGGCATGGATTATGGAGCGGTTTGAGAAGAAGCTGGATTATTATCGATAGGAGACTGCGATATGAAACTGTTGGAAATGAACCATATAAAAAAGAATTTTGACGGCGTGCCGGTAATCAAAGATATTTCACTTTCTGTAAAGGAGGGGGAGATTCTTGCAATTATCGGGCCGTCCGGTTCCGGAAAGTCTACATTGCTGAGGTGCGCAACGATGCTTGAGACAATCAGCGGCGGAGAGATACTGTATCTTGGCAAAAGGGCTGCATGGATGGAGAATGGAAAGCCGGAATTCCCGAAGAAGGAAGAGAGAAAAGAAATTCAGTCCTGTTTTGGATTGGTATTCCAGAACTTTAATCTGTTCCCGCATTTTTCGGTTCTGAAGAATGTCACAGATGCACCGGTTAAGGTGCAGAAGCGGAATAAGGATGAAGTGTATCAGGAGGCAAAGATACTGCTTGGGAAGATGGGGCTTGCAGATAAAGCTGACGCATATCCGTATCAGCTTTCCGGCGGACAGCAGCAGCGTGTGTCCATCGCACGTGCGCTTGCAATGAAGCCAAAGATGCTGTTCTTTGACGAGCCGACTTCTGCGCTGGACCCGGAGCTGACCGGAGAGATTTTAAAAGTAATCAAAGGTCTGGCAGCGGAACATATGACAATGGTGATTGTTACCCATGAGATGAATTTCGCAAAAAATGTTGCAGATAAAATTATTTTTATGGATAAGGGTGTCATTGCAGAGGAAGGAACACCGGAGGAAGTATTCTCTTCGGACAATGTCAGAATGAAAGAATTTCTCGGGAAGCTTTCTGAAGAATAAGCGCTCTGTTATTAGAAATACTTATATATCCGGAAGAAATAAATAATGAACATAAACCGATACGGGGCGGAGGGAATATTGATTTTCCATCCGCCTTGTATTATAATCATCGTGCGGGATTTTGGTCCCAACGGAACGGATTCTCCGGATACCGGATATCCGTATGTAAATATGAAGAGAATCCGGATTAATTTAGAGATGAGGAGTTTCATACATGAACGGGTTTGATGAAGTTACAACAGGCTTAGGGGAGGAATGTGGAGTCTTCGGTGCGTATGATATTGATGGCGGGGATGTTGCATCTTCCATATATTATGGACTGTTTGCGCTGCAGCATCGCGGACAGGAGAGCTGCGGCATTGCGGTAACGGATACATATGGACAGAGGAAAGTGTTGTCAAAGAGAGGCCTTGGATATGTGAATGACGTCTTTGACAGAGAATCCCTGAAAGAGCTGAAGGGAAATCTGGGAGTCGGACATGTCAGATATTCTACAGCGGGGGCGACTCGTGTGGAGAATGCACAGCCTCTTGTCATCAACTATGTAAAAGGAACGCTTGCAATTGCGCATAACGGCAATCTGACCAATGCGATTGAGCTGAGAAAGGAGCTGGAGTATACAGGCGCGATTTTCCAAACAACCATTGACTCTGAGGTGATTGCATATCATATTGCAAGAGAACGCCTGAATACGGCAACAGCGGAAGAGGCTGTGAAAAACGCGATGAAGAAGATTAAGGGTGCGTATGCACTTGTAGTCAGCAGCCCGAGAAAAATGATTGGGGCAAGGGATCCGTGGGGATTTAAGCCGCTGTGTATCGGGAAACGTGACAATACATACTTTCTTGCATCAGAGAGCTGTGCAATTGCTGCCATCGGGGCAGAGTTTGTGCGTGATGTGAAGCCGGGGGAGATTGTCAGCTTTACGAAGCACGGAATTGATTCTGATATGAGTATGGCAATTGAACCGGAGAAACAGGCGAGATGTATCTTCGAATATATTTATTTTGCAAGGACGGACAGCACCATTGATACTGTCAACGTGTACCATGCAAGGCTGATGGCAGGAAAAGCGCTTGCCAAGTCTTACCCGGTGGATGCAGATTTGGTGGTCGGTGTGCCGGACTCCGGACTGGTGGCAGCAAAAGGGTATTCCGAGCAGTCGGGCATTCCATATGGAATGGCGTTCCACAAGAACAGTTATGTAGGACGTACCTTTATTAAGCCGACACAGAGTGACCGTGAGTCCAGTGTCAAAATTAAGCTGAATGTCATCGAAGAGGTAGTCAGGGGAAAACGTATCGTTATGGTGGACGATTCCATCGTGCGTGGCACGACTTGTGCCAACATCATCAGGATGCTGAAAAAAGCCGGGGCAACTGAGGTCCATGTAAGAATCAGTTCCCCACCGTTTTTGTACCCATGCTATTTCGGAACCGATGTGCCGTCCGATGAGCAGCTGATTGCACATTCCCATACGACGGAGCAGATTCGTGAACTGATTGGGGCAGATTCACTTGGATATATGGAAATCGATAAATTAAAAGATATGGTTGGAGAACTGAAGTATTGTGACGCATGTTTTACCGGAAACTATCCGGTTGAAGTACCGAACGAAGATATCAGCCATGCATTTGAGTAGGAGGAAAAATTTTATGTCAACAGACCGTTATGTAAGCCCACTTTCGGAGCGTTATGCAAGTAAGGAGATGCAGTACATCTTTTCACCGGACAAGAAATTCAGAACATGGAGAAAATTGTGGATTGCCCTTGCAGAAACGGAGAAGGAACTGGGACTTAATATTACCGATGAGCAGATTGAAGAACTGAAAGCACACGCGGAGGATATCAACTACGATGTCGCAAAAGAGCGTGAGAAAGTAGTCCGCCATGATGTCATGTCACATGTTTATGCGTACGGGGTACAGTGTCCGAAAGCAAAGGGTATCATCCACCTGGGTGCAACTTCCTGTTATGTGGGAGACAACACAGATATGGTTATCATGTCGGAAGCATTGAAACTGGTCCGCACAAAACTGGTAAATGTCATTGCAGAACTTGCAAAGTTCGCAGATGAATATAAAGCGCAGCCGACACTGGCATTCACACATTTCCAGCCGGCACAGCCGACAACCGTAGGGAAGAGAGCGACACTCTGGATGCAGGAATTTGAGATGGATTTGGAAGACTTGGAGTATGTGCTCGGCAGCCTGAAGCTGTTAGGCTCGAAAGGGACAACCGGAACACAGGCAAGTTTTCTGGAGCTCTTTGACGGAGATCAGGAGACAATTGATAAGATTGACCCGATGATTGCAGGGAAGATGGGATTCAAGGCATGTTATCCGGTATCCGGACAGACGTATTCCAGAAAGGTTGATACAAGAGTGCTGAATGTGCTTGCAGGAATTGCAGCAAGTGCACATAAGTTTTCAAACGATATCCGTCTCCTGCAGCATTTGAAAGAAGTAGAGGAGCCGTTTGAAAAGACACAGATTGGCTCTTCCGCAATGGCATATAAGAGAAATCCGATGAGAAGTGAGCGTATCGCATCGCTTTCCAGATATGTCATGATTGACGCGTTGAATCCGGCAGTGACATCTGCTACACAGTGGTTCGAGAGAACGCTGGACGATTCTGCAAATAAGCGGCTGAGTGTACCGGAAGGATTCCTCGCAATCGACGGAATTCTGGATTTGTGCCTGAATGTTGTAGACGGCCTGGTTGTATATCCGAAAGTTATCGAGAAACGCCTGATGTCTGAGCTTCCGTTCATGGCAACAGAAAATATTATGATGGATGCGGTAAAAGCAGGCGGGGACAGGCAGGAACTGCATGAGAGGATCCGCGAACTGTCCATGGAGGCAGGCAAGAATGTGAAAGAAAAAGGTATGGACAACAACCTTTTGGAACTGATTGCAGCAGACCCGGCATTCAATCTTTCATTAGAAGATTTACAGAAGACAATGGACCCTTCCAAATATGTAGGACGGGCAAAAGAGCAGGTAGATGCATATCTGAGCAATGTGATTCGTCCGCTGCTCGACCGGAATAAGGATATTCTTGGAGTGAAAGCGGAGATTAACGTATAGAAATACTAAAATACCGGGAATATTGACAAGGAATGTTGCAAGCAATTGCGGCATTTCTTTTTCTTCTGTAAAATTCCTTTGTTTGTGGTGTTTGACAAGGAAAGGGAAAAGAAAAATGGAAAAGACTCTGAGGCTAAACGGATACGGTAGAACTGAGAAAACGGGATGGTGTCTGATTGCGCTGCTGCTGATAGTGATATTTGCTGCCGGCGTGTCGGAAAATGACGGGATAGAAAATAAGAATCCGCTGCTTATGGCAAAAGATTCCAAAGCTGGTTTGCAGCAGGCGCCGCCATGGGTGACAGATGCTGTCCCTGTAACAATGGCTCAGGCATCGGGAAAGGATGAAATCGCTGCGGAAAATACACGGGTTGCACCGGTGGAAAATGTAACGGAGAATATCATGGCTGCACCGGGACAAAATGTGACAGAAAACATAGGGAATGTACCGGGCGAAGACACGGCAGAAAATATAGTACCTACATCAGAAGAAAGTGTGACAGAAAGTACAGCAGATGTACCGGATAAAGATATAGCGGCCACTGTGCCGGATGAAAATATAACGGTTACCGTGCCGGATGAAGGGGAAGGGAACGATGTGCCGGAAACTCCGGATGGAACTGTGAATGATGAGACGGTAAGTCCGTTTTTAATTGATGATTCGGGGATGATTTATGGATTTGCACCAGAATATGCAGATTTGACAAGCGGAAGGCTGGAACTTCCATCGGAAGGATGTGTCGGCATCAGGGCAGGTGCGTTTCTGGATGCGGGAGCCGGGGTTATTGAGCTGTTTATTCCAGCGAATCTGACACAGATTGAAACCGGTGCATTTGCCGGGCTGGATGAATTATTATATATAGGGACTGATGCCGGGAATACGAGTTATATTGCGGTAGACGGCGTTCTGTTTGACAGCAGCAAAACGGTTCTTCTGGCATTTCCGTGTGCGAGGGTCGGAGGTTACAGCATACCGGAAGGTGTTATCCGGATTGCGGAGGATGCATTTTATAACAGTAACCTTTGTCTTTTGGACACAAGGGCATGCAAAGGAATTGATATTTCCGCACTCGGAAACAACAGTATGAAGATACTGTAGAGACGACGGAATATTTTCGGAAGTGTCGGAACATTTTCAAAGGTGTAGGGGCGTTTTTAAAAGGCGGCCGGAACATTTCGGAAGTTACTTGAACATTTTCCGGACTTGTTTTATAATGGACAGTATTGTAGCATTTACGTGCTAAGAAACAATATAAGAATTGGAGAATTGGAAAGATGAGTAAAGTAAGGACAAGATTTGCGCCAAGTCCGACAGGCAGAATGCATGTTGGCAATCTCCGGACTGCGCTCTACGCATATTTGATTGCAAAACATGAAGGTGGGGATTTTATTCTTCGTGTGGAAGATACAGATCAGGAAAGATTTGTCGAGGGAGCATTGGATATCATTTACCGGACGATGGAAAAGACCGGGCTGGTACATGATGAGGGACCGGATAAAGACAAAGGGTATGGTCCGTATGTCCAGAGTGAGCGTAATGCACAGGGACTGTATCTGAAGTATGCAGAACAACTGGTAGAGCAGGGAGACGCTTACTATTGTTTCTGTGACAAGGAACGTCTGGACTCTCTGAAAACATCCGTTTCCGAGGACGGAACAGAAATCGTTGTATATGACAAGCATTGTCTGGGACTTTCCAAAGAGGAGGTAGAGGCGAATCTGGCAGCGGGCAAGCCGTGGGTAATCCGCCTGAATGTGCCGAACGAGGGAACAACGACATTCCACGATGAGATTTATGGGGACATCACCGTTCCGAATGCAGAGCTGGATGATATGATTCTGATTAAATCAGACGGCTATCCGACATACAATTTTGCAAATGTCGTGGATGACCATCTGATGGAGATTACACATGTAGTAAGGGGAAATGAGTACCTTTCCTCTGCACCGAAATATAACAGGCTGTATGAGGCATTTGGGTGGGACGTGCCGGTTTATGTACACTGTCCGCTGATTACAGACGAGAATCATAAGAAACTGAGCAAACGCTGCGGGCATTCTTCTTATGAAGATTTGATTGCGCAGGGATATGTATCTGACGCTGTTGTTAATTACGTTGCACTGCTGGGCTGGTGTCCGACAGATAATCGGGAAATCTTTAGTCTGGAAGAATTGGTAAAAGCATTTGATTATACTCATATGAGCAAATCACCGGCTGTATTTGATACTGTAAAGCTGAAATGGATGAATGGGGAATATCTGAAGGCAATGGATTTTGACCGTTTTTACGAAATGGCGGAGCCATACCTAAAGGAAATCATTACAAAGGACTATGATTTGAAAAAAATTGCTGCACTTGTAAAGACAAGAATTGAGATTTTCCCGGATATCAGGGAGCAGATTGATTTCTTTGAGGAAGTACCGGAGTATGAGGTCTCCATGTATACACATAAGAAAATGAAGACAAATCCGGAGAATTCCCTGGAACTGTTGAAAGAGGTTGTTCCGGTTCTGGAAACGCAGGATGATTTTAGCAATGATGCCCTGTTCGGGACACTCAAGGCTTTTGCAGCGGAAAAAAGATACAAGGTTGGATATGTAATGTGGCCAATCCGTACGGCTGTATCGGGCAAACAGAATACACCGGGCGGAGCAACGGAGATTATGGATGTACTTGGAAAAGAAGAGTCCATGAAACGTCTCTATGCAGGAATTGAAAAGCTAAGTTAAAGATTCAGGACAGCAAATGTGCCTGCGGCATACTGTTTTGGAATGAACGAAGATAGAAAGAGGTACAAATGAATTCAGACTGCCATGCAAAAACAGGTAGACGGAAACCGGTTTCCTTAAGCCCGGCACAGAAAGCGGCGATAATGCATGTGGAAGGTCCCTGCCTTGTATTAGCGGGGCCCGGTTCGGGCAAAACGATGACAATTGTAAACCGAATAAAATTCCTGATAGAGGAATCCAAAGTAAGACCAGAAGAAATTCTGGTCATTACTTTTACAAAATATGCCGCAACAGAAATGAAATTGCGGCTTAAAGCATTGATGGAAGGGAGGCAGGTTCCGGTGACAGCCGGCACGTTCCATGGGATATATTACGGAATCCTGAAATGGGCGTATCGGTTCAGTGCCAAAAACATAATGTCGGAAGAGGAGAAATATCAGCTTGTCCGGCAGATTGTAACCCGGCAGGAGGAACTGGAAATTCTGGATGAAGAAGATTTCCTGAAGGATGTGGTGACAGAGATTGGCGTGGTGAAGAATCACAGGTTTCCGATTGAAGGCTACCGCTCCAAAAAGTGCCGCCCGGATATTTTCCAGAATATTTATGCAGAGTACGAGATTCAGCGCAAACGTCTGCGGAAGATAGACTTTGATGATATGCTTGTGCTTTGTTATGAGCTGTTTGCTAACCGGCCGGATTTACTGAAATTATGGCAGGATAAGTTTAAATACGTGCTGATTGATGAGTTTCAGGACATCAATCAGGTACAGTATGATGTGATTAAGATGCTGGCGGCACCGGAAAATAATCTGTTTGCAGTGGGGGATGACGACCAGTCCGTCTATGCGTTCCGCGGAGCGGATGCAAGGCTGATGTTTCAGTTCAAAAAGGATTTTCCGGATGCAAAGCAGATTTTGTTGGATGTGAACTACCGCTCCACCGCCAATATTGTGAAAAATGCGCTGAAAGTAATCGGACATAATGAGGTGCGGTTTGAAAAGCAGATTCAGGCGCGAAAGGATGCGGGACAGAGCCTGCATGTGCAGGAAGTAAAGGATTCTGCGGAGGAAAGCGAGTATGTGGCACAGCAGATTGCACAGCGGGTGGCAGAGGGCATTTGGCCGGAGCAGATTGCGGTGCTGTACCGGATCCATACAGATGCGAGGGCACTGGTGGAGAAGCTGATTGACAGCCAGATTCCGTTCCAGATGAAAGAGCATATGCCAAATATTTACCAGCATTTCATTGCGAAAGATATCCAGGCATACTTCCGGCTGGCATTGGGGAAAATGAGCAGAAGTGATTTACTGCAGGTTATGAACCGGCCAAAACGATATATAAGCAGAGAAAGCGTTTCCGGGGGCGAAACCGATTTTTTTGAAGAAGCAAGGAAGTTCTATTTCGATAAAGAATGGATGCAGGACCGTATCGGCCAGTTCGAGTGGGATGTGAAAATGCTGAAAAAAATGTCTCCATATGCAGCAATCCAATATCTGAGAAAACGAATCGGATACGATGGGTTTCTGCGGGAATATGCATCCATGAGCCAGATTCAGGCAGGGGACTTGTTTGATGTGCTTGCTGAGATTGAGGAGGCGGCAAAACCATACCCGACGCTGGAGGAGTGGTTTGACCATGTGGAAGAGTACAGCAATACATTGAAACTGCGCGGGCAGAAACGGGAGCAGTACGGAACCGGCGTACACCTGATGACGATGCATGCGGCAAAGGGACTCGAGTTTGATACAGTATTTGTCATTCAGAGCAATGAAGGAAGCATCCCTTATAAACGGGCGCTTAAGGAGGATGGGCTGGAAGAGGAGCGAAGGCTGTTTTACGTGGCAATGACCCGGGCAAAAGAGGTCCTGAAGATTACATATGTAAAAAATAAAAACGGAAAGGAAACCAGCCCTTCCCGTTTTGTTGAAGAATTATTCGAGGGAGTCTAACCCAAGAGCATCGAGGTCCAATGCTTCATATTCCATTGTGTCAAGCCATTCGTCATAGGCGTCACAGACGGCTTCGTACTCGCCGTCATCCTCGATGGACTCCAGGGCAGGCTCTCCGTCAGCGTCTTCGGTGTAGCGGTACAGATAAACCGGGCTTTCCTCTCCGCCGTCTTCATCCGGCGGAAGCAGTGCGATATATTTGTTGCCGTCTACATCGAGAATACATAAAATCTGGCATTCGATTGTCTCATCATTGTCCAGATACAGTGTTACTGTGCCAAGTTCGTTATTTTCCATGGGAATCTCCTTTTTGTATGAATTGACCTATTGGTTCATTAATCATAACAGTTCAGCCTTCCGGCAGAACTGTTACGCATCCTGCCATTTCGAATCGCCTTTGGCGATGGGCAGGATGCACTCAAATCATAACGTGCATCCTCGTACTCCATCAGTGTTATGATTGAGTACGGGCTGAACTGTTACCATTAATCCTACTCTAGCAAATCTGGATGTAAAACGCAAGGAGAACATGAAAAGATAATTGACAAACATCAAAAACACGCTAGAATGGAAGTACGGGAAAACCTCCGGACAGAACGGTTCTGTTGGAGGATATATAGCGAACAAAATGATTGTGCGGCAGGGATAGAAAACTGAAAATACATAAATGTAATTTACGGGAGGTATAAGGCGGATGAAAAAAAGGACACTCAGCGTACTGTTTGTTGTACTTCTGGCATGTATGATGCTGTCAGGGTGCAAGAAAAATGTTGGAACACCGGAGGATAATGCGGTGACGGATACGGAAGATAAGGACAGCGGGGATGGAGAAGAGGCAGAGGAGGAGAGCGGCTATTTGTTTGGATATAGCTGTATTGATTTGGATAATCCATATTATAAGACGCTGCAGAAAGCAATAGAGGCAGCATTGAATGACACGGGAGACCGGCTGGAAGCCAGAGGTGCACATTCGGATGCCGGGACGCAGAATGAGCAGATTCAGGAATTGATTGATATGAAGGTTGACGCCGTATTTTTATCTCCGGTGGACTGGGAGTCGATTACCCCGGCGCTTGAGGCGCTGGACGAGGCGGGAATTCCGGTCATTAACCTGGATACCCGGGTGAAAGAAACTGATTTGACAAAAGCGTTTATCGGTTCTGACAACAAGAACGCCGGATATGTCTGCGGAGAAGATTTGAAGAAACAGTATCCGGACGGCGGGAAGATTCTTATTTTTGAAGCACAGGTTGTGAATGCAGTCAATGAACGCATCACGGGGTTTGAAGAGGCTATCGCAAATGCAGGATTTGAAGTGCTCAACCGTGCAGATGTCAATGGCGAGAAAAGTAAGGCTTACGAACAGATGAAGGCATTTCTGACAGAATATCCTGATATTGATGCAGTCATGTGCGGGAATGACCAGATTGCGCTTGGCGTTCTTCAGGCAGTGGAGGAAACCGGAAGAGATAATGTTAAGATTTACGGCGTGGACGGCTCGCCGGATGCAAAGAGCGAGATTGCAAAAGAAGGAAGCCCGTTTATCGGAACCGGTGCGCAGTCTCCGATCAATATCGGAAAGGTTGCGGCAGAGACCGGAATTGCTATACTGGATGGCGGAAAATATGAAGAGGAAGTATGTGAAGAAACATTTTTCATAGATAAAAACAATGTAGAATTATATGGGACAGACGGATGGCAGTAGGAGGTCAGCGACATATGAAGAAGGTAGAAGGATATCCGCAGCCGCTCGGAGCAACAAGGATAGACGGAAAAATGAATTTTGCGGTTTCTGTGCCGAGTGGGAAGCGGTGTGAGCTGCTTTTGTACCGGACAGGCAGGACGGAGCCGGTTCACATATTTGAGATGCCGGAAAAAGAAGGTATGGGCGAAGTCCGCTTTCTTGCAGTCGAAGGATTTTTGCCGGAAAAATATGAATATAATTTTCGGATTGGGCAGAGAGTATGCGTGGATCCCTATGTGAGGGAAGTTTTCAGGACACGGAAATTCGGGGAAAATCCGAATCCTCAGGAGCATCAGATTAGGGGGCGGGTGCCGGATGATACTTATGACTGGGAGCACGACAGGCATTTGCGTATCCCGTTGCATGATGTGGTTGCATATAGCCTTCATGTACGTGGGTTTACGAAACACACGTCTTCGAAGGTAAAACATAAAGGTACATTTCAGGGTGTTGTGGAAAAACTTCCGTATCTAAAGGAACTTGGAGTCAATCAGATTCAATGTATGCCGGTATATGAGTTCCAGGAAGTCGCCGGGAACCGTCCGAATTACTGGGGATACGGAACCGGGTATTATTTTGCACCGAAGCCCGCATACAGTGTGACCGGACAGGCATGCCGTGAACTGAAAGATATGGTGAAAGCCTGTCACAGAGAAGGAATCGAAGTCGTTCTGGAGATGCCGTTCACTGTGGATATTCTGCCACAGAAAGCCATCGAGTGTCTCAAGTATTATATGCTGGAATATCACATAGACGGGTTCGTAGTAAATCCGTACAATGTGCCGTGGGACAGCATCAAACAGGACCCGCTGTTAAAAGGGGTAAAGATTTTCCAGAAAGACGATGGATTCCAGAACGTCATGCGCCGTTTCCTAAAAGGAGATGAGGGCATGATCCATGATGTTATCTGGGCGCTCCGGCACAACACCGTAGAAGATGGAAAATTCAATTATATTACCAGCCACACGGGGTTTACTATGAATGACCTTGTTTCCTACGAGGCAAAACACAATGAGGAAAATGGAGAGCACAATCAGGATGGTCCGAATTATAACTATAGCTGGAACTGCGGAGCGGAGGGACCAAGCCGGAAGAGGGCGGTCATGGAACTACGGAAAAAGCAGGTGCGGAATGCATTTTTCCTCTTACTGAGTGCACAGGGAATGCCTTGTATCCTTGCCGGCGATGAATTCGGCAATACGCAGAAGGGCAACAATAATGTCTATTGTCAGGATAATGAGACTTCCTGGCTGAACTGGAATAAATGGAAGGCAAATGAACCTTTATATCAGTATGTCAGAAAACTGATAGAGCTGCGAAAGGCACATCCTGTCCTGCATAAGGAGGAGCCGCTGCTCGGTGTTGACAAGACTGCGTGCGGCATGCCTGATATCTCCTATCACGGAGAGGATGCATGGCAGACTCCGGGAGAGGTATACAGCAGACAGCTTGGTGTGCTTTATTGCGAGGCAGGGGAAAAAACAGATGCATGTTTTATCGCTTACAATATGCACTGGCTTAAGCATTCCTTCGCCCTGCCGACATTGGCAAAGAATCAAAAATGGTATCGTGTACTTGATACCTCCGGCATGGAAATCAGCGGCGAACCGGAGGAAAACCAGAAATGTATCCGGCTGGCAGAACGGAGCATCGTATTTTTGTGCGGAAAACAGGAGACGGAAAGGGCAGGCTTAAGCAGATGAAAGCTGTGCGGCATTTTTGTACAATTACAAAGCATAAAATTCTGGTCATGAAGGAGTGCTTCCGAGTAGGGCTTTATCGTCAGGGGCTGCTTCATGACCTGTCAAAATATAGCTGGACGGAGTTCCGTGTCGGCTGCAAGTATTATCAGGGGACACGGAGCCCTAATAATGCAGAGCGGGAAGAAAAAGGTTATTCTTCCGCATGGCTGCACCATAAGGGCAGAAATAAACATCACTACGAGTATTGGATTGATTATGGACTGGATGGTGATAAAACACTGGTTGGCATGAGGATGCCGAAGAATTATGTGGTAGAGATGGTTCTGGACCGGATTGCTGCAAGTAAGGTTTATAAGGGGGCAGCATACAAAGATTCTGACCCGCTGGACTATTTTCTGCAGGGGGGTACAGACGGATATATTATGCATCCGGAGACAAAAGCCCTGCTACAGCAGCTTTTGCAGATGCTGGCAGAGCAGGGCGAAGAGAAAACATATGCGTATATCCGGAATAAGGTGTTACACTAGTGTACTGCCTCATTCACATTTCGCCAAATAGCGTGCCTGAATTTCCATCCCCTGCGTTGCCGTCAATCGACGATGCCACCGCATCGCCTCATTCTTTCGCCTTGCGGACTGAAAATTCATTCTGCGCTATTTAACTGAAGTGAATGAGACAGTGCACTAGTCGGGATAATACAACTGTGAATCCTGAATATCCAACAGGACTTCTTTCAGGTATTTATTGGCTGTCCATCGTGCCATCGGAAGATTCATGTCAAGATAGTTGCCGCAGTCCCGAGCAGAGGCGCCCGGCATTTCTCCCTGAAATTCTGCGATGAAGGTGAACATCTCTTTCATCAGAGGTACAATGTCATGCGGCTCATAATCTCCGGTAAGCAACAGATAGAAACCGGTACGGCATCCCATTGGACCGAAGTAAAGCACTTTGTTTTTGAATGTGGCGTGATTCCGGAGAAATGTAGCACCAAGATGTTCAATGGTATGTACCTCTGCGGTGTTCATAACCGGCTCGTCATTCGGGCTTGTCATGCGGATATCGAAGGTGGTAATCGGTGTCTCACCGGCAAAATCTTTGCGGGATACATAAATTCCCGGAATCAGTTTGATATGGTCTATTGTAAAACTGGTAATTTTATTCATATAACAGAAATCTCCTTTTTATAGTATTTGTTACAGGTATCCGCAGTTGATATGGGGACACGTGTGCCCGCTGTTATCGGGACAGGTTATCATCATAATAGTATTATAGCGAAAAAAAGAGGGGAAGACAAGGAGTAATCATGGAACTATATATTGTACGCCACGGGGAAACGGATTGGAATCAGGCAAGAAGAGTGCAGGGGTTTTCTGATATTCCGCTGAATGAATACGGAAGACATCTTGCAAGGGAAACAGCGCAGGGGCTGAGGAATGTATCATTTGATGCGGCTTATACAAGCCCCCTTATACGGGCAAAGGAGACGGCGCAGATTATTCTCGCCGGAAGGGATGTTCCGTTGATGGAAGATGATGGAATCAAGGAAATGTGTTTTGGTGCGTATGAGGGAATGTGTATCAGCGGAGAACATATGGACAGGGAAAGTGCGGGATTTCAGAGATTTTTTCAGGATACGGCGAACTATGTCCCGGTCGGGCAGGGGGAGACTGTGGAACATCTGCTGAACCGCACCGGAGCATTCCTGAAAAGAATCTGTTCAGATAAACAGTTGCAGGATAAACGAGTTCTGATTGCGACACACGGTGCAGCGATGACGGCGCTTCTGAACAATATCAAAGGAAACCTTGAAATCGGGGAGTTCTGGAAAAAAGGGGTTCCGGCGAATTGTGCCGTCACGATTGCGGAGGTCACGGATGGGATTCCGGGAATAAAAGAAGAGAATCTGATTTTTTATAAAGAGCCGGTTAAGTCATGGAAAGTTGGGTGAATGGTTCGCGGAAGCAGAGAAATGGTAACAGTTCAGCCTCCCGGCAGAACTGTTATGCATCCTGCCATTTTGAATCGCCGTTGGCGATGGGCAGGATGCACTCAAGTCATAACGTGTATCCTCGTACTCAATCAGTGTTATGATTGGGTACGGGCTGGACTGTCACAGGAAATGACAGACTGGGAAGCAAAGAAATGCTCCTCTTATTGGCATTCTGTGCCTAATCTTCTTCCTCTGTCTGTACGGTGTATGTCTGGCGTTTTCTTGCCATTTCATCACTTTCGAGGTATTCGTCATAGGTGGTAATCTTGTCAATCAGTTTGCCGCCCGGAACAATCTCCATAATTCGGTTTGCCGTCGTCTGCACAATCTGGTGGTCACGGGAGGTGAAAAGAAGTACACCCGGAAACTTAATCATTCCATTGTTCAGTGCGGTGATGGATTCCATATCCAGATGGTTGGTAGGCTCATCGAGAAGCAGTACATTGGCACCGGAAATCATCATTTTGGACAACAGGCAGCGTACTTTCTCGCCTCCGGAAAGAACCTTCAGACGCTTCACACCGTCGTCTCCGGCAAAAAGCATACGTCCGAGGAAACCTCTGACATAAGTTGCGTCTTTGTTTTCAGAATACTGTGTCAGCCATTCTGTGATAGTATAGTCGTTGTCAAATTCACCGCCGAAATCTTTCGGGAAATATGCCTGGGAAGTCGTGATTCCCCATTTATAAGTTCCTTCGTCCGGCTCCATCTCACCGATGAGAATCTTGAACAGGACAGTCTTGGCAAGCTCGTTGCTGCCGACAAATGCCACCTTGTCATCGTGATTCAGGGTAAAGGTCAGGTTGTCCAGAATCTTTTCTCCGTCGATTGTCTTGGACAGTCCTTCGACAGTCAGAACCTCATTGCCAATCTCGCGGTTTGGACGGAAGTCGATATATGGATATTTTCTGCTGGAAGGTTTAATTTCATCCAGTTCGATTTTTTCCAGCGCACGTTTTCTGGAAGTTGCCTGTTTGGATTTGGAAGCGTTTGCACTGAACCGGGAAATAAAGTCCTGCAGTTCTTTGATTTTTTCTTCCTTCTTTTTGTTTGCCTCTTTCATCTGGCGAATCAACAACTGGCTGGATTCATACCAGAAGTCATAGTTTCCGGCATAGAGCTGAATCTTGCCATAGTCGATATCTGCAATCTGTGTGCAGACCTTGTTCAGGAAGTAACGGTCATGGGAGACTACGATAACAGTATTGTCAAAGTTAATCAGAAATTCTTCCAGCCATGCAATTGCATCAAGATCCAAATGGTTGGTCGGCTCGTCGAGGAGCAGGATGTCCGGGTTTCCGAAGAGTGCCTGGGCGAGCAGGACCTTTACCTTTTCAGCTCCGGTTAAGTCTTTCAGGTATTTATTATGTAGATCGGTGTCGATTCCGAGACCATTTAACAGAGATGCAGCATCGGATTCTGCCTCCCAGCCGTTCATTGTAGCAAATTCCGCCTCCAGCTCGCTGGCTTTGATTCCGTCCTCATCGGTGAAATCCTCTTTGGCGTAAATCGCTTCCTTTTCCTTCATAATCTCATAAAGACGCGCGTTTCCCATAATAACAGTATCCAGAACAAGGTATTCGTCATATTTATAATGGTCCTGCTGCAGGAAAGAAAGTCTCTGTCCCGGCGTAATGACAACATCACCGCTGGTTGGCTCAAGCTGTCCGGAAAGGATTTTCAGAAAAGTAGATTTTCCGGCGCCATTGGCGCCAATCATTCCGTAGCAGTTTCCCTCCGTGAATTTGATATTTACATCTTCAAACAGCGCTTTTTTCCCGACGCGCAGTGTTACGTTGTTTGCACTAATCATATGTTTGGTTCTCCTTTAAATCAATCGGTTTCTCTTATCCTCAGTGAACAGGGATTTGCCCGCCGAGGATAACTCCAACGCTTATATTAACATGATTAAGAGGAAAATAGCAAGGCATCTTAGACTGGAAGAAGGCGATTTACAAAACTTTTTCTGTTTGTTTCAAAAAATTTTAAAATGTTGCGGGAAAATTGTTGAGATTGTTGTTTTCGAAACTGAAAAAACGTTATATAATAAACGGCAGGGAGCATATATCTCAGATGTGGGAGCTAATCCCACGGCTGAGGGATGTCTCCGCCAGATTGCAGAGGCGGGAAAGTGAGGAAAATATAATGCAGAAAGCAACCATTGTGTTGGAAGGCGGTGCGACCAGGGGGATATTTACGTCCGGCGCGCTGGACTGTCTGATGAATCAGGATATCTATTTTAGCAATGTAATCGGAGTATCGGCAGGTTCCTGTAATGCAGTTGACTATGTGTCAAAGCAGCCGGGACGGACAAGGGACTGCATGATTCCGACCGATAAGAATTTAAATTATATTTATGGTTTTCGCAAGGTCATGAAGGAAAAGACGTTGATGAATATGGACTTGATTTTTGACAAATATCCGAATGAATTGCTGCCGTTTGATTTCGATACATATTTCCGGTCTGAGATAAAATGCGAGCTTGTCGTGACAAACTGTCTGACAGGAAAGGCAGAATACCTGCAGGAAAACGAGGACCGGAAACGGCTGATGAAAATTTGCAGGGCGTCCAGCAGTATGCCGCTGATTACGCCGATTGTAAATATCGATGGTGTCCCTTATCTGGATGGGGGACTGGCGGATTCAGTGCCAATCGGTCATGCGCAGGAGCTTGGAAACGAGAAGATTGTAGTCATTCTCACAAGGAACAAGGGCTATCGGAAAACGAGGATGAGCAATGGGATGATTCGGGTATATCGCAGGGCATATCAGTCTTATCCAGAACTGCTCAAAACAATTCTGACAAGAAGTTTCCATTATAACATGCAGATGAATCATATCGAACGGCTGGAACAGGAGGGCAGAATCTTTGTGCTTCGGCCGGGCGTAAAACCAGTCTCCAGGCTGGAGCGTAATATGGAGACGCTGCAGGCATTTTATGACCACGGTTATCATTTGATGGAGCGGGAACTGGATTGTATGATGGAATATCTGGAAAGCTGATAAGGCGGACGCCCGGCATGAATAATTTGGCAGAAAACGCTGTTTTAGTGATTCGTATTGTGCATTCTGCCAAATTATGAATGCTATGGCTGAACTGTAACTAAAATGAGGCTTGCGGGAGCACAAAGTGCGGAGCAATCCGGTATCATAGGGGTCAAAAAAATTTTTGATCCCAACATCATAAAATGAGTTGCCCGACAAATGAACACGATAAGTACCTTGAAAATTTAATACATTACCTTGTAAATATGTAGTATAAT
>DCKD01000035.1 GCA_002320245.1 Lachnospiraceae bacterium UBA1683
CCCGCCTTTCAGTTGATGCCTATATTTTACCATATATTGCCGTGAAATGCATGCATGAATTAATCAGCGTTTCCCTAAATATTTTTTTATACATCACCTCCGTAATCCCCTGTGCTCCGGGAACCGGAAGCATATCTACCGCTATATAGACGGACGCCTGCAACAGTACAATATCTATCATGGCAAATCCATCCAGTCCCAGTCCACGATATACCACATAAGTAAGAACAAATACACTAAATCTTTGCAGGAATGTACAAATGATGGTTACAACTATCAATTTTTTATGATTTTTCAAAAAGCAAACCGTTTCCCGATAGCCTAATAAGAATTGATTCACTTTGCCTTTTCTTTCCTCCGATTTCTTCCAAAATCTGAAAGATACCAGAAGTTCTTCTATCTTAGAAAAGATTGTCATAATGATTCCAGGAGAGAACTGCATCGGCTGTCCTCCCGTTGCAGACGGTGTAATACCCGAAAAGAATAAACCAATAAAAGAATACGCAATGCAGCGCAGCAGTCTTGCCTTCCCGCCAACTCCCTTCAGCGACTGACAGAGTGGCTGCCGCCACAAGGGAAGGCATTGACATCATTTGGACAGAAGCTGCTATATCCGCCATATTCTGATTCCGAAAAACGCTCCAAAACGTGAACGCCATAATGACTGCAAATATTCACAGATCGGTAAAACGCTGTTGGAAAAGTATGAAGAATCTTGTTTTTATCTTCCCTTTCAAATCCGGAAAAGAACGGAATCGCCGGAGTTCTTCTCCCTACGCTATATGCCTCTGTCAGCATTGCATCAGCGGCTATCACAACATGAACATATCGCTGTTTCAAAAATTTACGGATTAATGCCGCAAAAAATCCCGGCGTATCTACAAATGCAATATAAATATGAGCCATCATTTTTTCCTCTTCATTGGAATTTATAAATCTTTTTCGCAATCCGGTATCCATTTACTGTTGCTTTCTTCCCTAACCTTCCCGGCAGATTCGTCAGACCGCTTAGCTTTGTATAACGCAGCCGAAAATATAAGCCGGGATTCTCATTTTTCAGATCAGCCCATATTTCCCGGTGTCTGGTCTTTGCATTTTCATCGCCGGAAAGCAGTAAATGTATGGAGGAAATCGCCATCATAACGGACACATTTCTGCACATATAACTTGCCAGTTTTGGATGTTTCGCCCGCACTTCCCTTAAATCTACACACTCTGCAACAATCTTTGTAACCTTAATCTGCTGCTCAATTCTGGAAATCAGCACTTTTTCATTCACAGAAAATAATACTGATACAAATTGATATCCATATAGCAAAGGGTTTCTACAAATGGCAACGGATAGTAAGCGAAAATATTATCCACATAAAAGGTATGCTCCGGCAGAACCACTCCTGATTTTCTCAGCACATCCGTGCTGTAAATCAAGGCGTGCATGATCAGATATTGAGAGGGACGAAAATTCTTAATTTCTTCCCATGAACATATCTTCCCCTCCGGGAACACATTCTTTCGCCAGTGTCATAAGCACATTCATCTCATATTCATACCGTTCCCCTTCTACGGAAATCAATTTGTCCAAAAGTTCCGAACTAAATGCCCGAAGTCCCGTCTGTGTATCCGTAACCTTCACGCCGCTTAAAAGCCGGAATTGCTGTTTTGATTGCAGCGCCTTTTCCACGGTTTTCTGAATGCCTTAAAATAATGCAGATATCACTGATTTTCTCAAAAATCGGCTGATATTTCTCGCCGCTCCCATCATCTACTACCACGATCCGGCACCCATACCCCCAAAGCTGGTCTGTAATGGTTACTAAGGTTTCATCTGGTTTATACGTCGGTATAATTACAACTGACATTCTGCCATCTCCTTTCCATCAAAATTTATATTTCCAATGTTCTATCTCATTTCAACCACTGCCGGACTATCGCATACCCCATATATCCTGCCGCAAGTCCTACAAAAATACCTCCCAATATATCTGTTGGATAATGGACGTACAAATACAATCTTGAAAATGCAATGAGACACGCAAGAGCCAATGCCGGTTTCCACAATTTTCTTTCCCCTGAAAAGTAAAGCGCTGCCACCGCTGCAAAAGAAGATGCCGTGTGTCCTGACGGGAAAGAAAAATCATCCGGTCTTGCAATCAATAACTGTATCTGTGTGTTCACATCACACGGACGTATCCGGGCAAACAGATTTTTCAGTATTCCGTTACACACTACAAGGTCTATACACAGCGCAGCCATCATTACCAATCCAGTCTTTCTTGTTTTTGGAAGTAACAAAAGTATCACTGCCAGCACAATCCAGATGATTCCTGCATCGCCTAATTTTGTGATAAAACACATGACCGCATCGCCCACTGGCGTCCGTATTCCCTGAAAAAAATCCAGTATTCTAAATTCAATTCCCACTTTTTTCACTTCTTTCCTTTATCATCTGCATCCCTGCCACGAGCGCCACACCAATCACACATGGCAATATCTGAAAATTTCCCAAATTCATTGCTGCTTTCGGTATTTCCAATGTGGTCGGTCCCTGTATGATCGCATAAAAAGAACCAATCATCATACCCAAAATCATGTATATCGCCTGCAGACGGAATTTCTCAAGACAAACCTTAATCGCTTTTACCACTGTCATTGCTCCTGCAAGCACGCCACACCCAAAAAACATCAGGCACGGAATATAGGAAAAATCCAGGGAAAGGAATCCTTTCACTGCTGTAATAACCGGAATATATGCACCAAAAATCAGAAGCAGTGTAGAGCCGGATATACCCGGAAGAAACATTGCGGAAATTGCAATCATTCCAATAAAAAACAGCTTAACTGCCAACCCGACAGAAAATTGTCCCAAATCCATAGAGCTGCTGCCAATCCTGCCATTTGCCCATGTAATTCCCGCTACAAGTACAATACCGATCAGGCAAAAAAGAATCCCTTTTCCGATTTCACGGAAACTATCTTTTTCTTCTTTTATAATCAGCGGAATCGCTCCGGCAATAAATCCAATAAACAAAGAACTGACTGCGTAAATATGGCTCTCAAATAATGTTGACAGCACAACTACCGCCATTGCCATTCCAATTACCCATCCCACGCCTAATTTTGCCAGATACATAAGTGCAGACTTTTTCTCTCTTATTTTTCCAAATGCCAGATCATGGATCGAACCGATAAAACGATCATAAAATCCCATGATAAACGCTACGGTACCTCCGGATACTCCCGGCACGCTGTCTGCTAATGCCATACAGAATCCATTCATTCCTTCTTTCAACATACGAAAAAACCTCCTGTTTGTTTTCTGTGGGTATCTTAACAACCCACCTTAAACAAACAAAAGGTAAATTTCTAAACAATTCCTAAACTCTAAGTCTTTCAATTCTAAATGATTGCCAGCAAGACCGTTCCTATCGTAATCAACATCACACCAGCAGCCGCCTTTCCCGTCAGTTTCTCGTGAAATACAATCCACGAAAAAGCAATGGTAACCAGCATACTCAATTTGTCTATTGGAACGACCACACTCGCCAGACCATCCTGCAACGCCCGGTAATAGCACAGCCACGAAGCACCTGTTGCCAGCCCGGACAGGCAGATAAAAGCCAGTTCTTTTTTCTCTGTCTTTCGGATTTCTTTCTGTTTTCCGGTAAGAAACACCATCATCCATGCCATAACCAGCACCACGGTTGTACGGATTGCCGTACCAAGATTCGAGTCGATCCCCGCAATCCCAATCTTCCCCAAAATAGCAGTCAGACTTGCAAATACAGCAGACAACACTGCATAAATTGCCCATCGCCCGCTTTGCTTTTGTACATTCGTTTCCATATCCTTTTTATCAATCATAAGCAGCGTACCGCCACCAATCAGCAGGACGGACAGTATTTTTACTCCTGAAATCCCTTCCTGAAGGAAGATAAGCGCCAGCAAAATCGTCAGCACCGTACTTGACTTATCAATAGGCACAACTTTGTTAATATCCCCTTTTTGCAAAGCATGGAAATAACACAGCCACGATGCACCTGTTGCCAATCCGGACAATACGAGGAAGAAAAACGTCCTGCCATCAATCTGTCTGATTTCTCCCCCTGTTCCTGTAATCAGCACCATCAGCCACGAAAACAGCAGCACAATAACTGTCCGAATTGCTGTCGCTACGTTGGAATCTGTTTTTTTAATTCCACACTTCGCAAGAATCGCTGTAATTCCTGCAAAAAAGGAAGAACCCACCGCATAAAGCATCCACATATTCTTCTCCCTTTCCTACTTATTTAATCGGTACCCTGCGCCCCATACCGTCTCCAAAATCTGAGGATTTTTACTGTCATCTTCAATCTTTTCCCGGATACGGTTAATATGCACCATGACAGTCGCACTGTCTCCTACATAGTCATATCCCCATATTTTCTCAAAAATCTGCTCTTTGGAAAATACAATATTAGGATTCATGGCAAAAAACTTCAAAATCTCAAACTCCCGGTTGGGGAATTTAATTTCCTTCTCCCCCTTATATACCTTCCAACTGTTGATCAAGATACAAAGGTCACGGATTCTTATTTCCTCCGGTTCTTTACTACTTTCTTTTGGAGATTTCCGCTGCAAACGCTCATACTGCCGCAGATTTGCATGAACCCTCGCCACCAGTTTCGCCGGATCAAAGGGCTTTGCAATATAATCGTCTGCGCCAAGCCCAAGCCCCCTGATTTCATCTACGGACTCCGTCCTTGCTGTAACCATAAGAATCGGAATGTCTATTGTATCCCTTATCTCCCGGCATACTTCATACCCATTTTTCCCCGGAAGCATCAGGTCAAGCAGCACCAGATCAAAACGCTTACGTTCCAGTATAGATGCTACCACTGTTCCTTCTGTTACAATTCTTGTTTCAAATCCCGCAGACTCCAGATAAGCCTCTTCCACCATACTGATGTCCGCATCATCCTCCACAATCAGGATTCTTTTATTGTCCGCCATATTCAGTTACTCCTCTCCGTCAAGTAAGAACCGCTGCGATTTGCTCCGCAGCGGGAAGTTACACTTCCCTTAGTTCCAGATATACGGCAAGTCCATCCACATTTTCTGCCCGGACGCTGCCGCCCATTGCCTCCATTAAATATTTTACAATGTATAATCCAAGCCCGTTTCCTTCTTTTTTGTTTCTGGATTCATCTCCCCGGTAAAACTCATCAAAAATGTAAGGCAGTTTTTCTTCCGACACACCGACGCCATTATCCTGAAAACAAATACTTAATCCTTTTGGTGTTTTCTCCAATTTGATTTTCATTCTAAGCGGTGTCGTTTCCCCGTATTTCCTGCTGTTTTCCACAAGATTATCCAGAATCCGCTGAAACTGCTCCGGATCAACCGATACTCCTGCTGTGATTCCTTTCGTATCTACGGTAATTTCTTCCTGCCCGATCTCTATCACTTCCTGCTTTCCTTTTACATAATTTTTCAGAAAGGCGGCAATTTCTATGGTCTGCATGGAAATCGGCATATTCCCTGTCTCCATTCTGGACAGATAGAGAAGCTGGTTTAAGAGCATATCCATATCTCCTGTCCGTTTGTATGCCGCATACAGAAATTTCTTTTGCTGTTCCGGTGTAGACGCAACTCCGTCCATCAGTCCCTTGATGGTTCCTTTCATTGCAGTAAGCGGAGTACGCAGGTCATGGGAAATCCCTGCGATCATATCCGTCCTTGCTTTTTCATATTTCCGGTTCTTTTCCTGTTCCGCCAAAATAGATTCCTGCATATCGTTAAAAACGGCACACACATTTTCAAATTCCAGTTCCCCCGTATACGCAATATCCTGTGTCAGATCATTTTCCTTGATCCGTTTCGCACCTTCCGCCAAAGCGTCCAGCGGCTCCATGATGTGGTCGGTCAGATTTTTCGTGAAAAGCTGGCTGATAAGCACAAGAACGATAATGCAAAGGATTCCGTCCGCCCCAAAAACCAAAATGAACTCATTTCTGTGAACTGTCCAGTCCTCCAACAGATCGTCTAACCCGTCTCCATCTGTAACGCCTTCCACAGATGTCCGAAACTCCTCCTCAATAGATTCCGCATAGAATTTAACCACAAACAAATTTATGATCAAAAAAATAACAAGCGTCACGATAACCATCAGTGCATTTGACAAAAAGATTCTCTTTTTTACCGTTCTTTTTTCCATAAAAACCTCCCGTAACCCGTAATAGGAAGGAAATCTCCCGATTTCCTTCCCATCCACTATACGTCTTCATCTTCACTCAATTTTTTGCCACAATTACCACAGTAATCTGCCTTTATATCTACGGTCTGCCCACAATCCGGGCATTCTTTTGCAAACGGTTTTCCACACCTGTCACAATATTTGCTGCCACCCGGACGGATTCTTCCGCACTGATCACAAGTGCCTTTCAAAACAGCATAGAAATAAAGGACTGCCTACTCCCATACGCTTAGATTTTCGGTATGCCCATACCATACAAAGCAGCCAATACCATAGTGCACGCCCTGCTCCTATTATACCGCAGCCTGCTATAAGTGCAATATCTCCTGTTGATAAATGCGCTTCTTTCATATCTGTTCTAACTCCATTTCCGCTTTTCTGTCAGAATATTCTTTCCCGTAATCTTTTCCGTCAAAATCATTACGGTCATCATGTTCATCTCCTTTTTCTCCGTTCCGATACTCCCGACTTGTTTTCACAGCAGATTCCCATTGATCCGTTCTGTCCTTAAAATTTCCATACAGTGCAGCAGAAAATCCCAAAACCAAAATAAAGCTGACTGCCAGAAAAACAAGGATTGCTTTCTTAAAATTCATTTGAATTGCACGTTGTTTCCATTTTTCCAACATCATGATACCTCCCTCTCGTTCATACTTCCATGATACAATTCACTGTTAAACAAAAAATATCTAAAAATCTAAACATTTCCTAAACGAATTACCCTGCTGCTTTTTTCACATCTGCTAAAATCTATCTTCCAAACGGTTCCTATTTCTTCCTGTGCCAGCATGACTGCCGCCTTTAAAATATATCTGCAATCATTTTCACAATTCGCCAACTTTTACCGGGACATCTTCATATGGTCTCTTAATCACCGGGTATCCTGATAAAAGTTATTGGAAATTAGGTAATCCAAGTTGGAAATATAATTTTATATCAAATGTTCCAATCATTGCGCTTTGCTTTTTTACCGGAAATGTTCTGGTACTTGTTGCAATCTATGTTTTTTCCAACAGGAAAATATTGCAGGCTTTCTCACCACTTGCAAAGGGAATTCAGGAACTTCCAAGCAAAGAACCGGTCTATGTACCGGAAAAAGGTGTACTATCCGGATTAGCAAGGGACATCAACCATACATCCGAACTCTTGCAGTTGCAACAGCATCAACTGGAGCGAAAAGAAACTGCACGAGCGAACTGGATTGCTGGTGTCTCTCATGATATTCGGACACCTTTATCCATGGCAATGGGATATGCCACACAGATTATGGATGATGTTTCGGTCTCTGCCGATGTCCATAAAAAAGCATCTGTCATTGTACAGCAGAGTGCCAAAATGCGTAATCTGATCAATGACTTAAATCTTGCTTCAAAACTGGAATACAATATGCAGTCGCTTCATGTAGAGAAAATAAATCTGCTAGCTTTGATCCGGCAAGTCTCTGCTGACTTTATGAATGCAGATATGGATGGACATTATCCAATCGAATTTCACACGGAACATATCACACGTCCATGCATGATAAAAGGTGATACTTCACTTATAAAGCGAGCAGTTATAAACCTTGTGCAGAACAGTATCAATCATAATGCAGATGGCTGCAGTATTTTTATTACAGTCAAAGAGCAGGGACAAAATTGTATTCTTATGGTAGAAGATAATGGTATCGGTATCTCAGAAAACGAATTGGATAAATTAAGACATAATCCGCATTATATGTACTGTGACAGTAAAACATCAGACCAGTTACATGGATTAGGACTATTGATTGTCCGTCAGGTAATTGCCAATCACAACGGAACATTTCAGATTGATCATAGCGTTTACGGAGGTTTTAAGGCTAGTATTTCATTACCAATGATTATCTGTAACCCGACAGATAGATAACAGTTATTTTCCAAGCTATGTTCAAAAACGGACAGCCTCAAACTGAGTCTGCCCGTTTTCCTTTAATAATATCCCCTTGTTTCCCGCCATCCTTTTGCATACCATCGGATTCCAACATATACCGCTTGTACAAGTAAAAAGAGAAACAGGAGATTTATCGGTAATATTGTCTTTATCAATTCTCCAAAGTAAATTGCAACCGCCACACTTGCCAGCGTTACCATTATGGTAATCATATCCCAATAGCAAGTTTCTCGTTTGACACTTTGATTGTATAATTCAAGACATCAAAAAAATATAATCACAAGAATATTTATCCGTTATTCCATGTTCTAATTGTTTCATCTCTGATAATTCACAAAACAAAACTTCACGCTTAAAACGTCTTGCAAATTGTCTTTTCTTGTTTTTTACTGTGCATTTAATAGCGATCATCATCAAAGCGTTAAACTGTATTCTAACGATATGCTCGAAAGAAGATGTGTTCATAATCTCACCCCCTAGTCTGCAAACGCTGAAATATATAAACGTGAGTACCGCCTATACCTTTTGGTAATGTAGAAAAGAGGGCAAAAAAATATTCAGATGTTGATAAAAGCCATATTTTTCTGTGTAATGGTATGCTTAAAACGGTTTATAATAAGAATATTTACACCTGTTTTCATGGTCTTTATGATATTTTGATTTTTTAGCATTTTCATCTAATTTCCCCTTGAAATCAACTCATTCTTTTCTATTTTCTCTGTTAATTCAAGTATTTTTGTGTGGATTGTGTGAATTGATTTTGAAAATTCAACATCATCTTTTCCAGTAGGGTCATTCAATCCCCAATCCTCTCTATATTCGCATGGTATTACAGGACAATTCACATTACACCCCATTGTAATCACAATATCTACTTTCGGTATTTCAGACAACAATTTGGAATATTGTGTTTTCTCCATATCTATCTGATACATTTCTTTCATTAGACGAACTGCATCTTGATTGATTTGTGGCTTTGTTTCTGTTCCTGCGGAATAACTTTCAAAAACATTTGAAGAAAGGTGCTTTCCCAATGCTTCTGCAATTTGACTACGGCAGGAATTGTGTACACACACAAATGCAACTTTGGGTAGATTATCTCTCATTTTTATCGAACCAGCCTTTCGTATTATTTGCTATCTTTACTAGTAGCAACATAACAGGAACTTCTACCAGCACTCCTACGATTGTTGCAAGAGTAGCAGGAGAGGACATTCCAAGCAAAGAAATTGAAACAGCAACAGCTAATTCAAAGAAATTAGAAGCTCCAATCATTCCTGCCGGAGAAGCAATATCATGTGGCAATTTTAATAAATAGCTTGCCAAGTATGCTATAAAGAAAATCAAAATAGTTTGAATAATCAGTGGTACGGCAATCAATACGATATGGAAAGGATTGGATAAAATCACATTCCCTTGAAAGGAAAATAACAATATCAATGTCAATAACAATCCAATAGTTGTAATACCGTAGAATTTTTTTGTAAATACATTCTCAAAATAATTTTTTCCTTTTTGTTTCGTTACAATATATCTTGTTAATATACCGCCAACCAAGGGAATAACCACAAATAATATGATTGACAGGAATAACGTATCAAAAGGAACAGATACATTACTCATTCCCAGAAGTAAGCTAACGATTGGTACAAATGCGATTAAAATAATCAAATCATTTGTTGCAACCTGTACTACGGTATAAGCAGGATTTCCTTTTGTAAGAGAACTCCACACAAAGACCATTGCCGTACAGGGTGCAGCACCTAAAAGTACCGCACCTGCAAGATATTCTTTTGCTAATTCAGCAGGTATCCAAAGCTTGAATATCACATAGAAAAATACGGAAGCAATCGCATACATGGTAAACGGCTTAATCAACCAATTAGTAACCCATGTTACGATTAGCCCGCTAGGGTTTTTACTGTTATTCTTGACACTGTGAAAGTCGACTTTCATCATCATTGGATATATCATAACCCAAATCAATATAGCGATAGGAATAGAAACATTCGCATACTCAAACTGATTTAAGAACTGCGGTATAGCAGGAAGAAATTTTCCTATGAGAATACCACCTGCCATACATAATACAACCCATATGCTTAAATACCTTTGAAAAGAGTTTATAGCTTTATTTTCTTCCATGAACTACCTCTTTTCCGATTGCTGTAAGATATTTTTCACTTCTTCAACAGATAACACTTTCCCGTATGATACAACTTTTCCATTTAGAACTAAAGCAGGTGTAGACATCACGCCATAACTTGCAATCTGAGCAAAGTCTGTAATATGGTCAATCTCCAAATCTAAACCTAATTCTGAAATAGCGGTACAAGTAGCATTTTCTAATGCGATACATTTTGCACAGCCAGAACCTAATATTTTAATGCCATTGTCAGCCTTTGCTTTTTCCGTTTTCTGCATAGCTTCTGGGGTGCAATTTCCTCCACAGCAACATGATTTCTTTTCTTCTTTTTTTCCAAATAACTTCATTTTTAATACCTCCGTTATGAAGTGAATTTTGTCAAGAGGGAAATTAAAAAAATAACAAACTTTTTTCTTCTTGACA
>DCKD01000085.1 GCA_002320245.1 Lachnospiraceae bacterium UBA1683
TGTTTGGGTGAAAGCAGAAACCAAACTTTGGTCGGGGAGGTTTCTGCTTTCTTAATTTCATGGTTACAAAACCACATGATAGCACAAGAGGTCTCAGGATAAAACAATCTGATGGAAAATACGTCAGATTACTTTATGCCAAGACCTCTTTTATTTTGCATGAAAAGTGAAAAATCAGTTTGTTATAGTGTGCCTGATAACACCGTTTGGTTTGCGGCCGGAGGAGCTTCCAATGCCATCCCCATTCAGGGTACGCTACCGAGAGATACTCAAAATGTTATTTCTGTATTAAATCGAATTATTAACAGTGTCGATGAAAACGACTTGCGAAATTACAGAAAAAATCTCCGACATTTATAAAGGAGGAATTTTATTTTGCATTTTACTGGTAGAACTTGGCGACCACCTTACGAGGCAAGTTCATTCATTGTACAGGTTACATCTGGATGCACTCACAATCAATGTACATTTTGTAACTTATATAAAAATGAGTGTTTCCGTATGTCGCCATTACAGGAATTTAAGGAAGACTTAGAAGAATTAGCAACATATCAACCAACTGCACGCCGTATTTTTTTCACAGGAGCAAATCCTTTTGCTATGAGTTATGAAAATTTAGCAGAAAGAGCATTATTAGTCCATGATTATCTTGTAGAATGTCAAACGATTGCTATGTTCTCAAGCATTCGCGATATTAAGAATAAAAAAGTTTGGCAACTCAGAAGATTACGAGCATTAGGTGTGAATGGTCTTAGTATCGGAACGGAATCGGGGGATAATAATACTCTGCTTTTAGCTAACAAAGGATATACAGCCAAAGACTTAATTGAGCAATGTCGAAAATTAGATGAAGCAGGAATTGAATATTATTTTGTTTATATGACAGGACTTGCCGGTAAGGGGAATGGTTATCGAAACGCGGTAAATACTGCAAAAGTATTCAGTAAAGTAAATCCGCGTTTTATATCTGTGGACTCATTAACGCTGTTTCCAGATACAAAATTGTATCAAATGGCACAAAACGGACAATTTATCCCTGCAGGAGAAAAAGAAAGATTAGAAGAATTACAGATATTTATACAACATCTGCAAATTAAAACACATCTGTTTGCAAACTCTGTTTCTAACTTTTATCCTACAACTGCATTTCTCCCAAAAGAAAAAGATAAAGTTATCAACGAACTTCAATATGTTATTGATACTGTCTGTGAAGAAGAAATGCAAGAGTATCGAAGAAATCTGAACGCCTTGGGATAGATTGCTGACACACAATCTTACATCTGATGGTAATAAAAAAACCGTTGTTTGGCGGCAAAATTTCCATGCGTCCAAACAAAATATAAGTGGCCTTACGGCGGTTTTGAGATAACAATCAAAGCCGCCGTTTTCTTTTTTTAAAATGAGAATACGGAGGGTGTATTAAAGTCGCCCATTTTTAAGGACACGGTGGTATCCAGGAGGTATTGCCATGTCCTTATTTATTTTTCATCCTTATAATCCGTCAAAAAAAGCCTGACTGATAAATTAAATCATTATGGCCATAAGGATGAATACACACATCACCATATAACAGTTTTTTTGACTTGCCCGGCTGCATTATGCAGTCGGGTCTTTTTGTGCTTTGAACAGTATCCGGCCTCTCGCTGGAGCTTTTCAAAATTTTTCTCCGATCTTGGTTGCCAAATTGCGGTTTCCATGATTACCCCTGCGAAAGGGAGGAGAAATATCACCCGCCTTTGCGGTTGCGAAGGGAGGTGAGAAAATGAAAAACTCCTATGAGCAGCGTGTTCAAAATCAGTTTGGTGGTTTTTGTACCAGGGTTTTGAAGAACGAGGCCAACCGTATTCTGAACGAATACGCAAAGCAGCGTGATCGAGAGAAACTTTTGGACGAATTATCGCCGGATGAGCTGGCACAGGCCGCCTCCTATGACAAGTATTTTCAAGACGAATATGTCTTTGAAGTGCTTGGGCAGAAAGTGATTGTGGTCGGAAACCTACTGGCAGAGGCTCTATCGCAGTTGCCGGAGGACAAGCGGGATGTAATCCTGCTGTCCTATTTCCTGGGAATGACAGACCGTGAAATAAGCGAACAGCTTAATGTGGTCCGCCAGGCTATTAGTAAACGGCGCAGCAGCATCCTGAAAGAACTGCGTGAGTATTTGGAAAAGGAGGGATTTGAATGGCCCGAAACATAAGAGAACCCATACCGCTGCCGGTGATCCTGGCAGCCTCAGAGGGTGACGAGAGAGCCTTGAATGCTGTACTCAACCATTACAAGGGCTATATTCGTTTCCTCGCCATGAGACCTATGAAAGATGAATACGGCAACGAACACCTCTGTGTGGATGAAGATATGAGGCTTCGCCTGGAGGCTAAACTGTTGTATAGCATTGTAACAGGTTTCAAGGTTCTTTCGGTCTAAGGTACATATTACAGGCGTGTTTTGTCCTCTCTTTCCTCGCCTGGTATTTGAGCCAGACCGGAGCCATTATTGCACCTTGACAAAGAAAGTCCGGACGATAACTCCGTGACAGCATAGGACAGGCAGATACATTCTCTTTAGGTGGAGCCATCTGGCAGGTACGCCATGACCTTTTTTTAGTGAGCGATCAATACCATGCCACAAAGCAGTTTTGGCAAGCGGTGGGCCATGATACCCAAAGAGGACAATGATACTCCCTTACAGCCATCAGTTCGAGCGTTGATAGCGTCGCAAACAATGGGTAGGGCCGGATGAGAACCATGCGGGGGTGAAATTCCCGTGGAGCCATGCCAATGGCCGTCTGTTTTGTCCTTATCAATATGGATAAATCGAAAACTTTTTATTAGCAGCTGACAATTCATATAAACCGCGGCATAATGATGATAGAAGTTATGTTTTGTATGATTGATCGGCTGCTGAAAGGAGGACATTATGAACCAGGCCGAAAATCGTACACCTGGCAATGTCCCCGAACAGAGAACTTACAAGGTTGAAGATATAGCCGTGATGTTGAACATCGGCCGTACTTCTGCATATAACCTTGTGAAAGAGGGACATTTCAAAACCGTTCGAGTTGGTAATGCCATACGAATTTCCAAAAAATCATTTGACGAATGGTTAGACGCTCAGGCGTTCTAACGGACAAAGAAAGGAAGATCGATAATGGCATCCATCATCAAACGAAAAAAAGCATATTCTGTTGTTTACAACTACATAGACGAAAATGGAGAAACGAAACAGAAGTGGGAAACCTGGCATACCCACAAAGAGGCTCTGAAACGAAAAGCGGAGGTTGAGAACCAGATCAACACGGGCACATTTCTTCCTCCTAACAATCAGAAAGTATCTGATTTCCTGTATGATTTTGTTTCCACCTATGGGGCAAAGCAATGGGGCGTGTCCATGTATGACAGCCAAACCGCCCTGATTGCCAACTACATCAATCCGCTTATCGGTGATATGGAGGTGCAGGCAATTACTCCCCGTGTGGCAGACAAATACATTCAGACTCTCCAAAAGACCCCTCCCGTTTGCAAAAGGAACCAAAAACCTAAAACAGCGTTTATCTCCAACCAAACGATTGAGAAAATCATCAAACTTCTGCGGTGCGCCTTTAAGCAGGCTGTCCGTTGGGAATTGGTTGGGAAAAATCCTTTTGAGAACACCGTGTTACCCAAAACAGAGTACAAGAAACGGGACATTTGGGACGCCGATACCATCCGTATCGCTCTGGACCAGTGTACTGACAGCAAATTGTATGTTGCTATGAACCTTGCTTTTGCGTGTTCTCTACGAATGGGAGAAATTCTTGGTCTGACCTGGAAGAATGTTCACATTGAGGATGAAAACATAGCGGCGGACAATGCCTATGTTTACATTGAGGCAGAGCTGATAAGGGCTTCCAAACAGGCGATTGAAATGATAGGAGAAAAAGATATTTTCCATATCTTCACTCCGCTTATGCCTAACACCAGCACCCGGCTGATCTTGAAGAAACCGAAAACAAAATCAAGTGAGAGAAAAGTCTGGCTGCCGAAAACCGTTGCTTATATCCTCCGTGAGTGGAAAAAAGCACAAGATGAACTAAAGAGCTTTCTCGGTGAGGAATACCAGGATTATGATTTAGTGGTTGCTCTGCCTAATGGCAGGCCATGTGAGAACCGGATTATTGAGAAAGAATTTTCTCTGCTGAAAGAAAAAGCCGGATTGCCTAATGTGGTGTTCCACTCTCTTAGACATTCCAGCACTACTTATAAGCTGAAACTCAATCACGGTGATCTGAAAGCCACTCAGGGAGATACGGGCCACGCTGAAATTGATATGATTACAAAAGTGTACGCCCACATCCTCGACGAGGACCGTAAGATCAATGCCCAGAAGTTTGAGAGTGCCTTTTATGCTAATCCTGATCTGCGGAATGTAAAACCTCCCCAGGAGCCAGAACAGCCTCAGGCACAAACCTTAGACCTGGCAGCATTGGTGGAACAGCTTCAAAAATCACCGGAGCTTGCAAGCACCCTGGCAGCATTGCTTACCGCTCAAAAGGCAGGCTAAAATCTCAAATTAGCAAGAAGTCCATTTTTCTTAGCAAGCTCTCCATTTTGGTTCGTTTCCAATTAGCAAAAAATTCATTGTAACGCATAAACAAAAAAGTAACCCTCCAACCCTGGTAGATGGTTTCAACAAAAGGCTGCGGCTGAACAAAAAAAGCTGCAAACCCTTATGAATAAAGGCTTGCAGCGTTGTTCGCTGGCGTCCATGAGAGGATTTGAACCTCCGACCCCACGCTTAGGAGGCGTGTGCTCTATCCAGCTGAGCTACATGGACATTTGTAAAATTATTCAGTTGTTTGCCTCATTTGGACTCGAACCATCTACCGCTTAGGAGGGATCCGTTATATCCATTTAACTAATGGAACAAAGTGCCGGTTTTTGGCTTAAACACTGGGGTTTCAGCCTCTTGATCCGGTAACCATATTTATGATTTTCAGCTTTATAATATGCTGTGAACCATCAGATTGTTTGATTTTGTAATCACGGAGCGCCCACCAAATAGGGGAATGTTCTGTGTTCACTTTTTCCTCTTCCAGAATCAATTCGAACTCACAGTTGTTTTTTATATTTTCTCTCAGGGTTCAAGTCATGGTTCTTTCTTAGGAGGGCACCGCTCTATCCTGCTGAGCTACGGAAACATCTAATAGGTGGAGTTATCCACAATGCTCCAGATTATTTTGGAAGTTATCAACTCACGCCTATACTATTCTACCATTCACATGTGGAAAATTCAACAAAATTTCGCACTGTTTGTAAAAATTTTGATATTTCGCATTATTTGTGAAAAATTGTTACTGGCCATTTATGCGTTCAACTACAATGAACAGCTAAACAATGCTTAAAAGTTAATGTATCCTTGCAGCCAAATCGTACCTTTAAACCGTCTGCCGATTTCCGGTTCTCCGAGCACCTTATCTTTGGGCACACAGATATCAAACTGCAGCTCATTTACATTCAATTTCATCTGGTAGACTTTTTCTTTTGTCAATAAATTTTCCCGCTCACGAATCGCAAGAATCTCACCCATAATCGAATACAAATCACATTCTACGCCATATGGCATAAAATATGTATCGACAATTGACAATATATCCTCATTCATAAGACGGCGTGAAACTTTAGAATAAATATCTATATCATCCAGTGTCAATGTTTCAATTGCCCCCTGGTCTCCGTTTCTCGCAGCGCTCAGGAGATTTTTCCGGTTCTGCGAATCTTCCAGTTCCCGTCTGACCTGTTTTTCACTCTTTTTTACGGGAAACAATATTTTCCCGGATAATGCCAGTCCGGAAAAAGTAACCGAAATCCCTGAATGTGGCACCAGCCCCAACTGGCATTCCTTCATGTAATCAATTCCATTCTGGAGATGAAAAATCAGACTGATGCCAACTTTAGAATCTTCACAGATTCCAACGTATTGTTCCCTTTCAATCCGTTTTTCCACCATTACTTCTGCGCAAGTGGTCACACCGCTCCCTTCGAAATATGGAAAATAATAATCCACATCGAAATGCTCCTCATTATCAAGTTCTCCGCAGACTGTTATCCCCATTCCCTGCCCGTATTCCTTCTGCAACTCACAGAAATCTGCATCTTCCGAATAAGATACAATGGTCTGGTGTGTGAAGTTTTTCTCCACTTCTTTCAATAATTCCCGCAATTCTTTTTTTGACTGAAGATTGCCGAAACCAATTGCTTTCAAATACTGATGCATATATCTCTCCAATGCTTTTATATCAGATTTGCTTATTTACGCTTTGGTACAATCACTGTATTTCCGCCCATATATGGCTGCAGCGCTTCAGGGATTTTAACAGTTCCGTCAGCCTGAAGATTATTTTCCAAAAATGCAATCAACATTCTCGGAGGAGCCACTACAGTATTGTTCAATGTATGAGCCAGATATTTCTCTCCATTCTCGCCTTTTACGCGGATGCCAAGTCTTCTTGCCTGCGCATCTCCCAGATTGGAGCAGCTTCCTACCTCAAAATATTTCTTCTGTCTTGGTGACCATGCCTCAACATCGACAGATTTTACTTTCAAATCAGCCAAATCTCCGGAACAACATTCCAGTGTACGGACCGGAATATCCATACTTCTGAACAAATCTACTGTATTCTGCCATAACTTGTCATACCATGCCGTGCTTTCTTCCGGTTTACAAATCACTATCATTTCCTGCTTTTCAAACTGATGAATACGGTATACTCCACGTTCCTCAATACCATGCGCACCTTTTTCCTTCCGGAAACATGGTGAATAACTTGTCAGTGTCTGTGGAAGCTGATTTTCTGCAAGCTGTGTATCGATGAATTTGCCAATCATAGAGTGCTCACTTGTACCGATTAAGTATAAATCTTCACCCTCGATTTTATACATCATTGCATCCATCTCCGCAAAACTCATAACTCCTGTCACAACATTACTTCGAATCATAAATGGCGGTACACAATATGTGAATCCGCGGTTAATCATAAAGTCTCTCGCATAGGAAATTACGGCGGAGTGCAGCCTTGCGATATCTCCCATCAGATAATAGAATCCGTTTCCCGCAACTCTTCTTGCAGCATCAAGGTCAATTCCATCAAATGATTCCATGATATCCGTATGGTATGGAATCTCAAAATCAGGTATAACCGGTTCCCCAAAACGCTCTACTTCCACATTTTCACTGTCATCTTTACCAATTGGAACAGACGGATCAATGATGTTTGGAATTGTCATCATATCTTTTTTCAGTTTTTCCTCTACTTCTTTTTCTTCTGCAGAAAGAGTTTCGATTCTGTCTGCATTGGCAGCAACCTGCTTTTTCACCTCTTCTGCCTCTTCTTTCTTTCCTTGTCCCATCAAAGCGCCAATCTGCTTGGAAATCTTATTCTTCTCTGCACGGAGTGCTTCTACTTCCTGCTTAATTTCGCGGTTTCTTGCATCAAGTTCCAGTACTTCATCCACCAGTGGAAGCTTTTCGTCCTGAAATTTATTTTTAATATTCTGCTTTACTGCTTCGGGGTTCGTTCTTACAAATTTAATGTCTAACATTTTATATTCTCCTCATAACATCGGTTGTTTTTTATTTACTTTTCTACACTTTTTTGAAATTTAATTCTTATTTATTCTGTGTTTTTATTTTTAAATCCACATCTTTAATGTCATACGCTTCCTGGAAAATAGCTCTCTCAAGGGATTCTTTTTCTTCCTCTGCAAGTTCAATATAGCTCTCACCCTTTACGATTTCTTTGATATAGGTGTAACATCCTTCGCGGCTATGCATTGCATTTAACAACCATCCACTATTCTGCTCATCCAAAAGAGTGAGTACAAAGCTCAGGTTTCCTCCCATTTCGTGAAATGCATCATATTTCACAATGCCCACTTTCTGATAGTGTTTCTTCATTTTCTTGCGAATGTCAGCAATATCTGTCTCGTTTTTCTTTGCAATTTCTTCTACTTTGTCCAGCAATGTGAATCTTTCAAATATACTCTCCTCCAGATTCTTTCCATCTTTTCCACGCATAAACGATATATAAATTGTTTTTAATCGATTATACTTCATATTTACGTTAATTAACAACACAAATAAAAGAATCTGGATTAAAAACAAAAGAATTATCAAATATTCTGGATTTATTCCCAGATTTGAAATAATTCCACTTTTCATCTTTTTTCTCCTTAATTATTGTACTCCTTTTCTCCCCCAAAACATTTTTGATTATGAATTGTGAATCGTCATAATCAAATCGTAAATCCTTTCCAACTCATCTTCGGAATAATATTCTATCTCAATACGACCTTTTCCATTCGCTTTTGCGTTTATATTCACCTTTGTCCCCATGATATTTTTCATTTTTTCCGCAATATCTTTATATACAAACGTGTGTTCTATTTTTTCCTTTTCTGCTGGTTTTTTCGGATTTTTCAGTGATTTTACAAGCTTTTCTGTTTCCCGGACGCTGAGTTTTTCGTCAAATACTTTTGTCGCAATAATATACTGCTGTTCTTCGTCATCAATTGCAAGAAGGGCTCTTGCATGACCGGTACTTATCATATCATCAACAATCATCTGTTTTACTTTATCACTTAGTTTCAGGAGGCGCATTGAATTTGTGACTGCTGTACGGCTTTTAGATACTCTTTCTGCCACTTCATCCTGTTTCAGGTTGAATTCTTCCAGCAGACGCTTAAATGCCATTGCTTCTTCGATTGGATTCAGATTTTCACGCTGGATGTTCTCAATCAAAGATATTTCTACTATTTCCTGTTCTGTGTACGATTTTATTACTACCGGAATTTCTTTAATTCCGGCAATCTTTGCAGCCCTCCATCTTCTCTCACCGGCGATAATTTCATAATAATCTTTTTTTTTCTGAACAAGCAGCGGCTGTAATACACCATATTGTTTAATAGAATCTGCCAGTTCCAAAAGTGCATCTTCATCAAATTCTTTTCTTGGCTGGTCTCTATTCGGCTCTACCTGATTAATTTTAAGCAGAGTTTCCCCTGTTCTTTCTTCATTTTTTAAGGATTCCTCTTCATTTTCAGGTGCTTTAGCCGCATTTGCACTCTTTTTTGCAACATTTTTTCCTATTTTATCACTTTTATCAGGTATGAGGCTGTCCAGTCCTTTTCCAAGACCGTTTCTTTTTACCGCCATCAGTCTTCCTCCCCTTTATGAATTACTTCTTCCGCTAACAACATATAGCTTTCAGCCCCCGCTGATCTTGGATCATACAAATTAATCGGCATTCCATAGCTGGGTGCTTCTGCCAGTCTGATATTTCTCGGAATAATAGTTTTATAGATTGTCTGCTCAAGATTATCTTTCACATTTTCCACAACCTGTAATGAAAGATTTGTTCTCGCGTCATACATCGTAAATACAACGCCTTCAATTGTAAGAGAAGGATTCAATCTTTCCTGAACGAGCTCAATAGTATGTATCAATTGGCTCAGACCTTCCAGTGCATAATATTCACACTGAATCGGCACTAAAACAGAATCTGCTGTTGTCATAGCGTTGATGGTAAGCATACTCAAAGCCGGCGGGCAATCAATAATTATATAATCATAATTATCTCTCACTCTGTCCACTTCATTCTTTATAATATACTCCTTATTATCTACACCAATCAATTCAATCTCAGCCGCAGACAAATTTATATTAGAAGGAAGTACGTCTACATTTTCAATTACATTTTCACAGATACATTTTTCAATTTCAGCATTGCCTATAATTAAATCATATACGCTATATTCTACATCATCCTTATCTACGCCAAGACCACTTGACATGTTTCCCTGTGGGTCAAGGTCAACAGATAGCACCTTCTTACCAAAGCTGGCAAGACATGAGGATAAATTAATGGCAGTAGTCGTCTTCCCGACACCACCCTTTTGATTTGCAATCGCAATAATTCTGCTCATTTTTGTACTCCTTTCGTGTCACTATCATATTATACCACCAATTCAATTTATAATCTACCACAATGTTTCACGTGAAACATTTTTTTCATAGTCATGTCTTTTTATTCAAATGTGAAACACAAGACCTTTTGAACTCAGCATCATATTTTGAAAATGTTTCACGTGAAACATTTTCAAAAAAAGGTTTTATCGTTTCCCTTGTTGTAGTATAATAAAAATAAGTACAAAAACGCATTTGTACTTATAATTATAAGGAACGGAGGATAATTCTTTGAGTTTCAAGAAAAAACTAATTACCTGTACTGCCATAGCCGGAACATCTGTAGGTATTATGCACATTATTAATAGATTTATCTGTTATATTTCTTCGAGGGATGATTTCCTATATACAAAAGAACAAAATTACTATGATTGGACATATGGGCGTATTTTTTTTACAAAACAAGGTTCTGGAGCACCTATTTTACTAATTCATGACCTTGATGTTTGCAGTTCTTCTTATGAATGGAATAAATTAAAAGCGGAACTTTCAAAAACAAATACTGTATATACCATAGACTTACTTGGATGCGGATTATCCGAAAAGCCTAATATTACATATACAAATTTTCTCTACGTCCAGCTAATTACAGATTTTATTAAAAATGTGATTGAAGAGAAAACGGATATTATAACAACTGGTCGTTCTGCTTCTATTGTTTTGATGGCATGTGCAAATGATGATAGCATTATCAATAGAATGATGTTAATAAATCCAGAGAGTATGATGAATTCATTACAATTTTCAAAATATTATGATAAACTGTACCGCAATCTGATTTATACACCAATCATTGGTACTTTTATATATAATCTGGTGATGAACAAGAATGCTATAAAAGAAAAATTTATGACAGATTACTTCTATGACCATGCGCGAATACGTGAAAAAGATATTTCTGCTTATATTGAAGCATCGCAAACTGAAAAATCACACGGAAAATATCTTTATGCAAATATAAAGGCACATTACACGACTGGAAACACGATTAACTGCTTAACTAAGATTAACAATAATATTTATATTATTACCGGAAATGGAAACCCAGAAAACAATTTGTCTGCAAGCCAGTATCAGAATATGCTTCCGTCCATAGAGATTGTAGGTATCAATGATGTAAAACAACTTCCTCAATTGGAAGCACCGGAAGAAGTTCTTGGTATTATTAAAGATTACTTAGAACTGTAATCTGTACCAATGATATTAAGCATAAGTCCGCAAGATATTCCTTTATTCCCGCGAGAAACGAGCCAAGCAGCCATGCTTGCATAGATATTTAGTGACTGCCGCGAGGGGTGCTGAGTGCCTGTTGCACTCGTTTAGCACCAGCCGAAGTGGATCGCGGACCAAAGATCCCGCCCCTTGGGGCTTTGACTAACAAGGCGTTTCCAATTAACGATGCAGCGGCATCGTTGATTGGAACCCAACACGGTTTAACAGAAAAACAGACAAGGAATTATCCCAATGGCTCTTTAGCCGGCAACCCAGCTTTTCTCGGATATATTTTTCTTGTACTTTCTTTCTTTTCAATTTCTACGAAAGACCTTCCAATCTCAGTATCAGGCAATTGAAATTTTACTACATCCTTCACTTTGCCACCCAATATTTTCACTGCCTTCTTAGCCCGGCAAAGTTCCTCCTCAATTTCTCCACTCTTATATGGAATAAACATCCCGCCAACCTTTACATATGGCAGACAATACTCACTGAGTGTAGACATATTAGCAACTGCTCTGGAAACACACAAGTCAAAACACTCCCGATACTCCACTTTCTTCGCATAATCCTCTGCTCTTCCATGTAATGTATGAATTGTTTCCAGCCCTAATTCATCAATTACCGTATTCAGAAATTTCACGCGTTTCTGCAAAGAATCCAACAGTACGACATGGATATGTGGAAATGCAATCTTCAAAGGAATTCCCGGAAATCCTGCTCCTGTTCCAATATCAATCAAGTTATTCACATTTTTTATATCAATTGTCTTCACTATTGCAAGGCTATCTACAAAATGCTTTTCATTCACTTCGTCATACTCAGTAATTCCCGTCAGATTCATCACCTTATTCCACTCAATAAGCAGTTCGTAATAGCAATGAAATTGCTCTTTTTGCTGCACATTCAACTGAATACCAAGCTCTCCTAACTGCTCCTCAAATCGATTCGCCATATATCAATCCTCTTTTTCATAATAATTATATTTCTCATTGATAGCTTTATTAAATTAACGTATTAAATTATTTTTTTACATTTCTATGCATCTTTGCTAAGTAACAACCACCACTTCAAGTGGCGTAGCCGGAGGATTAGAATTTTCATCTGCCAGCGTATTCCTATGCATCTTTTCCTATAGTTTTTTCATAGCGCTGTTTTTGAAACTTTAATCTAACAAATTTCACTCCATTAATGTCCGCTCAGATAAACAAGCAATACAGAAATATCTGCTGGAGATACCCCTGAAATTCTGGATGCCTGTCCAATCGATACCGGACGCATTTCATTCAGTTTCTGCTTTGCCTCTATGCGCAGACTTTTGATTTCATCATAGTTGATATCATCTGGGATTTTCTTACTCTCCAGTTTCTTAAACTGCTCCACCTGACGTTGCTGGCGCTTAATATAACCATCATATTTGATATTGATATTAACCTGTTCGATAACGTCATAAGGCAGCTCCAAACGGTTTCTGTCGATTGGCGACAGACATTCATAATTCAGTTCCGGACGCCGAATCAATTCTGCCAGCGTCGTCCCGGATGTCAATAAAGTACTTCCATATTGTTTCAGCAAGTTCTGAACCTCTTCTGAGGTTCCGATATTGGTATGTTCCACGCGCTCGATTTCTTTGTGAATCTCTACTTCTTTTTTCAGAAGCCTCTGATAACGTGCTTCGTCAATCAGCCCCACCTCATATCCGATTTTTGTCAGACGCATATCTGCATTGTCCTGACGCAAAAGAAGGCGGTATTCTGCTCTGGAAGTCATCATCCGATATGGCTCATGGCTTTCTTTTGTCACGAGGTCATCAATCAATACACCAATATATCCTTGGGAACGGTCAATGACAATGCCCTCTTTTCCCTGTAATTTTCTTGCCGCATTGATTCCCGCTATCAGTCCCTGTGCGGCTGCTTCTTCATATCCGGAACTTCCGTTAAACTGGCCGCCGCTGAACAATCCATCTACTGCCTTGAATTCCAACGTTGCTTTCAACTGCCGTGCATCAATGCAATCATACTCTATTGCATATGCATTCCTCACAATTTTCGCGTGTTCCAGCCCCGGAACACTTCTGTACATTGCATACTGTACATCTTCCGGAAGTGAGCTTGACATACCCCCGATATACATTTCATTCGTCCCGACACCTTCCGGTTCAATAAACACCTGATGTCTCTTCTTATCTGCAAATCTTACTACTTTGTCTTCAATCGAAGGACAATATCTTGGTCCTGTTCCCTCAATCATTCCCGAATATAATGGTGAACGATTCAGATTATTTCGGATAATGTCATGTGTCTGCTCATTTGTATATGTCAGCCAGCAGGAGACTTGGTCAATCTGAACATCTTCCGGATTCGTCGTAAAGGAGAATGGTACGACTCTCTCATCCCCTTTTTGCTCTTCCATTTTACTGAAATCAATGGTACGTTTATCAATTCTTGCCGGTGTTCCCGTTTTAAAGCGATACATCCTGATTCCAAGAGATTTCAGGCTGTCTGTCAGATAATTTGCCGGCTGCAGCCCGTTTGGACCGGTCTGTGTACTCACTTCTCCGTAAATACACCTTGCCCTCAGATATGTCCCTGTACAGAGCACAACAGCACGGCATCGGTAAATAGCGCCGGAATAGGTCTGCACACCAGTAACCTTTCCGTCTTCCGCTAGAATGTCGGTTACTTCCATCTGCCGGATATCCAGATTTTCCTGCTCCTGCAATACCTGTCTCATTGTCCTGCTGTAATTTGCCTTATCCGCCTGCGCGCGCAGAGAATGGACCGCCGGTCCTTTCGACTGATTGAGCATCTTAGACTGAATAAATGTCTTATCTATGACTTTTCCCATCTCACCGCCAAGTGCATCCAGTTCTCGTACCAGATGTCCTTTTGAACTGCCTCCAATGTTAGGATTACATGGCATCATCGCAATGCTGTCCACACTGACTGTGAATAACACCGTTTGAAATCCAAGCCTTGAGGCTGCAAGTGCAGCCTCGCACCCGGCATGTCCGGCTCCAATCACTGCAACATCATAATAATCACTATTTTCCCATACAGAATTTGCTGAATATTTCATTTGCCAAATCTTCTCCTATCGTCTCACCTGTAATATTTCCCAGAGATTCATATGCATCCATCAAGTCAATCGAATAAAAATCTTCCGGCATTCCCATCTCAATGCTTTCATTTACCTTTTTTAAGGATTCCAATGCATCCGTTAACGCAGCCTTTTGTCTCATATTTGTAATATAGATTTCATCATTGAATGAAATATTTCCCTGCAAAAACATATCCTTGAGAACCGTCTCAAATTCATGGATTCCCTGCTCCTCCTTTGCCGAGATTTCAATCATTGGAATATGTTTCCCCTGACTTTCCATATCACATTTTTTCCCGTGTCCTTCTCTCCCATTTCCTTCTGTCTTGTGTCCCTCTGTCTTCCCCGCCCCACACAGATATTGTTTTAAATATTCTTTTGTAACTACGGTATTCAAATCTGATTTATTTAGCAGGATAATTGCTTTTTTCCCCTCAATCAGACTAGCAATTTCATTATCATTTTCGTCCAGTTCCCGGGATGCATCCACGACATAGATGAGTAAATCTGCACTCTCCGCATACCGTTTTGCTTTATCCACACCTATTTTTTCAATCATGTCATCTGTCTCGCGGATTCCGGCGGTGTCGATTACGTTCAGATTCAGTCCCTGTATCTGAATCTGCTCTTCAAGAACATCTCTTGTTGTTCCCTCAATGTCTGTAACTATGGCTCTCTCTTTTCCCGAAAGCACATTCAAAAGAGAAGATTTTCCTGCATTCGGTTTTCCAAGTATGACTGTCTGGATTCCTTCTTTCATAATCCTTCCATTCTCCGAAGAATCAATCAGGCTTTTCAACACTGCCATAATTTCATCCAGCACAACCTTCAATTTTTCTCCGTATCCATCCACATTGATGTGTTCCGGATCATCCAGAGCCGTCTCAATAAATGCCGTATGGTAAATAATTTTCTCCCGGATAGCTTCTATCTTCTTCTTCACACTGCCCTTCAACTGGCTGACAGAGCTTTGCAGCGCATATTCATTTTTGGCAGTAATAACATCAATGACCGCCTCTGCCTGTGATAAATCCATCTTCCCGTTTAGAAATGCACGCTTTGTAAACTCTCCCGGTTCCGCCGGTCTTGCCCCATTTCTAAGTACCGTATCCAGTACTCTTTTTACCACATAAACGCCGCCGTGACAATTGATTTCTACCGTGTCTTCTCCGGTAAATGTGCGGGGTGCGCGCATAATACTGACCAACACCTCATCAATTGTCTCCTCACCGTCTTTTATATATCCATAATGAATCGTATGCGTCTCTGCCCCCGATAATTTTCTTTTTCCTTTATATATACGGTCTATGACCTGAAATGCACCTTCTCCACTGATTCTTACAATTCCGATTCCGGAATTTGACATTCCCGTAGAGATTGCCGCAATCGTTTCTTTGCTGTACATATCCGCCTCCACTGTAAATTGAACTGGCTCCCTGTCCGGTTTCATTAATTCCACATCTCATTACTAAACCAGATTCTGCGCTCCCCGGAGATTTTTGTATTATAGGAATTGTAAAACCATTTCCTATGATACAAAAACGGTCCACGATTCACGTTTATTTCGTGAATTGTGAACCGTCCGTTTTCCTGTCTTACACCTATCTTTTTAATGTCACAACAACTTTTCTGTAAGGCTCTTCTCCCTCGCTATGTGTTGTTACATATGGATCATTCTGCAATGCGGAATGAATAATTCTTCTCTCATATGGATTCATTGGTTCAAGAACAACCGGTCTTCTGTTTCTCTTTACCTTATGGGCAATATTTTTTGCAAGATGCCTCAATGTCTCTTCTCTTCTTGCACGATAATTCTCCGTGTCAAGTTTGACTCTCACATATCCGCTCTGATGTTTGTTTGCCACACGATTTGCAAGATATTGCAGAGAATCCAGAGTTTGTCCTCTTTTACCAATCAGGATTCCCATATTGGGACCTTCCATATTGATGCTAAGAGAACCATCCCTGTCCAGCTCTGATGTAATTTCCACTTCCATATTCATTGCTTTCATTGTATCTTTTAAGAAGGATTCAACGGCTTGCTTTGTTTCGTCTGTCACCTCGGCGAGCTCTGCCTCACGTTTTGCAGGAATTTCTTTTACGGGTTCTTCACGCTTTGTATCTTTCGCAAACTCTTTTTTCGTTTCTTTCGCTTTCTTTTCCTGTCTGAACTCTGCCTTTACTTCTCTGATAATCTCTTCTTCAGCCTTCACCTCTTCTTTGGCTACCTGCTTAATTTCTTTTTTTACTTCCTCGATAATCTTATTTTCTTCTTCTACTTCAGGCTTCCTTCTTGCTTCAATTACAGCCTGTTTCATACCGATTCCGAGAAATCCGGCACTTCCCTTTTCGATTACTTCATATTCCAGTTTATCACTTGTAATTTCCAACTGAATGGATGCTTCTGTAATTGCATCTTCAATTGTCTTTGCTGAGACTCTGATACTACCGTTCATTCCGAATCCATCCTTTCCACAATGAGTGTTTCACCATTTTTGATTCGCCAATCATTTTTCCTGATTATTTGTAATTGTTCAGAGCTATGCTCATCCGCAACGGTTTTATGCGTTGGATGCTTGCATACATAAGCATAAATCAGTGCAGATGCATATGGCGGATACGCCACATCGAAAAATCCGCAGGATTTCGAGATTGCGCTGAACAGTTACATTTATTTATCTTATTTCGATTCACCGGATTTGCTGCTGTTAAACCGGTTTACCATATTTGCCTTCGATGCAAGACTTCCGGGTTTTGCATTCTTATTATAACTTGCCGCCTTTTCCAGTTTTGCCTGTCTTTCTTTATCCGTCATCGTGGATTTCTTTCTGTTCTCCACATTTTTTGTACTTGTTGTCGCCATTCTGTTCAGTTCCTGTGCGGAAGTGCCTTTTTTCTCACGTTTCTTTGCAGCTTTTTTCTGATTTTCTGCAATCATATCATCAAGAGACTTTTTGTTTAAGTACTTATTAATTGCAAGCTGCTGTACACATCTTACAATGGCGCTGACTGCCCAGTAAAGACCAAGACCTGCCGGAAGTGTGAATCCGAGAAATACAGAAAACAGAGGCATGGTATAAGTCATTGTCTTCATTGACTGTGCCATCTGGTTATTCGGGTCTGTTTCCGGCTGCGGCTGAAGTTTCACACTGATAAACTGTGAAAGACCTGCCATGACAGGAATAATAACAGCCATAAAAATTCCTACAATGGAAAATGTTTTCAAAGACATCATCAACATTGTCATTGGTGTTTCACCAATATTAATCCCGAGGAAACTGTTCAGATGCCCCATCGCCTGTGTTGTGCTTTCTACAACATTTGTCAGTGAAGGCATCTTATCAATCAATGTATTCCATGTAGAATCCTGAAATTTATAAAGCACCTGCACTAAGGTATCCGCTTTGGAATAATCATAAGCGCTTGCATTCATCAGAACCGGTTTTGCAGAACCAATGGTTTCCATGATTTTCTGAAAACCGTTTGTTGCCATAATCTGATTTACAACCGGCATATATACATCTTTTACACCTTCAACATACTGCGGAATATTCTGGATGACCGGATACAGTGCAAATAAAACCGGCATCTGTATCAACATCGGGAGACATCCGCCTGTTGGAGAAGTTCCATATTTTTCATAAATAATCTGCATCTCTTCCTGCTGTTTGAGCATCGATGCCTGATCTTTTTTCCCGGCATACTTCTTCTGGATTTTCTGAAGCTCCGGGTTCATCACTGATGACATCTTAGACCACTTCTGCTGTTTGATTGTAAGTGGAATCATCAATGTGTAAATTACAATTGTAAAGATAATAATACAGACACCGATATTCTGAATGTTAAATACCCCGTCCATAAAATTATAAATCGCATTCATCAGCTTTCCGAGAAGCCAGGCAATCTGATGAATGATTGGCCAGTCACCATAACCGGCAGCTAACACACCATACATAACTTATCCTCCTTAAGGTACCGGATCGTATCCGCCTTTTGCAAATGGATTGCAACGCAGGATTCTCCATACCGTCAGAAGACCTCCTTTTAATACACCGTATTTCTCAATCGCCTCAATTCCATATTGAGAACAGGTCGGTGTATAAATACAGTGATACCTCATCTTCATCGGCGAAAGATACTTTTGATAAAATCGAATCAATCCGATACAAATCTTCTTCATCCGCGTCACTTCCTTTTCTCAGCCTTAATGCTGTAAAAGAACAACTATAAATCTGTTCTTTTATATATTTTATGAAGTTTTCCCAAATGGATTAGCGCGCTTTCCATCTCTTTGTATGTTACTTCCTTAGCGCCCACTCTTACTACAACAATCAAATCATATCCACATTGGAAATATTCTTCTTGAAGTCGATAGCTTTCTCTTATCAATCTTGTAAGGTGATGCCTTACAACACTATTCCCTACCTTTTTGCTTACAGAAATCCCGATTCGGTTCTTCCCGGTATTATTTTTCATAACATAGAGAACCAGATATTTATTTGCATAGGATTTTCCCTGTCTGTAAACAATTTGAAAATCTTTATTTTTTTTTAGAGATTCGGAAAATTTCATCTTATAATTTCCTTTTCTATTCTCTTTCATAAGACCTCAGAATCTACCAGAATCCATAACCAATCTAATAGAAAAAAGAAATCTTTATAGAAGAAAAGGCCACAAAAATGCGGCCTAAGCTGATAACTGTTTTCTTCCTTTTGCTCTTCTGGCAGCTAATACTTTTCTTCCGCCTGCTGTGTTCATTCTTGCTCTGAATCCGTGAACTTTCGCTCTGGATCTTTTCTTTGGCTGAAATGTCATTTTCATTACAAATACACCTCCCTTTACTTGATATAATTACTCAGGGCATCAAAGCGTGCCTGATAATACCATTTTTATAACTATAAATCAGTCTCTGTTTCTTCGCGTTCTTTCCTATATATAAATAGAAAATATAACTCCGGAAAGACACTGCTCTTAATTATATTCAAAAAATAGCTTTAAGTCAAGCTATTCCTGCTATTTTCGTTTTTTTATTCCTGTTATTTTCATTTTTTATTTATTTGTAACTGTTCAGATCCAATCAAATTCATACAAAATGTGTAATGAATGCTTGCATTCGTGAACACATTTTTATATGAATTTATTTGTCGGATACGCCACACCGAGGAAATGAGCGGCATTTTCGAGGTTGCTCTGAACAGTTACATAAAATTTTTGGTAGGATGTCCATCAAATGAAGGTTCGACACAGATTATCAACAAAGTTATTCACGCAATGTGGATAATTTGTTGATAACCTGTGGAAAACTTGTGTATAACCACAAAATATGCTGTTGATAAAAAAAAAATTATTACAAAAATCATTCATTTTTCAATCTTCATAGTATGTTGAAAGTGTTTAAAGCAGTTATACACATCTTTTTCCGTTGCTTATCCACCTTTTTTGATGTAAACTATAGAAGAGAGACTATGCAAAAATCTCTCCATTATTATTGATTAGGAGTTACGATTGATGAACATTGTAGAAGAAAATTGGGAGCAAATCCTGAATAAGATGAAATTAGAATATTGCTCATCAAATATTTCATACAATACGTGGATTGCGCCGCTTACTGTCTATGAAGTTACCGATGATACCGTATATATTCTTGTAAAGTTAAAGGCAAGCCTGGAGCATATCGAGGAAAAGTACCTTCTCCCGTTTAAAGTATGCATCGCAGAAGTTACAGGAACTGAATTTGAAGTTTCCTTTGTTACCGAAGATAGTATCGTAATTCAGGAAAAAAAAGAAACAACTGTAAAAAACCAGAAGTCAAATGCTATTTTTGAGAACGCAAATCTCAATCCAAAGTATACTTTTGATACTTTTGTTGTAGGAAGCAATAACAATTTTGCTCATGCAGCATCCCTTGCAGTTGCAGAATCACCGGGTGAAATCTACAATCCCCTGTTTTTATACGGAGGTGTCGGATTGGGAAAAACCCATTTGATGCACTCCATTGCACATTTTATATTAGAAAACGATCCTTCAAAAAAAGTCCTTTATGTAACAAGCGAGACCTTTACAAATGAGCTGATTGAAGCTCTGAAAATTGGTAAAAACGGTAACGAACTTGCAATGACCACATTCCGTGAGAAATACAGAAACAACGATGTACTGCTAATCGACGATATCCAGTTCATTATAGGTAAGGAAAGTACGCAGGAAGAGTTCTTCCATACGTTCAACCACCTGCATGTTTCAGGAAAACAGATTATAATTTCCAGTGATAAGCCGCCAAAAGACATTGAAACGTTGGAGGCTCGTCTGCGTACCCGTTTCGAATGGGGACTGATTGCAGACATTTCTTCCCCGGATTATGAAACGCGTATGGCCATCCTCCGTAAAAAAGAAGAGATGGACGGACTGGAGCGTTACCATATCCCGGATGATGTCATGCAATATATCGCAAATAACGTAAAATCTAATATCCGAGAACTGGAAGGTTCCCTGAACAAACTGATTGCACTTGCCAATCTGGAAAAGAAAGAAATCGATATTCCTCTTGCCGCTGAAGCGTTGAAGGACATCGTTTCTCCTGATAATAATAGAGAGATTACACCGGAACTGATTATTGATGTCGTATCTGAACACTTCAATATTCCGGTTTCCGAAATAAAAGGAAAGAAAAGAAACGCGGAGATTGTACTTCCGCGTCAGATTGTCATGTACCTATGCCGCGCGATGACTGATACGCCGTTAAAAGCAATCGGAGTCATTCTCGGCGGTAAAGATCATGCATCTATCAGCCACGGGGTTAAGAAAATAGAACATGATATTAAAGCAGATGAGGCACTTAACAATACTGTCAACATCATTAAAAAGAAGATAAATCCGGTTTAAGTGTGAATAACTATGTTGAAACTGTGTGAAAAACACTGTTGAAAACGAAACAGCGGGGATTACGCCAAATATTTATCCTCATTTACTTCCACCCTTATACCGAGATATTCAACAGAGTTATCAAAGTGGCTCAGCCCTTGATTTTTAAGGCTTGAGAGTAGTTTTCAACATATCCACAGCCCCTAAGGCGAGTACGGCGGAGCTGATTTATATTTAAATTCATAAAAATGCGCGGGGAAGTTTTTATCCACACTTCCAGGAAAGGAGATTCTAAGACATGAAAATTGTATGCAGTAAATCTAATCTCGTAAAAGGAGTCGGAATCGTATCAAAAGCAGTTCCATCAAAAACAACAATGCCTATTCTTGAATGTATTTTGATTGATGCGTCTTTAGATGTTATAAAATTAACAGCAAATGATATGGAACTCGGAATTGAAACATGCATTGAAGGTGAGATTATCGAACATGGTATCATTGCCTTGAATGCAAAGATATTTTCAGAGATTGTAAGAAAACTTCCGGACAGCGATGTTATCATTGATGTAAGCAGTGACAATCAGACATTAATTATATGCGAAAAAGCAAAATTCAATATTGCAGCACAATCCGGAGAAGATTTTTCCTATTTGCCGGCAATCGAAAAAGAAGACTCTATTACTGTTTCCGAGTTCACGCTGAAGGAAGTAATTCGTCAGACCATTTTTTCCATTGCTGACAATGATACAAACAAAATGATGACCGGTGAACTGTTTGAAATTTCTGACAATATGCTTAAAGTGGTATCTCTGGACGGACATCGTATCTCCATCCGGAACATTGAGCTTAAAGAATCTTATGGACCCCGAAAAGTAATTGTTCCGGGAAAGACACTTCAGGAGATTAGTAAAATTATTAGCGGAGAGGCTGAAGCTGAGGTCGAGATTTCATTTACGAAGAACCATATTGTCTTTGAGTTTGGCAATACAGTTGTGGTATCCCGACTGATTGAGGGAGAATATTTCCGAATCGAGCAGATGCTTTCCAGTGACTATGAGACAAAAGTCAGGGTTAACAAGCGTGAATTGCTGGATTGTATCGACAGAGCGACATTGTTGATTAAAGAAGGGGATAAGAAACCGATTATTATCAATATCGGAGATGAGTCTATGGAATTAAAAATCAAATCTCAGATTGGTTCGATGGATGAAGAGATTACGATTACAAAAGAAGGCAAGGATTTACTTATCGGATTTAATCCGAAGTTTTTGATTGACGCGCTTCGTGTTATTGAAGATGAAGAGGTTGGTTTGTATTTCATGAATGCGAAGGCTCCATGTTTCATCAAGGACGAACAGCAGTCTTATATCTACCTGATTTTACCGGTTAATTTTAATGCAGTTGCATAGAAAATGATCCCAAAATGCCAATGCAGCTCTATGTAAGCAAACTTGCACCGGTCCGCCTTTGCATCTTGCTGCTGTTCTGAACTGTTACGAAATTTCATATTATTCGGCATACTTGCAATTGTCTGAATTGTTTATATCCAATACACAAAAAGAAGGGGAAAAGATGGAAAAAATTAAGATAAGACAGAACGAAGAATTTATTAAGCTCGGACAGGCGCTCAAGGCAGTGGGTGCCGTTGAGTCCGGCGTGGAGGCAAAAGAAGTCATTCAGGATGGGCTTGTATCAGTGAACGGTGAGAAGGATACAAGGCGCGGAAGAAAATTATATGACGGAGATCTGGTAGAGTTCGGCGGGATTCAAATAGAAATTGAAAAATAATGGAAAAGAGTGTAGAATAGTTAAGTATATATTCTCATGAAACATTAGGATACAAAGTATGATTATTAAGTCATTAAAGCTCAAAAATTATAGAAATTACGAATTACTGAATCTGGAATTCGATTCGAAAACGAATATTCTATATGGCGATAACGCACAGGGAAAAACGAATATTTTAGAGGCTTTATATTTATCGGGAACGACGAAGTCTCATCGGGGTACAAAGGACAGAGATTTGATTCGTTTCGGGCAGGATGAATCCCATATTGAGACAATTGTGGAAAAGCACGGGATAGATTTTCAGATTGATATGCATCTGAAGAAGAACAGTCCGAAGGGGATTGCAATCAATAAGATTCCGATTCGGAAAGCAAGCGAGCTGTTTGGTATTATTCATTTTGTGTTTTTCTCTCCTGAGGACCTGAATATTATAAAAGATGGTCCGGCAGGCAGAAGAAGGTTTGTTGATTTGGAATTGTCGCAGCTTGACAAGTTATATCTGAGTAACCTTTCTAACTATAATCGAATTATCAATCAACGAAATTCCTTACTAAAAGAAATCACGTATCAGGAACATCTGATAGATACACTGGATATTTGGGATATGCAGTTGGCAGAGTATGGGACAAAAGTGATTGAGGGAAGAAAACAGTTTATTGAGCAGGTGAACGGAATCATTTCCGGGATACATGAAAAGCTGACCGGAGGAAGAGAAGATATCAGATTATCCTATGAATCATCAATCGGGGAAATGTCTCTGGAGGAGGCAATCCGCAAAAACAGGAACCGGGATATCAAGTTCAGGAGCACTTCTGCAGGTCCCCACAGGGATGACATTTGTTTCCGGACGGGAAATATTGACATCCGCAGATTTGGTTCTCAGGGACAGCAGCGAACGGCAGCACTTTCGCTGAAACTGTCAGAGATTGAACTGGTAAAAATGCTGATTAAAGATACGCCGATTTTATTATTGGATGATGTGTTGTCTGAACTGGACAAACACAGGCAAAACTATTTATTGGATAGTATCCACGATATACAGACAGTCATTACCTGTACAGGTTTGGATGAGTTTGTAAATCACAGGTTTTCTATAAACAAGATATTCCATGTAAAGCATGGAACCGTAGCAAAAGAAAATTAGGAGGTTTTTAAATGGGTGCAACAAGTACAGAATTTGACGCTGAATACGGAGCTGATCAAATCCAGATATTGGAAGGGTTGGAAGCGGTCCGAAAAAGACCGGGTATGTACATCGGTAGCACTTCGATAAGAGGACTTCATCATCTAGTATATGAAATCGTAGATAACTCAGTCGATGAGGCACTTGCAGGCTACTGTAATACCATCATTGTGACAATTAATAAAGACAATTCCATCACTGTAATTGATAACGGACGTGGTATTCCGGTTGGGATTAACCACAAGTCCGGACTTCCGGCGGTAGAGGTTGTATTTACTGTGCTCCATGCCGGCGGAAAATTCGGTGGCGGAGGATACAAGGTATCAGGAGGACTTCATGGAGTCGGTGCGTCTGTTGTAAACGCGCTTTCTGAATGGCTGGAAGTCGAGATTTATCATGAAGGGCGGATTTACAGGCAGCGTTATGAGCGCGGAAAAGTTATTTATAAATTAAAAGTTACCGGCGAGTGTGAGCCGGAAAAGACAGGAACAAAGGTTAGATTTTTGCCGGATAAGGAGATTTTCGAAGAGACGGTCTTTGATTTTGATACGCTGAAACAGAGATTTCGCGAGATGGCATTCCTTACAAAAGGATTGAAAATTATCCTCAGGGATGAAAGAGAAGAGGAACTCATTGAGCGTACATTCCATTATGAGGGCGGCATTAAAGAGTTTGTCACTTATCTGAATAAGAGCAAGACGCCTCTATATGAGCAGATTATTTACTGTGAAGGGATGAAGGACAATGTTTATGTTGAGGTTGCAATGCAGCATAATGATTCCTACAGTGATAACACTTACGGTTTTGTAAATAATATTACGACTCCGGAGGGCGGAACGCATGTAGTCGGATTCCGGAATGCACTGACAAAGACATTTAATGATTATGCGAGAAAAAATAAATTGCTCAAGGACAGCGAGCCGAACCTGTCCGGTGAGGATATCCGTGAAGGTCTGACTGCCATTATCAGCGTCAAAATTGAAGACCCTCAGTTTGAGGGACAGACAAAACAGAAACTTGGAAACAGTGAGGCAAGGGGTGCCGTTGATAATATTGTCAGTACACAGCTTGAAATTTTCCTTGAGCAGAATCCGAACGTTGCCAAGATGACAGTTGAAAAGTCCGTTATGGCACAGCGCGCGAGAGAGGCTGCAAGAAAGGCGAGAGACCTCACAAGAAGAAAATCTGCATTGGAGGGAATGTCCCTTCCCGGAAAACTGGCAGATTGTTCGGATAAAGATCCGGTAAACTGTGAGATATATATTGTCGAGGGAGATTCCGCCGGAGGTTCTGCAAAGACGGCTAGAGACCGTGCGACACAGGCAATTCTTCCTCTGCGTGGTAAGATTCTGAATGTGGAGAAAGCCCGTTTGGATAAGATTTATGCAAATGCGGAAATCAAGGCGATGATTACGGCATTCGGAACAGGAATCCATGATGATTTTGATATCAGTAAGCTGAGATACCACAAAATTATTATTATGACGGATGCCGATGTGGACGGTGCACATATCAGTACACTGCTGCTGACATTCCTGTATCGTTTTATGCCGGATTTGATTAAGATGGGATATGTATATCTGGCACAGCCGCCGCTGTTCAAGCTGGAGAAAAATAAAAAGGTATGGTATGCATACAGTGACGATGAGCTGAATGAAATCCTTTCTGAAGTAGGGAGGGACGGAAATAACAAGATTCAGCGCTACAAAGGTCTTGGAGAGATGGATGCGGAGCAGTTGTGGGATACAACTATGGATCCGGAGCACCGGGTTCTTCTGCGGGTGACAATGGATGATGAAACTTCTTCCGAGCTTGACTTGACGTTTACGACTCTGATGGGAGATAAGGTTGAGCCAAGACGTGAGTTTATCGAAGAGAATGCGAGATTTGTCAGAAACCTTGATATCTGAGGATGACAGCGTAAAAAAAGGAGATAAGTAATGGAAGATAATATTTTTGATAAAGTTCATGAAGTCGATTTGAAGAAGACAATGGAAACTTCGTACATCGATTATGCAATGAGTGTTATTGCTGCCCGTGCACTTCCTGATGTAAGAGATGGATTGAAACCGGTGCAGAGAAGAATCCTGTACTCTATGATTGAGCTGAATAACGGTCCTGACAAACCGCATCGTAAATGTGCGCGTATCGTAGGAGATACGATGGGAAAATATCACCCGCATGGAGACAGCTCTATTTATGGAGCATTAGTCAATCTGGCACAGGAATGGTCTACCAGATATCCGCTTGTAGACGGACATGGAAACTTTGGTTCCGTGGATGGGGACGGCGCTGCCGCAATGAGGTATACGGAGGCGCGTCTGAGTAAGATTTCCATGGAGATGACGGCAGATATCAATAAAGATACCGTTGATTTTGCACCAAACTTTGATGAGACGGAGAAGGAACCGATGGTGCTTCCGTCCAGATTTCCCAATCTGCTTGTCAATGGTACTTCTGGTATCGCAGTTGGTATGGCAACCAATATCCCTCCTCATAATCTGCGGGAAGTCATTCGCGCGGTTGTACGGATTATTGATGACCAGATTGAAGAGAATGAGGCAACCTCAATCGAGGAGATTCTAAGTATCGTAAAGGGACCGGATTTTCCGACCGGAGCAGAGATTCTCGGGACAAAGGGAATCGAAGAGTCTTACCGTACCGGGCGTGGGAAAATCAGAGTGCGCGCGATATCCAATATCGAGCCGATGCAGAACGGAAAGAACCGTATTGTTGTGACAGAGCTTCCGTTTATGGTCAATAAGGCGAGGCTGATTGAGAAGATTGCAGAGCTCGTAAGGGAGAAAAAGATTGACGGAATTACAGACTTGAGCGACCAGTCCAGCCGTGAAGGCATGAGAATCTGTATTGAGCTGCGCCGTGATGTAAACCCAAATATCATCTTGAACCAGCTTTACAAACATACACAGCTTCAGGATACATTTGGAGTAATCATGCTCGCGTTGGTTGACAATCAGCCAAAGGTTATGAATCTTCTGGATATGCTGAATTATTACCTGAAACATCAGGAAGAGGTCGTAACGAGAAGAACGAAATATGATTTGAATAAAGCTGAAGAACGCGCTCATATTTTACAGGGATTATTGATTGCGCTGGATAATATTGATGAGGTAATCAAGATAATCCGTGGTTCTAAAAATGTACAGGAAGCGAAGAATGAATTGATATCCCGTTTCAATCTGACGGAGGTGCAGTCACAGGCAATCGTAGATATGCGTCTGCGTGCACTGACAGGTCTGGAACGTGAGAAGATTGAAAATGAATATGCAGAGCTGATGAAGAAAATTGATGAGTATAATGCAATCCTTGGAGACAGAAAACTTCTGCTTGGCGTAATCAGAAAAGAAATTCTTATTATTTCTGATAAATATGGAGATGACAGAAGAACCAGTATCGGCTTTGATGAATATGATATTTCTATGGAGGATATGATTCCGAAACAGGATGTTGTCATTACAATGACAAAGCTTGGCTATATCAAGCGTATGACCATTGACAACTTCAAGAGCCAGAACCGCGGCGGAAAGGGAATCAAGGGTATGCAGAAACTGGATGATGATTATATTCAGGAGCTGTTTATGACATCCACCCATGATTACATTATGTTCTTTACGAACACGGGACGTGTGTACCGCCTGAAAGGATATGAGATTCCGGAGGCTTCCAGAACGTCCAGAGGTACGGCGATTATCAATATGCTGCAGTTGATGCCGGAAGAGAAGATTACAGCGATGATACCGATTAAGGTATATGACGATAACCAGTATCTGTTCATGGCAACGGAGCAGGGACTTGTGAAGAAAACACCGCTCAGAGAATATGTCAATGTCCGCAAAAAAGGTCTGGCTGCAATTACGTTACGCGATGATGACCAGTTGATTGAAGTTAAGATTACAGACAATGAAAAGGACATTATCCTTGTGACGAAGTACGGTCAGTGTATCCGTTTTGATGAGAAGGATGTGCGTGCGACGGGAAGAACTTCTATGGGAGTACGGGGAATCAACTTAAGTGACCGGGACGTTGTTGTAGGAATGCAGGTGGACAGTCAGGGAGACTGTCTGTTGATTGTCTCTGAAAACGGTATGGGTAAACGTACTGCAATGGGAGAATTTACCCCGCAGAACCGTGGCGGTAAAGGTGTGAAGTGCTATAAGATTACCGAGAAGACAGGAAATGTCGTTGGTATGAAGGCTGTCAATGAAGAAGATGAAATCATGATGATTAACAGCGAAGGAATCATCATCCGTATGGCATGTGATACCATTTCCAAGTACGGAAGAATCACATCAGGAGTGAAACTGATTAACCTGAAAGAGAAAGAGACTGTAGTAAGTATCGCGAAGGTACGTAAAGCATCTGCCGAGATTGATGGAGAAGAAATCGAGATATCAGAAGAAGATGGCGTCAATCAGGAAAATGAGGGCGAAGAATAGAAGAAAATAGAAACAAAAAAGGGATTGACAAATAAAAAATTCTGTATTAAAGTATTAGCATATTAAATAATTAAACCGTTGAGAAAGAGGAGTAAGCTTTTCATCGAAATTGCAGAGAGTGGCAGAGGGTGGAATTGTCATATGGAGAGAATTGCTGAATGGACTTTCGAGGGCAGCCTGAAATGAAAGAAGTCATAGTAGGAGTTGTCGGGAACCAAACCCGTTATCAATAAGGAACGTATGACTGTACGTGGAAAGTGGACGATTTGTCAATTTGAGTGGTACCGCGGTAATAATGAATGTATATTATTAGCGTCTCAAGCATTAGTAATAATGTTTGGGGCGCTTTTTCTTTTGCAAATGTAATCGAGTGGATTATCTTTCCTAAAAGTCAAAAAAGAGCAAATGGGTAAAGAAAAGGAGAGAAAGAATATGAAAAAGAGAGTATTAGCAGTAGTATTGGGAATGAGCATGATGGCAGCGATGTTAACAGGATGTGGTGGAAAGGGGGATTCCTCCAGTGCATCAGGAAGTGGAGAGAAAACATACACCATCGGAATCAGTCAGTTCGCGGAGCACGGTTCTTTGGACAATTGCCGCGAAGGATTTATCGAAGGTCTGAAGGAAGAAGGACTGGAAGAAGGAAAAAATCTGAAAATCGTAGTAAATAACGCAGATGCAGATCCGGGAACCGCAGCACAGATTGCGGATGGATTTGTAAATGATAAAGTAGATTTGATTTGTGCAATCGCAACGCCAAGTGCACAGGCAGCGTACAATGCGGCAATGGAGACAGACATTCCCGTTATCTATACAGCAGTTACGAACCCGATTGCCGCAGAGCTTGCCAATGATGACAAGTCGCCGGTCGGAAATGTAAGCGGAACAAGTGATGAACTTCCTGTTGAAGCACAGCTTAAGATGATTCGTGAAATTCTTCCGGATGCAAAAACAATCGGAATCCTTTATACAACAAGTGAGGCAAATTCCGTATACAGTATTGAACAGTATGAAAAACTTGCAGAAGATTACGGATTTACCATCGAAAAAGCGGGTATCACAAATACATCAGAAATCCAGCTAGCAGCAACTGACCTTCTCGGAAAAGTAGATTGTCTGACTAACCTGACGGATAATACTGTAGTAAGTGCCCTTCCGACAGTGCTTGGCCTTGCGAATGAAAAAGGAATCCCGGTATTTGGAAGTGAAATCGAACAGGTCAGAATCGGATGTCTTGCAGCAGAAGGAATCGAATATACACAACTCGGAAAGGACACTGGTAAGATGGCGGCAAAGGTTCTCAAGGGAGAGGCAAAAGCATCCGAGATGAACTATGAGCTGATTACAGAAAGCAGCCTGTATGTCAATGAAAAAGTAGCTGAGAATCTTGGGATTACAGTGCCGGATACAATGAAAGAACGTGCGGTAGAGACATTTACAGAGATTACAGAGTAAAGCAAAGGGGACAAAGCAAAGGGGACAGTCCCTTCTGACAGGGGACTGTCCCCTATCAGAAGGGACTGTCCCCTTTGCACTAAAAAGAGTTTCGTAAAATCGAAAAAGATAGTATAATAAGATATAAAAAGAGCTTATACAGCTCATGAGAGAGAGGATAAGGTATGGATTTTTTGGTAAGCGTTCTGGAGCAGGGACTCATATATGGAATTATGGCTCTGGGAGTATATATTACATACAAGATTCTGGATTTTCCGGATTTGAGTGTGGATGGAACATTTCCGTTGGGGGCGGCAATTACAGCGGCAATGATTAAAATGGGAGTAAATCCGTATCTGACGCTTTTGATTGCATTTGCTGTTGGATTATGTGCAGGGGCCTGTACCGGGTTGATTCATGTGAAGTTTAAGGTTCGTGATCTTCTGTCAGGGATTATTATGATGACGGGATTATATACAGTCAATCTTTATATTGCAGGCACGAATAATGTACCGTTATTTTCAAGTGAGACAATTTTCCGGAATGAGATGTTGAAAAAAATGTTCGGGGAAACAGTTCCGAAGTGGCTTGATATTGTCATTATTCTGATTATTGTACTGATTTGCAAAATATTACTGGACCTGTATATGAAGACGCAGTCCGGGTATCTGCTCCGTGCGGTTGGGGACAATGATGTGATTGTAACATCACTTGCAAAGGACAAAGGAAATGTCAAAATTCTAGGTCTTGCAATCTCAAACGGATTGGTTGCTTTGAGTGGATGCGTATTTGCACAGCAGTCAAAAGTATTTGATATATCAATGGGAACAGGAGCTCTGGTCATTGGACTTGCAAGTGTAATTATAGGGTTGAGTTTTTTTAAGAAAATGTCATTCGTAAAGACAACGACAGCGGTTATAGTTGGCTCTATTTTCTATAAATTATGTGTTGCCCTTGCACTGAAATTCGCAGGAGCAACTGCAACAAAACTGATTACGGCGATTTTGTTCCTCGTAATTCTGATTGTCAGTGTAGACAGAAAGAGGAAGGTGAAAGTGAATGCTTGAGTTAAAGAATATCCATAAATATTATAATCCGGGAACCATAAACGAGATGTGCCTGTTTGAAAACTTTAATCTGAAAATCGAAGATGGGCAGTTCGTATCTGTAGTGGGAAGTAACGGTTCCGGAAAGACTTCCATGCTGAATCTGATTTGCGGCAGCATTCCGCTGGATTCCGGAAGTGTTGTAATTGACGGAAAAGATATTGCAAAAGAAAAGGAATTTAAAAGAAATCAATACATTGGCAGGGTATTTCAGAATCCCGCAATGGGAACCTGTCCGAGCATGACTATCGCGGAAAATATGGCACTGGCAGATAATAAAGGAAAAATATATGGACTTCGCCTTGGAAAAAATAAATTAAGAATGGATTATTACAGGGAAAATCTGAGGCAGCTTGGACTTGGCCTGGAAGATAAAATGGATGTCAAAGTCGGAGTGCTTTCCGGCGGGCAGCGTCAGGCAATGGCACTTCTGATGTCTACAATGACACCAATCCGTTTCTTGATTCTGGATGAACATACCGCAGCGTTGGATCCGAAGACAGCAGATTTGATAATGGAGCTGACGGATAAGGTAGTAAAAGAAAAGAAACTGACTACCATAATGGTCACACATAATCTGCGTTATGCGGTAGAATACGGGGACAGACTGCTGATGCTCCATCAGGGGAAAGCTGTAATGGATTGCGCCGGAAAAGAAAAGGAAAGCGTGCAGATAGAGCAGATTCTCGGGAAATTTAATGAGATAAGTATTGAGTGTGGTAACTAATAAGGACGAAAAAGAACTTGTAACTGTTCAGAGCCATGCGCATCTGCAACGATTTTACGTGTTGGATGCTTGCATACATAAGCATAAATCGGTGCAGATGCATATGGCGGATACGCCACATCGAAAAATCCGCAGGATTTTTCGATGGCTCCCAACAGTTACAATAACTTTTGGAATAATCAGCTCCTTTTAATCTTGGTGAGCTGCGCGTTGATGCTTTCTAAAAATCCCTCCGGTGCCATGCTTCCGGACATCTGTACAAGTTTTTCCATTGTCATGCCCTTCATCATATTCCACATACCTTCACCCGGAGCAATGGTCATGCCCATAGTCAGTTTGATTGCTTTTGTGACAACTTCAATTGCTTCAGGGCAGGCTGCCATCTCTTCCATGGTATCTTTGACGCTGTAGTATCCCTCAGGAAATTCCATTGGAGCCTTCAGATCCAAATCACCCACAAGGCTGAACCAGTTTGCAACACCCTCAGCCCTTTCATTCACTTCAGGAAGAACATAGATTTCAGGTTCTTTTTCCACTTTTTCAAGGGTCATTGTATCACTTACATTCCCGGCTGCAGCGGAAATAATGTTAAACCCGTCTTTCAATGTTACTTCAAAAGAAAATACTTTATCGGCAGATTTAATTTCCAGAAGTTCTCCGTTTAAGTACAGGGAAACCTTTGGCTGGTTGGAGTATACTTTGATTTCTGTTGTCTCGCCGGCGCGCTGTGCATAACGTTTTCCACAGAGATGAACCATCGGTTTTTTGCTCCAGTAAGCTTGATAAACATAGTAGCTGTCTTTCTTTGTTTTGCGGTCCATCGTGACAAGTCCTTTGTTGTTACGTCCGGCTACGCCGCCTTCATTACGGGCTGCACATCCGAAATCGAACATATTCCATACATGGCTGGACCACAGCCACGGACGTTCGTCGAGAACTTTTGCCATATGTTCATGGTAAAGTGCCTGATATTCTTCACTGTAATCTTTGCATGCAGGATTCGGTCCATGATAAGTAATGATTCCCTCGCATCCATATTCGGAGACACCCACACAAAGATCCGGATGGGCCTCGTGAAATTTATCAAACCAAGGTCCGTTGTCTTCCATTTTGCCGCCGTACCATCCGAAGTAGTGGTTGTAGCTGATGACATCTGTAATGTGATGCATTGGGCTGTCTACCGGTGTCATGCTGACATGTGCGATTGTTGTCAGACGTGTCGGGTCCATTTCTTTGCAAAGTGCATTCAGTTCTTTATGGTTTTCTACAAGCTGGTCTGAGATTCCGCCAATGAGAATTTCATTGGAAATCCCCCAGAAACAGATACTTGGATGATTGTAATTCTGGATGATAAGTTCCTTCATCTGGCTGATACAGTTTTTGTGAGCCTCAGGGTCTTTGCTCATAATGCTGATAAATGGAATCTCAGCCCAGATGATGAATCCGAGTTCGTCACAGGCATCGTAGAAGTCCTGTGAATGCTGATAATGAGCAAGGCGGATTGTATTTGCACCCAGTTCTTTAATAAGCTCAGCATCATGGAAATGGTCTTCTCTTGTGAGTGCATTTCCTTTATAAAGCATATCCTGATGACGGCTGACACCGCGAAGAGGAGTTGGTATACCGTTGAGAATGAATCCCATGTTTGAATCACAGGAAAAACTGCGTACACCGGTCTGAACAGAGACCTCATCATAGGCTTCATTTCTTCTCTGAAGAATTGCAGTTACTGTATAGAGATATGGATTATCAATACCCCATTTCACTGCATTAGGAACATAAACGGTTGTATGTGTGTCGTCTGCAGGACGAACGGCATATGCAACTTCGTTTCCGTCCTCATCTTTAATCTGATAGAGTACAGTGAAGTTTTTGTCCGGATTTGTTATCCAGGTTTCCAGCTCGAAGAAAGCACCGCCGCAGTCGGACGGTTTTGGAGTCACTTTCAGTCCCGGTCCTCCAAAATAATCCAAATCGAAATGAGTATCCGGTACGCTGATTAGGTTTACACCGCGGTAAAGACCACCGTAGAATGTAAAGTCGGCAGCCTGCGGATAAACGTTGGATTTTTCCTCATTGCTGCATGAAACAACGAGCAGGTTTTCCCCGTCTTCCTTTACAAAATCTGTAACATCTGCACGGAAAGCGGAGTAGCCGCCCTCATGGTAAACAGCCTCGCTGCCGTTGACATAGACTGTAGCCTGCTGTCCGGCTGCAAGAATCTCTATGTAGACACGTCCTCCGGCGAGCGGCTGTTTTGGTGTTGTAAATGTCTTTGCATACCAGTAGCTGCCGCGGTCGTAGGAACCATTTCCATCGTGTCCATCGATGGCATTCCATGTGTGTGGGAGATTGATATCCTGCCAGTCCCCAGGCAAAGTGGTTGGAAGTCCAACATCCTTCTGAATGAATTTCCAGTCCTGATTCAAATTAATAATGTTTCGCATAAAATCCTCCTTTGAAATCTTTTTTCTGGTTTTTCTTTCTGTTTTTATTGTAAGTGATTTTTTGTGTGGATGTTAGAATTATTTTTTTGTTTTATCGTTTTATTTTTGCGTGTTTTCATTTTATAAAATGTATATCTCTATATATGGAATAATTTCCGCCTATAAACGGGGTGCAAAATATTAGTTTTGATGGCTGGATTCAATCCTACAAGAGAAATGTATCCGCACGTTGCACAGTTGCGCAGAATAAAAGTTTCAATGATGGGATTTGCTCCCAATCAGAGAAATATATCAGGCACATTGAAGGTCCGCGCAGGTACAATTGTCACGCACGGTACGGGATGCCCGTGCCGGGAACACTGAAGCATTCTTGAATATAATGAAAAAAGATATTATAATGGTAAAAAATGAACAGTTTACTTATAAATTTAGGAGGAATCATGATACGTGCAATCAATGTAGAAGAAATTACAAAGAATATTAAAGAAATGTGTATCGAGGCAAACCATTATCTGTCTCCGGATATGGATGCAGCGATGAAACGTGCAGAGAAAGAAGAAAAATCACCTCTTGGAAAACAAATTCTGGGACAACTTAAGGAAAATCTGAAAATTGCGTCAGAGGAGACGATTCCGATTTGTCAGGATACAGGAATGGCGGTTATCTTTTTGGAAATAGGACAAGATGTACATTTTGAGGGCGGACTTTTGGAAGATGCGGTCAATGAAGGTGTGCGTCAGGGATATGTGGATGGATATCTGAGGAAGTCTGTTGTCGGAGACCCACTGATTCGTGAAAATACAAAAGACAATACTCCGGCGATTATCCACACAAAGATAGTTTCCGGTGACAGTGTAAAAATCAAAGTTGCTCCGAAAGGGTTCGGAAGTGAAAATATGAGCAGTGTATTCATGCTGAAACCGGCAGAAGGAATTGAAGGTGTAAAGAATGCAGTCCTTACGGCGGTCAAAGATGCCGGACCGAATGCCTGCCCCCCAATGGTAGTCGGAGTAGGAATCGGTGGAACATTTGAAAAGTGTGCACTCATGGCAAAAGAGGCGCTAACCAGAGAGATAGGAGAACATTCAGATATTCCATATGTAAAAGAATTGGAAGAAGAACTTCTCACAAGAATTAACGGTCTTGGAATCGGACCGGGAGGATTAGGGGGAACGACAACCGCGCTGGCAGTTAATATCAATACCTATCCGACACATATTGCAGGACTTCCGGTTGGAGTCAATATCTGCTGTCATGTAAACCGACATATGGTGAGAGAGATTTAACTTAAAGAACTCAAAGGGGACAACTCAAAGGGGACAGTCCCTTCTCAGAAGGGACTGTCCCCCTTGCTCTGCATTTTCAGAATATTCACAAAATTTGAACAGAAAGGATACATATCATGGACAAACATATTACAGCTCCAATCACAAAGGAGGTTGCAAGAACTTTAAAGTCAGGAGATTACGTTTATATTACAGGAACTATTTATACAGCACGTGATGCTGCACATAAAAGAATGTATGACATCCTACAGAAAGGAGGGGAACTTCCGATTGATATCAGGGAACAAATGATTTATTATATGGGACCGTCCCCTGCACGGGAGGGGCGTCCGATTGGTTCTGCCGGACCGACAACAGCAAGCCGAATGGACAAATATGCACCTCAGCTTCTTAATCTCGGTCTGGGAGCAATGATTGGGAAGGGAAAGCGCAGCCAGGAGGTAATTGATGCGACTGTACGAAATGATGCAGTATACTTTGCGGCAGTCGGAGGTGCCGGAGCTCTTCTGTCAAAATGTATTACAAGCTCGGAGGTTGTCGCATATAAGGACCTCGGAACGGAGGCCATCCGTAAACTGACTGTGGAAAACTTTCCGGTTATTGTTGTAATTGACAGTGAGGGAAATAATTTATACGAGACGGCAGCAAAAGCATATTGTACAGAAAAATAGAAAGGTACAGTGCCATTTGTCAAAATAAGGATTGGGAATAAGAGGATAATAGTGTGAAAGAAAGTAGAGGACAGCCATAAATGGACGCACTTCACTAAGCTGTCTATAACAGACAACTTTTTGAAAGTATAAATTAACATCTTTATTTAAGAAGCCAGTGGTTCATTAAGAGGTAGCAATCCCTCTTTTGGGAGAAGGTTCATGGCTTGTTTGATAGCCTTGTCTTTTTGTCTTTTGGCAAGTGATTCAGGCATATCGATTTTATACAAATCGCTCGGATTCCACTCCTCGCCAGTAGACAGCATCTGGTAAATAGCAGTGAGGAGCATCCGGGCAATAGCGATAATGGCTCTTTTTTTGCCACGATGCTTAACGAGGGATTCATACTTCTTCTTGTGGTAAGGAGATTTATCGGATTTTACGGCTGCATGGGCGCATTGCACCAATGCAGGTTTGAGGTAAATACCGGCACGTGTGATCCGAACAGACTTCTTCTTACCACCAGATTCGTTGCTGCCGGAAGTAAGCCCAGCCCAACAGCATAAGCGTTTTGAACTGCAGAACTGAGACATATCAATACCGATTTCGGAGATGATGGTGACTGCACTATCATGTTTAACACCCGGAATGGTACAGAGTAACTGGACAGCATTTTCATAATCAGGGTCAGAAGAAATCATATTTTCAATCATTTTATCAACATCATTGATTTCAGCTGTGATCTAATCCATATGTGCACGGACAAGGCGCATACGGTATTTTTGGGCATCAGTCATCTGATATCCTTCGACGAATTCTATAACAGCATCTTCTTTGGATTTGAGACTCCTAAGAAGCTTAGATGCGATTTCTTCGTGGTTAATGGATGTACCCGATTGTTCAAGCAGATAGTCAATAATGGATGTGGATGACTTCCCAAAGATATCGGAAACAACAGAATCTAATGCAATATTACAGTAAGAGCATTCTGGTATCTATTCTTTTCGCTTGAACGGCAGGAAACAAGCTTTAGATTAAAGACAGGAACCCAGTATTTACCTGTGGATTCCATACAGACATCACGACACTCATGATCGAGAAGCCATTTTTTAAATTGAAGAATGTAATTATTGAAGGTGGAAAAACGCTTCTTTTGATAAGAAGGCTCAATACCACCGGTGGTTTTGACGATTGTGGCAACGAGAAAAGATTTGTGAACATCGACACCACAACAGGTTTGGTAAGAAACTTTCATAGTCAGACTCCTTTCGTAAATGAGAAGCCATTGACTGAACTGCCACAC
>DCKD01000020.1 GCA_002320245.1 Lachnospiraceae bacterium UBA1683
GTTCATTTGTCGGGCAACTCATAAAATGATGCTGGGGTCAAAAGGTATTTTGCCCCTTGATGCTGTGGTCTGTGTTCTGAATAGTTACAATTTCTGAAAACAACAACAACTATATTTTGAGGAAAAAGAAAAGAGATGGAAACCGGATTCTCAATCAGAAAACCGTCCTCTGTTTCCAGAGGACGGCTGCAAAAAAGGAGAAACTTATTTTTCAAACTTACTCTTTACATTCAAAGTCGAGTGGGCTTTCAATCAAAGTCGCAACTTGGAATTGATGTCTGTGCCCATCTTCCACATCAGTAAATGCCTTTAAAAAGTGCACATGCTTTCCTCCGCCAACATCGATTGCCAGAGAAGATTTTCCACAGAACTCATGGAAGTGTCCATCGGCAAAGTCGGTTCTGAACTTGACTTCATGCACATGGGAATTTCCCATGCGGATAGCCTCGCCGGATACAGTGGCAAAACGGTGGTTATGGCATTCACAGTCCTCCCTCACAACAGCGGTACTTCCAAGAACTTCATGAACGTGACGCTGACGACCGTCACCATAATTGTTATTCATAGTCTGAGTGTTCATAATGAAACCTCCCAAAATTTAACTGGTTCGATATCATATTATGTAGGAATGTGGGAAAAGTGATAGAAAATGCAAAAATACTCCCATCCAGAGAGACAGGCATGCATCAAATACCTGTCCCTCTGAATGAGAGCATCTTCTGATTATCTTATTTGATTAGCATCCAAAACAATTGCGAATGAACGCAAGCAGGTCGTTACAGTTAAATGTAAAACACATAAGTATTCCTCCTTAAGTAAAATATTTATCTCGCGGGATAATAGAATTGTAACAATATTGTAATAATTATGCAATAGGAGAAGATTGGAAATACGATGCGAAACAGATAAAAATAGGAGATGGAACGTATAGAAACAGAGGGATGGAGCAGATAGAAAAAGGGGATGGAACAGATTGTTGAAAGACAGGGAACGGCTTACTTTGCCACTCCCCGTCAAAAAAGAAATTATTCGCCTCCGGGACCGTCCCGTCTTGGAACTTCATCCGGAATCACATTGGTGGCATTGGTTTTCTTCGGAAGGTCGATTTCCGGAATATTGTCATCATCGTAAGCATTTTTCGAATGATTCGGATTCACCGGCGGCAGAGTTGTTTTTTGTTTGTCCATGTGCATGCACTCCTTTCGGGAATAGTATGTGCAGGAATAGAGCAATTTATTAAATATTAAGATGTTGCATATTTATTTCCGCGGGATTCATAAAGATTCCGATGCTAAGCGGATGATAGGTAAATATGAAAAAGCAGACTGCAACAGCTAACACAAGCAGCATTAATAAAGTCGTATAAGAAGATAGTTTGCAGGATAAGGTAAATCTGTAAATTGCATAAAATGCCAACAGTACACTTGCAGCAAAGGTAGCAATATCAAGAATCAGAAAGTTACGTCCTAAAATGCCTGAGTAAGTATAAAAAATTACAGGTATTAAACATGTGCTGAGCAAAATGCCAAAGAGTAAAGCTGAAGTGACGCACGGATAGTCCTCCTTGACTTTTCCGTTCATGTAAAGTGAGTAGAACAGCATAGGGAAAAAGCATAGTTTCATGTGCTCCCATGTAGATTCATTCACAGGAAAGAAAAATCCCAAAAAGTAGTTTTCCCCTGACCATTCATACACAAAGTGTGAAATTGCCCCAACAATTAAAACAAAAATAATTCCCTTGATAATATAAGATTTTAATTTATTCATAACAGTATTATATGGGAATGAGGAGAGAAATATGCAGAGGGAAACCCTCTGAAGCATAAAATTCTTCATTCGCCGCATAATATTCCGGAGGTGACTTATATGGATAAGAAACAGCAGGAGCAGCAGAACAGGCAGAAGAGCCTGAACAAATTCAACAGCGTAACAGAGAAGGTAAAACCAGAGAATCAGAACCAGACGCACAATGTCCGGTCCGAGGCGGTGGAACCGAAGAACAGGCAAGTATAGGGGGCGGTTTTATTTATTGCAGCTTGCATATTTCCGCAGAGGGAACCAGAGGTTTCCGGACATTATGTCGGTTATGGTGTCGGAACATATGCCTTATGAACAGAGAAAAACTGCCGGAAAATTGGAGCGAAAAAGAAAATCAAGAAAAAACGGGGCTGCTGAAACAGCCCCGTCAATATCATTACCAAGACCGACGGCAGTTCCGGTCACATCTGTCCCGGCGGTCATCGCGGTCACATCTGTCCCGGCGGTCATCGCGGTCACATCTATCCCTACGGTCATCCCGGTCACATCTATCCCTACGGTCATCGCGGTCGCGCCTATCCCAACGATCCCGGTCGTGGCAAGGATTGCAGTCGCGTCTGCGGTTATTTTCCCAAGATGAATTATTAAAATTATCAGTCATATCTAATATCCTTTTTTATTTAAGATATGCGGGATGTAAGAAAGAGTGAGAATCAGAACTAAAACAATACGCAGCGGAGGTATGCAAAAATACCGAAAGGCCATCAATCCGCTTTCCGGTATTTTTCTTCGTATTTCAATGTGTCCCAGCTATTTACAAGCCGGTATTTATCGCTAATCTTGAAAAATGGACCTGGCGGGAATCGAACCCGCGTCCAAAAACCCCTCCCATGTACTTCTACTATCATAGTTAGTTCTTTTTCATTTCCTCTGCCGCACGGGAACTAACACCCTTGCGGTTTCAGTAGCTTCATAATACGCCTACAGGCTCAAAGCTTTGCCGGTATCGTTTCCCGCATAGTCAGTGCCAGACTCCCGAAGTGCGGGTGCTTCGGGGCTGATATGCAGCAATTAGGCTGCAGCTAATTCGAAATTATCGTTAGCGTTTAAATTTAAGTTTGCGATTTGACGCATCTGCCTGCGGATAGCTTCTCCATCTTCAGAATCCCTGTCGAAACCAGTACAAGCCCTGATATAGAGTGCAAACTTTTTGTTGCACTCCTATTTTAAAGAAAGAGCGGAGGAAAGTCAAGGCAGAAGAAGATTTTCCTTAAAATTTTATAATTCTTTATATAGATTTAAACTTTCTGATTTATGATAGACAATATGTGATTGTTGACTTACATAATCCGTGATAAAATAAAAATGTCGTAACTGTTCAGGGTCATCTCAAAATCCTATGGATTTTGAGATGTGGCGTATCCGCCATATGCATCTGCACCGGTTTATGCTTATGTATGCAAGCATCCAACGCATAAAACCGTTGCAGATGCGCATGGCTCTGAACAGTTACAAATTGTCGATTAAAAGAATCAGAAAGGGGTTAGTTACAATGCCAACAACATATGCACATTACAAATTTGGAAAAGATGTTATGAGTGCGCTACCAAGACCGCTCCAGCAATCCATTGATGGAAACCGTGAGTTGTTTGATATCGGACTGCATGGTCCGGATATTTTCTTTTATTACAGAATTTTTAATAAAAATCATGTAAACGAGACTGGGTACAGGATGCATGACGAGTTTGCAGATATATTTTTTAAACATGCGGCTGAGGTAATCGCGCGTGCAGAAGATAAGAGCGCGGCACGTGCATATATCTATGGGTTTATCTGTCATTTTGCACTGGACAGCGAATGCCATAAGTATGTAGAAAAAATGATTCAGGTCAGTGGGATTTCACATTCTGAAATCGAGATGGAGTTTGACAGGAAATTATTAACGGAAGATTTTATCAATCCGGTTACTTATCTTGCAACAAAGCATATTCATCCGACGGAAAAGAATGCAGAAGTAATTGCACAATTCTTTGATGGGATTTCTGTGGAGGAAACAAAAAAGTCGCTTTCATATATGATTTTGTGTCATAAGCTGCTGCTTGCGCCGAAACAGGCGAAACGTAAAACCTTGTTTTGCGGATTGAAACTGATTGGGCAGTATGAGTCTATACATGGAATGATTATGAGTGAAACCCCGAATCCGGCGTGTGAAGAATATAGTGAATTGTTGAAAAAGCTTTATGCAGGGGCGGTCCCGCTGGCAGCAGGGCTGATTCTCCAATATCAGAAGGTGTTGTTTCAGGAAGCAGAGCTGCCAGGGCGGTTTCATGAAACATTCGGAGCGGGGGAAAACTGGGAAGAGTTGAGGCTGTAAGAAACAAAAATACAATATGAACAGAAAATCCATATTGCGGTATTGGAATGTTCAAGAACAAAAAAGAGGAGATTTCGAGATGAAATTAAAAATGACTTCCTTAGAAAAGAAATGGGTACTATATGATGTGGGAAATTCTGCATTTACGATGATGGTTTCAACAATCTTTCCAATCTATTTTAACTATCTTGCGGGAAATGCAGGAGTATCCAACTCGGATTACCTTGCGTTTTGGGGATATGCGGCGTCTATTTGTACATTTTTAGTTGCAATTTTAGGACCGACGCTTGGTTCGATTGCCGACATGAAAAGCTTTAAAAAGAAAATTTTTACCGTATTTCTGATTGTCGGTGTAGCAGGCTGCATTATACTTGGATTCCTTTCCTCGTGGATATGGTTCCTCGGCGTGTTCATTCTCGCGAAGACCGGATATTCTGCCAGCCTTGTATTCTATGATGCGATGCTGACAGACGTTACAGAGCCGGAACGGATGGATACGGTCTCTTCACAGGGATATGCATGGGGTTACATCGGAAGCTGTATTCCGTTCATTGCAAGTCTGGTCATTGTGTTGTGCGGAGATAAAATTGGGCTGAGTATGCAGGCTTCCATGGTCATTGCATTTATCATAACCGCAATATGGTGGCTGCTGTCCGCCGTTCCGCTTTTGATATCTTTTGAGCAGAAACATTACGTTGAGATAAAAGGAAATGTCGTAAAAACCAGTTTTGTCCGTCTGGGACATACATTTCAGGAAATCTGGAGGGAAAAACATATCTTTTTGTTTATGGTTGCTTTTTTCTTCTATATAGATGGCGTTTATACAATTATTGACATGGCGACAGCATACGGACAGGCGCTTGGACTTGACAGTACCGGACTTCTTCTGGCGCTGCTCGTGACACAGCTTGTTGCTTTTCCGTCGGTGCTTGTCCTGAATGTGATAGCGGAGAAAATTAAACCGACAGTTGTAATTACAATCTGTATTCTTGGTTACCTGTTTATTTCAATTTTTGCATATGGGTTGAATACACAGTTGGAGTTCTGGATTCTGGCTGTATTGGTTGGTATGTTTCAGGGAACGATTCAGGCATTATCCCGTTCGTATTTTGGAAAAATCATCCCGGCTGAGAAATCAGGCGAATATTTCGGATTGTATGATATCTGTGGAAAAGGCGCTGCGATTTTAGGAACGGTTCTTGTCTCTGTGATTACGCAGGTGACCGGAAAAATGAATGTTGGTGTGAGTGCAATTTCAGTTTTGTTCATTATAGGCTTGATTTGTTTTAGAAAAGCTGTAAAATTAAATGAAGAGAGACAGTCAAATGAATGATTCTCTCTTTAGCAATGTGCCGGATTCTGTCCGGAAATATTTTCGGATTGAATCAACGGCGTTTGAATAAAGGAGGAAACAGCTATGGCAGTAATAAAATTGACAACAGAAAATTTTGAGCAGGAAGTATTACAGTCTGATAAGCCGGTATTGGTAGATTTTTATGCAGACTGGTGTGGACCGTGCAAGATGATGGCACCGGTAGTTGAGGAAATTTCAGAAGAAGTTACCGATACAAAAGTTGGAAAACTAAATATTGATGAAAATATAGAAATCGCGCAGAAATATGGCGTAATGAGCATCCCGACATTTATGGTCTTCAAAAATGGTGAAATTACAGCAAAAGATTTAGGGGCAAAACCCAAAGCTGCAGTTTTGGCAATGCTGGTATAAGCCACACCAAATAACCTTGTGTTCCACATACCTGAATTTCCATCTGCTGCGTTGACATCAATCGACGTAGCCACCGCTACGCCTCATTCTGTCGCCTCGCAGATTGGCAATTCATTCTATGCGAAACAGAAAGGCATTTAATGTGGCTTATAGAAGAAAAATAAGAATTATATTCTGAAAAATTTATTCCCGCGGGCAACGAGCCAAGTAGCCATGCTTGCATGGATATTTGGCAACTGCCGCGAGGGGGGCTGAGTGCTTGTGGCACTCGATTAGCGCCGACCGAAGCGGAGCGCATACAAAATCCCCCGCCTCTTGGGGCGTGGTAAATTTGATGCCCCGTTGCTTGCGGCGGGGGCTTTGACTTGTGAAAAAAATCTCGAAAAAGCTGCATTTATATGTTATTATGTAAATGCAGCTTTTTTCTTTGCGGGAAACTATATTCACAGCAGAGAAAATTCCTGTAGAGTGATAATGCTTGGAAATAGATAATAATAGAAAAGGAGAGAACATATGGGAGGCTTTTTTGGCGTAGCATCAAAGAATGATTGCGTACTAGAACTTTTTTATGGGGTAGATTATCATTCACACCTAGGAACGAGACGTGGAGGTATGGCAACATATGGAAAAGACGGGTTTAATCGTGCGATTCACAATATTGAGAATTCACCGTTCCGTACCAAATTTGACCGTGATGTAAGTGAGATGAAAGGAAATCTGGGAATTGGATGTATTTCTGATTTTGAACCGCAGCCGCTGCTGATTCAGTCAAAATTGGGAAGCTTTGCAATTACAACAGTTGGAAAAGTAAATAATTATGAGAAACTGTTAGGAGAGTTGTACAATAGTGCACATTCACATTTTCAGGAAATGACAAATGGTCAGATTAATATGACAGAATTAATGGCAGCGCTGATTTGTGAGAAAGACTCTCTTCTGGAAGGAATTCGGTATGTGCAGGAAATTGTGGATGGTTCTATGACTTTGCTGTTGATGACAAAAGATGGAATCTACGCAGCAAGAGACCGTTATGGAAGAACACCACTTGTAATTGGCCACAAGGATGGAGCTTATTGTGTTTCGTTCGAAAGCCACGCATATATTAATCTTGGATATGCTGATTATAAGGAGCTTGGACCATCTGAGATTGCATATATTACGCCGGAAGGCGTGGAGACGCTAAGCCCTCCGAGAGAGGAGATGAAGATTTGTTCATTTTTATGGGTATACTATGGATATCCGACTTCTTCCTACGAGGGAATTAATGTGGAAGAAATGCGATATAAGTGTGGAAGTATGCTGGCGAAGAGAGACGGGGATTCTGTACATCCGGATATCGTTGCGGGCGTGCCGGATTCCGGAATTGCTCATGCAATCGGTTATGCGAATGAGTCCGGAATTCCGTATGCAAGACCGTTTATCAAATATACACCAACGTGGCCGCGTTCCTTCATGCCGACCGACCAGAGTCAGAGAAATCTGATTGCCAGAATGAAATTGATTCCGGTTCATGCATTGATTGAAGATAAGAAGTTATTACTGATTGATGATTCTATTGTGCGCGGAACTCAGCTTCGGGAAACAACGGAATTCCTGTATCAGAGTGGGGCAAAAGAAGTGCATGTCCGTCCGGCATGCCCGCCGCTTTTGTATGGATGTAAATATTTGAATTTCTCACGGTCCAAATCAGAGATGGATTTGATTACCAGACAGGTAATTCAGGAGAGAGAGGGCGAGAATTGTCCGAAAGAGGTGCTGGAGGAATACGCAAATCCTTGCAGTTGTAAATATGCACAGATGATTGAAGATATCAGAAAGCGACAGAACTTTACGACACTTCGCTATCACAGACTGGATGACCTGCTTGCGTCGATAGGGCTTGAGCCGTGCAAAGTTTGTACATATTGCTTTGATGGAAAGGAATAAAGGAATGATTTAATGTATTGGCAATTGTAAAATGACTCGTATGCGCTTTTGCCTATCGCAGTCGGTAACAATACATTGCATTCTTATTTCTGCCTTGCTTGCCGCACAAAGCCGGGAGGTCATATTGTATTATGTGCGGATTCACAGAGTGGTTTCGAGAATCCGTGCATAAGTAACAGTTCAGCCTTCCGGCATAACTGTCACGCATCCTGCCATTTTAAATCGCCCATGGCGATGGGCAGGATGCATTCAAGTCAGAATGTGTATAATACAATATGACCTCCCGGTGGTTGTTAGTACACGAGAGAGTTCGTCAGAAAGTCAAGTATATCAAAATAGCTGCGTCTGAAAATCGGATGAAAACAGCGAAAATGTCTGAATTGTGTCAAATAAATAAAATAAATAAAAAACAGAAAAAATGTTGACAATTAGGACTGTGGATGTTAAGATAACATCTGTCGCTGAAACAGCCGATGAAAGTATGAATCGGGTCTTGATTGACTGGCGAAAATACTTGAAAAAAGTTGTTGACAAATGATACAGCGATGTGGTAATATATTAAGGCTGTCGCTTGAGACAAGCCGAAAGGCTAGTGCTGAGAGTGAAACAGAAAAACAAAAAAGTTGTTGACAAATGACGA
>DCKD01000027.1 GCA_002320245.1 Lachnospiraceae bacterium UBA1683
CGCGCCCATGGCGCGCAAACAAAAGTAGGCAGAGATAGGAATTCCAATATCTCTGCCTAAAGAGGAGCGACCTCGCCAATGCCTTAACTAAATGACATTGCTCGCGGAATCCTGTTCCCTAATAAATTCACAGGCAATTACCTACAGTCAGTACACTGGTGCAGATGATGCGCCTTGCCGTATCTGATGCTGGACTTCCGGCGAAAGCAACTCCGCACTGCCTCCGCCATAGCTTTGCAACACATTTAATGGAAAAGGGTGTAGAACGACTGATTCATGTTCCACACCCCCGGAAACCATAGCCCCTTCCATTGCATTTCATCCGCCCCTCAATATGATTGCATCCGCAATTCTTTTTGTTTCATTGTTTTCAATTCGTTATTTCAGCTTCATTACTTCCGATTTATCCATTTTCCACCGGTAAAATCCGGGATTGCCATTGGCTGTCCCCCCATTGCGATTGACTGTTCTGCCAACACAGAAACACTCATCCAGGTTGCCATATCATAAACATCAATTACAGCTTCTGAGTGATTCTGTACGCACTTAAGAAAATCTGAAAATACAAGATAATCCATTCCATCATGGCCTTTTTTCACACCATCCTGTAAATATTGTTTCCATACCGGATGTTCATATTTCTCACGATACTCCTCAACATTGCCCCAATGTTTCTGCCACTCATAATGATCTTCCGCCGCCTTTTCGCCATCCAGAAATATAGAGCGATTGTCTTCACTGTACATTCCTTTTGTTCCCTGAACCGTGAATCCTCTTGAGTAATATCTTGGCAGCGTTGTATCCAATGTCAATGAAACCGTCTCGCCGTTACTGCATTTCATAATTGTATTTACAACATCCCCCTGATTAAATGTTGTATTAACCAGAGTTTCATCATCTGCTTTTTTCTCTTTTACATACGCTGTCAAGCCTGCGGCTTTGGACGATATGGAACTTAATGTAAGTATCCGATTTCCTCTGTTAATGTGAAGGATTTTTGCAATTGGTCCCAATTCATGAGTCGGATAATTTTCTGTATTTCTGTGGATATAATTGGAAAGACGATAATGCCTGTTTTCCTTTCCAAACGCAACTTCCTCTCTTAAATCATGACGATATCCGCCTTCACAATGTACTACTTCCCCTAATACGCCAAGTTCTGCCATATTGGCTACCATCATTTCATCCCGTCCATACAGGCAGTTCTCCAGAAACATAACCGGGACTCCTGTCTGCTCATACGTCTCAATCAATTTCCAGCATTCATGAATGGAATATGCACCGCCTACTTCACAACCTACATACTTTCCTGCTTTCATTGCATCGATGCACATTTCCACGTGCATATCCCACGAGGCTGATATGATTACCGCATCTACATCCGGCATCCGCAGCACTTCTTTATAGTCTGTTGTCATTTTTGGAGTTTTTCTTCCGCTTTTTTTAATCAGTTCTGCCACATCATGACATCTGTCCTCATACCTATCGCATACTACAACAAATTCTGCATCAGGATGTTCCAGATATGCTGTCTCTAAAAGTCCTTTTCCTCTGCTTCCCAGACCAATCATTCCTATTCTGACTTTGTTTGACATATTAATTTCCCTCCGTTATAAATATGTATTCACTTGTGAACCTCTGTTTAACCTTTAATTCCCTGTAAAGCAATACCCTCGATAAACTGTTTCTGAAAAACTGCAAATAATACAAGTAATGGGAGCACTGCCAGAACTGCTCCTGCCATCATAATTGGATAATCTGTGCTATATTGCCCCTGCAAGAATGACAGCCCCGCTGACAGCGTCATTTTTTCCGGGGAAGTGTTTACGATCATTGGCCACATTAAATCGTTCCATGCACTTCTCAATGTAAGAATGGCAAGCGCTACCACTCCCGGTTTTACTAACGGGAACATAATCTTTGTAAAAATCATAAAATGATTGCAGCCGTCAATTCGTGCCGCATCTTCCAGATCATTTGGAAGCGCCATAAAAAACTGACGCATCAAAAACGTGCCGAACGCACTAAACAAGCCAGGGATGAACAGAGCCGGAATCGTGTTCAACAGTCCCATCTTCTGAATCATTAAATATTGCGGAAGAATAAAGAAAGAATACGGCACCATCAAAACTGCAAGCAAAGCGCCAAAAATCGCATTTCGTCCCGGAAATTTAATTCTTCCGAAAGCATATGCCGCCATAGAACATAAAATCACCTGTACACTGACAACTACTGCGGTTGATATGATCGTATTTAAATACATCTTAGCAAACGGAATCTTTTTAAATACAGAAACATAATTTGAAAACAATAATTTATTCGGTAATATCTGAAGCGGAATAGTTACTGCTTCAGACTGTGTTTTTAATGATGTAAGAACCATCCATATGAACGGGAGTAACGTAACTACCATACACAATGCCAATATGATAAAAACAATCACATGACTTCCATTTTTTTTCCTCTTCATTTTACTCACTCCTATTCGTAATTAACCCATTTTTTCTGTAATTTCATTTGCACGGCAGTAATAATCATAATGATTACAAACAAGAAAATTGCCAGCGCTGATGCATATCCCTTCTTCGAGAATTCAAATGCATTTTTATAAAAATACACGACCATACTCTCGGATGCCGCCATTGCGAGTCCTGTCTTTGAAATCATCATATAAATTGTATCAAATGTCTGGAATGTTCCGATTAAAGTTGTTACTAACACAAAAAACAGAGTCGGCGTAATTAACGGAAGCGTAATGGTAAAAAATTGTCTTATGCTGCCTGCCCCATCCATAGATGCCGCTTCATAATAGCTCTTGGAGATTCCCTGAATGCCTGCTAACAGGATAATCATGTTATATCCTACATTACTCCAGATTGTTACAACACAGATCGAAATCCAGGCCAAATTAGGATTGCTTAAAAATCGAATCGATTTAATACCAAAAAGATTTAGAATATAATTGATGAGTCCATAATCTCCATTAAACATCCATCTCCATATCATCGCGACTGCGGCACTCATGGTAATAGCCGGTATAAAGTAAACCACTCTAAAAAAAGCTTTTCCTTTTATTTTCATATTCAGAAAAACCGCAAGTAATAATGCCAGGATAATGACAGCAGGGACAATTACTATTACATAGCGAAACGTATTAAACAACGCCTGCCACATCGTTTTATCATGAAACATTGTCACATAATTCTGTAATCCTACCCATTTGCTTTTGTTAAATGCTCCTACTTCATGAAAGCTGTCATAAAACACCCGGAATATAGGGTAAAAATAAAAAACTCCCAGACCAAGAACCAACGGAAAAATCATGGTATAACCTGCGATATAATCCATTTTTTTTCGTTTACTCATTTTTTTCATACACAACTGCTCCTCTCTTTTAACAGGAAAAGCATTTGCTAACCGCAAATGCTTTTCCTGTCATCTACTCTCATTCATCGGCTAATACTTCATTCATTTTCTTTGCCACCTCATCACATGCATCTTTTACATCCGTCTTAAGGTTGAATGCCTTTTTAAGTTCTTCGGCCTGATACTGTTCCCACTCTGCAGTATTTTTTGATACCGGATAAGGTGTGGAATATTCTTCCGCAGCTTTTACAAATGAAGTCAAATTATATTCATTATATTTATCGACCCATATGTCTGCTGTTCCTTCGTAAGCCGGAATGGCCGCCCCCATTTCGGCAGAAAGCTTATTTGCTTCCTCGCCGGCCAAGAACTCAACCCATTTCCAAGCAGCTTCCGGATTTTTCGTATCTTTATAAATACAATTTCCGATTCCGTGAATTACAGAAATTTTATTTCCATTAATTGACGGTACTGCAACAACATCAATATCATCTTTCATATCAGAATCAATCACTTGATTCAGAAACCATGAACCGCACCAATACATTCCCAATCTTCCTGACAAGAACTGAACATCCCCGCTTGTTTCCTCTAAAGATGACTGTGACGGACTTGCGCCCTCCTCAATCAGATCGACCCATCTCTGTACTCCGGCCTGCGTTTCTTCTTTATCATATCCAGACTTCTTTTTATCATCCGATATTACATATCCGCCGTCTGCCGGAATCGTATTGTAAATTCCAAACTGAGTTTGATATTCGGCAGAAATTCCATACACACTTCCGTCCGCTTTCGTCAACTGTTTTGCAATATCGACCATATCATCCCATGTCCAATCATCTGTCGGATACGGAACGCCTGCTTCATCAAAAATCTTTTTATTGTACCATACTCCGATCGTATCATAGTCCTTCGGTATTGCATACTGTTTTCCATCTACATTGTACAGGTCAACTAACGCTTCAGGATATTTCTCTGTATCAATTCCGGACTCTTTAATCTGACCGCCAACATCCATCAGAATATCGCCGTCTGCGTATTTGATAATATTCGGACCGTTCATCCAAAAGACATCCGCAATACTTCCGCCTGTTGCACCTGCTTCAAGTTTCGTCCAGTATTCATCCCAGCTGCTTGGCTCCAGCTTTATTTCAACATCAGGATATTTCTCATTGAACTTTTCCGCACACTTTTCAAAGTAAGACTGCTGTGCCGAATCCCAAAATGCATATCTGACCTCACCTGAAATTTCTCCTTCTTTTTTGGAATCATTTGAGGAAGCCTTTCCACAGCCGGAAAAACATCCAATTGCCATTAAGCAACTTAAACCAAATGCACCCGCTTTTTTACATTTCTGTTTTGTTTTCCATTTCATAAACTCTAGTCCTCCTTTTTTTTATATGTCATATCATAATGTAATATTGCACAGTACGCCATTCATATCATTTACTTTTTTCATGAATTTATTGTCTTTTTTTACAAATAAATATGAGAAACGCTCCCGAAAATTGGATGCATTTCTCATATTTATCTTTTTTGAATTATATTTACTTTTTCTTTTTATTTATTTACTTTCTTTTAATAATTCGCACATACTTTTATCTGATATGCCGCCTTCCAAATACTGAAATATACTGTTTTGAAAAGCGTCCATTTTACGATCTCCCCAATCATTTCCGGGAAGCTCTTTGATAACATCCGAATTCATAAGTTCAGTATATGCCTGATATCCTCTGTTTTCTTTATCAGAAATCCTGTCCATGTCAACATTAGGATTCGCCGGAAGCCGTCCTGTTTCTTCCCATATCCTGCCCTGTACTTTTTCACTCAGCATATATTTTAAGAATCGTATGCAAGCTTTTTTTTGATTCTCATCACTCGAACTTGACATAAAATATCCCGGATAGGCAGATACAAGACCTATTTTTTCCCCGTTGAAAGATGGAAAATCCATATATTCCATTTTAAGATTCTCATTCAACGACTGTTCACTGGATATTCCATTGATACATATCGCACAGTGTCCTATATTAAAACTTCGTAAGTTATCTCTGTACGAGTAGTTATTTTCTATTTTTGTATATTTTTTAACATTTTTTAAAATAGTAAGACTTTTTACAATATCTGCATCGTCACTGATATTTATATCGTTTTCTTTTATACTTGCCTGGATAATACACGCCGCCGTATTAACATCTAAATTTAACGGCACCGTATCCAGCTTTTCTTCCTTAGCCCACTTTTCAATTTTCTCACAACATTCAAAAAACTCTTCCCATGTTTCAGGGGCTTTTTCAATTCCCGCATTCTTAAAAATCTGCTTATTGTACCAATATCCGCCTGTGTTAAGAACATCTGTAATGGTATAAAGCTGACCGTCTTCTGTCTTCCAACGATTCAGAATATACGGAGAGATCATACTTCCAAACTCTTTATCTTCGTTGATATATGGCATGAAATCTGTCACATACTCTTGCTCCACCATAAAAGAATATAATTTATCGCTCCCTGTTTCACCGATATAAATGAGATTCGGTAGTTTGCCGACAGATATCATTTCTTTCACTTTTTCCGTAACATTTTCCGGCGATGGCATCGAAATCAGTTTCAGCGAAATATCCGGGTTTTCTTCCTCAAAATCACTGTATATATCTCGCATTACCTGATTATCCGTTTCCATCGTACCCCAGCCATTTAGTAAAACAATACTTGTTTTATCCGAATCTTTAATGGACTCCGCTTTCTTTCCACACCCCGCCAGACAAATAATACAAATACTGAAAATAAGCACGGCTTTTCGCATTTTCGTTTCACCTCCGATACAAGCGTTCATATTCTTTAGGAGAAAATCCCGTATACTTTTTAAAGACTCTGGAAAAATATGCCGTATCTTCCCATCCTACAGCTCCCGCAATTTCATAAATCTTCATTTTTCTGTCTTCTATAAGTTTTTTTGCGATTTCTATTTTTTTACGGTTTATGATATCAAACAATTTTTGACCTGTCCGTTCTTTATAAATCCGGCTGACATAGCATCGGTTTGCGTGTACTGCTTGCGAGATCAAGTCCAAATTTAATTTTTTCATGACATTATCGTCTATGAATGAATTAATCGCATCTATGAGTTCATCATCATTTAATCTGTTCTTTTGTCCGATAACAATAACACCTGGCTGTTTTACCTCCGGATCACAGAAATATTTTCCCATTTCATTCAATACATTTCTGTATGCAATACTTATATTCGTAATTCCTTCATACACATCACTTATTCCCACAAGTAAGTTATCCCTCTCATCATTACAAAATGACGCACATTTTTTTATCAGTTCATCCTTACCTAGACTCACATTATCTGAAATCACGATCACACATTCTATCGCAGTCGTATTCATCGCAAATTTATCATAATACTCAAACAACTCGTTCACATTGAAAAGCATTCTTTGTTTCAAGATGCTTCCGGTATCTTTTTCTCCTTTATACCCCTTAAAAACAATCATTCGGAATTTATCAAATTTTTTGTTGAACCATTGGATATCCGCAGAATCCTCCGGCACTGTTTCCAGATATTCTGACTCTTCCAAAAGCATCCTGAATGTTTCCATCCTCCGCTTTTCCACCCGGTTTTCTTCTTTCATTTCAATTGCCATCTCCTCCAGAACTTTTGGCAAATCTTCCAGAAGATTGCTTTTCACTACATACCGTTTAACCTGCAATACAATCGACTCTTGCGCATACTTAAAATCTTCATATGCAGTAAGCATAATTACCACAATATCCGGCCAGCGCTGCCGAATATATTTTGCTGCATCCAATCCATTCATGATGGGCATCTGGATATCCAGTATTACTATATCCGGGCATATATCTCCAATTGCTTCTGTCACTTCTTTCCCATTCTTAAAAATACCTTCTAATTCATATCCTAACTGTTTCCAGGGAATCATTTCTTTCAGCCCTTCTCTTACAAATGATTCGTCATCTGCTACAACTACTTTCCACATAATTGTTATTCCTCCCCTTGTGTTTATATAGTCTTATCTTTTTTCATCGGAAGGCATACTTCAACTATTGTTCCTTTTCCTAACTCACTGATAGTTTTTATACCATATTCTTCCCCGTACAAATTACGGATCAGTCTTTGAATATTCATCACACCGACACGCGGATTCATGTTATTTTTTTTATCATCCATATGATCAACATCAAATCCGACTCCATCATCTTCAACAATAACTTTTATCATGTTTCTTGATACTTTTATAACTGAAACATCTATTTTCCCTTCGGTTCCCTTTGGTTCTACACCATGTATTACTGCATTCTCCACAATCGGCTCTATACACAGTCTTGGCACAAAACATTCCTTCAGTTCTTCCGATTCCCAGAAAATGCTATAAGTAATAATATCCTTAAACCGCTCTCCCTGCAGATAAAGATAGAATCCTACAATTTTCATTTCCTCTTCTAACTTTATTTCCACTTCGTTTTTTCTAAATAATTTTCCCCGCATCAGCCCAGCAAAGGAAGTCACCATCTGATAAAGTTCTTCATCATGATGCCGCTTTACACGAAATGCGATCATTGTTAAAACATTGAACATGAAATGTGGATTAATCTGGGCTTGTAAATATTGAAGACGCGCTTCTTTAACCAAAATCTGATTTTCATATACTTCTTTAATTAAATGATCTATTTTTAGCGTCATGTCATTAAAAGAATCACTGATCTGTTGGAATTCTTCTATATTATAATTTTCAAGTTTTGTTTCAAAATCGCCTGTTCCTACCTGTTCAATCTTTTTTATGATACTTTGAATTGGATAAGTAATTCTCCTTGAATACCACAGCACTGCTACAATCACTGCCAAAAACATTGATACTGATATTGCCCAAGCCATTCGAAATCCCGGTCGGATATTCAAATACATTTTAGTTTTTGGTATTAAGATGTATGTCGAAAGTCCGAAACTGTTTTGACATACTTTATATAAGTAAGCTTTGTGTTCTTTTTTTACGATTCCCTCTGTATTAACGAGATCACTCCTTGAAATACCATTTAATCCGGTTCCACCAATTGTCATGCCCCCATTGCTCTGAATAGACCAATAATATGTTTCATACTTACTCAATTTAGCAAATATTTTCTCGATATTATTCATATCAAATATAGCAACACAATATCCTCTCCGTTCTAAATCGGCATCATAGACAGAGAAATAGCATTCTATCTGTTGTCCATTTGTCCTATAATAGAACTTTTGATTTTGTTCCTTGTATCTTTTTATCCCGTCTAAAATCCGTTTATTCTTTCTATTCTTTGCAGATTGTGTTTCTGGATAGTAGTGCATTCCTACATATTGCATATTTTTATTAAAAACGTAATAATCACTTACAATTGGATACGTTTCGGAAACCATATTTTGATTAGAGAACAAATTAATGCCCTGCTCGAGCACCTGCTCAACGCCATCTGTTAAGCCATCTCTGAAAAATTCTTCCATTTCACTGTTTTCGCTGAGATATATTACGGATTCTTCCCAAAAAAGCAGATGATTTGTAAATTGCTGCTGTATGCTTTCTATATCAGAATTCATATCATCCTTTAATGTAATGGCTGACCATCGAAAAAGTATAAAAGACAATACTCCCCCCACCACCAACATTGTCGTAATACCGGTTGCAATGAGCATACCGACAAGTTCTGAACGTATTGTTTTTTTATCTTCGCTTTTTTCATACATTAAAATTCCTTTTTAACCTATTGATATTGTCAATATTAGTTGACACATATAGTCATCAATCTGCCTCTTTTTATTCCGTACACTTCTGAAATACAGAATTTGCATGAAGCACAGCCTTTTCCTTGGTGCCATTGTACAAAAGTACACGCACAGTATCACAAGGTGCTTTTAAGTTTATTTCGGTAATTTTTTTCTCTTTCCATTTAAAACCAATTGTAAGGTTTCCTGGTGCTTTAAGCCCTTGTACTTCTCCACTTTCCCATGTATCTGGCAGTGCCGGGAGAAGGGAAATTTTATTATCTTCATACTGCACCAGCATTTCCAGTATCGCAGCCGCAAAGCCAAAATTGCCATCAATCTGAAATGGCGGATGCGCACATAACATATTAGGATAAATGCCGTCTCCCACTAAGCTGCAGTTCTCTTCTTTTGTAAAACGAAGCTGATTTCTCAACAGCTTCAATGCATGGTTTCCATCTCCCAGCCTTGCCCAAAGGCACGCTTTCCAAGCCATACACCAACCAGTTCCTTCATCTCCTCTTCTTTCAAGAGAAACTTTACAAGCTTCAAACAGTTCCCGGTTTTCTTTATGAATCAGATTTCCCGGATACAGTCCATACAAATGAGACACATGTCTGTGATGAATCTCAGACTCCGGATAATCCAAATACCATTCCTGCAGCTGTCCTTCTTTTCCAACCTTCAAAGGCGGAAGTTTTTTCAGCGCATTATTTACCGCATCTGTAAAATCTGTTACGCCAAGAACCTCACATGCCTTCAGGTACAGTCCGAACAATTCTTTCAAAATGCTGATACTCATTGTTGATGCAAATGTAACACTGTGAACACTCTGATCCGGTGCTATAAAAGAATTTTCTGGCGATGTAGATGGTGCCGTCACAAAATACCCGTTATAAGGTACCAAATATCCCAAATAAAATTCTACTGCACCTTTTATAATTGGAAATGCCTGTTTTCTTAAAAATGCTTCATCTAATGTATAACAATAGTGTTCCCACAAATGACAGCACAACCAGCCGGAACTCATCGGCCACATAGAGTAGGTACATGGATTTTCGTCCTGCCCAAATTGTCCAACTGGACTGGAATGTCCCCAGATATCAAGATTGTGGTGGCTTACCCAACCTGCTAAATTGTAAACATCTTTTGCTGTTCTTTCCCCTCGTTTTGCTGTCCGCTCTATAAGATTCAATAGTGGTTCGTGGCAATCACTCAGATTTGCCTTTTCAGCCATCCAGTAATTCATTTCTGTATTGATGTTTACTGTATAGTTGCTGCTCCATGGGGCTCTCATACTGTGGTTCCAGATTCCCTGCAGATTCGCACACTGTGTATCTGGCTTCGAAGAAGAAATCATCAGATAACGCGCAAAATAAAACATTTTTAAGGAGAGATCGTTCTCCGGCGTATGAGGAAGCATCAGGTTCATTCTGTTAAAGTATTTTGCATATTCTTCTAAATGCGCCCTTTTTAACTTTTCATATTGGAAATTCTGGAGCTGTTCCAGCATCTTTTCTTTGTGAGAATAATAAATATCTTTCTGCTCAAAATCAGTCAAACCGGACAAATAAATATATACATCCCCACTGGCACTTACATGAAGCTTATTTTCTTTTTGATACACACACCCCTCAGTAACCTGAACATACGCTCCAATTGCAAAGCGAGTTCCCTGTCCTTCCTCATAGACAATAGGATGTTCACAAGAATAAAAAGGCGGCGCAGTATATATGGGTGCCTGTCCTTCCATAATAATTCCGCAATTGGCAAACGAAGTGCACTGATGTTGTATTTCACTTTCCAAGGCTAATGTCATTTCAATCTTACAGTTTTCACCAACATGATAATGAACTGCCATTACTGGCTCTGTCATACTGACAAACAATTCTCTCTGGTAATGCTGATGTTCCTGACAATAATCCACACGCTCAATTGCTTCTTTTAAAGAAAGCTGTCGATTATAAGTTCCGCTTCCCTCCAATTCCGGTGTTTTTACATCAATACACAGATTTCCTGCCGGAAGATAACTCTCTGTCCAGTCTCCCAGAACATTTTCTTTACAGTAATTCTCTGCTTCCTGATAATTGCCGTCAAAAATCTGTTTTTGAAGAAATTTCCAGTCAATATTTCTGTTTTTATTTTCTTTATTTCTGCCATTTCCAGACCAGAGCGTGTCCAAATTTAATTCAATTTTCTCATTCTCAAATCTTCCATAGGACATTGCCCCCATAGATCCGTTTCCAAGGGGCAATGCTTCAATCCACGCTTCTGCTGGCTTATCAAAGGTAAGTGTTAAACAATCCATGATTTTATCTCCTATTATAGAAAGAACTCATTTTTTAAGTAAAACCATTTTAATACAAAATGTAAAGTTCTCCTCATTTAACCGATATTTTTCTGACAGTTTCGGACCACAGCTATTAGAACCGATTCCATTCTGAGCATAGTCGATACACAATACAGTGCTTCCACATTTTTCCAACTCATAGCTGTGTTTCTTATTAGTCAGTTCTTCCTGTGTATAAACAGAAGCATTAAATGCAATCGCCTTTTCTCCTGCAAAAGCAAGAGACATTTTTTCACTGTTTACGCACACATAATCGCAGTCTGCATGGCTTCCGTTTTCCTGTGGACGAAGAAAATCTTCATGCATATCTTCTACCAGTGCAGTATATACGCCATGACTTCCGGCGCGGCACTTATCGCGGTAGCTCTCATCTGGTCCAATTCCATAATAAGATACCTTATTAAATCCGTTGTTCAAGAACATGCGAAGGCCAAATCTAGGAAGCATTGGGAACTCCATATCTTTTGCCGCGTTCATCTTAACAGAAACCGCACCATTGGCAGAAACTTCCCAATCTGCCCGTATATCCAGAACTTTCTGAACTGTTGCTGCAACCACTGCCATATGTGTATGAATCGTTACCTTTGTGTCTGCTGCCTCATAAGTTGTTTCATAAGCTCTTGCATAGCTCTGGTCATAGTGTGCATCCATCCATTCCAGTTTGATCTTACGGTCATTGTCCGTTGGCGCACGCCAGATATTGATTTCCATAGGGCGATCCAAAAGGTTCTCTCCTGCTGCCTTCATATCTTCAAACAGTCCTGTCAGTTTGTTGTATACATAGCAAAATTCACTGTTTTCTATGGTAAGATACCGGTCTGTATCCGTCACCTTAAGCTTGTCTTCTGATAATCCCTCTTCCATCATCTGTAATGCTTTCTGGTTTCTTCCATCTTCATTAAAAAGAAGAATCTCATCAAAGCCAAGTAAAGTATCTGCTTTCTGAAGATTATTTTCCGCTTTCAGTAAATAATTCACTTTCAAATAGCATTTTCCTTTAGCTTGAACATCCGCTGGGATAATAATCGTGCCTTCATTTTGAGGCGCAATGCCCTCTGCCATTCGAATGCAGCCAGAATTAACCATCTTTCCGTCCACTGTTACTTCATAAGACAGATACAGATAATCTTTTAAATCTACGTAATTCATATAATTATGAAGTACTGCTTTTCCACTTACCTGATCATATGAAATTACCCTTGCAGGACGGTATACATTTTTATATTCTTTTAATCCGGTATGCGCGGATCTATCCGGATACACAAGACCATCCATGCAGAAGTTCCCATCATGAATTTCTTCCCCGTGGTCACCGCCATAATAGTAGATGCCTTTTCCATTTTCAGACTGATACAGGTATGGCTCTTCCGGATTCCAGAGTTTTGGATCAGCAATATCAAAAACAGCTTTATAAGCAAAATTTCCTGCGTCACATTTCGTAAACGTGCCGGCTATTACCGGATTCCCCTTATCATCCTGAATCACAATTTTTGTATTTTTTGCAGCTTCTTCCCCGCCTAAAAAGTTAGCACGGATTTCTATTTCTGCTGTATTTTCTTTCACAGATGTGGTAGTAAAATAATCATATAATACATTTTCCGGCCTTTTTAACAGATACACGTCCCTGAAAATTCCGGTCATACGGAATTTATCCTGATCTTCCAGATAAGTTCCATCACACCATTTTAAAACAAGAACTGCCAATGTATTCATGCCTTCATGAACGAAACTGGTTACATCGAACTCACTGGTCGCATGGGTCACCTGGCTGTATCCTACATAAGCTCCATTCATCCATACATAAAAACAGGAATCCACGCCTTCAAAATTCACATAGGCTTTCGGAGCCTGTGAATCTTTGTGATATTCAAACTGATGGACATAAGCTCCACATGGATTCTCCTGCGGTACATATGGCGGATCCAACGGAATCGGATAGCGGACATTCGTATACTGATGACTGTCATAGCCATAATTCTGCCAGATTCCAGGTACCGGAATCTCATCAAATTCTTTTACATCATAGCCAGCTTCATAAAATTTTTCCTGCAGGTCATAAATGCTTTTATAAAAGCGGAACTTCCAGTTGCCATTTAACAGCTCCATACGGTCAGAATTTTCTCTGTCATGTACCAGAGATCCCATTGCTTTTGAAGCGGGCATATAATATGCGCGGTGTGGCATTGTGTTTTCATGCAGTACGTTCAGATTTTCATAATACTTTTGTACGATCATTTTGCACTTCTCCATTGTTCTAAATTATCAGGTTAATTTCTTTCCAAGCTTGTAATATGATTATAACTGTTTTTTCCAAAAAACTATATCATTTCGATACTGAGTTACTCTTCGAATGTACGCTTTTATTCTTGCTGACAATTCGATAATTAAAAATGGTTTTGTTACATAATCATCTGCTCCCAAATTCAACTCCATTGCCTTATCCATGTCATTATCCTTTGCTGTAATAATTATTACAGGCTATAGTGGCTCAGTTGTCAAGACACAAATTGAGCCTCGCGGATGTTGGTATATTGGGTAAGGTATGCTTCCTCGTATTTGAAACTGCGAAACCATCTCTCAATCATAATATTGTCGGTCCAGCGACTTTTGCCATCCATGCTCTGACGAATGTGGTTCTCTTTGAGAAAATTCATGTATTCGTTGCTTGTAAACTGACATCCCTGATCCGAGTTCAGGATAACGGGGTTCGCCACCTTAAGTGCCTTTTTCAATGCGTTTATGACCATTCTGGTATCCAGGGTATCATCAATATCCCAGCCTACAATACAGCGGCTATACCAGTCAATTACGGCTGTCAGATACAGGAATCCACGTTTGATGGGAATGTAGGTAATGTCGATTGACCATGCCTGATTCGGACGATCAATAACGGCGTTGGCAGCAGATACGGGCAGACTTTTGCCTGTTGCATACGTTTGGAAAGGTTCATCTTTGGATAGATTGGATCAATCCCCATTTCTGTCATATAGCGGCGTGCTTTTCGGTGACCGATTTCATGGCCGCGCATTTTCAATTGTGAAGACATCTGACGGGCTCCCCATGCTGGATTATCCGTGTGTAAACGGTCTATGATCGCTTTGCAGTCCAATTCTTCCTGAGACACGGGTGTTCCGTTGTAATACACGCTGGTACGGTTGATACCGAGAAGAGCTGCACCTGTTTTGACAGGGAGTTCCTTAGTCTTCAAAAGGTTTCGGACTAAATTTACTCTCGTAGTCAGGTCCAAGTGTTTCTTCAGATTTATTTTTCCATACACAGCTTTTCTAATTCCATTCTACACAAAATACATAAAAATGCAATTACCATTTTATATTATGATACTCTCCTAAAATGAAAAAGTAAATTCCACTCTCTTAACTGTTTTCTACTCATTTTTTAGTAAGCTACCAGTCCATATCCTAAAATCGACTGAGAATTTACCGTATAGCTATTCTGCCTTACCGCATCTCCGCTGTTTCCTTCGATGGTGTGTACCGTAGTTCCATCGCAACTTTCCACGATTCCCACATGATCACTGGATCCATCGTGATCCCAGTCAAAAAAGATAATCGTTCCCGATGTCGGAATACTCCCACCACTCTGCCATTTTCCCTGTGCCTGAAACCAGTCCACACCAGGACACAAAACAAGCTCACCTTTCTTGTCTTTGGGTAAATCCATACCACGACCAAAACTTCTGCCCGCCTTCATTTCCAAGCTGACTTTTCGCAATAGTTACAAGCTGTCCATTTCCAAACAATCCGGCAAACCAACCACCACCGGAATAGTACCGCATCACATGGGGTACATACTCTGGATCTCCATAACCTGACCAGCCATGGGCGGCTGCCTGCTCTTGAGAGAACTGTAGGGCATTGGCTTCACTATAACCGCCAAACTTTTCCAATGCCCACGAGATATACCCTTTCCCGTATAGCGATAGGTAATCCTTTGATGTTATCTCTGGATTTTCCCCCGCTCTACACCGTACATGAGACTTTCACCTCATACGGCGTGCCATCTACTCCAATGTATCTACTTTTTCTGATTGGTTTGCCAGTTTATGCAGCTCTACACATAACTTCCTTTTTTTCATCCGATAACTGATATTTCTCCATTAGGTTTTCAAGCTCTTCTTTATTTCCCTTATGAATTGCTTTGTGAAATGGCAGTATCATAATAATAAGATTATTATACTTATCTGTTCCCCCATATCTCAAAGGAACTTTATGATGACACTCCCAGTCTCTCAATGTTAATTCTTCACCGCTAATTGCACATTTTCTATATTGGGCAATAAATTTTGAGATACGATTATCATTGTATTCAATAGAACGATACTCACAGTAATATCTCTGTATGTGTATAAGGACTTCCTTGTTTACCGCTTTTAAATTATCATGTATCAAGGATCTTCCTTCATTTGTGTATGGACAGATAGTTTGATTAAATTGTATCGCATATCTATGTTTCCATGCATGAATAGGAATTATAATCATATCGTGAGCTTTATACCATTTAGGATTATACCTGCCATATCGCTTTAAAAGTGTTACTGATAAATCTGCTTTATTTGCTGGTTTCCAATCTCTTCTCAGCCTGTTGTATAAAGATTTTGTAAGTTGTTGACCTAAATGGGCTAAGTCTTTGTTCACGTGCGTAGCCACTTCGTAATAATTGTGAATTCCCATTACTACCGTATTGTATTTCCACACTGCATCACGTTAATCATACTTCATTTCTTGGCTGTCAGATATAGTTTGTTTTGAAGTTGTCTTACTTTTCCTTTGGAGTTGTTAGTCTTCATGACATTCTCTCACACTTACCCTCTCTACAAACTTGAATGAAGTAGGGACCCTTCCCTAGACTGCGTTCTCTTACACAGCCATTATAGGTACTATGCTCCCCTCCGACTCCCTCCTGTCATGATAGTGATTTCGCCAAGCTTATACTCTTCATCTTTACCTTTCGGTGACAGGTAGGGTCTCTCCTGTTCCGAACTACACTTTTCATACATACCGCTTCCTCTATACCGAGGGATTCCTCCGTGCTGCTTCCAGTATCTTCACACGTTCCATGGTTTTCCCCTATATTACCAAGGCTCAACTTCCCTTTGTTCTCTTCCGAGACCTTTTTATCGATATGGCAGAATTCACTTTTACTCTCATTTTATTTTCTTTATTCAACTGACATTTTCTTTACACCATTTACTGTTTATTTTCATTTGCAAAAAATCCGAAACAGTCCGACTGTGTATCATCACACAGACAACCCATTTCGGATTCTGCATATTCCCTCACGTTTTGCCAATTCACTCAAAGATATCTTTTGGTCCGTCGTAACAAGACCTAACTCATCTTACTCCACTACCATTGCATTTGGATATATCCGTTCCATCCGTTCATCCGGAAAATGTTCATCGAAGAATGCTCCTATTTCCGTATGTACCCCTGCCTCTCCATTGTGTCTCTGCGTGTACCGGTTCAACGCCAATCCTGACATTATAATATTAAAAATCATAAATACAATCATAATCCAGCTCAGAATGATTCCTGTCTTTTTCGGTATTTTCTCAATCCAGTCTGACAGACGAGGATACAAAAGCCGCATCCACACTACTGATGCAATTCCCCAGAAAAAGCAATACAAAAGATTAATCCTTCCACCCAGATTGAACGGAATCTCACTGTAATCCCAAAATACCGTACCAAATACTAATTCCGTAAACACGCTGCATATGTACTCATAAGCTCCCCCAAGTACCGTTCCAAACACAAAAATGTAGCTGTCACTGTGATTCCGGTACTGATACAAAATTGTGGTAAGCAGCACTGCTCCCAATCCCCACACGATACTAAACGGGCCATACACAACACTACTCCGGCTCATCAGCTCCCCCGACGTAACCAGACAGAAAATAGTTTCTGTAATGTCCCCCAAAAATGCCCCTAAGAAAAACAGGCATACCAGTTTATAAAAGCTGCATCCGACTGCAAATACACCCTTCTTTTCCTTTTCTTCTTCCTGTCTGCGCTCTTGCTCCTGCCGAGCTTCAAGAAGTTTCTTCGCCTCCAGTTGAGGATAACCATTTCCGATATGTTTTAATACCCATCCGGCCAAGCCTTCTCCCATCCAGTCCGCCTGTTTCTGTAAGCTTTCAGAAACATTTCCGATAATACCTGCTTTCTTAATTTTTGATTTCACTGCCAGCACACCTGTCAAAGTCCCCAGAAAATCAATTGCAAGAATCGTATAAACTATGATCAGCAAAATCTCTCCTGCCCATCCCGGCAGCATCCGAAGTAACTTCTTCATTATTGGATTTAGAAAACAGATACTGATTACCGATGCAAATCCCCACATAGCAAGATAGGAAAGATTAACATAGCCGCCAAACTGAAACCGCTTTCTTGAATAATCCCACCATTTTCTGTGGAAAATTCGCTCCAATACAACTCCTGTCGCAAGCGAAATCAAAAAAGAAAGAATTGCGCCTCCGAGAAATAAAAAGAACCATTCATTTCTCAGTTCCCCAAGAAAAATTGCAAACGCAATACCCCCAAGTCCATATGCGGGACACCACGGACCATATAGAAATCCCACATCGACAAATTTTTTCTTCTGAATTGCCGCAGCAGTTGTCCCAACCACCCATCCGAGAACGGAGTAGATGAAAAAAAGCCACAGCAATTGATACACCGTATATTCCAAATATCTTCCTCACTTTTCCAAAATAGTAATTTTTACCCCTGACCCCGGTCAGCATTTTACTGAATGGAAATCACTGTATAATCTTTCTCTTCCACTGCTTTTTTCAGGACCTCATCTGCAATCTCCGCATGCAATGTCACAACTGCGGTTCCTGCCTCATGGCTTACCTCCGCAGTATCCACCTCCGGCAGCGCCTCCAGCGCCTTCTTTACAGCCGCCTCACAGTGTCCGCACATCATTCCTTCAATCTTCATTGTTTTTTTCATTGTTTTTTCCTCCTGCCTTTTCTCTTCGTTTTGCTTTAAATCATTGATAGCTTTACTTTTTAACCTGCTGCTGTTTTTTCTGTCCCTTCTGTCGTCGTACATCCGAAAAAAATTCAGCCTGAGCGCATTTGTCACAACACAAAAACTGGACAGGCTCATTGCCGCCGCACCGAACATCGGGTTCAATTTCCACCCCAGTAAAGGATACCACATTCCGGCAGCTAAAGGAATCCCTATTACATTATAGAAAAACGCCCAGAACAGATTTTCATGGATATTGCGGAGTGTAGCCCTGCTCATGCGGATTGCCGCCGGCACATCACTTAGGCGGCTCTTCATCAGCACTACATCGGCTGCGTCAATGGCGATATCCGTTCCCGCACCAATGGCAATTCCCATATCTGCCCTTGTCAATGCCGGAGCGTCATTGATGCCATCTCCGACCATCATTACGTTTCCTTTTTGTTTCAAATCCCGAATAACGCTTTCCTTTCCGTCCGGCAGCACCCCGGCAATTACTTCGTCCACACCTGCCTGCTGTCCGATTGCCCTTGCCGTCTGCTCATTGTCCCCGGTCAGCATCACCACACGGACTCCCATATTCTGTAATTGTTTCACTGCCTTCGGGCTGTCATTCTTAATTACATCAGCAACCGCAATCACTCCAATAAGTTCTCCGTCACGGCTGAAAAACAAAGGTGTTTTTCCTTTCTCCGCAAGACGCCGTGCTGTTTGTGCCATGGAATCTGAAATGTCAGTCTGTGAACCGATAAATGTTTGATTTCCCGCGCAGAGCAATTTCCCCTCTAACACTGCCGAAAGACCATTTCCCGGAACCGCCTGAAATTGTTCCACCTCTTTTGTCTGAATTCCTTGTTCTTCCGCCTTCTGCAGAATTGCAGATGCAAGCGGATGTTCACTTTTTCTTTCCAACGCAAACGCGTTCTCTAACAGCACAGTTTCTGTTATACCCTCGCCTGGTATGATATCAGTCACTTTTGGCTCACCGCTTGTAATAGTTCCGGTTTTATCCAGAGCAACAATTTGCACTTTTCCGGTTTCCTCCAGAGAGACAGCCGTTTTGAACATGATTCCATTCTTTGCACCCATGCCGTTTCCTACCATAATGGCAACCGGAGTTGCAAGTCCAAGCGCACACGGGCAGCTAATGACTAAAACCGAAATTCCTCTCGCCAACGAAAATCCGACACTCTGTCCTGCAATCAGCCAAACCATAATTGTAATCACCGCAATAGCAATCACTGCCGGCACGAAAATCCCGGATACCCTGTCCGCAACTTTTGCAATCGGCGCTTTCGTTGCAGCCGCATCACTGACCATCTGAATAATCTGGGACAACGTTGTATCTTCGCCGACACGGGTTGCCTCACATTTCAGGAAACCGGACTGATTTACTGTCGCCGCTGATACGGTATCCCCCTCTGCTTTGTCTACAGGAATGCTTTCTCCGGTAAGCGCAGATTCATTTACCGCGCTGCTGCCTTCCAATACCTTCCCGTCTACCGGTATATTTTCTCCGGGACGCACAACAAATATATCGCCTTTTTGCACTTGCACGATGTCCACTTCTGTCTCCACACCGTTTCTCAAAACGACGGCTGTCTTTGGTGCCAGTTTCATCAGGCTTTTCAACGCATCGGTTGTCCTCCCTTTCGAATGCGCCTCCAGCATCTTCCCGACTGTAATCAATGTCAGGATCATCGCCGCCGACTCAAAATAAAATTCATGCATCCAAGACATGACTGCATCCATATCCATGCGCATCTGTGCATCCGTCATCAAAAATAATGCCACCGTACTATATGCAAAGGATGCGCCTGCTCCGAGCGCAACAAGCGTATCCATATTCGGGGCTTTGTGGAGCAGCCCCTTCATCCCGCTGATAAAGAACTTCTGATTAACTACCATGACAGCTCCTGTCAGCAAAAGCTGAGTCAATCCCATTGCCACGTGATTATCTTCCATAAAAGAAGGAATCGGCCAGTTCCACATCATATGCCCCATCGAGACATATAACAGCGGAATCAGAAAGCACAATGATGCAATCAGCCTCCTCCGCAGAATCGGGGTTTCCAGATTCTTTAATAAATCATCACCTTCCGCATTCTGTTGATTTCCCGCTACTCCTTTTGAACTTTTCAGCGCCGCTCCATATCCGGCAGCCTCCACAGCCCCAATCACTGCCGATGAAGGCGCGCTGCCTTCCACCCCCATAGAATTCGTCAGCAGGCTTACCGAGCAGCTCTCCACTCCCGGCACCTGTGTCACCGCCTTCTCCACTCTTGCACTGCAAGCGGCACAGCTCATCCCGGTTACTGTATAATGTTCCATCTTTGCCACCTCTCTTTTGGTTATCTGTTTCTATCTTATCATCTCATCAGTTTCTGAAGTGTTTTCACGAGTTCATCCACAGTCTCATCCTTACCTGCGCGGATATCATCCGCCACACAAGTTCTGATATGATTTGCCAACAAAACCTTATTAAAGCTATTCAGTGCGGCGTTCACCGCGGATACCTGGACAAGAATATCCGTACAGTACGCATCCTCTTCCACCATACGTTTAATGCCACGCACCTGCCCTTCAATCCGGTTCAGCCGGTGAATCAACTCCTTATATTCGTTATCTGTACGCTCTTTCGTTTTATGACAACAACACTGCTGATTTTTATCCATTCTTTCCGCCCCCCTGATTCCTGCCTGTCTCTTGTTCTCTGTCGAACTGTACTTATCATATACCCTATATGGGTATATGTCAAGTCTTTCCGGCTTACCTTTCTCCGCATTATGCGTCTTTGCTGTTTACAGGCGGGTAGGCAGCAATTCTAACCGAGTGCCACAGGCACTCAGCCCCCCCTCGCGGCAGTCGCCAAATAGATATGCCGGCAAGGCTACTTGGCTCGTTGCCCGCGGAAATAAAAAAAGATGCAGTCACCCATACAATGTCATTAAGTTAACATTGAA
>DCKD01000044.1 GCA_002320245.1 Lachnospiraceae bacterium UBA1683
TTGTTATAGTGTGCCTGATAACAAAAGGGCTTGGAATGGAAAAATATATTCAAAATGGTGGGCTGACATATGACAAGTTGTTTGTCTATGCCGACGGGCTCAGTGATAAAGAAACATTTTTTGAGTTTGTATCAGAAGACATGGAGGTTATCGCGCGCGGAGATAATGCATATGAAATCGCACAGAAAGAGTATTCAAAAGCAACCGCATGTGAATTTATCCGTAGGAAACTGAACCTGACGCTGGAGGAAATCTATGTGTTCGGAGACAGTGGCAATGACCTGCCGATGTTTGAATATGCAGTACATACGGTGGCAATGGGGGAACATACAGAGATTCTCGAGCCGTATACAGAGTTCGTGACAAAGAAAGTAGAAGAAGATGGGATTGCATATGCAATGGAACATTATGGATTAATTTAGTAAATTAGTAAAAATCAAAAAATGTGGATATCTGGACAAAGGGTGCAAGGAAACACATAAGAAAACGCATAAGGAAACGCATAAGAAAACGCATAAGAAACACATAAGAAAACACATAAGGAAACTCAATCAGGAAAAGTATAAAGAAAGCGTGTAAAGAAAAACGCAAAGAAAAGGTATGAGGAAAACGCATAAAGAAAAGTATAAAGGGTGTAAAGAAAAGCAGAAAGAAAAAGTATAAAAAAGGAAGAGAGTACAATGAAGTTATTTGTGTATAGTTATCGGGAATTTGATGAGGCGGAATATTTTCAGAAATTTTCCAAGGAATATCACGTGGAATTGGGGATTTGTCATGATGGGGCAACATTGGAAAATGCACATCTGGCAGAAGGATACCCATATGTCAGCATAATTACAACAAAGGTGGATGCGGAATTGATTAAACGTTTTCATGGGCTTGGTGTGAAGATGATTTCCACCCGTACAATCGGCTATGACCATATCGACCTGAATGCGGCCAGAGCATGTGGAATGAATATCAGCAACGTCAGCTATTCGCCGGAGTGCGTTGCAGACTATACAATGCTGTTGATGCTGATGTCCATCCGTAAAATGAAACGAATCATACAGCGTGAAGAAATCAATGACTTTTCATTACCGGGAATTCAGGGACAGGAGATGCATAATTTTACAGTCGGCGTAATCGGGACCGGGCGAATCGGTTGCTCTGTAATCCGTGATTTGAGTGGATTTGGATGCAAAATCTATGCATACGATTTGCATGAAAATGACGAAGTGAAAAAATATGCACAATACGTGTCACTGAATGAAATATACGAAAAGTGCGGTATGATTACATTGCATATGCCGCTTACCGAATCCAATTTCCATATGATTGATGCAGCGGCAATAGAGAAAATGCAGGATGGAGTCATAATCATCAATACGGCGCGGGGCAGGCTTATAGATACAAAAGCACTGATTGCCGGGTTGGAATCAGGCAAAATCGGGGCAGCCGGGTTGGATGTAATCGAAGATGAATTTGGAATGTATTATTTCGACCGAAAGTCCGATATATTAAGCAAGCGTGACTTATATATACTGAGAGGATTTCCAAATGTCGTAGTAACCCCGCATTTGGCATTTTACACCGACCAGGCAGTAAGCGATATGGTGAAACACTCCATCGAAAGCTGCTATTTCCACGAGCAAGGAAAAACAGATCCGTGGAGGATTTTGTAACATTTATGTAAGAAAACCGTAAAGGGGTACGTCCCCTTTGCAAAGGGGACAGTCCCTTTTATAAAAATCTTTTTGCAAGTTCAGCATGAATGGAATCACCCATATGGTAATCTAATTTTTTTTCAAGCCAGATTTCTTCGGAGCCGATTGCCTGGTCAACGAGCATCATCAGTCCGGTAATAATCTGTAAATTTTCTTTCTTTGCAATCCGCAAAAATTCGGTTATCAAAGGGTTGTATACAATATCGGCGGCAACCTTGAATTTTCGGATTGTATCTGCTCCGACAGCGCTGTTCCCAACATTTGGGAACATACCGACTGGGGTGGTGTTGATAATCAAATCACCGGAAGGAATTTCATTCAGCGTGCATATTTCAATATATGGAAATTGATTTTTTAAAAGTTCCTTTGCTTCCTCATTTCGTGCGGCAATGGTAATTGATGAGGCGCCATTTATGTGAAATCCATAGATGAGTGCCCGTGAAGCGCCCCCGGAGCCGATAATTACGGTATGTTTTCCGGATAAATTAAATCCTGCTTTTTTTAACATGCTGGTAACGCCGATGTAGTCGGTATTATATCCATAGCTGATACCGTCTTTTAGGTGTACCGTATTGATTGCACCGATTGCTTTTGCGTGATCATCCAGTATGTCAACCATCTGAAAGAGGTCTTCTTTATAAGGTATGGTCACATTGAGTCCGGTAATATTATGTTCCTTCATAAATTCAAACAGGTGGGGAAGGTCATCCCTGCTCATTTCATATTTTTCGTATGAACCGGAGAGATTCTGCTGCCTGAATAAATCTGCGTGAATTTCCGGGGAAAGGCTGTGTCCTAATTTTTTTCCAAGTACACCGAGATGGAGTTCTTTTTTCTTAGTAGAAATCATTGTTCATTCCTGCCTTCTTATTTTGCCTTCATTTTTTACATCATTCCGGAGCCGTCAAAAAAATTTACGGTTGTGGGATATACATAGCTGTCTCCGATTTCATGAAGAAGAACGACATTCAGGTGGTTGTTTAAGTTCTTTTTGTCCAGATTGATTGCACCGGTTAAATCTTCGATTGGAAGACCGCACTCAAAAGGCAGACCATATGTGGTAAGGACCTCTTTGAGGACAGCGGCAGAACTTTTTGGTGTCAGCCCTTTGTCCCCGGCAATTCGGGTAATCTGGTACATGCCGATGGCAACCGCTTCGCCGTGGCTTTCACGGGTGTAGTGGTAATATTGTTCAATTGTGTGGGCAAGTGTGTGCCCAAAGTTCAACAGCATACGTTCTCCGGTATCAAACTGGTCTTCCTCGACAACAACTCGTTTAATATCTACACAGCGGTAAATAATACGAGGCAGCTCCGGTTTTAAGTCTTCAAAAGAGTTGTGATTTTTCAATGTTTGGAACAGGCTGGCGTCTTTGATGCAGCCATACTTGATAACCTCCCCCATACCGTCGGTAATGTATCGCTGTGGAAGTGTGTTCAGAACATCCGGATCAATCAAAACCATTTTCGGGTGGAAGAACGCGCCGACCAGGTTCTTTCCCTGTGGTAAATCCACCGCAACTTTTCCGCCGACAGATGAGTCCACCTGTGCAAGAAGGGAAGTAGGTATCTGAACGAGATGAACGCCACGCAGGAAGCTGGAGGCTGCAAAACCCGCCAAATCACCGATTACACCGCCACCCAGCGCGATTACAAGGTCGCTCCGTGAAATCTTAGCCGTAAGCATTGCCTCATAAATTTTCGGTAAAGTCTGAAAACTTTTTGTCGGTTCACCATGCGGCAGGACAAGCGTATGGCATTCATAATCGGAAAGTGAATTCAATACAGTCTTACCATAGATTGGAAATACGTTGTCATCTGAGACAACCATAATTCTTTTTCCCTTGAATATCCGGGAAATATAAGAACCGGTCTTGGAAAGAATTCCATTTTCAATAAAAATCGGGTAACTGTTATCACCTAAGTTTACTGTTAATTCCATGAGTTGTTTCTCCTGTAAGTTCAATTATTTTCAGATTTTTCAATTGGGGACGTAGTACTCTTCAAGAGTACTACGTCCCCAATTGAACGTTTTTAAAATTTACATTGTTTTTCCTACAACTTCTGCAATTTGACAAATCTGTTTCATCAGTGCATCAAATTTTGCGGGTTTGAGTGACTGTGCCCCATCGCAGAGTGCGCAGTCTGGATTGTTGTGCACTTCAATCATCAGTCCGTCGGCTCCGGCAGCGATGGCTGCTTTTGCCATCGGCTCTACGAGCCACCATTTTCCGCCGGCATGGCTCGGATCGACGATAACCGGGAGGTGAGTCTTCATATTTAATACCGGAATACTCTGTAAGTCCAGAGTATTTCTTGTGAAGGATTCAAAGGTACGGATTCCACGCTCGCAGAGAATGACATTTTCATTTCCGGCAGCCATGATATATTCAGCGGACATAATCCATTCTTCATATGTTGCATTCAATCCACGTTTCAGAAGAATCGGGCGGTCAAGCTGGCCAAGCTGCTTGAGCAGATCAAAGTTCTGCATATTTCTCGCACCAATCTGAATCAAATCGACTTTTTCATTGAAAATGTCCAGATAATCCGGAGACATCAGCTCTGTGACGATTGGAAGCCCGACTTCATCCCGAACGGCGCAGAGAATATCAAGACCTTCAAGTCCGAGTCCCTGAAAGGAGTATGGACTTGTTCTTGGCTTGAATGCACCGCCGCGGAGCATATTGGCCCCGGATGTCCTGGCAGCCTTTGCAATTTCCAACACCTGGTCAAAGGATTCAACGGAGCAAGGTCCGGCAATGAGTGCCAGATGATTTCCGCCGACTTTGACGCCGGAAACGTCGATGACGGAGTCTTCCGGATGAAATGCACGGTTTGCCAGTTTATATGGCTCCTGTACATGCATCACCTTGTCTACAGAATGGTCCACTTCAAACAGTCTCGGATCAATGGCTGTCGTATCCCCAATGCAGCCGATGATGGTCATTTCCGCACCACGGACAATATGCGTGTCCAGTCCGCGTTTTTGGATTAGGTTCTGTACACGCTGAATATTTTCTTCAGTGGTATGTGGTTTTAATACGATAATCATGGTATAATTCCTCTCATTTACTTCTTATTTCAAACTACCTTTTATTCCCGCGAGCAACGAGCCAAGTAGCCATGCTTGCATGGATATTTGGTGACTGCCGCGAGGGGTGCTGAGTGCCTGTGGCACTCGGTTAGCGCCAACCGAAGCGGAGCGCGGGCCAAATACCCCGCCCCTTGGGGCGTGGCGAATTTGATACCCCGTTGCTTGCAGCGGGGGCTTTGACTGCACTTTAATCATTACTGTAAAATTTTAGCTGTTTAAAGTGCGAAAATCTTTTTTTATCATAAAACATCATATCATGAATGTCAATGTTTTTCTACAACTTACAACTATTTGGCTATAAGCAGGACTGTTAGCCACAACTATCCATTGACATTTTTTTTTCAGGGGTGTAAGGTATTTTGGGGTGATTTAAAAAAATGAGAATTATAAAACAAATTGGCATCTTTTTTACAGTGTGCTGGCTCAGCCAGGTGGTTGCGGCTGTGTTGCCGCTGGATTTTCCGTCCAGTGTGATTGGAATGATTTTCCTGTTCGTCTGTCTGATAACGGGAGCGTTGAGAATTGAACATGTTCAGGAAAAAGCGGATTTTCTGATGGAAAATATGGCTTTTTTCTTTGTCCCTGCGGGCGTGAGCGTCATGAATTACTTTGATGTGTTAAAAAGCAGCATTGTCCCATTTCTAGTTGTATGCATCGTTTCTACCGTGATTACATTTGCGGCGACTGCATATAGTGTAACATTTGTGATGAAGTTGATGAACAGGAGGAAAAGTAATGCGTGAATTGTTTCAGTCTCCATATTTTGGAGTCGCGCTCAGTGTTGTGGCATTTTGGATAGGCGTAAAGTTACAGCGCAGATTCCAAACGCCAATTTGCAATCCGCTGATTATTGCAATTGTATTGATTGTCGGGGTGCTGGAAATCTTCCATATTTCTTATGAAGATTATAATGTAGGCGGTGAGATTATCAACATGTTCCTTGCGCCGGCTACCGCCTGTCTGGCAGTTGCAATTTATACGAAGATGGATATCCTCAAGAGGAACTGGCTGCCGATTTTTGTCGGCTGCGTTGTCGGTTCCGCCACTTCCATGCTTAGTGTGTATGCAATGTGCCTGCTGTTTGGATTGGATGAAAGCCTGACGGTTTCCCTCATTCCCAAATCGGTGACAACTCCGATTGCAGTCAGCATTTCACAGGGAAATGGAGGCGCCGTTCCGATTACGGTAGTAGCAGTTATTTTCACAGGGATTCTGGGAAGTATTTTGTCACCATTTCTGATTAGACTGTTCCGTGTAAAAGATCCCGTTGCGGCAGGACTTGCAATCGGTGCGTGCAGCCATGCGGTCGGAACATCAAAGGCGATTGAGATTGGTGAAGTAGAAGGGGCTATGAGCGGACTCGCAATCGGAATCTGCGGAATTGTGACAGTATTGATTTCGATGTTTGTATTGTAAAAATGTGGGGGCGGATATGAAAAAAGATACAACAAATACGTTAAAACGGGTACAGCGTTTCCCTGTCATTATGATTGGGGAAGGACTTTTGGTTGGGCTGGTCGGCGGCCTTATCGTACTTTTGTACCGGGTGGCATTGACATACGCCGGAAAATTGCTGGATGCGGTACTTACATATATACATGGAAATCCATTGGGGATTGCAGCGTGGTTTGTAGTTTTGATGCTATTTGCGTGGATTGTAGGAAAACTTGTGAAGTATGAGCCGATGATTTCCGGAAGTGGTATCCCTCAGGTAGAGGGGGAAGTGACAGGAAAGCTGTCGCAGAATTGGAAACGTGTGCTGCCGGCAAAGTTTATCGGCGGTTTCCTGTGCCTGTTCGGAGGTTTGTCATTGGGGCGGGAAGGCCCGTCCATCCAGTTGGGGGCAATGTGCGGGCAGGGGATTTCCCGGATATTCGACCGCGGAAAGACGGAGGAACGTTTTCTTATGACCTGTGGAGCCAGTGCCGGGCTTTCCGCTGCATTTCATGCTCCACTTGCCGGTGTGATGTTTGCGATAGAGGAAATTCACAAAGGATTTTCGGTGTCAATCCTGATTTCCGTGATGACGGCATCGGTCATATCGGATTATGTGTCCTCTCATATTCTCGGGCTCGATCCTGTTTTCACATTCCGGCTGGAGCATGCCCTTCCGCAGAATTATTACTGGATGCTGATTCTGCTCGGACTGATTCTTGGCGCTCTCGGTGTATTCTACAACTGGGCGATGCTCAAGGCGCAGGAATTGTATAAGAAACCAAAATGGCTCAATGAGACAACACGGCTGATGATTGCGTTTTTTATGGCAGGGGTATTTGGACTCCTTTTTCCGTCTGTGCTGGGCAGCGGACATGAATTGATTGTTTCGCTGACCAATGGTGAGATGGTCCTGTCACTGCTGCTGATTACATTTGTGTTAAAATTTGTATTTTCCGCGATTAGTTTTGGATCGGGAGCTCCTGGGGGAATCTTTTTCCCACTGCTGATTCTCGGAGCTCTGATTGGCGGTATTTTTGCGGTGACAGGCGTAGAGTTGTTCGGGCTGGACCCGATTTATATTAACAATTTTGTACTGCTCGCAATGGCAGGCTATTTTACAGCAATTGTCAGGGCGCCGATAACCGGAATCATCTTATTGTTTGAAATGTCTGGCTCGGTCAGCCAAATGCTGTCGCTTGCAATTGTGTCCGTCACAGCTTATATCGTAGCCACATTGATGAAGTCTGAGCCGATTTATGAGAGCCTGCTGGACCGCATTTTGCAGGGGCAGGGAAAGAAACAGGCGGTAAAAGGAAACAGACAAAAGGTCTTAAGTACATTTGTCATCATGAATGGATCTGTGCTGGAGGAACGCCGTGTGCAGGAAATTACCTGGCCTGACAATTGTCTTCTGGTGTCGCTGGAGCGCAATGGTAAAGAGCAGATTCCCAAGGGGAAAACGGTGCTGATGGCAGGCGATATCCTGACAACGATGACAGATGAGAGAGATGCAGGATATGTACATGACAAAATGGAAAAGTTATGTTATACTTCATTTTAGATTGAGTAATTAATACGTTAAGGAGCAGAAATTATGAAAAGAGTACTGTTAAAACTTAGCGGCGAGGCACTTGCCGGTGATAAAAAGACAGGATTTGACGAGGCAACCTGTATCGGTGTTGCCAAGCAGGTGAAGACACTTGTAGATGAAGGATACCAGATTGCAGTCGTAACAGGCGGCGGCAATTTCTGGAGAGGACGTACAAGCGAGACAATTGACCGTACTAAGGCAGACCAGATTGGGATGCTGGCTACGGTTATGAATTGTATTTATGTATCCGACATTTTCAGGCATGTCGGAATGAAGACAGAGATTTTCACACCATTTGTATGCGGAGCATTTACTTCACTGTTTTCAAAAGATGCAGCGCTTGCAGCGCTGAATGAGAAAAAAGTAATCTTTTTTGCAGGCGGTACTGGACACCCGTACTTCTCAACAGATACAGGAGCAGTCCTGCGTGCGATTGAGATTGAGGCAGACGCAATGCTGCTTGCAAAAGCAATCGATGGAATTTATGACAGCGATCCGAAGGTGAATCCGGATGCGAAGAAGTACGATGAGATTACGATTCAGGATGTCATTGACCAGAAACTGGCAGCCGTAGATATGACTGCATCCATTCTCTGCATGGAGAACAAGATGCCGATGCTTGTATTTGGACTGAATGAAAAGAACAGTATCGTAGAGACGATGAGCGGAACATTTACCGGAACAAAAGTAACCGTCTAGGAAGGGGACAAGACTATGAATGAAAAGTTAAAAGTATATGACGAGAAGATGACAAAATCACTCAGAAGCCTGAATTCAGAACTGGCTACAATCCGTGCAGGGCGTGCGAATCCGCATGTACTCGACAAACTGTCCGTGGATTACTATGGTTCACTGACACCGATTCAGCAGGTAGCGAACGTATCAGTACCGGAGGCACGTATGATTCAGATTCAGCCTTGGGAGAAGAGCATGCTCAGAGAAATCGAGAAAGCAATCCTGACATCCGATATCGGAATCAACCCGACAAACGATGGAACAAGCATCCGATTGATTTTCCCGGAACTGACAGAGGAACGAAGAAAAGAACTGGCAAAAGATGTTAAGAAAAAAGGGGAGGCTGCAAAAGTCGCAGTCCGCAACATCCGCCGTGACGGAAACGATGCATTCAAGAAACTCAAAGGCAGCGATGTTTCTGAGGATGAAATCAAGGATCTGGAAGACCAGCTTCAGAAGATGACGGATAAGTACATCAAAGAAGTGGATGAGACAGTTGACGCTAAGACAAAAGAAGTTATGACTGTATAGTTTATTCCCGCGGGAGCTTTGACTGGCAAAGATGAAGAAATATAGGGAGGGGCGCGCAATTTTGCAGTCCCTCTTTCTTATCACAAAGGATTAGAGCGTCAGAACTGCTTACGGATTGTTTTTCTGCTTTTAATAAAAATCATTGGGAGGAAATGGAAAATGAATGTACCACAGCATGTTGCGATTATCCTGGATGGAAACGGACGATGGGCGAAGTCAAAAGGGATGCCGAGAAACTATGGACATGCCCAGGGAAGCAAGAATGTGGAGCGGATTTGCGAAGAGGCATGGCGTATGGGAATCAAATATCTGACCGTGTATGCATTTTCTACAGAAAACTGGAACCGTCCGGAGTCGGAAGTGAATGCACTGATGACACTGCTCCGCAATTACATGAAAACCTGTCTGAAGACGGCGAAGAAAAACGATATGAAAATCCGTGTGATTGGTGATATTGAGCCACTGGATGATGATATCAAAAGCCGAATCCTAGAATTGGAAGAGGCAAGCAAGGATAATGGCGGGCTGAATTTTACAATTGCCCTGAATTACGGCAGCCGTGATGAGATGGTCCGTGCAGCCAGAAAGCTGGCAAAGGATTGTGCGGATGGCAGGGTGGAACCGGATGACATTGATGAAGGGATGTTTACATCGTATCTTGATACACGTGAGATTCCAGAACCGGATTTGCTCATCCGGACAAGCGGAGAGCAGCGCCTTTCCAACTTCCTGCTCTGGCAGCTTGCGTATTCGGAGTTTTATTTTACAGATGTTCTTTGGCCGGATTTTACAAAAGAGGAATTGGTCCGTGCAATCGAGCAGTATAATAGTAGGGATAGGCGTTTTGGGGAGATAAAGGAGGAACAGGATGTTTAAGACACGGTTATTGAGTGGAATACTGTTAGTAATTATTGCGTTGGTTACGTTGATTTCCGGCGGGAATCTTTTATTTGGCACGGTGCTTATTATCAGTCTGATTGGACTGAGCGAATTGTATAAAGTATTCGAGATTGAGAAAAAAATGCTTGGCATCTGTGGATATCTGTTCGCACTTGGATATTATATATTACTGTATATGAAACCGCTTTTGCCGGGAAATGCGATGGACTGGTTTATGATGCTGTTCATAGGATATTTGATTTGCCTGATGGCAATTATGGTATTTGCCTATCCGACCTATCACGCGAGTCAGGCGATAGCGGCATTTTTCGGGCTGTTCTATGTTGTTGTGATGTTGTCCTACATTTACCAAATCAGAATCCAGGCAGGCGGGGTGTTCCACGTATGGCTTGTCTTTATATGTGCATGGGGATGTGATACCTGCGCATACTGTGTAGGAATGCTCATCGGAAAACACAAGATGGCACCGGTCCTGAGCCCGAAGAAGTCTGTTGAAGGCGGAATCGGCGGGGTTGTCGGCGCAGCGTTGATTGGTGTACTGTACGCGCTGGCAATCAATCATTGGGGAAATGCCGGGGTGCAGGTATGGGAATACGCGGTAATCGGAGCGGCAGGCGGTGCGATTTCCCAGATTGGGGACTTGGCTGCCTCCGCAATCAAGCGAAATTATGACATCAAGGATTATGGAAAACTGATTCCGGGACACGGCGGGATTTTGGACCGTTTTGACAGTGTAATCATTACGGCGCCGATTATCTATTATCTTGCGGCCATCTTGTGATTAGAGTGTCAAAACTACTTATGGATTGTTTCGCTGCTTTGCAGCTCCCACAATCCTGCCCTGCATTCGGAATTGGTGGAGCCTCTTCTCCACTTCTTTCTCATGTAGGGGCGCGTCATAAATCCATTCTCCCACTTGCGTGCGGGCACGACGTGTGAGATGGCTTTTGACGCTGTAATCATATTATAGAATTTCACGGCTAAATGGAATTTAGCAATTGATACCGGGTGATGAAAGAGGACTTTGAGATGAGGAAAAAGAAGATAGCGATTTTAGGTTCAACGGGTTCCATCGGAACACAGACGCTGGAAGTTGTACGGGAAAATGGGGATATTGAGGTTGTGGCGCTGGCAGCGGGAAATAATATCAGGCTGCTGGAAGAACAAATTCGTGAATTCCATCCAATACTTGCGGCAGTCTGGACAGATGAAAAGGCAAAAGAACTCCGGGAAAATGTAAAAGATGTGGAAGTAAAGATTGTGTCCGGAATGGATGGGCTGCTGGAAGTGGCTGCCGTGCCGGAATCTGAAATTCTTGTGACGGCAATCGTAGGCATGATTGGGATCCTTCCGACAATTGAGGCAATCAAAGCCGGAAAAGACATTGCACTGGCAAATAAAGAAACACTGGTGACGGCAGGGCATATCATTATGCCGCTGGCAAAAGAGTACGATGTTTCCATTCTTCCGGTGGACAGTGAGCACAGTGCAATTTTCCAGTCTTTGCAGGGTGGACAGCAGAAAGCGCTGCATAAAATTCTGCTGACTGCATCAGGCGGACCGTTCCGGGGAAGAATGAGGGCAGAACTGGAGAATATCCAGGTCGAAGATGCCTTGAAGCATCCGAATTGGGAAATGGGACGCAAAATTACAATTGATTCTTCGACGATGGTAAATAAAGGGCTGGAGGTCATCGAAGCAAAATGGCTGTTTGGTGTAGACGTAGACCGGGTGCAGGTTGTTGTCCAGCCACAGAGTATCATTCATTCTATGGTAGAATACGAAGATGGTGCCGTGATTGCACAGTTAGGTACACCAGACATGAAACTGCCGATTCAGTATGCGCTGTACTATCCGGAACGGCGTTTTCTGCCGGGAGACAGACTGGACTTTACAGTATTGTCACAGATTACGTTTGAGGCACCGGATATGGAAACATTTTATGGGCTGAAACTGGCATATGAGGCAGGAAGAGCCGGCGGCTCCCTTCCGACCGTGCTCAACGCGGCAAATGAAAAGGCAGTTTCCATGTTCCTTAACCGGCAAATCCGGTATTTGCAGATTCCGGAAATGATTCAGGATTGTATGGAGCGGCACACGAATATTGCAAATCCGTCTGTGCCGGAGATTCTGGCAGCGGAGCAGGAAACATACGAATATATCTTGTCAAAATATTCCGGATGCGGGATGGCTCCCGCCCGATAGGCAGGAGCAAGAAATTAGTAAAGGGTGGTAACCAGATGGGTATAATCATAGCAATTCTTTTATTCAGCGCAATTGTTATCTTCCATGAATTAGGTCATTTTCTGCTGGCAAAGGCAAATGGTATCCGTGTAGATGAATTTTCACTCGGGCTTGGTCCGACTTTGTATGGAAAGAAAATCGGCGGGACGAAATTTTCGTTAAAACTGCTCCCATTCGGGGGGGCTTGTATGATGGGGGAAGATGATGCGGACGATATGTCCGAGGGGAGCTTTAACAGTAAATCAGTGTGGTCAAGAATCTCGGTGATTGTAGCCGGACCGGCATTCAATCTGGTTCTGGCATGGATTCTCTGTATTATCATGATAGCGTGGATTGGATACCGCGCTCCGGTTCTGGACGGTGTAGAGGAAGGGTACTCTGCAATGGAGCAGGGAATGCAGGCGGGGGACAGAATCACGGAAATCAACGGTCACAGCATTCATCTGTGGGATGAGATTACACTATACAATCTTTCTGTTCAGCCTGGAGAACAATTAGACGTAACATATGAGAGGGACGGAGAGAAACATACTGCAATGTTAGAGGCAAGACAGCTTGCAGGGGATTCCTACGCAAGGCTTGGAATCGCAAGCACCGCAGAAAGAACGAAACCGGGAGTACTCGGCACGGTTCAATATGGCGCCTATACAGTGAAATACTGGGTATCCTATACGTTTGAGTGCCTGAAGATGCTTGTCACCGGTCAGGTTGGAATCAAGCAGATGTCCGGACCGGTCGGAATCGTGCAGGTTGTAGACAGCGCTTATCAACAGGCAAAACCGTCGGGAATACAGGTTGTGATTCTGAATATATTGAATATCGGAATTCTGCTCACAGCGAACCTCGGCGTCATGAATCTGATTCCGTTTCCGGCACTGGACGGTGGAAGACTGGTGTTCCTTCTTGTAGAGGCAGTACGCGGGAAACGAGTGCCGCCGGAAAAGGAAGGTATGGTGCACTTTGCAGGATTCGCATTGTTGATGATATTGATGATAGTCGTGATGTATAACGATATCATGAGGATTTTCTGAACCTGTGTCCGGTCGGTATTCTACAGTTTCTGAATGGGTGGGCTGTAAATCAGGCGGAATGTCAGGTATTTGAAAATAAGGGTATGGTAATGCATTTGTCCAAGGTTTGGTGACGTTGGATTCCTGGATTACCATACCCTTATTTTGCGGGATTTTACCGTATCCCTTATTTTGCAGACTCTTGTGTACTGTCTCATTCATATTTCGCCAAATAGCGTGCCTGAATTTCCATCCCCTGCATTGTCGTCAATCAACGATGCCACCGCATCGCCTCATTCTTTCGCCTTGCGGACTGAAAATTCATTCTGTGCTATTTAACTGAACGTGAATGAGACAGTGCACTGGTTTAACAGACAGCAGCTATGGATGTGTTAAGCGGACAATTCCCGCAGTACCTTCCGGAATTCGAAGAAGAAAAGAACCGAGGTGAAAGTAACCGCCAGAAAATCTGCGATTGGCTCTGCCATGTAAACTGCCATTGTCTGGTTGGAGCGGATGATTGCCGGCAGGATGTAAATCAGTGGAATGAGCAATATAAATTTTCGCATTACGGCAACGATAATGGAAGCCTTTGCCTTTCCGATGGAAGTAAATGTCATCTGGCAGGCCATCTGGATACCGAACAGGAACAGGCATGCCAGATAGATGCGCAATGCGTTTGCGGTAAATGCAAGTAATTGGGCGTCGGATGTAAACATGGCCGCGAAGACCTGCGGGCAAATCATGACGGACAGCCATAACAGGGTAGCGTAAGTGAGGTTTACTTTCAGCAGCAGTTTGAAGGCCGCTTTCACACGGTCTTTATTTTTTGCACCATAGTTGTAGCTGATAATCGGCTGCGCACCCTGCCCAAGTCCCTGAAGCGGCAGCATGGCGAACTGCATGACGCTGGTTAGGATAGTCATGGCTCCGACTGCGATATCTCCGCCATATTTTAAAAGTGAAGAGTTAAAGCATACGGAGATAATACTTTCACTTGCCTGCATAATAAAGATGGAAGAGCCGAGGGCGAGCGCAGGCAGAATAATTGTACGCTCCGGTTTCAGATTGCAGCGTTTGATTTTTAAAAATGTTTTCTTCCCGAACAGGAATGCCAGTACCCAGATACAGGAAAGCGCCTGGGAAATGATTGTGGCGAGGGCAGCTCCGCGGACACCGAGCCCAAATCCAAAGATGAAAACCGGATCCAGAATAATATTTGCCACGGCGCCAATCAGGACGGAAAGCATTCCGGTTTTGGCAAATCCCTGTGCGGTGATAAATGCATTCATACCGAGGGTAAGCTGTACGAAAATAGTTCCTATGGCGTAAATGTTCATATATGACACTGCATATTCGATTGTATTTTTACTGGCACCGAAGGAAAGTAAAAATGTCCGGTTTCCCAATAAAAGAATGATGGTCAGGATAATTGAAATGATAATTTGTGTGGTAAAACAGTTTCCAAGCGTTTTCTCGGCAGAGTTGGAATCACTTTGCCCCATGAAAATCGATGCACGGGGAGCACCTCCGTTTCCAACCAATGCCGCAAAAGCTGCCACAATCATAATCAAAGGCATACAGACACCCACGCCGGTCAGCGCGAGCGCGCCGACGTTTGGAATATGGCCGATGTAAATGCGGTCGACGATATTGTAAAGCATGTTAATCATTTGGGCGGCGACTGTTGGAAGTGCAAGCCGCAACAATAATTTTCCAACGGGTTCATTCCCTAAAAAGTTCTGATTTTCCTTCATTGTTTTTCTCCTTGTTTTGTTTTATAATTTTTTCATGGCGTTTTTTGCATTTTCCGCAACCAGTGAATTCAGACGGTCAAACTCTTTTCTGTCGTTGTCCGACAGTCCCTGAAAAAGCTGCGCGTAAAGGCTGTCCTGTGCTTTTGCAATCTTATCGGTAATTGCTGTTGCAGCGGGCATAAGAGAAAGATGAATCTTTCGGCGGTCATTCCCATCGGGTGTCCGCCTCAGCAAGTCCTTCTGAATCAGAAGTTCCACAGCATGAGAAACATTTCCCTTTGAAAGCATACGCAGCTCGACAATATCTCCGGCGGTGTCTTTCCCAGGATTGTTGTAGAGAAAGCTGATAATCGTTGCTTCAATCAGAGAAAGCCGGTACTGCTCGCAAATCTGCTTGAGTATACTTTCATGCAGTTTCGTCATCTGGCGGAAGTTGACAAGAAAATCTGTAGTATTCATCGGAAAACCTCCTTTCGGCAAAAAAGTTCCAAATAAAACAGTTCTAAAAAGAACTAACAATGTTATTATATATCTGAATTGTAATCTTTGCAATGTAATACTTGATAAAATTGTATCAACATGGTAGAATAAATCATCTCCACGAGGGAGTAATCGGCGTATTTGATATGTTGTACTATCGACAGAATGGCGCAGGGGCGTCCGGTATTACTGTAAACGATGAGACTCATGGACAGTATTGAGACTGTCTGTGTGTCTCTCTTTTATTACATACGAAAGGAAAAAACAGAGGAATGGGACTTTTAGAACTTTTTATTTTGGCAGTAGGATTATCAATGGATGCATTTGCAGTTTCGGTCTGCAAGGGATTATCACTTGGGAAGATTAAGGGGAAACACATGTGTGCCGCCGGCGTCTGGTTCGGTGGATTTCAGGCGCTGATGCCATTGATTGGATATTTTGCAGGCAAGTTTTTTGCAGATATGATAACAGAATATGACCACTGGATTGCATTTATCCTACTTGTATTTATCGGCGGGAGCATGGTGAAAGAGTCGTTCGGTGATGAAGAATGTGCTGACAGTTCCATGGATGTGAAGACCATGTTTATGCTTGCGGTTGCAACTAGTATCGATGCTCTTGCAGTTGGCGTAACATTTGCCTTTTTGAAGGTCGCAATTGTCCCGGCGGTATCCTTTATCGGGATTGTAACATTTGCCTGTTCCGCAGCGGGTGTTAAAATCGGCAGCATCTTTGGTATGAAATATAAATCAAAAGCAGAGTTATGCGGCGGCTTGATATTGATTTTGATTGGATTGAAAATCCTCCTTGAGGGAGTCGGGATTCTCGGTGTGTGACGGACCGAATGTGTCCTTATCCGGTGGGGAAGTTATAGCCCCCGAGGCAAGCCGACGGGGCATCAAACTTGCGGCGCAGCAAGCAGCAGGGTATTTGCCTTTCGTGGCAGCCGCCAAATGTAAGCAGGCTTGTGCTTGGTCTATTGCTTGTAGGAATAAAGAATGTGGGGTGGAAACAGCGTGAGAAAAAACGGAAAGAATAACATGGAAACTCGTGTTAAAGATAATGAAAAAACAAGTATAAAAAGCAGTGTGAAAAAAAATGCAAAAGCCAGACAGGCATGTAACATTTCAAAAAAATGCGGGAGCTGTCAGTATCAGGGGATTTCTTATGCGGAGCAGCTAAGAAAAAAGCAGCATCAGGAGGAGACGCTTCTCGGGACATTTGGTAAAGTAAATCCGATTATCGGTATGGAGAATCCATATTATTATCGAAATAAAGTGCACGCGGTTTTTGGATGTGACCGCCGCGGCAATGCAATATCCGGCACATACGAAGCGAACAGCCACCGTGTTGTATCGGTAGAGAACTGTCTGATTGAGGATGCAAAAAGTCAGGAAATTATCCATACAATCCGCGGAATGCTGAAGTCATTTAAAATCAAAACCTATGATGAAGACACCGGATACGGGCTGCTGCGGCATATTCTGGTCCGAAGAGGATTTAAAAGCGGAGAGATTATGGTGATACTGGTACTTGGTTCACTAATTCTTCCGTCCAAAAATAATTTTGTGAAGGCATTGCGAAAAGCTCATCCGGAGATTACAACAGTTGTACTAAATGTAAATGACAAAAGAACAAGCGTGGTACTTGGGGAAAAGGAAAAAACGATTTATGGACCTGGGTTCATTCGGGATGAATTATGCGGCTGTACATTTCGCATTTCCCCGAAATCGTTCTATCAGGTAAATCCTGTCCAGACAGAAAAACTTTACGGTACGGCAATCACATTTGCCGGATTGAGCGGCAAAGAAACTATCATCGATGCTTACTGCGGAATCGGAACCGTCAGCCTGATTGCGGCAAAACATGTGAAAAAAGTCATCGGTGTGGAGCTGAACAGGGATGCAGTCCGGGACGCCCGGACAAATGCAAAAGAAAACCGGATAACCAATGCAGAATTCTACCAGGGAGATGCGGGAGATTTCATGGTAGCAATGGCAGAAAAGGAACAGCGTGCAGATGTTGTATTTATGGATCCGCCACGTTCCGGAAGTGATGAAAGGTTTCTCTCCTCAGTCGTGAAATTAGGCTCCCCAAAAGTTGTGTATATTTCTTGCGGACCGGATACGCTTGCACGGGATTTGAAGTACCTGACGAAATACGGATATCAGGTGGAGAAAATACAGCCGGTGGATATGTTTCCGTTTTGCGACCATGTTGAGAGTGTCGTGTTGATGTCAAAAGTCGAGAAGTAGATGTACGGAAAAGGCTTGAAAACAAGGGATTTCCGAGGTGGAGCAGATTTTGGACACAGGGCAACACGACCGGGAAATAAGAAGTTTGCTGTCAGCGGAAACATATCTACATGAAAAAATGACGGAGGGTTGAGTTGACAGCTTGTAAAATGGGTAGGTTGAGTGGATAGGTTGGATATTTGCAGGTCGAGTTGACAAGATTGATAATTTGATGAGAAACGGCACCTTGTAGTGATATGAGGTGCCATTTTTATGAGAGAAGATAAAGATAGAGAGGCAATCCAAGTGTAAAAGAGAATAGATGTCCGGAGATCTTGCCCCGCTATTCGGAAGAAATCTGGACGGTGGGAAAGTTAGTTTGTGGATATCAGAGTTGACCTATTTATATAGTGGTGAGAATTGCTGGAAGAAGTCTTTTCCATATGATATACTGGCAATGAGAGCAAAGGGATTAGTAAAAATTGCTATAGATGTTGTCTTTGATTATCTCGAAGGTAAGGTTAAAGACTTTCCAGAAATAATAGAACAACTACGAAATAGTCCAGAAGCAGAGCAGAAAGTAGCCTCTTTATGGTCTGAATATCTCTTTGAGAAAGGTCTCGTGTCAATAGGCTATAATGGTTTGTCAGATAAGCTTCTGATTTCTAATTTCCATCAGGAGGGATATTTAGATGGACTATATGCAGGCTATGCCCTTGCGATGATGGCTATGGTAGACAACGATGCTCCCAAGGATATAATCCTTGCTGCAAGAGATTATATTCGTTCCAATTTAATAGACCATCATTATGATGACAAAGATGAATTTATCGATTGGTATAAGGATGAGAAATATAGCTGGATTGATAAAACATGAGAACCGTTACAGTTAAAAGTTATGATAAAATAAAAATAGCGTATTAAGTACAAAATTACTGAGGAGGAGAAGTGATGTTAGACACTAAGCTATTTGCCTTGGATGCATCTTATATTAGAAGAGCTTTCCAAATGTCAGTAGAGTTGGATGTAAAGAACAGTGTATTTGGCACAGTTAAGTACAATGGAACTGTTATATATAATTGGGCAAAAAATAAATTTGTGGGTTTACAGATGCCTTCAAATATACATAATTTTTCTAAAAATCGTTCAGGGCAGGAAGTAAATGTCCTTTATAATCCGGAAAAACCCTATTTTTGTATTAAAGCATCACATCCAGATAAAACAGTTCCTGGGAGATTTTGGACTACCGAAGCAGAGATTCTTGTGAGTAACGGAAAGGTACTGTTGGGGGTAAAATTATCATATTCGACTCCGGTATCACAAGATAAGGAAATGATTGATTATAGTGTGCCTGTTTTTGTATGGAAGATATATAGAAATAATGGTATAGCAGATGTAAGAAGTCTTAAATCCCATGTATGGCAGATTGATGAGAAAAATATTGATGAGTTGTATGACTTTATACAAAATCGTAATAGAAGAATGCCTGTAGTGGTTATTACAGAAAGCGTGAATGTTGAAGGAGTAGGAGGACAATATTTAAGTGGTTATCTCGTAAATGGTGAAAGACTTGCTACAAAGGTAGGACTGATAGCTCATGTTGTATGCTTGGCTGATAATGTATCACAATTGTGGAATGAGAAGGTGGGAAGAAGCTGGGGTGTCTATAATGGAGCAGTGAGGACGTATTTCCCAGGCGCCGATTTTAGTGATGAAACATATATGCAACATCCATTATCTGTAGCAAATAGAATTCTTGCGACTCATTATGAGGATGAAAAAGGAAAAGAATATATAGCTGGAGAAGCATTTGAATATGTTTTGATGAATAATCTAAGAAAGTATAATACTAATGTACACCTAGACTGGGAGAATATTGGCCATAAGTTTTATTTTGCTGCAAATCGTGAGGAACTACGTAATAAAGAAAGAACGGTCGAGGATGCTGTATTGTTAAATGAAATGTATGAAGAACAGATACAGCAACTGGAGAAAAAAATTAAGAATCAGGAAGACGAAATAATTACAGCGATGATTGCGACAGAAAATATAGAGAAGGAACTGGAAGAAAATAGGCAAACGATTTATAGACTCAATATGCGAGTTGAGTCTTTAACATGTCAATTGGAAAAGTTGCGTGAAGGAAACCAGAGCGATATTCCTATTCTTAATGACTACACACAGTTGGTGGAGTGGGTTGAAACGTATTTTCCAGGAAGATTAGTGTTGCACAATAGAGCTATTAGGGCATTAAAAGGGGCAGTGTTTAATGATCCAGAATTGGTTTTCAAAGCATTAAAATTGCTTGGCACAACTTACTATCAGATGCGTATGGGATATGTATCATTACAGGAATTTACAGATCAGTGCACTGAGCTTGGAATTGAAGAGGCGGGGTCCATTGCTGATACGGTAGCAGGAGAGTTAGGGGATACATATTTTGTCTCTTATCATGGGAAGAAATGTAAGCTAGAGAGACATTTAAGAAAAGGAAAAGTAAGAGATCCTCAGTTTTGTATGAGAATATATTTCTTTTGGTCAGAGGAAGAATCCCAGATAGTTATAGGATCGTTGCCACAGCATTTGACTATAAGTACAAGTTGATTTTGGAGAAAATCATGACGGCGATTAGAATTGACACTTATAAGCAACAGGATATGTGGATGTGAGGAGAACGTATGAAATTAAAAAGAGAATGTAATACTTGCGAATTTAATTTTGATGGTATTTGTGCAGGTCATGGGGAGGTATATGATTATGGAGAAAAAATAGTTGATGATACAAAGTGCTGTGATGATTGGGGGGCCAATCTTAAGTATTTTTCGGAAGTCACTGAGAATGCGCCGTGGTATATAAGGAATGATTATAAAATAAGTTTTGGTGAACTTTTGAAACGCATAGATGATGATGAGAATGGAATCGCTCTTGAAGTGAATCTATATGATGCGATAGAGAAAATTTACGATTTAAGTTTGGTGGAGTTAGCAGAAGTATTAGGGGTATCATTAGGTGTCATTAATTATGCTAAATATCAAGGAACTGTGGCAAAAAGGGCATCGGAATTTTCAGCTAGATTATGTATTCCAATACGTTTTTTTAATCATTTTACAACGCACGATTTTGAAGAACTAAAGAGGTGTAAAGAAGAATTTGAGGCTAACGGTGATCCTAAATTATTTAGCGATAAAAAAATGAAATGGAAAGAAGAAAAACTAATTCCTAGAATTGAAGAATGTTTGGGTTGTACGCATACATCTGCACAAAAATATTATACGATAACACATATTGAGTGGCATAAAAATATGGAAATAAGCGAACTAAGTAAAATGGAAAAGGAGTTTATTGAATTTATAATTCGGATTAATAAAAGGAAAGGGTACGAATTGACATCTTTTGAATATCTGATAGATGGAATTGGTTTTCCAAAGTTGCATTTGAATTATATGAAAAAGAAATAGAAATACATATCCATCGGTGCACCCTCTCACTGGCTTGCGTACCATAAATTGATACAATGCACCCTTGGCTGTCAGAGGGTGCATTTTTAACGATTACCCATACTCAAAAAACGATAGGGTGCATTTGCCTCAGATTTATGGTATTCTATGGTAAAACACAGCGATAAAATATGATCTTCTTGAAAGGTGAGGTATTGAATATGAGTAAGGTATTAGTAGCGTATTTCAGTGCCAGCGGCGTAACAGCGAAACTGGCGAAGCGGCTTGCAGAGGCTATCGGAGCAGATTTACATGAAATTCAGCCGGAGGTTCCATACACGGATGCTGATCTGGATTGGATGGATAAAAAGAGCCGCAGCAGTGTGGAAATGAATGATAAGTTATTCCGGCCTGCTGTTGCAAACAAAGTGGAGAACATGGAGCAGTATTCAGTGATTTTCACAGCCTTCCCTATCTGGTGGTACGTTGCCCCGACTATTGTGAACACGTTTTTGGAGCAATACGATCTGACTGGAAAGACGATTATTCCGCTGGCAACTTCTGGAAGCAGTGGCATGGGGAACACAAACAAGGAACTGGCGGTTTCCTGTCCGGGAGCAGAATTAAAGGAAGGAAAGAGATTCTCTGCGAATGTAAGTGCGGAAGAACTGAAAGCATGGGCAGAAGGATTCGGGATTTAAGATACATAAAAAAGACCGATAAACTTATCAATATAGACCCATAAAGTTATCTTTCATGACAACGAATAATAAGAAATCTATGGTAACATCCTACCCGTAGTGGTAAATTATTCTACAGGAAAGGGTGCGAAGCATGGAAAATGAAGTATATGAAAAAGATTATGGAGAGGAATTCCGGGAGCGAAGCAATAAGGCAGAAGGAAAGGATTTTTTAGACACATTGATGGATGTTGGATTCTTCCAGGCGTATAAAGAAGAAATGGACAAAATCCCAAAGCGTGTGGTTCCCAAAGAAAAAGCGGATTATGAATACTTGCTTGGAGAGTGTGACGCTTACGTCCGACAGTTCGGTGGAAGAATACGGGGCGAGGTAGATTACCAGAAATGGCAGGCTACCATTGATCTGTACCTGGAACATTTTGAGTTCTGTGACCGGGAGGCACTGACATTGCTGAAGGAGATCGCAGAGCGGGCGGAGAATGTGACGTTTTCGATGAAAGATGGGTTGCTTCGGATGTCGGTGTTCATTGGATATTTTGATGAAGTGTATTAAAAAATGCTGCTGGCACATGAGAAAAGTTTCATGTATCAGCAGCTTTTTCTATCGCAGCAGTGGCATGCTGCCTGTGAGTTTATTGACTTTTTTCTTAGGACCGCAGATAGCAAGACCGAAGTATTGCAGAGTGCTTTCTGACACGTTTTCCATTTTTGAAATAAATTCATCATAGGTTTTACAGCCCTGTGCCAGATCGGAAAAGTCCACAACGGTCAAATCCTGAAAGTCGGGTTGATAGAGCTTTTCACGGATTGCTTTGATGATTTCCGGCGAACCTTTTAAGATTGGTACAGGAAACTCGATGATTCCGAGATGCTCGTTTCCGCTCTGGTCTGTGACATTCGCACCGACCACCTCCGGCATTTCTTTTCCCAGGGTGATTCCCATGATAGCCGCTGTATTTGCGATAATGCCAAGCGGCAGATTTTCGTCAATGACCATGACGCATTTTTCGTTCTGTAAATCCATTTTAGATTGCCTCCTGTTTTTGTGTCTTTCCTCTGTATTCAGAAAGAAACAGTCCGATCAGTGCCAGGACCGTACCAATGCCGGACATCACGGTTACTTTTTCGTTCAGGATGAAGGCGGATGTGACAACCGTAATAACCGGAACTAAGTAAATGTAAATGCTTGTTTTGACAGCACCCAGAATCTTCACAGCCATGTCCCAGGTGACGAAACAAAGTGCGGATGCGCCCAGTCCCAGGAAGATCAGATTCCCCAGGTAGACTGGATCTGCAAACCGTTCTGCTCCGATACGGAAGTCAAACAGGAATAGTGCAGGTATCATAAATATAATGCCATAGGCAAATACCCGCCTTGTAGTCTGGATGGTATGATATCCGAATTCGCTGATTTTCCGGATGAGTACAGAGTAACAGGCCCACACGACTGCCGCAGCTACTGCCAGCAAGTCACCGATGGGATTTAACTGCATCTTTGCTCCGTTGAAGCTAATCAGGCAGATGCCGGTCATTGCAACTATAAATCCTATGAAAAAATTTGTACGCAGCTTTTCTTCCTTTGTAAACAGGTGGGTGAGCATCGCTGTGAAAAAGGGTGCTATGGAGATGATCACACCTACATTGGAGGCCATTGTATAAGTCAGGGCAATGTTCTCCAGCAGATAATACAGGCACACGCCGCACAGTCCCGCCGCTGCAAAGACAGCTTCCTGCCGTTTGGTAGTGCCTCTCATCCGGTGGGGATAGACGATCAGCAGTGCCAGAAATCCCAGGATAAACCGGAAGAACAGGATTTCTATCGGTTCAAAATCCACTAACAGCACCTTGGTGGAGATGAAGGTAGTTCCCCATATCAGGATCGTTACCAGCGCCGCCAGATGCCCGGTTGTTTTTTTACTCATCCGGCGTTTCCTCCTTCTCTAAAAATATGTCACGGTAAAGGCCCGGTGCCAGTCCGATAAATCGGTTGAAATAGTTCGTGAAATGACTCTGGTCGGAAAAGCCTGTCTGCATAGCCGCCTCTATCGGAGGTACCCCCTGCTCCAGAAGTTTCTTTGCTTTGCCAATGCGTATGTTCTCCAAGTAGCTGTATGGCGTGACGCCTTTGGACTTGGTAAAGGCCCGGAGCAGTGTGGATTTGCTAAGACCGGCATAGCGGCAGATCTGGTCTAAATAAATCCGGTCTGCAAAGTGCTGCTCCATAAAATCACAGGCTTTTTCAATTTCCTCCCGGCATTCCGGGATGCATCTTTCAAAGGGCTGCCCGTACCGCTGAATCAGTAGGGATATGAGGAGTAACAGGTTTTCTTCCTTACCGAACTCACAGGAGCCTTTCATGACCAGTTCGTGGAGTGGGTGTAGGTAGCAGGTCACTTCCTCATCGAAGATCACATTTTTGGAAAAGCCGGGGAGTTCTCTTCTCCCGGTCACTTCTTCTGCCAGGTCCAGCATGACTTCTTTGGTGATATTAAATCCCCGGTAATCCAACGTGCCATCATCACTCTGCACACAGGCATGATTGTCTCCGGGATTGAAAAGAACGATATCACCTTTTGCTATGGTGTATTCTTGATTGCGACAGGAGAGGCAGCGTTCTCCGTCCTCGATAAATCCAATTACATAGTATTCATGGAAGTGGTTTGGAAATGGCTGTACGATTCCCTCAAAACGGTACGCCTCAATCCGAAGCTCATCATCATAAACCACCGTCCTTGTTTCTTTCTTCATGTTTGTTCCCTCCTTGCTGTTCTTCATTGTAGCATTTCAAAATGCAAAAGGCTTGTAAAATATCTTCATTTTCTTCAGAATGGATAAAGGCTGGATAGTTTGCAAAGGGTGTGGTATGCTGTAAGCAGGACATCAACATGGAAGCAGGAGCGTGAAAGCTATGACATTGAAATGGTGGATAAAGCTAACAGGACATCGTTACAAGTTGGAATGATGGGAGGTGCGTTTTATGGCAAACATTTTGATCGTAGAAGATGAAAAAAATATGCAGGATATTATTGCTGAATATATGCAGCGCGGTGGACATACCTGTTTTATGGCAGACGATGGAGTGGATGCGCTGCTGATACTGAAAAATAATCCTATGGATTTGATGATACTGGATATTATGATGCCTCATCTGGACGGTTTTGCCGTGTGCAAAATGGCAAGGGAAATGAGTAATCTGCCTATTATCATGTTGACTGCGAAAAGCAGCGAAGACGATAAACTAAAAGGGTATGAATTGGGCGCAGATGATTACATGACAAAACCATTCAGCCCCAGGGTGCTGCTGGCAAAAGCGAATGCTTTGCTGCGCCGTTCTTCTGTTGCCCCGGCAGAAACCATAAGCGTCGGTAAAATTTCCATAATCCCCGCTTCTCATAAGGTCTTTCTGGATGGACAGGAAATCACTTTGACCCATAAGGAATATGAGCTGCTTCATTTTTTCATGTCAAACCCCGGACAGATTTTTAGCCGGGAGCAGCTGCTGAACCGGATATGGGGATATGATTTTGAGGGAACGACCCGAACGGTAGACACACATATCAAAACGCTGCGGCAGAAATTGGGGGACGAAAGCAAACATATTGTGACGCTTATCCGTTCCGGCTATAAGTTTGAGGTGGCAGTATGAGTATAAAAGATAACTTTACCTTGAAGACTGTCCGCAAAAAAATCATAATGGTTTCCAAGACAGCGGGAATTATTTTGATTATTTCTTATGTTGTATCAACCCGACTGCCCATCGACCCGGATATTTCATTTTGGATTTGGCTTTGCTTTGTCACGGCGCTGGTTTTGGTTGTTGACTATTTAATGGGGCGCTTTATCTCAAATCCTGTTTCCGAGTTGAGCCGGGCTGCCCGCCAAATGGCACATCTTGATTTTTCGTCTCCCTGTAAAATCAATACGAATGACGAATTTGGTGAGTTATCTAAAAACCTTAATAAAATGTCTCAAAATTTGCAGCAGGCGCTTTCAGAGCTTCAAACTGCAAACGCCCAGCTTGAAAAGGACGTGGAACAGGAAAGGCTTCTTCTGATGGAAAGAAAGGAACTGGTAGACAGCCTTTCCCACGAAATGAAAACCCCATTAGGCGTTATCCGGGCGTATGCCGAGGGCTTACAAGATGAAACAGATGAAGCAAAAAGGCAAAAATATTCCGAGGTCATCATAGCCGAAACGGAGCGCATGAGCAGCTTAATTACTACGTTACTTGATTTGTCTGCGCTGGAAAACGGAGCTACACAGCTTCATCCGGAACGCTTTGACTTTGTTGAATTTCTGGAAACGGTTGCCGGGCGGCTTCTAATTGATACCCCGGATGCGGATTTTGTTTTGCAGTACGAGCTTCCAGAGTATCCCGTCTATGTCAATACCGATAAAAGCCGTATGGAACAGGTTTTAGATAACCTGATTGTCAATGCGAAAAGGAATGTCCAGCCGGGCGGTGTTTTGAAGTTGACCTTAAAAGAAAGCGCTTGTATGTTGGATTTCACTATTTTTAACCAAGGGCCGCCCATCCCGCAGGAAAACCTTTCAAAAATCTGGACAAAATTCTACCGTGACAGAAATTCCAAATACAGCGGTTCGGGGCTGGGACTTGCCATTGTTGCACAGATTCTATCTATGCAGCATTTAACCTATGGCGCTGCAAACCAGCCCGGAGGCGTGGCGTTTTACTTCTCTATTCCCACGATAAAATGACAACCTGATATTTGCAGATAGGCTTCTGTTCTCCAAAAGGAAACGGAAGCCTTTTCTTTTTTCGCTCAAAAGATTTCACACCAACTTCACACCGACCTCACACCGATTTCAAAGCATTTTCTTATCTTTATCCCACAAAGAGGGAACACCCCTCAAAATAAGGAGGTAACGATGATGTTTTTAGGTTTGGAATGGTACTGGTGGCTTGTAATTCTGGGGGTGCTGGCAATCTCTATCCCGGTCAAGGTAAAGTTTATGAAGTGGTGGAATGAACGCCAGCGGGAAAAGAAAAAGGAGCAGCGCGGAAAATGGGGGGATGAAAATGATTGACGTAAAGGACTTGACATTTTCCTATGGGAAAGACAAACAGGCATTGCATGGCCTGAATTTCTCCGTGGGAGATGGCGAAATCTTTGGGTTTTTAGGGCCGAATGGTTCCGGCAAGTCAACAACCCAAAAGATACTAACGGGCATTTTGAAAGGACATGGGGGTACGGTATCTTTATTCGGGCAGGACATCAAAAACGCACATACACAGGAATTTTTTCAAAAAATCGGCGTCCTGTTTGAGTTTCCCTATCTGTATGCCAATTTAAGCGCCCTTGACAATCTCCATTATTTTGCCTCGTTCTATCCCAAGGAGCAACTGCGGGATGCGGAAGAACTGCTTGACGAGCTGGAATTTAAGAGGGACTTTTTGAAAAAGCCGGTTTCCTCCTACTCAAAGGGGATGCGCCAGCGTGTCAGCATGGCGCGGGCCTTAATCAGCAACCCGAAGCTCCTGTTTTTAGACGAGCCGACCAGCGGCCTTGATCCTGCCGGAGCTGTCCTCTTTCGTAAGATTATAGAGAAAGAACGACAGAAAGGCACGACAGTATTTTTGACAACGCACAATATGCTGGACGCTGATCTGCTCTGTGACAGAGTAGCGTTTATCTCCAATGGAAATATTGTGGCGCTGGATACGCCAAGGAATCTGAAAGAGCAAAACAGCAATCACAGCATTGTCATTGACTATCTGTATCAGGGCAAGCGGGAGGAACAGACGATGGAAGCCCCGGAGCTGAAAGCCGGTATTCCTTTTGTATATGACGAATTAATCAGCGTTCACTCACAGGAACCGACTTTGGAGGATATGTTTATTCAATATACAGGGAGGGGGCTGACTTAATGTGGAGAGGATTTTCCCATTTACTGAAAAAAGACTTCAAGTTGATGTTGTCCAGTAAATTTTTTCTGTTGGCTCTTATCTCACTTGTCTTATATTCCTGCTATATCAATTTTGTGTATGTGAATTTAGATCAGGAGATGTACCCTGTTTATCTTTATGACCCACAGGATAAGCTGTCTGTCACTTCGGAGTATATTACAAAGATAGACAGTCGGGAGGCCGTGGAAACGGCCTGTGCTGACCAATATTCTGTTGGTTTTGATTTTTCTGCTGATAAGCCGGAATTGTATATGCTTTCTAGCGGTTTGGAAACCACCGATCACTACCGCATGGTTTGGGGTGAAGCTGTCATAAATGGAAATGTGGATGGGCAGGCAGGTGTAATCGGCACCAACAACAAGGAAATGAAAAACCGCCGGGAAATTACCGCTGAATTTCTGTTTTTTGAATTATCAGCAGTTGGATTTTTGGGGCTGGCCTCCATGCTCTTTAAGGAGAAGCAGATGGGTGTGATACGGGTACACGGGATACTCCCTGTCCGCCGTTCTATGTTCATTTTATCCAAACTGCTCCTGCTGTTGGTTTCAGATTTGATGTTCACGTCCTTGCTGACAGTGATCAATCTGGGGGTTCCGTATGCCATTGATGTACTGCCGGAAGTTCTCTTGCAGGCAGGTATTTTATCACTGATTATGACGTTGGTCGGTTTCTTTTGCGCGATCCGGCTACCAGATTTCAAACAGTTTTCCTTGTTTTATCTTGTGCTTGCGGTTTTTGTGACAACGCCCGTATTTCTGGCAGGACAGACCGGCATTGCATGGGACTGGATTGTTTACCACCCAATGTACCATTTATTTGAGGCGATGAAAGCGGCTTATTTTTCTACACCAATGGTGGAAGCGCCTTATTACTTGATTTGTTTTGGAGCAATTATTCTTTTGTTCCTACTTGTCTATCAGACATTGAACTGCGAAATGGCAAAGGAGGGATAGGGAATGAAAGGATTAAAATATCAACTTAAAAGTATTCGCCGCGATAAAATGTGCATTTTGACCTTTCTGCTCCCGGTCATTGTCGGTATCGCTATCAATCTGCTTTCAGGTGTGAGTTTTCAGTCAATGGGCGAAACCGCATTTGGCGTTTTGGAAAACAATATCTCTGCTGATACGGTCGAATGGCTGCAATCAAACGGAACTGTTACGCAATATGAAACGCTCGATGAACTTCGAGAAGCCGTAAACAATCCGTCCACCCAAATGATAGGCGTTCTGCAAACTGGTAACGCGATACAGACCTTTCTTTCGGGGGACGAATTAGAGGTAAACAGAAGGATTGCAGATACGCTCCCACAGATTTATGAAAATCGAATAGAACAGTTGTCGCTTGACAAGACGATCATCCCGGTGAAAACAGATAATAATGAGGGGTTGAAATCTCTTTTAATCGTGCTCGCTTTGGTTACGGCTATGTTTATGGGCTGTACCTTTAATGCAATGAATATCATCAGTGAGAAAGAGGACGGTATAGAATTTATCAATCAGGTACTTCCTACGACAACAAAATCCTATGTGGTTCAGAAAATGCTTTTAGGCTTTATTGGAGGTAGTGTTTCAACTATTGTAACTGCATTTATCTGTTTGCGGATAGAGGCAGTACAGATATTACCGTTTTTACTGATTGTCCTGTTCTCTGCTTATATTTCGGCTTTGATAGGATTGTTCATCGGTTACTTTTCAAATGGACTAATGGTGGGAATTGTTTACATCAAGATCGTAATGATTTTGTTTCTTGCTCCGCCTATCTTCTTTTATCTGACGGTTCCAGATAACAGTATCATTTTTATACTTTCGTATCTGATACCGTCAAGTGCAACCTTTGAGGGCATTATGAATTTGGCAAATGGCAGTACCACAATAGCGTTCAAAGATATTTTTGTTCTTGTTGTTCATTGCATATTTTGGTTTTTGACCTATTTGCTTATATCGGAACGCCAGAAAAACAGGTATAACTGACCTCGAGTAAGGAAATGAAATGGCGGTGAAAACTATGGTGGATATCTTAATTATTGAGTCTGGGAAGGAAGATGGGATACTAAATGAAATAGTGGATTTTATATCTTCAAGGACACAGTGCCGGGTTATGAACTTACTGCCGAATTTAAATAAAAATCATTCTGCTGAAGTTTTGTCTTTTGCCGGCATAGAAGTTCGTGTCTATGAGCAGACCGTCTACCAGGATGGAGAATTAGTGCCAATGCCCCACCATGAGTTTTTTACGTTACTCTATCTGGCACAGCATCCCGGATGGGTATTCTCGAAAGAACAAATCTATGAGGCAGTATGGAAATCGCCTGGAGATGAGTGTGGATCAGCAGTGACAAATGTGATCAGCCAGATTCGGAAGAAGATCGGGGATAGGTATATAGAAACTGTAATTAACAGCGGGTATAAATTTGTGGGATAGAAAACGAAAGATAAGGGCATCTGCTAGTGAGACTGGCGGGTGCTTTTTTCTCACAGATATGGTATGCTGTTAGCAGAATTATTTATCGGAGGTACGAGTATGGAAGAACAGCAGAATCCATTGACTTATGAAATCATCAAAGCGGCGGTTGCCGGAGAGAAATGGGCAACAGAAAAAGTTATTGCACACTACGATTCTTATATTGAAGAACTCGCCACGGTAAAAGAAAGACAGCCGGACGGCAGCGTGAGAACCTATGTGGACGAGGACATGAAACAGGAGATCATATTGAAGTTGTTGGAGAAGATACTAGACTTCCCATTGAAGGAAGCGGAGAGGATAGCAGGAGGGAAAACTGAGTTGGAGGCTGGTTAGAGAAGAAGTAGATATACACAAAGTTACTTGGAAATTAAAACCCAGAGCATTGAGGGGTGGCGGTGATGAATGTAATAAGCCAAATCAGGCAGAAGATCGGAGATAGGTACATAGAAACGGCGGTTGGGATCGGGTATAAGTTTCAGATTGTGTAATTCTGAGCCGATAGCAGGCATTTGGAAACAGATGTGGCTATCGGCTCTAGTGTTGTGTTAATGATTAGAGAGTTGAGATAACCAGCTTTTAGAGGTAAAATAAAAAAGACCAGAGCTATTGCTTGAGATAAATCAAGTCGAATGGAAGAAAAGCCATCAAGGAGGAAATCAATGGTTACAATATATTATGTTGAGGATGATTGGGATATCGCAGAGAATGTAAAAACATATCTGGAAATCCGGCAGATGGAAGTATCTTTATATTATAGTATCGCTGATGCGAAACAAGCATTACTGATAAAGCGTCCAGACCTCCTTTTGGTGGATCGGAATATGCCAGATGGAAATGGGGATGAAATGTGTAAATGGATTCGCCGCTTATGGGGAAATCAGCTTCCAATTCTTTATTTAACGGTTCGGGGAGAAACGGCAGATATTGTTCAGGGATTTCAGGATGGAGCAGATGATTATGTGGTAAAACCGTTTGAGTTGGAGGTGTTGTATTCCCGTATCCTGGCATTGTTGCGCCGGAGTGGACAAACAAAGGAAACCCGGCTTTTCTGCGATAATCTTTTGCTGGACACAGATAAAATGTCTGTTTTTTGGGAACAGGAAGAAATTCTGTTGAGTCAGCCGGAATATCAGCTGCTCCTTCTGCTGATGGAAAACAAAGGAAAAACGGTAACCAGAAGACAGCTATTGGAACAGGTATGGGACAGCAATGGAAATTATGTGAATGACAATACATTGACCGTGACAATGAAACGCTTGCGGGAGAAATTACACAATCCGACCTGCCTGAAAACCATACGCAGTTTTGGTTATCGACTGGAGGAAAGCATATGACAGAGATAAGGAAACAGAGACTAACAGTTTGGGTGCCGGTGCTGGTGTGTGTTGTCAGTATTATTGGCATAACAGTTTTTTGGCAGTATGAATACCGGCAGGCTGCCTTTGAACATGTGTCCAAATTTTGTGAAATCATCATAGAAAATCATCCGGAAGGAGAGGAGCAGACACTTTCTGCATTGAAACAATATCATACGCTGGCAGAGCAGGAAGTGAAAGGAAATCAGTTTCTGAAGCAGTATGGATATCGAAATAATGAATTCTGCGAAGGTGTTCTGTGGAACTTTTTCATTCCTTCTGTAGTTTTAATACTTTTGGTGATCTGTGGATTTCTACTTACTGTATGGCGTATGAATAAGCGTAATCGAATGAGAATAGCGGAACTGACGAGTTATCTGGAGCAGGTCAATGTTGGTGCTGCCGGAACAGTCATACAGGTGAAAGAAGATGAATTTTCTCATCTCCAGGATGAAATATATAAGACAGTTACATCTCTGTATCAGACAAGGGAGGCAGCGGTGCAGGCAAAAGTGAATTTTGCAAATAATCTGGCAAATATAGCCCACCAATTAAAGACACCGATTACTTCCGCCTTTCTTTCTTTGCAGCTTATGAAGAATACAACACCCAATACTTATGGAGAACAGATTGAGAGACAGTTGAATCGGTTAAACAGATTAGAAGAATCATTGTTGACGCTTTCTAAGATTGATGCCGGTACTTTGCATTTAGAATTTTCACAGGTGGATATTTACACAGCGTTAAACCTTGCAGCGGAGAATTTGAATGATTTACTGTTGAAAGAGAATGTCTCTGTGGATATTCCAGATCATGGGGGTATTGAAATCTATGGAGACATGGAGTGGATAATGGAAGCCCTTATGAATTTGATGAAAAATTGCATGGAGCACTCTAAGCATGGAGGAACGATACATTGTGATTATTCCAGCAATCCGCTTTATGCGGAAATCCTGATATGGGATGATGGAGAGGGCTTTCAGGCAGAAGATATACCACACCTTTTTGAGCGGTTTTATCGAGGAAAAGGTACTGCCGGAAATGGAATAGGGATTGGATTGTCCCTAGCGCATTCTATTTTTGAGCTGCAGAACGGCAATATTACTGCCCGGAATCTGCCAGAAGGCGGAGCGTGTTTTGAAATAAGGGTGTACAGTCACTGAGATGTCACTTTCCTTTGTTATAATGTGACTTGTAAGAAGGATGCTCTGCTTGCAGAAGCATGATTCGCAAGTCAACGAGGGAAAATGCGAAGCATTTTTTCGAGTGGCAATGAATATCAGCCTATAACAAAAAGGAGAGGATGTCATGGAGATACTAAAATGTGAAGGAATCAGAAAAGTATATGGTTCGGGCGAAAACTGTGTTACGGCTTTAGATCGGATCGATTTGTCTGTGGACAAAGGAGAGTTTGTTGCCATTGTAGGCGCATCCGGTTCAGGAAAGTCTACGCTTTTACATATTCTTGGAAGCGTGGATCAGCCGACAGAAGGAAAAATTGTAGTGGAAGGAACAGATATTTCTACCATGAACCGGACACAGTCGGCTATTTTCCGGAGAAGAAAAGTGGGGCTGGTCTATCAGTTTTATAATCTGATCCCTACGCTTACCATTCGGAAAAATATCCTCATGCCGCTTTCTCTGGACAAAAGGAAACCGAACCAGGAGTATTTTGAACAGGTCGTAAACACGTTAGGCATTGCTGATAAGCTGGACTTTCTTCCCAACCAGTTATCCGGCGGACAACAGCAGCGTGCAGCCATAGCAAGGTCTTTGATTTACCGACCAGCTCTCTTACTCGCTGATGACTGTGAGATAATAGGACTAACAAGGAGAAACCCAATAAAATCAAGGGTTCTATCATGTTAGTTCTATTTTTTTGACCGAAAATGAACATGATTTTATGGATTTGGAAAGGAGATCCCGTCAGTGATTGACTGATTAAAAAATATAGAAAGATAGGGTATAACGAAGAAAGCTGTATCAGCAGAAGATAAAAATAAATACTCAGAAAGGAAAGTTAAGGGAGGGATAAGAATGATGAGTAGAGAAGTCATGAAGAAAACAATATTACCGATGTCGTTTTTGGCAATCTGGATTTGGATCGCATATAATTTTTGTACGTCTTTAGGACAGAATGAATGGTGGAAAATATGGATGGTTATTGGAAGGCCATACGGAATACATAGTCTGTGTGTATGGTTATTACCTAGGGATTTTGATATAGGTGGAACCGCCGGAGTTTTGGTAATAAATATAATATTAGGTTGTTTGATTGGTGAAGTAGTGGTTATATGGTATGTATTACGTGCCGTTTATGTTTTATTTAAATATCTTGTAGACCTGTTAAGATAAATAATTTCATGATTTTAAATTGTGTATAGATATTTATTGGCGTGCCGTCTCACTGGCTTGCGTACCATAAATTGATACAATGCACCCTTGGCAGTCAGAGGGTTCAAATTTAACGATTACCCATACTCAAAAAACGATAGGGTGCATTTGGAAGAGGAATGGAAAATTCCAAACTTGTATGTTATACTGGATACTGAAAATAACGAGACAAACATGAAGTTGTGAGGTGCATGAGTATGAAAAAGTATGAATACAAATTTGTTGAAGTAAAGAAACAAGCAGGGTTAGCAGGCATTACGTTTGAAGAATGTAAAAAAGTAATAATTTCAGAAGCAGAACAAGGCTGGCGATTGAAACAAATTGTTACGCCAATCAACGAGAAATCAGGGGTTAATAGTCCTGTATGTTATCAAATTATTTTTGAAAGAGAAGCATAAAATAAATTGGAAGTTATTGAGAGGTAATTATGAAAATCGTAAAAATTTTATTATCTATTATGATAATACTTTTCGCTATATTAGAATTAGTAAAAATTCTTCCGCTTGATATAGCAAATCCTATTATGCTTACATCCCTTGCCACTCTTTTACTGTTAAGAAGTGTAGAATATAAAAACAGCAGAGAAAAAAGAGGCTTTATTCTTACCTGTTTAACCGCAGTATTTGTCTATGTTGTTGTGATTTATAATGTTTTTATAGGTTAAGAAAATTCCAGTTGATAGGGGAGCAACAGACAAAATGTTTGTTGCTTTTCTTTTTTGATGAGAATATAAAATAAAACGATTACCACAAGGTTTGTTTAAGAAACTTATCAATATAGACCAATAAAGTTATCTTTCATGACAACGAATAATAAGAAATCTATGGTAACATCCTACCCGTAGTGGTAAATTGTTCTACAGGAAAGGGTGCGAAACATGGAAAATGAAGTATACGAAAAGGACTATGGAGAAGAATTCCGGGAGAGAAGCGATAAGGCAAAGGGAAAGGATTTTCTGGACACCTTGATGGATGTTGGATTCTTTCAGGCGTATAAAGAAGAAATGGACAAAATCCCAAAGCGTGTGGTGCCCAAAGAAAAAGCGGATTATGAATACCTGCTTGGTGAGTGTGACGCTTACGTCAGGCAGTTTGGCGGAAAAATCCGGGGCGAGGTAGATTACCAGAAATGGCAGGCTACCATTGATCTGTACCTGGAGCATTTTGAGTTTTGTGACCGGGAGGCGCTGGCGCTGCTAAAAGAGATCGCAGAGCGGGCGGAGAACGTGACGTTTTCGATGAAAGATGGGTTGCTTCGGATGTCGGTGTTTATTGGATATTTTGATGAGGTGTATTAAGCGGGATGAGAGCATCTGCTAGTGTGAGGACTGGCGGGTGCTTTTTTCTCACAGATATGGTATGCTGTTAGCATCAGCTTGGAGGTATGGAGCTATGGGCGATCAGCAGGATACATTGACTTATGAAATTATCAAAGCGGCTGTTGCCGGGGAAAAGTGGGCAACGGAAAAAGTCATTGCACACTACGATTCTTATATTGAGAAACTTTCCACAGTGAAAGAAAAGCAGCCTGACGGCAGCGTGAGAACCTATGTGGATGAGGATTTGAAGCAGGAGATAGCATTGAAACTGTTGGAGGAGATACCGAACTTTTCGATGGAGGAAGCGGAGAGGACAGCGGAAGGGGAAACAGAGAAGGAGGAATAAAAGGGTGGGGTAAACTTCTGAAAAGAAGCCCCACCTTTTCGCGTGACTAAGAGGGTGTCTTGAACTTTACCTGCAAAACGAAAAATGTGGTTTTACCTTTTCGCAAAAGAGGTTTTATTGCTAACTTCCATAAATAATCCTACTCAAACCCTGTTATTAGCTAAAACAAAAGGTTTTTAAGTTTTTTGCTGAATAACATACCTACTCATTTATCCACCAACAAAATTGCGAACAACTCAGTATTTATCAGGGTTTTAAGCGTTTGAGTAGGAAAATGATGGGAAGTTAGCATTTATGTATCAGATAGGTTTCTATTGACAAAAGGTAAAAGTACGTCTATACTGTACTTAACAAATAAGTACGTTAAGTACAAAAAGTACGATTGAGGGGTGTTGTATGGAGATTATCATAAGTAATAGCAGCGACAAACCCATATACGAACAGATATGTCTGCAAATAAAGAGTCTGATTATGGATGGCACCTTGTCATCGGGAGAAGCACTACCGTCCATGCGTTCATTAGCAAAAGATTTGCATATTAGCGTTATAACTGTTCAACGAGCCTATGAGGATTTAACTCGTGACGGTTTTATTGAAACCGTATCTGGCAAGGGAAGTTTCGTTGCATCACAAAACCGTGAATTCATACAGGAAGAACAACTGCGGATAGCGGAGGAATTATTGCAGAAGGCTGCGGAGATTGGTCGAACTCATGGGATTCCTTATGAACAATTGGCTAACATCTTAAAACTATTTTATGAAGATTAATGTGAGGTAGAAAAATGGAAGATAACAGTATTGTTGTTCGTGGATTAAGCAAAAGTCTTGGAGACTTTTTGCTGGATAATGTTTCATTTGAAGTCCCTAAAGGAAGAATTGTTGGCTTTATAGGCGAAAACGGAGCTGGGAAAAGCACCACAATCAATCTCATCTTAAATGAGTTGAAAAAGGATGCTGGTACAATTGAGGTGCTTGGTAAAGATAATATGACATTATCATTTAAAAATGAAATCGGAGTGGTCTTTGACGAGTGTAATTTCCATGAAGTATTTAATGCTGCGGATATAGGAAAAATCCTCTCTGGTGTGTATTCTACATGGGATAAGGGATTGTATCAGCGCTACTTGAAACAATTTAATCTTCCGGCAAACAAGCCCATTGGTTCATTTTCAAAAGGAATGAAAATGAAACTTTCGATTATATGTGCGATGGCCCATAAACCTAAATTGCTAATTCTGGACGAAGCGACAACTGGCCTTGATCCGGTTGTAAGGGATGAAGTGTTGGATTTGTTTTTAGAATTTATTCAAGATGAAGAACATTCCTTGTTCTTTTCATCACACATAATTTCCGATATTGAGAAGATTGCGGATTATGTCATTCTTATTCATCGGGGTAAAATTATATTTGAGGAGCAAAAGGATAATCTGATTTATAACTTTGGTATAGCGAAATGCAGACAGGAGCGTTTCACATCTGTTTCTTCAGATGATTATCTAATATACAGAAAGACGAACGTGTGCATGGAATGCTTGATTCCAGATAAAGATTCTTTTAGAAAAAAATACAAAGATGTTGTTGTTGATAACGCAACATTGGAAGATATTATGCTTTTTTATATCAAAGGAGGTGTCTCATGCAAGGATTGATTTATAAGGATGTGTGTCTTTTCTTCAAAAGCATTGAAAAGAGACTGCTGGTAATTGTGGGAGTAGTAATTATTTTTCTGATAGTTGAGGCAGGAAGTTATGCCGGGTTTATGGCATCAGTCATGTTGGCGATGACAGTTGGTATTCAAAGTGTTTTGAGTTTTGCAAGTGATGAAAAGGCAAATTGGAAAAAATATCAAATGTCTATGCCTATAAGTAACTATGGTGTTGTGGCGAGTAAATATACTTCAATAGTTTTGATTCTGTTACCGTGCATCATGGGGAGTGTAATCTTAAATTTACTTTCCAGCGTTATATACAGCGAGTGGAATATAATGCTTTGGGAGCTATCTATTTTAGCTTCTATACTTGTTCCACTTATTTGGGCGGCAATTTGTATGCCATTGACTTACTGGTTTGGGTTTCGATCAGCTCAGACAATGGGACTGATTTGTATATTTCCGATGATTTATTTTATCAAGTTTTTTGAAGACGGTCCAGGATTAACTGCCTTACCGGATTCGATGGCATCTTACATTTTAGGGCTTTGTGTTATATGTCTGATATTGTTCTTTCTTTCGTTCCTTTTGAGTGTTGTTGGATATTCAAGAAAAAAATAACGAGAGGATATTGATGGCAGATAGGAGACCTTGGCTATTGAGTACTAAAATGGTGGGTGGTGATATTGGTTGGAACGATAGAAATTGTGATGAGGAAGATTGCTCCCTCCGGGAGCGTTTCAGAAACTGTCCTGGTTTCACTGCCGGGTGCGAAATCCCAGGAAACCACCCATAGTTCCGACATCCTCACATTCCCCAACCTGGAAATCCGCATCAAAGAACAGATTGTCTACCACGATAACCACCCTGTCCCTCTCACCCACCATGAGTTCTTTACCTTACTCTACCTAGCCCAACATCCGTCTTGGGTTCTTAGCAAAGAGCAAATCTACGAAGCGGTCTGGAAAGCGGACCCGGAACATTGCGGAGCTGCGGTGGCGAATGTGGTGTATTCCCTTAGAAGGAAGATCGGAGATGGCTACATCGAAACTGTGGTTGGGAGCGGGTATCGGTTTGTGGGGTAGTATAATAGACAGGAAGTAGTAGCCTTTTGGGGGCAATGCTTCCTGTTCTTTTTTAATTTATATTTTACTATATGTAAGAAATATGTTATACTGAAAGTCAGAAATTTTGGGAAGGCGGTGAGCAGGTGGGAAAGAGTAAATACACATTTGATAGCAAGATCCATATATATCGAGCAACTAAGCGTATGACACAGCAGGAGCTTGCCGATTTGGTGGGTGTATCACGGCAAACCATTATGCAGCTTGAACGAAACCGCTATAATCCGTCTATGTTGTTGTCATACAGTATCGCAAAGGTATTTGATGTTACAATCGAAGATTTATTTGATTTCAAGGAGGAATAGCTATGCAGACATTTTATGAGTTTATCTGGAACTTGTTCAATAATAAAATGCTTTTCATTGTGGGCGCCTGGGCAGGGATACCACTTACCCTTATATTGCTTATTATGTTTGCCCGAAAGAAAAATCGAGATGAGCGGGGATGGAAAATTATAGGTAAAGCCAGCATCATTTCTTTTATTTACCTTATATTAGTGGTGAATCTTTTCGCAAAAATTTTGGGATATGTGGTAGATACCCATGAAGTACACTATCTTTTTGTAGGAAACGCAATTCAGTGGCTTTATGATACCGTGATAATAGTCGAAATCGTTGCTATGTTGATTTTAAGAAAAATTGAATAACCTCACTTATTCCGAATGTGAATCCATCCCTCCCACGATCATACGACCATAGGATGTTTGTGGAAGAAATTTTTATTTCAAAAAGTATGAAATAGTTTACATTATAAAAGAAATAAATTATAATAGCGGTGTCGAGAAGGAGGTGATAATATGGTCGGAACGGTTATCGAGAGTATCATAATTCTTGGCGCGATAGTTTCTTCTTATTTGCTTTTGAAGAAAAATCCATCAAAGGCGCGCAAAACATTTGCAATTTCCTTTGTACTTGCATTTGCTGTTATTATTGCATTTGCTCTTGCACAGCTTAGTGTACAATTCAAGTTGCTGGAAATTACGTTGTCGTATTCTCCAGTAGAGGTTCTTGCGCTTATGGCAATTGTTTATTGGATTGCCTTCGTGTCAGCAAAAGGAACACTTTTTGACAAAGTAATCGGAGCATAGTGTTTTAAGCTCTAATGTAATGAGGCGGTGATCTATATGGGAAAGTCATAGTGCTGACTGTATCTGATACGGAAGAACATATCTTTAACAAAGTGATGGCGGCTCTGACCGATGATACTGTATCAGTAATCCCCTATGAGTCGCCACAGCCTGTCCTCACCTTCCCCAACCTGGAAATCCGCACCAAAGAACAGACTGTCTACCACAATGGCATTCCCGTTCCTCTCACCAACCATGAGTTCTTTACCTTACTCTACCTAGCCCAACATCCATCCTGGGTTCTCTCGAAAGAGCAAATCTACGAAGCAGTCTGGAAAGAAAACCCGGAGCATTGTGGGGCGGCGGTGGCGAATGTGGTGTATTCCCTTAGACGGAAGATCGGTAATGGGTACATAGAAACGGTGGTTGGGAGCGGGTATCGGTTTGTGGGGTAAAAGAACGTCCCGGAGGGGCTATTATAAATGCTGCTTTGGGACGTTCCCAAATTGAAAATATCGTTGAATTTGTACTAACAAAATGCTATAATGGCATTGATTTTACAGAATGAAAGAGGTGAGCTTATGCGTGCCAATAAAAAAGGTCAAAATGAAGAGTGGCTCCATGCAAAACCAGTAGACAGCGACATTTGCATGGAGTAATTAAGGTCGCTTAATGAATATGCTGGTTTTGCAACTTGACTATTTATAATCAAGGAGGAAGCCTGCATGAAATATATGAATGCGAAAGATATTCTTCCGGACTTGCTGGTTAAGGAACTGCAGGGTTACATACAAGGAGGCTATATTTATATACCTGCGAGTGAAAATCAGCATCGACGCTGGGGAGAAGTATCTGGATATAAAGAGGAATTACGGCAAAGAAACATTGAGATAGTCAAAGCGTATAACAGTGGTTTTTCTATCGAATATCTTGCTGAAAAGTATTGTCTTTCCATTTCCAGTATTCGGAAGGTCATTTATCAGAAATAATTAATAGAAGGGGCTGCTACATGCAGTCTCTTTTTTTACCCAAAACATTACCGAAACATTCTGTGGATTGCTATGATAAAAAAAGCCAGGTAAAATATGAGCAAACAACAGAAAGTATGAGGTAAATCAAATGGCTAACTCGGAAAAAATATATCCTCGTTCAGGGGATAAAGAAACAGTGTATTTAAAACCGGTTATTTCAAATCCTAATATATCAGTTGGCGAATTCACCATGTATAATGATTTTGTTAATGATCCGATGCGGTTTGAAAGAAATAGTGTGCTGTATCAGTACCCGATTAATCATGACAAATTGATAATCGGTAAATTTTGTTCGATTGCTTGTGGTGCGAAGTTTATTTTTAACAGTGCAAATCATACCTTATCTTCGGTTTCCACATATCCGTTTCCGATATTTTTTGAAGAATGGGGTTTGAATATCAAGGATGTTGCTGCTGCATGGGACAATAAAGGAGATATTATAATCGGCAATGATGTTTGGATTGGATATGAGGCAGTAATCATGGCTGGTGTTACCGTTGGTGACGGTGCGATTATCGGAACTCGTGCTGTTGTTACAAAAGATGTGCCACCATATACAATCGTAGGTGGTGTGCCAGCGAAACCAATAAGAAAACGCTTTGACAATGAAACTTTAGATGAACTACTTAAAATAAGATGGTGGGATTGGCCAGAAGAAAAGATAGCAAGAAATATTCATGCTATCCAATCTGGTTGTTTAAAACAGTTGCAAGGATAAGAAAAAGTGAGGGGAAAGAAGACTATGTTAAAAAATGGGCGGTATGGAATGATAATGACAATGAAAGTTGTATCACTTCTTTTTCTGATAATATGTTGTATAGGCGGGATAATGGTAGTTTCTAATAAAGAAAAGTACGAAAGCAAAAATTACTCATTTTCTGACGCTATGGACAAAAGTGAGTTTGAAAAAATGTTGGATATAAATGAAATTCCCTACAAAATACGTTCGACTGACACTATATCTGTAACAAAAGACTATATAGATGAGGCTGATAAAGTCTATGACATTATCTTTGAATAAAGTTGTAGGTTATGTAAAATTACCGATTGTCGCCCCTGTTCTTTTATACATAATGGGAAGGACAAGTCCGCAGACAAAATGAGGTTCGGTGGGCTGCGTTCCCATGCTCTCATTTCACTCTGGATTTCGTTTTGAAGTTTAGAGGTATTTTTATGTGCAGCACAAGGAAGTAGGCGATCTCTCATTGGGAAATAATCAACCGGTGTATTGTGTTGCTGCATTTGGGTTGATAAGAAGTGCCATTATGTATTTCAAGATGTTACAGTTTGAGAATGACTTTGCATTTATCGTGAGATCCATATGGTTGTTAGCGGTTACGGGATATATGGGCCTAATGGCATACCAGGCGTATGCGTTAGAGAAAAAATGGCGAGTGGCTGTAAAATAGGTAACTCAAGAGTTAAAGGAGGGCGGAGATGTTAATGCAAATGAATATAAAACGTCAACCTGTCATCCAGCGAGGTAATCTTACCATTGATCCACAGTGCTGTACGGTCACATTGGCCGGACAGAAAATTAGTTTGTATCCCAAGGAATTTGATGTCCTACATTTACTTGTACAATATCCTGGTTGGGTGCTTTCTCCGGAACAGATTTATAAGGCTGTGTGGCAAGAAGATGCGATTGGTTGTGAGCGTGTGGTCTATAACGTGATTTGCCAGATTAGAAGGAAACTGAAGAACCCGGATTTGATCCAGACGGTTATTGGGCGAGGATATAAGTTTGTGGAATAAGTTAATCCCTCGGAGCAGTGAAAAGAACTGTCCAGGGGGATTTTTGCATATAAGCCAGTTGGAAACAAAACTTCAGAGCATTACGGGGCAGCGGTGGCGAATGTGGTATATTCCCTTAAACGAAAGATTGAAGATGGGTAGAAACGGTGGTTGGGAGCGGATATCGGTTTGTGGGGTAAAAGAACATCCCAGAGTAGCAATGTAGAATTGCTGCTTTGGGATGTTTTCATGTAATCTGATAAAAAAATAAAGAAGAAATCTTTATGGAATCTTCAAAATTACCCGGTATGCTATCCATGAAATCAAAAGAAAGGACTTGATATTATATGGATATGATTTTGAAAACAACAAATCTCTGCAAATCATTCAGCGGGCAGACAGTCGTAAATAACATATCGCTGAACATTGAAAAAAATTCCGTCTATGGATTGTTAGGACCAAACGGAGCCGGAAAATCCACAACACTCAAAATGATAACAGGTATTTTGAAGCCCACATCTGGGAGTATCGAGTTTGACGGCCACGCATGGAAGCGGAGCGACTTAAACCATATTGGAGCATTGATTGAAATGCCGCCGCTTTATGAGAATTTAACCGCCTATGAAAATCTGAAAGCTAGGTCAACCCTTTTAGGGCTGACAGACAAAAGGATTGAGGAAGTGCTTCAAATTGTCCGGTTGACAGAAACAGGCAGGAAAAGAGCCGGACAGTTTTCACTTGGAATGAAGCAGCGGCTTGGAATTGCGATTGCATTATTAAACAGTCCGAAGCTGCTTATTCTCGACGAGCCTACAAACGGTCTTGATCCGGTAGGGATTGAAGAACTTAGGGAGCTTATCCGTTCATTTCCGGAAAAAGGAATTACCGTTATTTTATCCAGTCATATTCTTTCCGAGGTGCAGCAGACAGCAGACCATATCGGCATTATTGCGGGTGGTATCTTAGGCTATGAGGGGAAACTTAATGCAAATGAAAATTTGGAACAGCTTTTTATGGACGTTGTGAAAAGCAATCACAGGGAGGGCTAAAGTATGAATTACTTAAAATCAGAGCATTTGAAATTCAAAAGGACAATATCAAACAAGCTGCTTTTCATCATTCCACTAATTACAGCTATTTTTGCATGGATAGTGGGCGGCTTTATCGGGTTTCAATATACAACGCTTTACTGGTGGTATGCGTTCCTACTTCCGGGAGCAATCGCAATTTTATGTTCCTTATCACACCGGAAAGAAGAAAGCGCAGGGAAATATTATTCTGTATTTTCTATGCCCATGAACCTTTTAAAATTTGAAATAGCAAAAGGAATGATTCTGATTGAAAAGCTGCTTGTGGCAGGAGTATTTTTAGCATTGCTTATCTCAATCAGCAATATCATTTCCCCGGCAACAGCGGTATATTCTGTTCCGCAGAGTATAGCAGGCAGTATAGCGATTGTGATAGCGTCCGTCTGGCAAATCCCGTTGTGCCTGTACCTTGCGCGTAAAATAGGACTATTTGTACCGATAATGCTAAATACTGTACTTGGGATATTTCTTCCTATCCTGTTAGGAAACACAGCCGTTTGGTGGCTCATGCCGTATTGTTGGGCGGCGAAGCTGGCGGAGCCGCTTATGGGGATTGAATTAAACGGAACTTTTGCAGGAAATCCCGGCTTTTCTTGTACCATTTTTATCTCTGCCGCACTATCAATATTCTTATTCATTGTCTTATCTTTTGTGGACGCAAAGGACTTTGCAAAAGGAGGTAGATAAGATGGGGTTTCTGGGGGCGGTTCATTCCGAACTGATAAAAGTAAAGCATACGTCCTTTGGGGCAATTCATTTATGCGTACCTGTTCTTGGGGCGTTGCTGTTTATTGTTTACTATGTCCTATATGGAAACACAGCGGATTACAAAAAATTAAAAATGATATTAGAGCTTACGGCCACCATTTTTCCTTTGCTGATAAGTGTTGTTGTGAGCTTGAATGTCTTATTAGAAGAAAAGGCTTCACACTTTCAAATATTACTTGGAGTGCCTAACCGGTATAAAGTTGTACTGACAAAATTAGCCGTTTTATATGGAGCAGGAATAACCGCGCTGTTTTGCCTGCTCCTTGTCTTTCTGCTCGGCGTTCATTTTTTGAGAATAGATGATACCGTACAACTTAGTATGTTAGTCAAAGCAGCCGCAGGAATGGCCTTTTGCAATTTAATTATTTATGCGCTGCATTTATTTCTTAGCTTTCGGTTTGGACTGGGTATCTCATTGTTTTGGGGAGTATTTGAAAGCCTGCAATGTATTCTATACAGTAATATCGAGTTAAAAGGTATAGGGCGATATATCCCCTTTGCATGGTCTATGAACTGGGTGCATGATGTTATGAACAACGTCCTGTCCATTCATGGGAGAGAATGGATAGGAATTACTGTATTGACAATAAGCGGCGTATTATTAACTTTACTATGGTTTTCTCATTGGGAGGGACGAAAAAATTATGAATAAAAACAAAAAAATAATTATACTTCTGCTGTTTACCTTTATCGTTTGTGTGGCTCTTGCAGGCTGCACTTTACAGGACAGAATCGAAGAATATTCCAGCGACAAGGAACAATGCTATCTGAATACGGAAAACGTAACACGTTTTTCCTATAAGGGTAACGATTACACCATTTTGGCAGATACCGTATCAAATGGTGGGCTTGGAAAATGGATTGGATATATCCGGCAACTTGCCGCCATAGATGAGAACGGAAAAATATTGCTGCAAGAAAATGTTGAAACGGCGACTTTTCAATCCTTAGCGGATTTGGCAGAGAAAGCACCAGAAGCCGCTTACATTATTCCTTTTCTCAATGTATATGCAGCTCCTAACGCAGACGATTATCTGATTGTAGATGTAAACGGAGGGTATCATAAAGCTGTTATCAGCGAGAATGTCAAGGATAGCGATACTGTTTTTGATTTTAAGGAAACAGAAGAATCTATAAATGACAGCTTTGAAGTCAATCCAGAAAATGCGACACAGCTCCTTTGTGGCGAAACGGTTTATCAAGTAACGTCTGAGATGGTATCAGATGATGAATTAGGCAGCTACATTGATATTCTTGCGGAAAGAGTTACATTCGATACAGAAACGAAAATCCCTTTGTCAAAGGAAGATTTAAGCAATATTGACTGGTACGGGGAAAATGCCGGACAGGGGCGAGAGTATTGGTTTTACACAGATGTCTATGAGATTTACGGAACCGATAAAGCGGAAGCGGTTGCAGTCAAGGTAAATAATAACTACTATATTGCAAAGCGGCAATGACAGCTTTCCTGCCCTTGTAGCTTGTGCTATACTAAAAAGGACAACGAAAGGAGGCGACAATATGGCAGCGATCCTTATGATTGATGATGAACAGGCTATTTTAGAGCTTGTCAAAAACGGACTGCAAAAGGACGGGCATTTTGTAACTGCCTATACCTCTGCTGCACAGGTGCCGCTTGATAAACTGCACAGGTATGATTTGATTATACTGGATATTATGATGCCGGATATAGATGGTTTTTCTTATTGTGATAAAATCCGTTCCCTTGTGGACTGCCCCATTCTTTTTCTGACAGCAAAGACAATGGAGCATGACATCACATTTGGGCTTGGTCTGGGCGCAGACGACTATCTGACAAAACCATTCCGTATTGCAGAATTGCGAGCGAGGGTAAACGCCCACTTACGACGTGAACACAGGGAACGACATACCGCACTTACCTTTGACCGGATAAAAATTGATTTATCTGCAAAAGAATTACGGGTAGATAACACGCCCGTTACCTTAACCAAAAGCGAATATCTGATTTGTGAATATCTTGCAAGGAACAAAGGACAGGTATTTTCAAAAGAACAGATTTACGAAGCGGTTTTCAGCTTAGAGGGCGACAGTGATAATTCTACAATTTCTACTCACATCAAAAATATCCGGGCAAAATTGAACAAACTGGAAATTCAGCCGATAGCGACAGTCTGGGGGATAGGGTATAAATGGGAATAAAGAAAAAAACATCACTAAAAGAGTCTTTTTGGAAATTCTTATTTATGCTTCTGATTGGGCTAATAGGCGCGGTGGTGATACCATTCAGTCTTATTTTAGCCGGAACCAGTACGGGACTTATTACCTATGCGGATTATTCAGAACGCAGTGCAAAAAACCTTGCTCCTGTTATTGCTGCGACGCCGGATTTGACAGACGTGCAGCTTCCTATGGGTTGCAAGTATTTGGTGCTGGATAAGAATTATCAAGTGACAGAAACGACCTTAGAGGGCGACGATTTAGACCGGGCTATGGAGTATGCAATATCCGGGAAGATAAATACAAACCTCAACAAACAGTATTTGCTTGTGACCCGCGAAAATGAATATGTGGTGCTGCAATATTATATAGGCTCACAGTTTACAAATGAATGGCTTTATGAGCATTTCCCCTCACCGGAAATTCTGCTTTATATTCTTATAGCAATCAACTGTATTGCAGTATGCGTGATATTGACAGCGAAGTTTGCAAAAAATATGCGGGCGCAGCTCTCCCCGCTTTTTGAAGCAACAAGGCAGGTTGCCGGACAAAATCTTGATTTTGAAGTGGGACATTCAAAAATCAAAGAATTTGAGGACGTACTTTGTTCTTTTGCTAATATGAAAGATAATCTGAAAATATCTTTAGAGAAGCAATGGCACGCGGAACAATTACAAAGAGAACAGATTGCAGCACTCGCTCATGATTTGAAAACACCTTTGACCGTCATTCAAGGAAATATTGATTTGATAAGTGAAACGGAATTGGATGCAGAGCAGAAATTATACGCTGGGTATATTACGGAAAGTTCGGAACAGATGCAGTCCTATATAAAGATATTGATCGACATATCCAGGGCAGCAGTTGGGTACCAGCTTCGGAAAGAAAAGGTGGACTTCCGCGAGTACATACGAAAATTAAATGTACAGATTGGATCTTTGTGTAAGATAAAAGGAATACATTTGCAGGAAAATATATTGTCCGTACCTCAAAGTTTAGAAATTGACGGTATGTTATTGGAACGTGCGATTATGAATATCGTAAATAATGCTTTGGATTATTCACCGCAGGGAGGGACAATTTATGTAGAAGTGTGTAATTTGGGAAGTAATACGCAAATTTCAATAGCGGATGAAGGCAATGGATTTTCTAAAGAAGCATTGAAACATGCCCATGAAAGATTTTTTATGGATGATCAAAGTCGCGGTTCAAAGATGCATTTTGGTATGGGATTGTATATCGCAGAATCTATTGTAAAACAGCACGGTGGAAATTTGATATTAGAGAATTCAAAACAAACACATGGGGCAAATGTGATTATAAAAATCCCATGTTAATGGCATTACGGGCAGTAAGAAAAACGCTGCCCGTTTTTTTGTGCAAATCTTTATGAAATCTTCAAAATTATCCAATAACATAATCTTAGATTATCACACCAGTTGCGATTGCGGTTAAAATAATTCGTTGTCATATTTTGTCGAACGATTTTCAAAATATTATACCATTCATAACTCATCCATAACTCGTTCATAACCCGGTGTTTTATAATGGCAGATAACGAGAAAAACCAGCAGCAACAAGGAATTCTTGTCCTACTGGTTTCACTCAGATTTTTCCGCATCGGACTCACTGTGCTGGGCCAGAAATTGCTCAGTCATACAGTCCACGGTGTTCAACATGAATTTCCGTTCCTGCGGATGGCATATTTGGAATTTCCCGATGAGATGTTCTATATCCATATCTTCATCGGAAATCTCCGGGTTGAACAGTATGTTCGCTGAAATTCCTAACCGATTCACAATCGGATAGAGGATTTCAAAGGAAGGGTTCATCTGTCCCTTCTCTATGTTCTGGATGGTCTTGATTGCCACATGGCAATCGTCCGCCAGTTCCTGTTGGGTTAGCTTGCAGACGTGTCTTGCGGCGCGGATACAGTTACCCAAATGTGCTAATTTGTCTTTCCGCATAATCATTCACCTCACATATATTCTATCGTGCCGATTTGGGTTTTCACATTCCCTAATCGTACCTACATAGTATGCAAGATTATGCCGATTGTGGAAATGGAATATAGAAAGCCCTGTCGGGGAGTCAATAAAAAAAACGGCTTCCCGCAGCAGGGCTTATTCGTGTTTGCCATCTGTGGTTTGCCGTAAGGAGAAAACCGTGGATGGCATTATTTTTGTGAAAGGGTATAGGTTCCAACCGGGTGGACAATTAAAAAAATCCTAGCATTCGATGCGGAGTCTTATACCTACGAACAGGCATTATATTGCGTGTTTAATACCTATAATAATACCTATAATGCATATTACTACCATATCTGGAACTATCACGTCAGGAAGCAGCAGAAGCTCCCTGGCGTTTTTCTATGTCAATTTCTGACGAATTTCCTTGATTGTTATTGGAGCAGAGGCCCTCCGTGTTTGTTTTGTGCCTCTATTGAAAATATAGCCCATGAAAAATTTTTTGAGAAATTTCCGTTTTCATTTCCGATTTTGAAAAGCTGAATTGTTTTAGTTATTTAAAGGGGAAAAAGGGGCATTTCTACTGCCCGGAAAAATTTTTTGAAAAAATTTTGAAAAACCTTTCCGGTTTGGGGTGGGCAGATCTGTCTTAGTAGTTAAAGGGGACAAAAGGACAGTTCTGCCACTCGGAAAAATTTTTTGAGAAATTTTCAAAAACCTTTCCGGTTTTGCATGGGCAGATTTGTCTTAGTAGTTCAAAGGAGGCGATAAGGACCACTCAACACTGCATAGGAAAGGGGGAACGATCATGTCGGCTCCCTTAAAAGACAAGGACTGCATCATTGCCATATTTGACAGTTTTGCCAAGACCGTGATGAAGAACGAGTGCAGGGATGCAGTGGAACAGGAAAAAAGAAAACGACAAAAAGAACAGACGGCGACAGAGAAGATGCAGTATCTGTTTGAGACACAGGTGCAGGAGGACGTTTATCCGTCCGAGCATCTGGTTCTGCAGGGAAAATCCCATATTTGTGTGATTACCTGTGAACTGCTGTACAATGCCATGCTGAAATTGACAGAAACGCAGCGGGAAGTGCTGATCCTGGATTTCTGGTATGGGTACACGGATATTGAGATTGCTGCACAGTTTTCTGTGACGCCAAGAACAATCTACAACTGGCGGCAGAAGGCTTTTGCTGCTATAAGAAACTATCATGAAAGGAACCATTATGAAAGAAAATGAACTTACATACGAGCTGATCTGCGCCGCCGTAAAAGGCGACCAGGAGGCGCTCGACCAGATTTTGATTTATTATGACGATTACATTAACACATTAGCGACAGTGAAGGCCAAGGACGCACAGGGGAATGAGTACCAGTATGTGGACGGCGACTTAAAGACACGGATTCAGATGAAACTGGTTGATGCAATACCGAAGTGGAGGGGATTAAGAAATGTTGACGACAGACTTATTTGATTTTGCCTTTGTGCCGGACTGGTACGGGCAGCTGGATGAATTGGCACAGATGGCGCTCCCGGAGCCATGGAAGTTTAAGAAACCGGCCAATGCCACAAAAAACCAGGACACCCCTATTCTTGAGCGTTACATACATACTATTTTTCGGAAACAGTGTATTGAATTCAATTCGGCGGAGGATGACGATAGGGCAGGACAGTTCTTCCATGTGGAGAACGAGCGCGCGTGTTTCCATACCGGACTTTACAACAGCCGGTATAAGGGAATCTATGCCTTCTTTGACCGGAACCATAAGAAGGATTCCATGTTGGACTGGTATTTCCGGGGATTCTGTGACGAGCTGTCACCGTGGCTTAGATACATACAGCCGCTGCCGCAGAAGCCTTCCTACTATATGGCGCAGAGGGGCGCAGGCTTCCATCCGGACTGGCCGATTCGGGTAAATGTCGAACACATCCTGGGGGATGCAGACAATCTGGAACGGATACCGGCGAAGATCCGCAAGGCGAAGAACCTGCCGCTTTTGTTTGAGACAGCGGTGGAACTTGGCAGGAGGCGTGCAGTAGTAGAACCGGGGATTGTAGTGCCGCAGGGATATCAGGGGAAGATACAGTACCTCCTCCCGGTTTATCTGACGAATATGAAGAAACCGGATCTTGTCATGACGCTGGAAGTGATGGACGGCTATTACATGGGACATACCTGCCTGACTCTGGAAATGGCTTACCTAAACGCCAGGGTGGTTGCGCGGCCGCTGGTTCCGTGGCTGACAGAACTTGTGAAATAGGGATAAGAGAATAAAGATAGAGAGACGCCCGACAAAGTTAGATGCACATAGGATGGTGCTTTGTCGGGCGCAAAGTAAGAAAACGATTGGTGGTTTATTGTGTCCGAATTAATTTATGGACATGGAGGCCAACAAGGCAATTTTCTCATTCATGAGGTCTATGATATGCTGGCCGAGTTTCTCAAGCCATTTGGCATCGATCTCCCAAAAGCTTTCCTTATGAAGCTGTATTTCCAGCAGCCGCTTCATCTGCCACAGGGTGTCCTGAAATGCTTCCGCCTGGTCAGAAATGCAGGTGGCTTCAATACTGCCCGGTTCCGCAGAGCGGCTGCGGCCGGTGCTTTTATCATATACACGCAGCTTTCCTTCGCTGGCGGCCTTCACATACCGTTTGGTCGCATCGTCCATCAGGAGTGTGGCAAAGTACATGGCAAGTCCAGCTTCATCAATAGTTGACGGGTAATAGCAGAAGGCCATTTCCAGAAAGTTCAGCAGCTTCTCTACAAGGTATCCCCATTCGTTTGGCTCCCACCTTAAAAGCTCCGGGTGATAAAAATCCTTGTTGTCGATCCGGCAGTGCTGTTCTTCCACATATAACGCGATGGCTTCTGCAATGAATTCTGACCACATCCAGTAGCCTTCCTGCTTTGCCCGTTCTGCTGCAAGACCCGGATTATTGAAGCGGTGCAGGTCGTCAGAACGGCATTCATTGTGGATGGCATAATAGTGACCCAGTTCATGCCAGAGATAGTGGCAGAAATAATCATCCGCAAGAGGTATCTTTTGCGGATCAGGTATGTATTTTTGCCAGATAAGGATGGCATCCCCAAGATCCCCATGGATCATCTCCATGATGGAAGTGTAATGCTCCTCATCAATATCCGTCTGGCGGGAACGTAATTTTGCAACGAGCATTTTCCGGGTAGGGAATACGGTCTTGTCACTGACGATATGGATTTCTGGGATAGGTATTGTGTCCATGCCGGGAAAAGGCGGCATAAATCTTTGGAAGATTGCCAGTGCTTCCGGTATCCATGCTTTTATCTGTCTCTGCGTAACCATGGCAGTGCTCCTTTATGTGAAGGTGATCGGTGTTTGGTCAGGATTGATTTTCATCCACTTCTTTTACACCGAAATATATGATAGTGTTTTCCGTCTTGCTGTAGTCATATACGACGCCGTGCATTTCATAGTCGAAATCCATGTCGCTCATGTATTTTAATACATGCGGCTGGTCGGGAGGATAGCAGTCGCAGGTACACCGGGAAAATTCTTCCATACCGGAAAGTTCGTCAATGACGGCATGGATAAGGCTGTCGGCAGCATTGTGGATATTGGAACCGTATTCAATGGCAGCCAGTTCCGGGCGGACAGGATAAGAGATGCCAGCTTTTAGGTGCGGGTCGCAGCATTTTTCCTTACGGGTGCCGCTGTGTATATCATCATCGTCAAATTCAAGGACATCTGGGAAACGGTAGATTATGTATTTCATGCAGGTACTTCCTTTCAGTTTCCATTTTTACTAAGAAGTATACCACGTCGGCAGTAAAATGGATAGCTGTTTTGTGTATAATAAAACGGAGCAGGATGGCCACCAGCGGGAGACACAGAAAAGTGGTTTCCGCCTGAAAAAAACATAATATGAAATATAATTCAATAAAAACACAGAAATTCAAGAATGAAGACTGGTTGAAAATATTTGAATTCAAATACAAAAATATATTGACTTATAATTCAAAATATGCTATAAATAATTCAAATAAAAGGAGGATAGTTCAATGGAAGAATTCGATATTCAGAGATTGATGGACAACATAAACAGCATTATTCAGCAGAAAAATATAAAGATTGGAGAGATGGAAAGTGATATCGGAGTATCTCCCGGATATATTTCGCGCCTGACCAAAAAAGGGAACGGAGCCGCGACATCGGCAGATTTAATCTGGAAGGTAGCAAAATATCTGGGAGTCAGCGTGGACTTCCTTATGGATGGCAACGCAGCAAAAACAGCAGATAATCTCCGGTATATGCAGGGGTTTATCAATAAGCTGATGGTCCGTACTGAATCAGCGGAACTTTGCTGGGAACCGATTACCACGAAATATGTGAATCAGATTATGGCCGGAGGGGACGGTGAGTTGTTCATAGTAAAGGAGTGTGGAAAAACAGAACATGTGGACAATGGGAACGATCTCCCGATTATTGAAGAAAATACGTTTAGTGAGGACAACTACACATACCGGCGCGTGAAAAAAAACAGAATCTGGTCTTCGGCAGCCCCGCTGGAGTATGTATGGCTGGATGGGCCGGGATTTGTCACAAAATTGAATGAGGAAACAGAACTTTATATCTTCTCCATGGGCATTAGTTTTGGTACCGATCATGGAAATATCGAAGATACATTTTATGACGTGTACATGAGAAAATATGTAGTGGATGATTCTCCGGATGTATTAGATAACAATATGGGTGAACCAGTTTTTTACTGGAAACTGATACCTCTCTGCAATACATTTAATAACGCATCTGCCATTAGGGAAGATATCATTGATCTGTATAACAGTGCAAGCAATCATGCCTATGATATAAAGCTGGATGCGGATGCGAAGAGTTTTATAGATGAATTCATGGGCTTAATTTAAGGAGGGCATCGGATGAATTACAAGAGCAACATGGCAAAGTCGCCAAATGGTGCGACCCTTGGGGAGCGGATCACGATAAGGGGCGGCTATGGGCTCCATTACAAAGCAGGGAAAAAGCAGGATGACCTTACTGTGGAACAATTAGTAGAATGCGTTTCTGGGAGAAAAGTGAAAGAAATCATATATTTCCCACAGTCAGAACATTCTTTGAAATGAGACCAGGATGGTAACGCAGGATAAGGAACTGCAAAGAAAGCGAAAGATATGGACTGCACGAGTTTTGTCAATTGTGAGCACGGCCGGAGCAGGATGGACGCGGGACTTATTGGCCTTATAGAATCCATCTGCCCTGGCCGTTTTTGCTGTTATAAGTATGCGTAAGATGGTATTTGCTGTAGCAGCGAATTAATATCGGCGGCATTTGATAGAGGAATATAATATCAAAAAAGCATCACGGGGGCAGAAAAATAGACAAAATATACCAGAAATCAATGTGTAACTCTTGCAAAATCTGCCAATTTGTGATAATATGAAATACTCACATGAGATGTGTGAGGTTTGATATCCAATTATACATAAGATTAACAATGAACCTGTTTTATTTATAATTCAAAAGATGATGGGAAAATATGAGGTGATGAAAGCAGTTTAGAATTTTAGAATAGCAAAAGTTACATATTTAATGGTTTAGCAAAAATACTCTAGTTGATTATTTAAAACGAAAAATCTTGGTAGGACTGTAAATTAAATCAACGGTAGAAGTGCGCAAATCTTTATGTAACCTTTGCTTTTTTGATATAAAAAATATGGCTGGGGCAAATAGAGAGTTGGGCTGCATTTAATAAGACCTGTGCAGAACGCAGAACCTATTTGCCTCAGCTTTTTTTATACGGAAAAGCCTCCATTAGCAAGAAGGAGGTGATGGTGTTGAAACAGGAATGGGTATCAGACCTGGAAGCAACCGGACAAAAACTAAAGACACTCAGAAAACGGGCCGGCCTGACACAGGAGCAGCTGGCAGAGCGGGTGGGCGGCACCTGTACAAACACCGTCATCTCACGTTATGAACGTGGCAATACTGAGATGGGAATCCAGACGATGTACGATTTAGCGGAGGCATTGGGAGTGCCGCCGTCAGAGCTGATCCCGGACCGGCTGCTACATAATAACGATGGCATTCATAATGACAATAACACTTATAAAGCTTCAGGGAATAAATCTTTGGGGCAGCAACAGGCCGGCACAGCTGATATTCATTCCCTTTACAGCCAGCTGGATGGGCCGAATAAGAAAATGATAGATGAAATGATAAGTCTGATGCTTTTTAAACAGAAGCATACAGAACGGTTAGCATGAACCGTGTGGATTAAGAAAAACAGGAAAATCCGCACGGTTTATTTTTTTTGTCTTTTTTCAGAGCAGTTTTTCTATTTTCCTATCTAATCTGCACTTTGCTTCAGATTGTTGAAAGTTTCCTTTTTTATTGATTTGAGTGAACATGAAAATGATTTTTTAAAATTGGACTTATTTGTCTATTTTTGAACCGGGATTGGACTTTTGCGTTGAGGTAATGTCTGCGTGTTCTTGTTAGAATATTTCCAGAGCAGGGGAGCGGACAAGTCCTAAAGCCGGGTAACCTGAATGGGGTAAATGCTTCCCGCTTAATAAAATATCGAATGCCTGACTAGTAAATGCATAAGGGCAAAGGTTCTCATACAGCTTTTTACTTCTGCCATCGGCTTGGAAATAAGCCGCCGGCACGAGGAGAGGGTGTATAGGAGTATACCGCAGAACCCTTGTGCCTTTTTAGCCAGGTTGTGTCAGCCGCTGTGTACTCCGAAAGAGTGACATGGCGTTTTTTTCGTTATGGAACTTCCGCCCCATGGATCTTCATGAGCGCCTTTGCCCAGACCGCATTCCAGGCGGAAAGGACAAGACCATGAAGGATGAAAGAATTATCGTAACTGAGGAAACCACATTAAATAAGCTGCTGGAGATGATTGGACAGGCTGAGAAAGCGGCAAAGACCCCAACTGCTAAGAGCCTGCGTGAAAACGCGGGAGCGCCAATCGCGGAGACGGAGACTGGAGACTGCAAGGTATACAGAAATGGTTATGCGGTCTATGCCAACGGTACCGGAACCGCGGTCCTCTGGCTGGCAGACTGCAGCTCTTTTACTTACCGCTTTGCACAGCTTGGTGACAGGGAAAAGGAGTACATGGCTGATACGGATACTCTGGATGAGTCTTTCTTTGGGGTGCAGCCGTGGTTCATGGCAGTGATGGTCAGAGGCGGGCACCAGGTAGAGAAAAACAGCATGAACCGCCAGTTTGACCGTAAAGGGGCCAAAAAGGATTTGTGGGATGAAGATGAAACGGAGGAAAAGAGAGAGCAGAGTTGGAATTCTGGATGCCATTGTGAAAGCCCGGAGTGTGTTTATATCAGGAAAGAGACGATGAGGGAACAGCTTAGGAAACTGACCGACAAGCAGAGGGAGGTATTCATCCTTTACCATGGGTATGGATATAAGCAGCATGAAATAGCAGAAATGCTGGGCATTACACAGAAGGCCGTTGATTTCCGTTTAAATAGTGCTGAAAGAAAGGTCCGGATATCGGCAATTTGCTTTTCAAAACTTTTTTGAGAAATTTTGCAGAGATACTACTTAAACAGCTTCTCCCGCGACTATTTATGAGAGGAACTTTTCAGGAAGCCCACAGAGAAACCTCCCAAAAATCTGTGAGAGGAGGATAAACCCATGAAGGTAATTTAAGCATTGGCACTGTAAATCCATAATACAACAAATCTGCCGCTTTCCTATTTCGGGAGGGCGGCAGCCATGAGAAGGAGGCCAATATGAACAAAAATAAATGCGAGGCGTGCAAAGAACGTAAGGAGCGTATCTATATCTGTTCCCCGCTGCGGCCAAAAGCACAGGAACCAGAGAGGGCAGAAATAGAGCTGAAGGACAACCTTGAAAGGGCAAAGACAGCCTGCAGGCTGGTGGCGAAACTCGGAGCCGTTCCGCTCTGCAGCCATCTTTTCTGCACACAGTTTCTGGATGATGAGGTTGCGGATGAGAGGAAGATTGGAAGGCGCATCGGCCTGGAACTGCTGAAGGATGCGGATGAACTGTGGTGCTTTTCTGAATATATCTCCGAGGGGATGATGGAAGAAATCGCGCTGGCATCGAAGCTGGGAATCCCGGTGAGAACCATTGGGGAATCGGCAGGGCTGCTGGGGAAGATGTCCGGCAAAAAATGCTGTAAACAGCAGGAACCGTGCGGGGCTGAAGGCACAAAGGATGCGGATATTGAGACCGGGATTCCCCTTTGCGATGTTCAGGATGCAATGGAGGCGGTTAAGAAACTGCTGGAAGTCATTTTTGGTGATGGAATGACCGGAACAGATAAGAAGGGGGAAAAAGGCAATGAGTAAGAAATGCAGGGCACAGCACAGCGGACCACACCGCCGTCATGGTGACCGGAATGTGCAGACACGCTATTCTGGCAAATGCAGGGGGCAGGAAATTACAAAAAATAATGTCCAGGAGGAAAGCAGGATGGAGGATGAAAAGAAAAAGGAAGGTAACAAGAAGGATTTTGTGCCGGTTATTATCCCGGAAATCAAGGTGAAAATCCATGAGCTGCATATCCACATGGATGAGCGTATGGATACCGTGAATTTTAATGGGGACTGTGAGGTATCCATTGCGGATGAAGAGGAGGAAGCATATGGCGAAGAAGACAGATGACAAACGGAAAACTATTCTGGTTCCGGTAGATGCGTCAAAACTCAGCCAGGGACTGAAGGCTGCTTTCATGGGCATTGCAATGGTCTTTGACAGCATCGGGGCCGGAGAAGCTGCCCTGGAATTGAAAGCTGCGGCAGAAGAGGTTTCCGGTTCCACAGATGAAGCTGAAACCAGACAGGGGGATACTGGCGAAGCGGATATTGTAGAAAGCACAGGGAGTGCTGAAAATGATCTGGGAAATAAACAGGAGTATGGCGCAGAAGATGCTTCTAAGGACAAACAGGAAAACGTATCCGCCGTTACGGTGGATGACATCACAAAGGTCATCGTAGCGAAGATCAAGCAGAAACGCAGCAACAACGAAAAGATCGGGCAGCTTTTAAAGACCTACGGCGTGGACAAGGTCAGCAGCCTTCCTGCTGAAAAGTATGAGGCATTCCTAACGGATATCTCCCAGCTTTAAATGGAGCCGGCCGGAGTGGATGGCAATGATGCTGCTATGCAAATTCCGCTGACATGTGGGAAGGTAGCCTTAATAGACGCAGTGGATTACCCAAAAATCTGTGGATATAAATGGCGTTTTCATAGCGGATATGCGCGGGCTTTTAAATATAATCCATCCACTCAAAAGAACGATGCCATACACATGAGCCATATGATCATGCCGTGTCCGCCAGGAATGGAGGTAGACCATATCAATAGGGATAGGCTGGATAACCGTAAATGTAATCTCAGAGTGGTAACACGTTCACAGAATTGCGCCAACAGAGGTTCTTTCAAAAACTCAGTCTCGCAGTATAAAGGGGTCCATTGGAATAAGAAGATGGAACTGTGGGAAGCGGCGATAAGGAAGGATGGTATCCAGATAGCAATCGGTGCGTTTAACGACGAGGTTGCTGCTGCAAGCGCATATAACGATTATGCCAGAAGGATGTGGGGAGAATATGCAGTCCTTAATGATATAGAAGAGGTGGATTATAAGAGAATGCGCCATTTAAAGCCTGAAAATTCAAGATCCAGATTTCGTGGGGTAACGATGCACAGATGTGGAAAGTGGACAGCGAGACTGACCATAAACGGAAAGAGGAAAACGCTCGGATATTTCACCACGGAAGAGGACGCGGCAAGAGCATATAACAGGGCTTATGAAGAATACACAGGCAGGGAGGGACCAAATGTAATATGAGTAAGAAAGAAGTAAAACCAGTCAGGACACAGGACTTTGCAGGACACAGGCGGGACGGCCCCGTGCTGGACCATGCATCGCGGAAACATGCCCTGCTCACAGCATCCGGATCAGAGAGGTGGAGGCACTGCACACCATCCGCCCGGCTGGAAGACCAGTTTCCAAATGAATCATCCGTCTATGCTGAGGAAGGGACAGCGGTACACGAGTATTGTGAGTACCTTGTCAGAAAGGAGCTTCACGAGCGGGTCCAGATGCCGCAGTCAGATTTCTATACGGAAGAAGTTCTGGGATATGCGGAAATTTACAGGCAGTTTGTCATGGAGCAGGTTGAAAAACTGAAACGGGAGGGCCTGAACCCTATGGTCCTGGTGGAGGAGCGGCTTGACTTCTCTAATATCGTGCCGGAAGGATTCGGTACAGGGGACTGCCTGATTGCTGCGGAAGGTAAACTGCACGTTATTGATTACAAGAACGGCTATCATCATGTGGATGCGGAAAGGAACAGCCAGCTGATGCTATATGGCTGCGGGGCATTAAATGCTTATGACTATGTCTTTGATGTAGAGGAAGTTTCCATGACGATTGTGCAGCCGAGGATAGAAAATATCTCCACATTCACTTGCAGCAAAGAAGAACTGCTGGCATGGGGAGAAGAGCTGAAACCCATTGCGAAAATGGCTTTTGAGGGAAAAGGAGAACAGAATCCGGGGGAATGGTGCCATTACTGCAGGGCAAAACATGTCTGCAGGGCTTGTATGGACGCAGCGTTATCGCTTGCCAGGGAAGAGTTTTTCAATCTGGATGACGGCATCCTGGCTGATACAGCGGAAGAAACAGATGTCACAGCACCTTATAATCCGGATGAATCCGCACCCGTATTTAAAGCGCCGGGGCTGGTGAGTTTCCCGGAACTGGTAGCGGTCCTGCCAACCCTGAACCGTATCTCGTCCTGGATAGAGTCTGTTTTTGCTTTTATATCCGGGGAGGCGATCAACCATGGTGTGGCGGTGGACGGTTATAAAGTGGTGGAAGGCAGGAGCAAGCGGGTATTTACTGACACAAAAGCAGTCATAAAAGCCGCGGAGGAACAGGGTTATACGGATATCTATAAGCAGGAACTTCTGACACTTACGGAGTTTGAGAAGATGATGGGCAGGAAGAAGTTTGCACAGATCCTTGGAAAGTATGTGGCCAAGCCTTCTGGAAAGCTGGCACTTGTTCCGGAGAGCGACCCAAGGCCGGCAGTGGACGTGAGCAGTGCCGGGGATGAATTTGAAGCACTGGAATAGTGGGTTCCAGTCCGTACACCAAAGACACACAAATAATCCAGGGCGCATAGACGGCGCATATTTATTCGCCGATCCTGTGCGTCCTTTTATAACAGAAAAATGATTATGGAGGGAAACATTTATGGCAAACCAGAAGAATTTCAGCGCAACAAAAGTAATCATCCCGTGCCGCATTTCCTTTGCGAACATCTGGGAAGCGAAATCAATTAATGGAGGGGAAGAAAAGTATTCCGTATCCTGCGTGATTCCAAAGTCGGATAAGAAGACCATCGCTAAGATCCAGAAAGCGGTGGAGGCGGCGAAGGAGGACGGGAAGATCCGCAAATGGAGCGGCAAGATCCCGCCGAACCTGAAACTTCCGCTCCGTGACGGTGATATTGACCGCCCGGATGATGAGAATTATCAGGACTGCTATTTCCTCAATGCTACCAGCAAGGATGCCCCGCAGGTGGTTGACCGCAGGGTGCAGCCGGTCACAGACCCGATGATGGTGTATTCCGGCTGTTACTGCAACGTATCCGTAAATTTCTACGCATTCAATGCGAACGGAAACCGCGGCGTTGCGGCGGGGCTTGGGAATATCCAGTTTGTGAAAGATGGGGAACGCCTGTCAGGGAAGGCTTCAGCGGATGCGGACTTTGATGCTTTGGAGGATGACGGCGGGGATGTCCTTGGGGATGACACGCCGGATTACCTGAGCTGACCCTCTGATGAGACAGATGGGACACATGGGAGGGCGGGAGGAATCCTTCTCTCCCTTTTTACATGCGGCGGAGGTGGATAATGAATCAGATAAAAGAAAAGAGCAGGGAAAAACCATGTGTGCTTAGTATCGATTTGGAAAGTTACAGTGACGTAGACCTGGCCAAATGCGGCGTCTACAAATATGTGGAGGGTGATTTCCATATTCTTCTGCTTGCTTACGCTTTTGATGATGATGAGGTGCGGATTGTGGATATGGCCTGCGGGGAAAGCATCCCGCAGGAAGTCCTGGATGCCGTTGATGATCTGGATATCATCAAAGCGGCATGGAACGCACAGTTTGAACGGACCTGTATCGGGTATTACCTTGGGCGGGTACTGGACCCGGATTCCTGGAGGTGTTCCATGGTACACGCCGCCTCTCTTTCTTTGCCGCTGGCGCTGAAGAATGCGGCAAAGGTATTAAAGACCGGGCAGCAGAAGGACAGGGCAGGAGAGAGCCTGATCAAATATTTTTCCGTCCCATGTAAGCCAACTAAGGCCAACGGCGGCAGGACAAGGAACCTGCCGGAGCATGATCCGGAAGGATGGCAGAAGTTTAAGGAATACTGCCTGCAGGATGTACGGACGGAGCGTGACATCCGAAAACGGCTGGAGGTATTCCCGATGCCGGATCAGGAGTGGGACTATTACCATATGGACCAGAGGATCAATGACCGGGGAGTGCAGATTGATACGGAACTGGTGGAGATGGCAATTGCCTGTGACCTGATGCTGTCGGATGAGATGGGCAAAAGGGCATATGAGCTGACCGGCCTTGAGAACCCGAACAGCGTCTCACAGCTGAAGAACTGGCTTGAGGAACGGGGGATTCCGGTGGAGAGACTTGGGAAAAAGGATGTGGCGGCAATGATCACAGACCTTGATAAGAATGGCTGCGACCAGGAGGCGCTGGATATGCTGAAACTCCGGCTCCAGATGGCAAAGTCCAGTGTGAAAAAGTACCAGGCTGCACAGCGGTGCGTCTGTGAGGACGGAAGGGCAAGGGGGCTGTTCCAGTTCAATGGGGCCGCAAAGACAAACCGGTGGGCCGGCCGTCTGATCCAGCTGCAGAATCTTGTGAGAAATGAGATCAGCACACTGGATGAAGCCAGGGAGCTTGTAAAGATGGGGGAGTTTGAACTTTTGGAATCCATCTATGGGAATGCACCCGATATTCTTTCGCAGCTGATCCGGACGATGCTGGTTCCCAAGGAAGGGCACGAATTCATCGTTGCTGACTTTTCTGCCATTGAGGCGAGGGTGCTGGCATGGCTGGCCGGGGAGCAGTGGCGGCTGGAGGCCTTCCGTAATGGGGAGGACATATACTGTGCATCGGCATCACAGATGTTCGGCGTGCCTGTAGTAAAGCATGGGGTCAATGGGGAACTGAGGCAGAAAGGGAAGGTTGCGGAACTGGCGTGCGGCTATCAGGGAGGCAGCGGCGCGTTGATTTCTATGGGCGCACTGGAAATGGGCCTAAAAGAAGGAGAACTCCCGGATATCATCGAACAGTGGAGAAACGCTTCCCCGCACATCGTGCAGTTTTGGTGGGATGTGGAGAAAGCCGCCACAGAAACAGTTAAAACCCATGAGGAACACGTTGTTGGAAAAGTCAGATTTCAGTTTTATGGAAACACGCTCTGGATGGTGCTGCCAAGCGGGCGGAAGCTGGCTTATCTGAAACCCAGGCTCCAGCCTAACAGATTTGGGCGGATGAGCCTGACCTTTGAGGGGATGGGCGCAAACAATAACTGGGCGAGGCAGGAGAGCTACGGAGGCCGTATGGTGGAAAACTGTACGCAGGCAACAGCGAGGGACATCCTTGCGGAAGCCATGCGGCGGCTGGAACAGGCTGGGTTTGAGATTGTCGGCCATGTACACGATGAAGTGATCATTGAGGCGCCGGTTGGAAGATGCAAGGTGGACGAGGTCTGCCGGCTGATGGCAGAAAACCCTCCGTGGTGCCCGGACTGTCCTTTGGACGCTGCCGGTTACGAAGCGCCTTCTTATTATTTCAAGGATTAGAGGTGGAAAAAATGGCTCATGTATTATCAGTCAAAGACGGGAGAAATGTGGCTGTGTTCGGCGTCCGTGACATTCTTGATATTGTAGGGGATTGTGCTGGTGATGATGTCCGGCATTATCTGGAAGAACACCTTGCGGATATCGGGGAGATGGAAGCAGAGTTTGAATTTGCGGACAAGGAGCATGAAAAAGAACTGGAGCGGCAGGGGGAACACCAACGGTCCCTACTGAACGATATTAAGGAGGAGACGGAAGCCCTGGAAGAACTGCTCCATGCCCAGAGGCTTGACCATAAGAAACTGCAAAAGGCAGCAGACAATATCTGGCGGATATGCAGCCGGGAATTGTGACGGAAGCATATCCGTTCTGTATTGATTGGATTCTAAAGGAGGGTGACGATGGCAAAAGCAGGAAGACCAAAAAGTGAGGAGAAAATCCAGGAAGGAAGATGCATTGCCCTTATGGATAACAACTTTGGGGAACGGGACTGCCCGTTTTATAAAAATAAGAGCAGGAACCGGAAGGAACAGCAGGACTGCCTGAAATGTCTGGTCAAAAACGGCAGGACAGACCTGCTGGAAAAATATAAAAAGGTGCTGGGCAGACTGGGTGTGTTTGATGCTGCAGACGGATATATGGAAACGGCGGCAGCGGAATTAGAGCGGTATGACGGGGAGTGTATGAAAAACTTCCTGTCAGGTAATTCCGTGCCGGAGGAGGGTGAGGATGAATGGAATGACTGAGGGCTGCATTGCAGGAGGAACACTGCCGGGCGGTGCTTCCGGCAGTATGGAGGAATGCTATGAGAACCTGGTCGCCGCCATTGTGAAACAGGCGGTGCGGGATTACGAAAGGATTCTGGTCCAGTTGTTTTCCCGCCCTGCGGGGGAAAAGCAGATACGTCTGAACATGGAAAAGGTGGAACTTGAGGTGTTTTTCCATTCTGCCTGGTATGGGACATTGACAGACATTGATGGGGACAGGCTGATCCGCACAGTGCGCTCCCATGCTTTGGATAAGACGAAAGAAATGGTTAGAAAGAAGCATCAAAAACGGTTGAAGGAGATGGAGATGGGAATGTCCGCGAATGGATGAAAGAAAGGCAGAGTTAAAAACGGAGAAATGACGTGCAGTGCTGATAAGGCCAGTAAATCAGCGGTAAAAGTCTGACATCGGAAGGAGGATTTTATGAAAGCAGGCAGAAGTTTAAAAGAAGTCATGGTGGAACTGGACCGCCAGAGCAAGGCAAAGAGAGATTATATCGGGCCGGCGGAGGCATTCCATCTCAGGGATGACGGCCGGACGTTTGAGATCAACCATGTGGTCTCCGGGCAGCAGGAAGTCTTTGCTACCAGCCAGCTCTTCCACAGGCAGGTGGCATCGGTGCTTGGTATCCCGGCAAAGTATTATGATATGATGTCGGCGCAGAAACCGGAATTGCTGGCAGAGAACGTGAACGCATGGTTTGCGGATAAGACGGGCAGCTATATGATCCGCTCCATGGATTACGGCAGCGGTCCGGTGGCAAGGGCGCTCCTTTCGGAACGGTACCGCCGTATTGACAATATGGAGATTGCCACGGCAGTCCTTCCGTTATTTGCCGGACAGGAGCAGTATGAGGTGGTTTCCTGCGAGGTGACGGAGAACCGGCTGTATTTAAAAATCGTGAATCACCGGTTGGAGATGGCCGTTGTTCCGGGGGACTATGTGCAGGCCGGCGTGGTGATCTCAAACTCAGAGGTTGGCCTTGGTTCCGTTTCGGTACAGCCGCTGGTCTACCGCCTTGTGTGTACGAACGGAATGGTAGTCAATGACATGGGCGAACGGAAGAACCATGTAGGGAGGACAGCCAGGGCATTAGAGGACAGCTTTCACATTTATTCGGATGAGACCATTGAAGCGGAGGACAAGGCGTTTCTTTTGAAACTCCGGGATGTGACGGCTGCGGCGATTGAGGAGAGCCGTTTTGCACAGGTGGTCGGCAGATTAAAAGAGGCAGCCGGTGTGCCGATTACAGGAAAGGTGCCGGAGGTGGTGGAACTTACCGGCCGCAGCTATGGGCTGAACCAGGACGAGCAGGACAGCATCCTGCAGTATCTGATTTCCGGCGGTGATCTCTCACAGTACGGGCTATCCAATGCCATCACGCGGGCAAGCCAGGAGGTAGAGTCTTACGATCGGGCGACTGCGCTGGAGGGCATCGGGTGGCAGGTAGCAACGATGACGGGGCAGCAGTGGAAGGAGCTGAACGGATAATGGCGGGATGGAACAGAAATGATGAGATTATCCGTGAGAGGGAAGTGTATGTGGACGACCAGTGCTGTGAAAACTGCCGTTACTGGTGCGGCTGGGACCCGGTAGAAAGTGCGAATGGATGCAAAAATTACAGCCGCCCGGATTATGAGCAGCGGCCGGAGGGCAGATGGTGCCCGTATTGGAAAGGCAGGAGATAAATGAGGGAGTCAGCAGTTGAAAAAGCATTTGTTGATGCCGTCCGGAAAGCGGGCGGAGCGGCACTTAAATTCACATCGCAGAGCAGGAATGGGGTACCGGACCGTCTGGTACTCTTTTTTAGCGGGAAAGCGGCATTTGTGGAACTGAAAGCACCGGGGAAACAGATGCGCCCCCTGCAAAGAAAACGGCGTAAGCAGCTGGAGGCGCTCGGCTTCCCGGTCTTCTGCGTGGACAGCATGGAACAGATACAGCCGGCAATCAAGGCGCTGGAGGAATGGAATCCGGGGGCACCGATACCCACGGGCATTGGGGTGCAGATACCGGATACTGAAAATGCAGAACTGCCCACAAAGGATACAGAGGCAGGGAAAGGGGATGATGCCCGATGAAGTTCATACCGCACGAATATCAGAGCTATTGTATTGAGTATATCAAAGCTCATCCAATCGCAGGATTATTTCTGGATATGGGCCTCGGCTGAGAGCAAGACAGTAATCACTTTATCCGCGATCCGGGATCTGATGCTGGATACCTGTGAAGTATCCAAGGCGCTGGTGATCGCACCCCTCCGTGTGGCAAGGGACACATGGCCGGCTGAAGCGGAAAAATGGGATCATTTGGAAGATATAGACGTGTCTGTTATCGTGGGGGATAAGAAAACAAGGATAGCCGCTTTGAACCATCCGGCAATGGTTTATGTGATAAATCGGGAGAATGTGAAGTTTCTTGTAGAATATTACGAGAAAAATGGGTTGCGATGGGATTTTGACGCCGTTATTATTGATGAACTTTCCTCGTTCAAGAACCACCAGTCACAGCGTTTCAAGTGGCTGCGGAAAGTGCGTCCGTTTGTGAAACGTATGATAGGGCTGACCGGTACGCCAACTTCCAATGGACTTATGGACCTGTGGGCGGAGATTGGAATCCTTGACGGTGGGGAACGGCTGGGGCGTTTCATCGGCAGATACCGGGAGGCATACTTTAAGGCCGGAAGCATGAACCCACAGACAGGCGTGGTGTTCCAGTATGTCCCTCGCCCCGGAGCGGAGAAGCAGATTTATGAGAAGATTGCCGATATTACGATTTCCATGAAAGCGATGGATTACCTCCATATGCCGGACTGTGTGCCGGCCCGGCACTATGTGGAGATGGATAAAAAAGAGAGGAAACTTTACGATATGCTGCGTAAGGATTTGCTGATCCCTTTGGAGGATGCGGATATCGACGCGGCCAATGCTGCTTCTCTGACAGGGAAGCTCCTGCAGATGGCAAACGGTGCGGTCTATGACGAGAACAGCGCTGTGCGGGAGATCCATCAAAGAAAATTGGAAAAACTGGAGGATCTGATTGAAGCCGCCAACGGCCAGTCTGTCCTTGTCGCCTACTGGTTCAAGCATGACCGGCAGAGGATTATGGAGCATCTGTCAAGTATGGGGTACAAGCCGAGGGATATCAAAGAATCCAAAGATATCAGGGACTGGAACGAAGGGAATATTCAGGTAGCCCTTATCCATCCAGCCAGTGCGGGACATGGGTTAAATATCCAGTCGGGCGGACACATCCTGATCTGGTTCGGACTGACATGGAGTCTGGAACTTTACCAGCAGACCAATGCCAGACTCTGGCGGCAGGGGCAGACAGATGTGGTGACGATCCATCATATCATCTGCAAGGATACGGTGGATGAGGACGTGATGGTGGCACTGGAGCAAAAAGATATCACTCAGGAAAAGCTGATCGCAGCAGTGAAGGCGAGGCTGTATTGATACTGGAAACATGGAGCACACAGGAATTTTACCGGAAGGAGGGTGGACGATGAATGACAAGACGGTCAGTGCCGGACAGAACCAGGAGCCAGGGAAGAACCCGAAAGCGGAGCAGGACCCCGGAGAAGTGTTTTTTCAGGAGGCCGCCCTTTTTCTGGCAGAAACATATGGAAGGATGCTTGATGACAGGGGACAGCTTAAAGCGGTGATTGATGCCGGGGTTATTCCGTATACAGAGGAAATGGCAATCCGGGATTTGTCTGCCGTAAGTGTGGGTTACGATACCGAGCGGGTACAGACGAGCAATATCAGCAATATCCCGGAGCAGATTGCCGTTTTGCTGGACAGCGGGTATGTGGAGAAGATGAACAGGCGGCTGAAACGGGAGATGGACGGAACGGCCAGGGATTACACATATCTTTGCTGGAAGATCGAAATCGTGGAAACCGCTATGAGGGAGCGGATGAGCAAAAAAGAACAGGATATTTTTAAAAGGATCTTTTTGAGAAAAAAGACCTACCGGCAAATATGCGCTGCCTATAAAAAAGGAACTTTGCATAATAAACAGATCAGTCAGACAAAGAAAAAATGTTTGCAGGCAATAGCCGATCATCTGAAGAATGCCAGCTGTTTTCCTCTGTATAGCCGGTATATGAATAATCTGCGGAGGGAATGCCAGCAGGAAAAGGAAAGAGAGGGATAAATAAAATGGCTGAGAAACCTGTAAAGAGGGGATTTGGGTGGAAACGCATGGGGGATGTACACAAGGCTGACGCGGAGTGCGCCATCATGCTCAAAGGAATCATCCGAAGGCTGCCGGAACTAAGGGAATACTGCCAGTATTTTGAGACCAGGAGAAAGAGCCTGCTTACTATGGCAGAGATTGAGGAGCGGGAGATTACCTTCCTGAATGTGGGAAAAATAAAAGAACTTATGGGACTGCCGCTGTCAGAAGAGGACAAGAAAGCCTTGTTTGCCTATTTTGATGCCAGTACCCAGATAATGGTTTTGGAAACCGGGATGGAGGGACTTCCAGAGGGCCAGTACCGTGAAATTGCCTATGACCGGTATTTTGAAAGGATGAGCTATAAGAAGATCATGCAGAAACACAGTGTGAATAAAAAAACTGTCCAGAGAGCGTTGGGAAAAACTAAGGCTTATCTTCTTACCTATTCCAGATGGTATTTGGACTTGGCGGGAAAGGTAAAAGAGTCGGTCACCCAGTAAAAGTGTCCCTTTTTGCCCTCTCCGGGATACCAAAGCGATATGCTATTATTATAATGCGCAAGAGCAAACGAAAAAGCCAGAGCGGAAACAGCCATGACAGTTTCCATTCTGGCTTTTCTTATGTGATTGAATGGAAGGAGGAGAAAAATGATATGGGCAGGAAAAACCGTAGGAAAAAATCTGCGTATACCAGAAAGATGAAAACGGGTGCAAAACGTCTGGTAACGATGAAAATGGAGCAAGTACATACCGGCTGCGATGAAAATTTTGAAATGCCAGAACAACAGAGCAGTTTGGGACCACATCGTGGTGACATCTGGTTTGCAGAACTTGGAAAGCATCCGGGGACGAGCGTCCAGGAAGGGTGCCGTCCGGTATTTATCGTGAGCAATGATATGGCAAACGGGCATTCCGCTACGGTGACTGTCGTTCCGATGACATCTAAGAAGAAAAAAGCATATCTTCCAACGCATGTTTTGACGGAAGCGTCAGACTGTCCCAATCTGGAACCTTCCATGGTTCTGGCGGAGCAGGTAACTACTATTGGTAAGTGTGCCCTCAAGAGTTTTGTGGGACGTGTCGGGGAGAGCAAAATACATGAGATTGAAAAGGCCATGGAGGTGCATCTGGGTCTTACGTCACGTTGTATATCTGACAGGTGGGATGCCTGTATTAGCGGCAAAGGAGTGTGAGAATTTGTGGGTACAGTTAATTTTGTAAACATCCCGGCGGATTTAAAAGAGTCCTGCCTGTTCTGCGTGTGGAAGAAAGAAAAGGGGAAAGGCAGGTCTGCTCGCCTGACGAAAGTTCCTTATAACCCCGTTACCGGGCAGAAGGCACAGAGCAATAACGGGGAGACTTTTTCAGATTTTGCCACTGCAATGAAATCTTTTGCGATGGGCGGATATGACGGTATCGGAATCCGGGTTTCCTCTGGCATTGGTGCCATTGATATTGATCACTGTATCCGGGAGGACGGCACCTTAAATGACGTGGCGGCTTCCGTACTGGGAGTTTTTAAAGATGCATACTTTGAACGCTCCCCGTCCGGCAGCGGACTTCGTGGGTTCTTCCATGTGGATGCGGATTTCATTTTTGATAAGACGGTTTATTACATCAATAATCGGACGCATGGGCTGGAAGTGTATCTTCCGGGAGCAACGAACCGATTTGTAACCGTCACAGGGGACCAGTACCGCGCAGGTTCGGTACCGGCGGATATGGAAGCGCTCCAAAGCGTACTGGATACGTTCATGAAACGGAAATCCCAGGTGGTGAACACACACATTGAGCCGTGTTCCTATCTGACAGATGAGCAGGTACTGGAACATGCGAAAAAGTCTGCCAATGGAGAACGGTTCACAGACTATTATAACGGCAATTGGCAGAGATACTTTGATAACCAGTCAGATGCGGATATGGGGTTCCTCTCCATGCTGGCATTTTGGTGTGGATGCGATGAAGAACAGATGGACCGTATTTTCCGTACTTCAGGCATGATGCGCCCGAAGTGGGACAGGAAACAGGCAGGCACGACTTATGGAGGGATTACTATCCGCAATGCGGTGGCAACCTGCCAGCAGATTTACCTGCCGGTGGATGTACACAATATTTCCAATGGAGCGGTGGAGGACTTTGCCGATCTGGAAAGAGAACAGAAGAAAGCTGCTGACTTTCAGGCTGATCTTTCCAAAATCACCTTGACACTGGAGGAAATGAAACCGCATTCCAACCCAAGGTATGGACGGGATGAAATCGGCATCGGGAATGCCTTTGCTGATTTTTTTCTTCCCATTGCCCGATATAACCGTGACCGTGGGATATGGTATGTCTATGACGGGCGGATATGGCGGCCAGATGAGGGAGGTCTGAAAGTGGCGGAGCTTGCGAAGATGCTGGCAGATAAGCTGTATACATTCGCCCTTCAGATCAAGGATGAGGATACCCGTAACCGTTATATCAAACGGGTACAGAAGCTGCAATTGAGAAAGAACCGGAAAACAATGGTGGAGGATGCCAAGTCAGTGCATCCGATTCCCATGTCAGCCTTTGACCGCAGTACCCATTTGTTCAATTGTCAGAACGGTACGCTTAATTTACAGACGATGGAGTTCCGGGAACACAGGCCAGATGATTTCCTGACGATGGTATCCGGAATTGCCTATGATCCGAATGCGGCCTGCCCGCGTTGGAATTCATTTATCAGCGAAGTTATGTGTAACGATAGTGAACTGGCATCTTACCTTCAGCGGGCTCTGGGTTACGCCTTGACTGGAGATACATCACTTGAATGTATGTTCATTCTCTATGGCGCGACTTCCCGAAATGGCAAAGGTACCACAATGGAGACTTTTCTTAAAATCATGGGCGACTATGGAAAAACCTCTAATCCGGAGATGCTGTCCACAAAGTTTGGAAACACCAATGCATCCGGGCCGTCTGAAGAAATTGCCCGCCTTGCGGGTATCCGTTTTGTGAACATTTCGGAGCCGGAAAAGAAGATCACATTTAATGCGGCTTTGGTCAAGAGGCTCACGGGCAATGACACGATCAATGCCAGATACCTGCATGAAAACTCTTTTGATTTCCGTCCGGTGTTTAAAATATTCATTAACACAAACTACCTGCCGAACGTGTCAGATATGACGCTGTTCGATTCCGGGCGTCTGAAGATTATCCCCTTCAAGCGGCATTTTGAGGAAGCGGAGCAGGACAAGGGATTGAAATCACTGTTTGCAGAGCAGGAAAACCTATCCGGTATCTTTAATTGGTGCATGGAAGGGTATAAGGCATTTAGAAGGACACGGTTGGGGGCTCCGGCTGCTGTAGTAGAAGCCATCCAGGATTACCGGAAGGACTCTGACCGTATCGGTCAGTTCATAGAGGCGTGGCTGGAAGAAGGGGAGGCGTATGAGGTCCGTTCTGCCGCCGCATATAAGCTCTACTCAGACTGGTGCAGGAAGTACAACTATAATGCAGAAAATGTGAAGAACTTTAAAAATGCAATGGAGAAGAGATTCACAATTGAACGCCGGAGACCGAAAGATGGCGGGGAAAAGACCTCTCTGATTATTGGATGCAGATTCCGGGAGCAGGAGCTTGGAGAAGAGGAGGAACAAAACGATGTGCTTCAGGATGCGAAAAAAGAGTTTAAACCTGTTTAGTCCAGCAATTTACCAGCACTTTTAAGTATTTTTAGGAAAATGGAAGTTCCCTTTGAAAAAATATGGGGCAGGACGTGGCAAGTAAAAACCGTATTTTCTATTTATTATTTTCTTTTATATATTTTACTGTTTTTACTTGCCACAAGTTGCCCCAAAAAGAAAATGAAAGGAATTCAAAGGGTTTGTACGAGATATGGCGATAACGGTTTTTCTTATGCCGGTCCTGCGATTGTAGGATCATTGTGTGTAACGGATCATATCTTACCAGAACAGAATATATCAGACCATATCAGGCATCTTTTGTGGCAGCTTGCTTTGTGGGAATCCCTACAGGGTGAGCAGCGGCAAAGGGTGCCTGCTTTGATACATAAACCAAACGAGAGGAGAAGTAAAACTATGAGCAGAATTTTAACGTGCGAACAGGTGTCAGACGGGCATCCAGATAAAATCTGCGACCAGGTTGCGGATGCCATTGTGACAGACTGTCTGGTACATGACAAGGACAGCCGGGTAGCTATAGAGTGCCTGTTAAAGGACAGCCGCCTGATGATTGCCGGTGAACTGACCAGCAGGCACCAGCCGGACTACCGGAAACTGGCAGATGATGTGCTGGAGCGTATCGGAAAGGGAAAGACGGAATACGGCAGGATGGAGATCATCAGCCCGCTGGATGTTGCCCTTATGGTAAGGGAGCAGTCCCCGGATATCGCCCTTGGTGTGGATAAGGGCGGAGCCGGAGACCAGGGCATCATGTTCGGGTACGCCACCAATGAGACACCGGAGCTCCTTCCGGTTCCGTTTGCCGTGGCAACCAAGTTCCTTCGGCTCTTGAAGAACCACCCGTCAAAGATGTTCCGGGCAGATGCCAAGGCGCAGGTCAGCTTTGATTACAGCAGTGGACGGATCACCGCTTTCCTCTGCTCCGTGCAGCACAGTCCGGATGTGGAGGTCAGTGATTTCCGCCATATCATCGAGGGGATGATGGTGCTGTCTGCCTGTGAGTATGGTCTGAACGGTGACTTTGTGAAACTGGTAAATCCGACCGGACGGTTTGTGGTCGGCGGCTCTTTTGCTGACTGTGGTGTGACTGGCCGTAAGCTGGCGTGTGACACCTACGGCGGCATAGGCAGGCTTGGCGGCGGCGCGCTGTCCGGGAAAGATCCAAGCAAGGTAGACCGTTCGGCTGCGTATATGGCGCGGAAGATTGCCCGCGACATTGTCCAGGCTGGATATGCGGAGCAGTGTGAAATTCAGATTGCCTACGCCATCGGGATGGAACATCCGGTGTCCGTCAACGTGGACTGCTTTGGCACGGAGTTCCAGCCGCTGGATTTCATTCAGGCTTATGTGGGGGACAGCTACGATCTGACACCGAGGGGAATTATCAGCAGATTGCATCTCTTGGATGTGGACTACAACCTGGTATCCGCCTACGGACACTTTGGGAAACCCGGACTTCCGTGGGAGGAGTAAAAAAAGCCTGCAGCAATAGCAGACTTTTAGATTCCCATAATATCGTGAAAATAAGGCAGAGTGGAATATTGATATTTTCGTGAAAATGCCCGTGGATGCATAGGCGCGGTTCCATTGACATGGTTGATGTATGTATCCACATAATCGTTTGCTTCCTGAACAATGGTTGGAAGATTTCTCATCATTTCAGCATATTCGTCCTGATCGACAAGGGCTGTTGTGTTTGAATCGAAGTAATCAATGTTTTTGATGATCGCTATTTTGGAATAGTCAAGACCGGATTTCGTTTTCTTTGAACGCGCAGTTCCGGTAAACATAAATGCGTTTTTGTGTCCGATAGACGAGCGAAACGGAACACAAATAAAGTAATCATCATGCGAATCAATTAACAGGCAGGTATAAGGACGTCCGTGTTTGTGCATCAGTTCAGGATATGTAGCAGGAGGGTAGTCCTGGGTAAATTTGGATGATAGGAGTGATAATTCTGAATCATATTCCATTTTTCGACACCTCACAACGTAAAAAAGCGAGGTCGACTAGTTGGAGTCAACCTCGCCGGGATTTCGCTTCGCTCGGTCAATTTTTATTTTACCGATGTGTCAGAACCGTCACACATCATCTTCGCTCGGTCAGTTTTTATTTTACCGACGAGTCAGAACCGTCACTCGTCATCATTTAGCGAAGGAAAGAAGAAAGTTCTTCTTTCACTTATATTATATGCGAAAGTGAGCTTTTTATCAAGAGGAATGAATAAGAATTTGAAAAATTTTTTGAGTACAACTAAGCGATATTCTACGCTTTGCAGCACCCCGCGGCTTGCGGATGCTAAACATACATGTTCATGATATTCTTGCCGTCATGAACGGAACCTGTTAAGCAATGTTTCTGTGCCGCACATTGCGAAGCGTTTTTGTAAAAAAGTGGATGCGATGCACACTGTAAAGGATAATGAGCATTTGACTCATTGTTATTATATAGGGCAAGGAGCGAAATGGCAATAGTTTAGTTGTTTCTTTGTTTAAAACTGAAATCGTCCAGATTAAAAGAAAAATGGACGAAAAAAGAAAGAACTGGATGATTTTTGATTGGAGGTGGAGAAAATGCCGTACAGACCGAACACACCGTGCAGACATCCCGGATGTGCTGCTCTTGTCCCTTACGGACAGAAATATTGTGAAAAACACAAAGCACTGCACCCGGAGGAAGTGCGGTCAGCTGCAAAGCGCGGGTACGGAAGGAAGTGGCAGAAAGCCAGCCGGGAATACCTGCAGGCGCATCCGCTGTGTGTGCTGTGCATGAAGAAACAGCCGCCACGGTATGTGAAGGCGACAGTGGTTGACCACATCACCCCACACCGCGGCGACCAAAGGCTGTTCTGGGACCGGAGCAACTGGAGAAGTTTATGTAAGCAGTGCCATGATAAAAAGACACGGGCGGAAGATAGCAATCCGACCTACACCTACTGAGTGGTGTCTTTTTCAATCACCAGCCGTCCTTCCTCGCACTGGATGGACACGAAGCTGCCGGCCGTGAAGCCGAGCTGCTCCAGCCACTTCCCTTCCAGACGGATTTGCGGGGAAGGGTTGTTCCCTTGGTAAGTGAGATAGACTTTCTTGCGGCGGTTGCTTTTCTGTTTCTCATTCAAAGGTTCATGCCTCCTTTCTTTGAAGTATGGTCATGTTACCTCTGAAAGCAGAATATATCCAGCAAATCCGATACCATAATCTACACAGATTTTTGCGGTTTTTCTTGTGTACATTATGGCGGAAAGGGCCCGCCGGGGGCCGGGTTCACTTCTCTGTGGTGAAGTGCCACGGAGACCGCCGCCCCCTCAAACGTAAAAAACCGCGAATTTGATAGGCCGGGGGTCTGGCAGTTACGGCGCAAAATGAAATCAGCAGACGAAGAGGCGCGGCAGTACTGCCGGACCCCGGTTTTCAAATATCCGAAATGAACCAAAACACATGAACTTCCTTGGAAAATCAGGGCTTTTCGTGTGTTTTTGTTTGTTCCGGCGGAACATGAAAATCTGGAATGAAACAGGAACTACCCGTGCGGTATCCATGCCGATACGATGAAAATTTACCTCACTGTTTTTTATATGTTTTTTGGGATTTTTCCGCAAAATGGGCGGGGTTACGGCGCAGCATGAACCACACAGGAAGGAGGGACCGAGATGGAAGGAAATACAGAAGCAGAAATGCTGGAGGATATGGCGAAACGGTTCTGCCCCAACTGTGGTGCGGCGGTCACGCTAAACGGCAAAGGCCGTCCAAGGATATTCTGTTCGGAACCCTGCAGGTATGCGTGGAAGAACAGGAACCCGCACCCGGAAAATTGGAAATCCACCCGGACAGCCATCTGCCCGGAGTGTGGGAAACCATTTCTGGCAAGCCGGGAGTATGGGAGAGTGAGGAAATACTGCAGCCATGCCTGCGCCAACCGAGGACGGGCGAAACGAAAGGAGCGTGAGGGAAATGAAGGATAAGATTGAAACCATCGGTGTGTACTGCGTATGCAATACGATGGGTATCTGCGTACATGAGATTGACTGCTGTGAGGACAGGGTGCTTGCATCCGGGAATGGAGAAGACCCGCAGTGGTGTCCCATGAAAGAACAGACGCGGTCGGACGGGGGAGAGGCAGAGCCGGGATTCTTATTCGGCTCTTTTTTCGTGCCGTTCTCAGAGGTCATGCGCGTCTGAGTAAAGGAGGACGCATGGATGCAGAAGACTGCACAACTGAAAGTGCTGCCGGTGGGCGTACTCAAGCCGGCCGCATACAATCCCCGGAAGAAACTGAAACCGGGGGATAAGGAGTACGAGAAAATCAAAAATTCCATTATGGAGTTTGGTTTTGCAGACCCTCTTGTGGTCAATGCTGATATGACAATCGTGGGAGGACATCAGCGATTATCCTGTGCTATCGACCTTGGTTATACAGAAGTACCGTGCGCAGTGGTCGATGTCGATAAAGTCCGGGAGAAGGCGTTGAACATTGCCCTCAATAAGATCACGGGTGCGTGGGATGATTCTCTGCTCGCTGATCTGCTGAAGGACATCGAGGACAGCGACTTTGATTTAGGCAAGACAGGTTTTGAACCGCCTGAAATTGATGAACTTTTCAATAAAGTCCATGACAAAGAAGTCAAGGAAGATGATTTCGATGTGGAGAGCGAACTGAAACGCCCGGCTTTTTCAAAGCGGGGTGACATTTGGCATCTGGGAAAACACACAGTAATCTGTGGTGACTCCACTCTGCCGGAAACCTATACCCGGCTGATGGGAGAAGTCAAAGCAAATCTCGTGTGTACGGACCCGCCATATATGGTGGCGCTGCAAAGTACATCCGGCACCATCACAAACGATGACCTGAATGACCACGATGCAGTGGAATTTCTGATGAAAGCCTTTTCCTGTTTCCATGAAGCGATGGCAAATGACGCATCCATCTATGTGTTTTACGCTACGGCAAAAGCCCGGATTTTCCATGATGCTTTTGAGGATGCAGGTTTTAAAGTCGGAGCGGGGCTGGTGTGGAAGAAGGACCGTCTGGTACTGACAAGGACGGACTGGAAATACAATCATGAACCGATCATCTGGGGGTGGCGTAAAGACGGCCACCATCGCTGGTATGGCGACCAGAAACAGACAACTGTCTTTGAATTTCCGCGGTTGAAAAATTCTAAAGAGGAAGGCTGCGGGCATCCGTCCAGCAAGCCGGTCCCATTGATTGCTTACCTGATTAAGCAGTGTACAATGACCAATGGCGTTGTGCTGGATGGATTCCTCGGCTCGGCGTCTACATTGATTGCCTGTGAGGAACTTGACCGCATCTGTTATGGCGTGGAACTGGAAGAAAAATTTGTAGATGTGGCGGTCAAACGCTATATCAAGTACAAAGAAGGCCGGTGTGATGATGTGTACGTCATCCGTGACGGACAGAAGCTGTCACTGGATGAGGTGGTGCAGCTGGACACAGAAGATCTTCCGTCAGGGGAGCAGGCAGCCACGGAGTCTGGAGGTGTGCTGGAATGACGGGAGATAAGACGCTGACCCTCGGCAGCCTGTTTGACGGCTCCGGGGGCTTTCCCCTGGCCGGCATCCTTGCCGGGGTGACGCCTTTGTGGGCATCGGAGATTGAGCCGTTTGCTGTGCGTGTGACCACAGCGAGGCTTCCGCAGATGCAGCACTATGGTGATGTCTCTGCAATCAGCGGGGCAGACCTCCCGCCTGTAGATATCATCACCTTCGGGAGCCCTTGCCAGGATATGTCCATCGCCGGAAAGCGGAGCGGTCTGGACGGTTCACGTTCCAGCCTGTTTTATGAAGCAATCCGAATCGTGAAGGAAATGAGGGAGAAGACCAATGGAGAGAAACCAAGATTTATCTGCTGGGAGAATGTCCCCGGCGCCTTCTCCAGCAACAAAGGAGAAGATTTCAGGGCGGTCCTTGAAGCCGTCATCGGCATTAAAGAACCGACCGCCCAGGTGCCTGCGCCTGGTAAAAAAGGCTGGCCCTACGCCGACTATTATGTGGGAGACGGATGGTCAGCCGCATACAGAGTCCTTGATGCACAGTGGTGGGGAGTGCCCCAGAGAAGAAAACGTATCTTCCTTGTCGCAGATTTTGCAGGTGAACGTGCCCCGGAGATATTATTTGAGTCCGAAGGCGTGTCGGGGTATTCTGCGGAGGGCTTCCGTGCGTGGCAAAGAGCTGCCGGAGATCTTGCGGATCGCGCTGGAGAGGCAGGCTGCGGAGGAACCGGAAGGATCGTCCTAAATGACCAGGGCGGGAGCCGTATGGATGTGACCGAGGAGGTCGCCTGTACCCTGCGGGCAGAGGCGCACCATCCCCCATGCGTGATGGAGGCGGCCGGGTTCTGTACGGAGCATTCCGCACAGTCGCGGGGCATTGGGTATGAAGAAGAAACCTCCCCTACGCTGCGGGCGGGAGTCGTTTCGGCGGCAGTCGCATTGGAGAACCACCCGGCGGACAGCCGTGTGAAGATTTCCGAGGACGATAAGGTGCAGACACTGACTGGCCGGATGGGGACTGGCGGCGGGAACGTGCCGCTGGTCATGGCTGAGCCAGGGGAACTACCGGAAGCCGAGATGTATGAAAACCATTCACAGGATACCCGGTATAAGGGGCCGCTGGATACAGCCCCTACGGTCAATGCGACTTATGGGATGGGTGGAAACAACCAGCCATTTGTGGTGGAAAAGCCAAAGACAATGAAAATACGCAGCGGATGTGCTGGCGGGGGCAAAGGAATTTTATTACAAAATGATAAATCAGCGACCCTTGGCTGCAACAATGACCAGACGGTGTTCGTGCCGTTCTGCAAAGGGACGCGCCCGCATTCAGCTGAGGAAGGCCAAGCCTGGAAAGAGGGAAATGTGGCAAACACGCTGAACACCTTTGATGTCGGGGAAACCCGGTGCAGTGAACTGGTGGTAGGCGCGTTTGGCATCTGCTCCAAGGACAGCAACGCCATGAAATCCGACAATCCGAAGTCAGGGTTTTATGAAGCGCAGACCAGCCGGACACTGGATGCCAATGGCGGGAATCCGGGATGCAACCAGGGAGGGATTGCCATTGTTGCCTTTGCACAGAACCAGAGGGACGAGGTCCGGGACCTTGGGGATAAATCCGGCGCGCTTGCGGCAGAACCGGGAATGAAACAGCAGACCTATGTCCTGCAGGGCAGCATGATCGGCAGGGAGGATAAGAACGGGCCGCAGGGCAGCGGCATCAATGAGGATGTGTCTTTTACGCTGGATGCAGCCGACCGCCATGCTGTGGCTTACTGCATGACTACCGGGGAATATTCCCAGGTGGTAAAGGAAAAAGCTCCGACACTGATGGCGAGGGATTATAAAGACCCGCCCGTCGTAAATGATAAGCCAGAACCGGAGCCGTACTATATTGTGCGCCGCCTGACACCGACCGAGTGTGCAAGGCTTCAGGGTTTCCCGGACTGGTGGTGCGGCGGCCTGGGGATCGAGAACCCGACCAAAGAGGAGATAGGGTTCTGGACGGAAGTGTGGGAAACACACCGGAAGGTCATGGGGACATCCAAAAAGCCGAAGACCGAGAAACAGATCCAGAAATGGCTGGCAGATCCCTACTCGGATTCTGCAGAATACCGCCTTTGGGGGAATGGGATCGCGCTGCCGTGCGCTTACTTCGTGCTGGCTGGTATTGCCTGGGCTGCACAGTGCAAAGCAGAAACAAAGGAATGGACGATGGCGAAGGCCGTCTTTGCTGCCGATGGGAAACCATAAGCGGCAGGGCGGGCCTCTGCCATGATACATAGGAGGGATGCTTTATGAGATGGCTGATTGCTGCGGCTGCTGTTTTTGTAATTCTTGCGTTCATCGTTACCCTTTCCCTCTGTATGGCAGCCGGGGATGAGGATGATGATGCGGAACAGATGAAATGGATACAGGAGATGGAAGAAAAGCGCAGAAAACGGAATGATGACAGTAACCTACACTAATGCACAATTCCCACCCGCGGATTTGTGCATTAGGTCAATTCCGCACATTTGCGGGGATATCCGTTGACTTATCCCGGCTTTAGAGTGATTAATACCATACGCCAAAGAACACCGGCGAAAAAGCCGGAGAGAACGAGGAAAGGAGTGGCAGGTTATGATGAGATTTGAAAAGAACATAGAGGAAAGAAAAGCACTGGTTAAAAGACTGGGAGAACTTACGGGGATTTCCCCTTACTACACAAAGGTTCCAAGATGCGCCTATGAGATCGGCGCTTATACGGTGGAGCGTGACGGCAGCCTTACGGTAGAAAAGGATGAAGCAGACCTTGGAATTCTTGCAGCTCTGAAAAATGAGGGGCTGATCAAGGATATAGAGGGAATCCTCGAAGCGGCAGCGGAAGAACCAGGGCAGACAGAGGAAACAGCAGGGACAGATTCCATCCCGGACAGCGAATACGAGTCAGAGGTTCAGGAAGAGGCAGCCGCCCAGGAGGGAGAGGAACCGCTGGACATGGTGATCAGCCTACCGATAGGAAATCACACAGGAAATACCTTAAGAAACCTTGTGAACATGATCTACAGCAGAGGCCCGCTCCTTATCAAAGCATCCGGCGGCCACTTCCGTGTGGAGAAGGAACTGGCAGAGATTCTGAAAGATGATGCCTGCACCGCTGAAGTCCAGAGCTTTTTGAAAGCACTGGCAGATTATACGGATGCGCACGGGGGTATGGAGGGATTTAGGATTACGGAAGAACAGATTTCTTTCACGGGATTTCCGGTGCCGGCGGATAAAGCGCACTCCGATGCCTTCTGCCAGCTTGCAGCCATGATGAATGGCATGGCGCTTTCACAGAAACGCATTCAGGCAAAAGAAGTCAACACGGATAATGAAAAATACGCATTCCGCATCTGGCTGCTCCGGCTTGGGATGAACGGGGATGCCTACAAAACGACCCGGAAGGTGCTGATGGAGAACCTTTCCGGCCACGCCGCATTCCGCACACCGGAGGAGGCGGAGAAAGCAAAGGTGAAAAATAAAGCGAAGCGTGAGGCAGAAAAAGCAGAACAGAGAGCTAAAGGTGAGGAGTTATGATGGAAAATATCTGCAAACTGGCATACCAGAAGGCGGTAGATGCCATTGATGGAACAGAACAAGTGTATTTTAAGCATGGATGCTGGAACCATTATGAACTGAAAACAACGGAGGAAGTGAAAAAACGGATCATGGACAGCGGGTATGGGGCAGATGTGGACCGGAAGGACGGGATGCTTTATGTGTGCTGCCCCTGCAGTTCAGACATGTGGTAAGCCGCTGCTTCCCGCAAATGGGAGCCGGGAAATAATCAGACACCTTCTCCATTGTAAGTGATATTACCTCTGAAAATGTGCATTATCAAGCATTTTCCCTACCATAAAATACACACTTTTTGCCCCTGATCTTTGGTACATTTATGCCCGTTATCAACTTGCTATTATCTGCGTTCAGAGTGATATATAGACACAACAAAAGAACAGAAAACACCGCAGGCAAGCGGGTTAGCAAAGGAGATAACGGACATGAACGAAAAGACAAGGGCGCAGATCGAGGCAATGAAAAACCAGACGGTGGGTGTGGAAGTAGAGATGAACAATATTACCAGGGAAAAGGCGGCGAAGAGAGCAGCCGAGTTTTTTGGGACCGGAAGATATGAATACACCGCAGGCAGGAATGGATATTGCACCTGGTCGGCATGGGACGCACAGGGAAGGGAATGGAAGTTCCAGAGGGATGTCAGCATCGAGGGACCGGACAGCGAAAAATGCGAGATGGTCACCCCGGTCCTTACCTACGGCGACATCGAGATGCTCCAGCAGCTTATCAGAGTCCTCCGTAAAGCAGGGGGACGGAGTTCCGCAAGCAGAGGATGTGGAGTCCACATCCACATTTCAGGGCAGGGGCACACGCCGCAGACCATCCGGAACCTGGTCAACATCATGGCAGCCCATGAGGAACAGCTGACGCAGGCGGTCCGGATCGACCGCTGGAGACAGAGCCGGTACTGTCGGACGGTAGACCCGGCTTTCCTGGAACGGCTGAACCGGATTAAGCCGAAGACCATGGAGGCACTCAGCCAGTGCTGGTACAACGGATCGAGGGACACCTCACATTACTCACCAACACGTTACCGGATGCTGAACCTCCATAGTTTTTTCAACCGCTACCATACCATCGAATTCCGGCTTTTCCAGTTTGATGAACCGGGAGACGGCAGGCAGGGAGGGCTTCATGCGGGCCAGCTCAAATCGATGATCCAGCTTTGCCTTGCGATGAGCGAACTTGCAAAAGAACTGCGGTACGCAAGCCCTAAGAAACAGCAGGATGAGAACGTGGCTTACGCACTGCGGTGCTGGATGCTCCGGTTGGGATTCATCGGGGACGAGTTCAAAACCGCAAGGGAGTATTTCATGCGGAATGCGGAAGGAAACTGCGCATGGAGGCATGGGAGACCGTAAAAATCAGGCATGGCATACATAGACACCTCCGGGCGGGCAGCCGCCCTTGGGGTGGTAGAAGGAGGCGAAGATATCATGAAAAACGAAAACAGGATGAAACATATGGATGCTGCCCCAAGAGGCAGGGCATTTAAAGTGACGGTGTCGGAACTTTACCAGAGGGAGATCACCGTGTACGAATCAGAAATGAAAGAGGCAACACCAGAGGAAGCCCTCCGCATGGTGGAGAACTGGTGGCAGGACAGCCAGATTGATTTAAACGAAGCGGATTTCCAGGGTGTGGATTATTCCCTGACCGGAATAGAGGAAGCCCCGGAAGAGACGGAAGGCGGTGAGTGACGGTGGCTGGATTGTTTTCCTTTGATTTCGCATCGGCAGATGCGAGAAAACCCAAACGGTTCTATTTAGCCTACGGTTCCAACCTATCACTGGAACGGATGAAAAGCCGCTGCCCGGATGCCGTGGTGCTTGGCACCGCCGTCATTTCTGGTTACCGGCTCCTGTTCAAAAAAAGCAAGACCGGAAGCTACGCGACCATCGAGCAGGATGCCAACTGCTGTGTCCCGGCGCTGGTCTATAAGATTTCGGAATTGGATGAAGCCCTGCTTGACCGCTGTGAGGGTTATCCCCGGTATTATTATAAGCGGAATTTCCGGCTTTCTGTTACAAGGCTGGATTCCGGCCGACGGATGAAAGAAAGGAAATGGTGCATGGCCTATGTGCTGCACGAGGAACGCACCCTTGGGGAACCGGATATGGAGTATTTCCGGCTTTTGGATGAAGGGTACGGCGCGTGGAATTTTGATACCGATATTCTGGATAAGGGGCTGGCGGACAGCATCGGGATCAGGGATGCGGGAGAATACATAGAACGCTACCAGCGAGGGTAAAGTACACAATCTGCGGCTGGTACATTTGGTAAGTTTATAACGCAGAAACCGCTTGCTATTACCGGCAAAAAGAGTGATGAATACCATACCGCCTAAGAAGCGCTAGGTAATTGCGAAACAGGTTCGC
>DCKD01000078.1 GCA_002320245.1 Lachnospiraceae bacterium UBA1683
AAAGTCACTTCATAACGGAGGTTACAATATGAGACATTTGATGAGTCCTCTGGACTTTTCCGTCGAAGAACTGGATCAGCTTTTGAATCTGGCACAGGACATTGAAAAAAATCCCGCGAAATATGCACATGCATGTGACGGAAAAAAACTCGCGACATTATTTTATGAACCAAGTACACGTACCCGTTTGAGCCATGAGGCAGCCATGCTTAATCTTGGCGGAAATGTAATGGGATTTTCTTCCGCAGACTCCAGCTCTGCCTCAAAGGGAGAGAGCGTATCCGATACTATCCGCATGATTTCCTGCTACGCTGACATCTGCGCTATGCGTCATCCGAAAGAGGGTGCGCCAATGGTTGCCTGCCAGCACTCTTCCATTCCGATTATCAATGCCGGGGACGGCGGACATCAGCACCCGACACAAACACTGACTGACCTGCTGACTATCCGCAATGTCAAAGGCCGTCTGGACAATATGACCATCGGTCTCTGCGGCGACCTGAAATTCGGGCGTACCGTTCATTCCCTGATTCACGCACTTGTCCGCTACTCTGGCATCCGTTTTGTCCTGATTTCCCCGGAAGAGCTGAGACTGCCGGATTATATGCGTCAAGATGTATTAGATAAGAAAGATATTCCATATAAAGAAGTTGTTCGTCTGGAAGACGCGATGCCGGAACTTGATATTTTATACATGACACGTGTACAAAAAGAGCGTTTCTTCAACGAAGAAGATTATGTCCGCATGAAAGATTTCTACATCCTCGATAAAAAGAAGATGGGGCTTGCCCGCAAGGACATGTATGTTCTCCACCCACTGCCGCGTGTCAACGAGATTTCCGTTGAGGTCGATGATGATCCACGCGCCGCATATTTCCGTCAGGCACAGTATGGCGTCTATGTAAGAATGGCGCTGATTCTGACACTGCTTGACATACATGTAGACTGATTCACAGATTCATAGAAAGAAAAGAGGGATATCACATGGTAGAAAATACATTGTCTGTCGGAAAGATTTCCGAAGGATTTGTTCTGGACCATATTGAAGCGGGAAAGAGCATGGAAATTTATAAATATCTGCATTTGGATAAACTTGACTGCTGCGTTGCAATTATTAAAAACGCAAAAAGCAGTAAAATGGGACGAAAAGATATTATGAAAATCGAATGCCCGATTGATTTCATGGACTTGGACATCCTCGGGTTTATCGACCATAATATTACGGTCAATATCATCCAGAATGAAAAAATCGTGGAAAAGAAGCTGCTGAAACTTCCGCGGGAAATCAAAAACGTTATCCGCTGCAAAAATCCGCGCTGTATCACCTCCATCGAGCAGGGACTCGACCATATCTTTGTCCTGACCGATGAAGAAAATCAGGTATACCGCTGCAAGTACTGCGAAGAGAGATACCGCAGCAATAAATAAACAGATTATTTTAACCGGGACGTTAAATACTCCGCAGTGAATAATTATAAAAATGTTTTGTTTTATATGCAAAAAGTAACCGTATGGGGCAGCCGATTTTCACGAAACTGCCCGTACGGTTGTTTTTTTATTCTATTAATCATCCGATTCCCCAAATAGGAATAATTCCTGTATCACTTCCCGAACTGTAGAAATGCGGTTCAGATACTGTGCGTTATCTCCGCAGAACACCAATCCGTTCTCCACATCTCCTTCCACCGAACGAATCAATGCCTGTGTGATACAGTACGGTGTTTCTTTCGGATTGCACTTCTCAAGACAGCGGTAACACTTGATAATATTTTCTTTCTTCTCCTTGATTCTGTCCAGAAAAGAATTATGTATCGCCCTTGCAGGCATCCCGACCGGGCTGATTACAATCTCGATATCCTCCGCTTTCGCATCGACATATGCCTGTTTAAATGCATCTGCCGCGTCACATTCTACGGTTGTGACAAACGGTGTTGCAATCTGCACGCCATCTGCCCCAAGTGCAAATGCATGTTCCACCTGCTCCGCATTCATGATTCCACCGGCGACAATCACCGGAACCGTGACCTGATATTTCTCTGCATAGCCTTGCGCACATGCAATAATTTTCTGAATTTCCCTGTCATACTTATCATCAAAGTCTGTATCCTTAATATGCTCCAATTCTTCCTCCGAGAATCCAAGATGCCCGCCCGCGTGTGCGCCTTCAATCACAATAAAATCCGCAGTCCGTTTATACCGTTTGTCCCACATTTTTAAAATAATCCGTACTGCTTTTTCGGAAGAAACAATTGGTGCAATCTTCGTATCCGTCCCCTCTACATATTCCGGCATATTTATCGGAAGCCCTGCCCCCGAAATAATTACATCTGCACCAGCAGCCGCAGCAGTACGCATATAAGTCTCATATCCGGCAGTTGCAACCATAATGTTGAACCCAACTAAACCTTTACAATTGCCATGCTCATCTGCTGCGATTCTTCTCGCCTTTTCAAGTTCCTGTTCCATTGCACGCAGGTTTGCTTTTCTGGCGTCTTGTTCAAAATCCGGTTCCCGGAATCCAATCTGCGCCGTAGAGATAATCCCGATTCCCCCTTCTTTCGCAACAGCTCCCGCAAGCCCGGACAAACTGACTCCAACCCCCATGCCCCCCTGAATCAAAGGCAGCTCCGCTTTTTTATTTCCAATTTGTAATCCGCACATATTCATTTTGCTTTTACTCATAAATATTTTTATTTTAAAAGTATTATAGTATAAGTGATTTTTATTGTCAATACATATAGTATTGAAAACTATTTTGTGCACCCGTGTACCGATATGTTCATTTTCAGCTAAATAACGCAGAACGAATTTTCAGGGGACTGAGGCGATGCTTAGTAGACATTGTACTAAATGGTGTGGGTAAGGCTGAATGATTGTAAGTAAAAAATGAGGGACATATAGTATAGAGCTGCGTAAACAGACAAATTGTAAATAGCAAAGACGCATAGAAATTCTATGCGTCTTTGCTATTTACCCCCCGCGGTTGGTACCACATAAAAAATCAGCACTCTTCCGCGATCTTGTAAATTAATTTTTCCGTATCATCCCACCCAAGACATGGGTCGGTGATTGATTTTCCATATACCATATCGGAGTCGATACTCTGGCAGCCCTCTTCCAGATAACTCTCAATCATAACACCTTTGATGAGCTTTTTCAGTTCCGGATTATAATTCCTGCTATGCAGCACTTCACTCGTAATACGAATCTGCTCCCTGAATTTCTTATTGGAATTGGAATGGTTCGCATCAATGATTGCCGCCGGGTTTTTCAGCTCCATTTTCTGATACATCATAAGTAAACGCACCAAATCTTCATAGTGATAGTTTGGAATACAAGTGCCATACTTATCCACACCGCCGCGCAAAATCACGTGAGCAAGTTCGTTTCCATCGGTTGTCACGTCCATACCGCGATAAATAAATGTGTGGCTGTTCTGCGCTGCAACAACAGAATTGAGCATTACAGAAAAGTCTCCGCTGGTTGGATTCTTCATTCCGATTGGAATGTTCATCCCGCTGGCAGTCAGGCGGTGCTGCTGATTCTCTACAGAACGCGCGCCGATAGCCTCATAGGAAAGGATGTCATCCAGATAACTTCTGTTTTCCGGATAGAGCATTTCATCTGCCGCTGTCAATCCGGTCTCTTCGATTGCACGGATATGCATCTTGCGGATGGCAATAATTCCCGCCAGAAGATCCGGCGCTTTATCCGGTTTCGGCTGGTGAAGCATTCCCTTATACCCGGAGCCGGTTGTCCTTGGCTTATTCGTGTAAATTCTAGGAATAATCATCAGGCGGTCTGAAACTTTCCCATTGACCTTTGCGAGGCGGTTCACATATTCACACACCGCGTCCTCATTATCAGCGGAACACGGTCCAACCAGTACGATAAACTTATCGGATTTTCCTGTGAAAATATCACGGATCTCGGCATCCCGTTGTTTTTTGATTTTAATTATCTTATCTGAAAGCGGATATTCTGCCTTTAAGTCAGCAGGCAGCGGAAGCTCCGCATTTACTTTCATTCCCATTATTCTTCTCCTGTTTCTTAATATGTTAAGCAAGACGATGAGCCGGGTTATGTCGTTGGACAATCATCTATCTAGGCCTGACGTCACCGTCGGGCTCAAGCGACCTACCTAAAGCGTGACGGGCAGCCACATTGCTTTTATCCGGTCTTGCTTCGGATGGGGTTTACATGTGCCCTCTCTGTTACCAGCGAGGCGGTAGTCTCTTACACTGCCTTTCCACCCTTACATGTGTATGCACATGCGGTTTATTTCTGTTGCACTTTCCTTAGAGTCACCTCTACCGGACGTTATCCGGCATCCTGCCCTGTGAAGCCCGGACTTTCCTCGCCTGCGGCCTTTCGGCATATGCAGCCGCGATTGTCTGTCTTACTTAACACAGTTTTAAATTTTATCATGTTTTTTATTGAAAGTCCAGACCTTCATCTGCAATCAGCGAATTTCCATCTGCCGCTGTCGTTGCCAGTTCATCACACCGCTCATTCTGCGGATGTCCGTCGTGTCCCTTCACCCAGTGGAACTGCACATCATGCCGCCCTTTTACCGCAAGCAGGCGTTTCCACAAATCAACATTTTTTACAGGTTCGTTCTTCCCCCTCCTCCAGTTTTTTTTCAGCCAGCCGTCCACCCAGTGCTGGTTGAATGCATCGACTACATATTTGGAATCCGAATATACATCCACCCGGCATGGGCGGTTCAGAGCTTCCAGTCCGACAATCACCGCCATCAGCTCCATCCGGTTATTCGTTGTCTTCCGATACCCCTGAGACATCTCCTTTTTGTGCAACTGTCCTTTTGTATCAACGTATTCCAGAACAGCGCCGTATCCGCCCGGTCCATCCGGGTTTCCGCGTGCCGCACCATCCGTATATAACTTCACTTCCATAAATACTCCTGCCCTTCCCTCTCAATCCGCACAATCCGGTCCAGATATGGCTGTACCTCCGGCTGCCGTTCCAACCAGTCAAATACTTCGTATTTTTCCCAAAAGTGCATGGGAAATACGATGCTTGTCTCTGTCTGCTTCATGAAATAATCCAGTCCCAGGAAGTACTCCTTCTCCAGTCTTGGATCAACCGGAATAAATGCTGCATCAATATACATTCCCTTCATGCGGTCAATCTCTCTTCGGTAGTCCGCCCCCATCATCCGATTGTAAGCTTCACTCTCATCTTCCCAGTGCCACCAGTTTAAATCTCCCGCATGGTAAAACGTTTTTCCCGCATATCCTACAAGAAATGCCACTCCTTCATCGGTGGAATGTAAGGTCTGGATTTTGCAGTTATCCAGTTCGAGTTCCTGACCGGCAGACATCCGGTGCACGGACTTCGTCTCCTCCGTCCGAATATCATCTGATAAAATATATTCGATATGCGGAAACTCATCTCTCAACTGAAAAATGCTCTTTTCAAAATGGTCATAGTGTCTATGGCTTACAAATACATACAGCTTTTTTTCTGCTGCCATCACCGGAATCTCTCCCCGATAATAATCAAACAAAAACCCGGCGTCGTCCATTTCCAAAAAAAATCCACTCTGACTTAAATAGGTTACTTTCATCATATATTCATTGTCTCCACTGCCTGCACAAGCTCCGGGAGAATGTACTCCAGACTGTCTTTTGCAGCCTTTTCGCTCTCCTGTAAATTAATCATCAGTGTCCGGTTGCGGATTCCTGCTGCGGAACGATTCAGTATCACTTTCTTCGTGTACCGAATGTTATATGCCCGGATTGCCTCCGGAATTCCCGGAAGCAAACGGTCTGCCACCTCTGTCAGTGCATCCGGGGCACAGTCCTTTTTCAGATAGCCGACTGCCCCAGTTGTCAGAATCAGTTGTACCGCGCCGGAATCTGAAAGTTGCTTTAATACAGTTGCCACAACTGCTTTATCTTCCGGCAGTATGCCTTCTTTCACTTCATATCCAACCTGTTCCAGTGTTGTTTTCAGCGCTGTCCCCGCTTTGCTTTCCTTCTTTTCTTCATATAATCTTGTATTGATTGTAAACACCGCCGCTTTCATCCCGTTGTATCCCCTTTCTTCCTGTTATCTATACTCTTATTGCCATCTGCGACAGACTTCATTACCCCAAAATTTTTCTTGCAAGTAGGTTTGCTTTCGCATACACTTCTTCTGCCGGACAATCCAGATAAAATACTCCATCCTGATAAAGCACGTTTCCCGCGATCATTGTCATTTTCACATTCTGCTTACTTCCGGAATATACGAGATTCTTTTCCGTATTCTGGATTGGCTGCATATTAGGCTGTTTTAAGTCAATCAGAATCATATCTGCTTTTTTCCCTTCACTGAGTGTGTCACACTCCGTCAGCCCCATCGCATATGCGCCATGGACCGTTGCCATTTTCAGGACTTCCATCGCCGGAACCGCCTCCGGATTGTCGCAGACCGCTTTCTGAAGTCCCGTTACCAGAAACATCTCTCGGAACATATCAAGACAGTTGTTACTTGCCGGTCCGTCCGTACCGATTGCAACTGGTATTCTTTCCTGAAGGAAATGTTCAATCGGCGCGATACCGCTTGCCAGTTTCAAATTAGATGCAGGATTGGTCACTACATAAATCCCTCGCTTTTTCAGAATTTCGTAATCCGTCTCATCCATGTGCACACAATGAAACAGAGTACCTCCATGATTGAACAATCCAAGTGAATCCATGTATGCAACCGGGCTCATGCCGCTGTGCGCCCTACAGCCCTCCACTTCCTTGCGTGTCTCGGAACAATGTACACTGACCGGGGCTTTGTATTTATCTGCCAGCGCAGCAATGCCTTCCATCAGCTCTCTGCTTGTCGTGTATTCCGCATGGAATCCAATCCGATGGCTGATTTGCCTGCTCTTATCCTGATTCAGACGCAGATAGTCTCTCTCAACGCCTTCCACGGTTCCTCCAAAATTATTGATGCTGTCACAGAACACGTAGCGGAATCCTGTATCTTTTGCTGCCCGCATTCCGTCATCCATATAAAAATACATATCATAAGCCGCTGTAATTCCGCTTGTCAGATACTCCATAATGGCAAGTTTCGTAAACCAATAGAGTGATTCCCCATCCAGTTTTGCCTCGTTTGGAAATATCTGTTTGTTCAGCCACTCGTCCAGTTTCATATCATCTGCATAAGACCGCAGAAACGTCATGCCGGAATGTGTGTGTGCATTCTTGAATCCGGGCATCAGTAGGTTCTCCTGTCCGTCAATTTCCTTGTCCCACACAACGTCGCCATTATCCCGTGCAGGCCCCACATAAGAAATGGTATCATCCTTCACCCACACTTCTCCCGGAAACATGGATGCTCCATCTTCCATTGTCAGTATATTTACATTATAAATTCTCGTATTCATATCTTCTCCACTACCCCATCCTGTTTTACAGTTTCACAATAATGCTTGTCACAAGACGCTCAAATTCTTCTGCGCGCTGATTTGCCACTGCCTGTACATCAAGATGGCTCAGTTCTTCTCCTGTAATGCCACATGCCATATTGGAAACGCAGGAAATTCCACAGACTCTCACGCCGGCATGTCTTGCAGCAATCGCTTCGCATGCAGTGCTCATACCGACCGCGTCCGCTCCGAGCAGTTCAAACATCCGAACTTCCGCCGGACTTTCAAAATTCGGTCCGCTGGACTGTGCATACACACCTTCCTGAATCACGATTTTTTCCTCTGCTGCAGTATCGCGGATGAGCTGCTGCAGCTCTTCATCGTAAATATGTGTCATGTCCGGGAAACGCTCTCCCAGTTCGGACACATTTCCTCCAATCAGAGGTGACGGAACAAAGTTGGAAATCTGGTCCGTAATCATCATGAACTCTCCTACATGGAAACTGCGGTTGATTCCGCCGGATGCATTGGTTAAAAACAGCACCTCAATCCCTAAAAGTTTCATCAGCCTTGTCGGAAGGACAACCTCTTCCATAGAATATCCTTCATAATAGTGGACACGTCCTTTCATCAGAACTGCCGGGACATCTCCGATGTATCCGAACAGAAACCGCCCGTCATGTCCCTCTACTGTGGAAACCGGAAATCCCGGAATATCTCCATACGGGATTTCACACTCCACTTTCATATTTTTTGCATAATTTCCAAGTCCCGAGCCCAAAATCAATCCCACTCTCGGCTGAAAATCTGTAATTGTCCTACAATAATCGTAACATTTTTTTAATTTATCATACTGTTTGCTCATATTCGTATCTCCTCCGTATTGTCTTTATCATTTCTTATGAAATGCGCAGCATAATTTTGTGTATCAGCAAGAATCAGCGATATGCGCACATATAATTATATTATACCCTTAAATGATAATACAGACAAGTCCTCCATTGCTATCATTCACAATCTTCTGCATCGTATCCTGAAGTTTGACCTGACTTTCTTCATTTATTTTTGTAATTTTCCCCTGGATTCCATCCATCACAAGATTTTCAATGGATTTCCCGAAAATATTCGTCGCCCAGACGCCTTCTTCTGTCTGGCTTTCTGCCTTGATATACTCTACCAAATCCTCCGCCTGTTTTTCACTTCCCACAATCGGTGCAATATCCGTTGCAATATTGGCCCGGATCATATGAATCGATGGAGCTTCAGAATGTATTTTTACACCAAACTTATTGCCCTGCCTGATAATTGCCGGTTCATCAAGGACTATCTCCTCCCGGTTCGGGCTAACTACCCCATACCCCTTCATTTTTACATCGGCAAACGCATCCTTAATGTGTGTATATTCCTCTTTCATTACTGAAAGTTCTTTCAGTACGGAAATCAACTCGTACTCGCCCTGAATGGAGGTCCCGGTCAGTTCGCTTAACACCTCATAATAATACTGAGGGGCAAACTGAATCGATACCCGAATCCGCCCAGTGTCCATCTCGATTTTTTCGATACGGATCTGCTCTATGTAGGGGCTTTCCGCCTCCGGCACTGTACCCGATGCACTTCGGATATCGGTAAATCCATCCATCAGGCTGCGCACAGTCTGTATCAAATCCTGTTTTATGCGGTGTTCTCTCGAAAGCATTTCCACCCATTTTGGAATATAAAATTCCACTTCTGACACCGGGAATTCATAAAGTATCTGGCGCATAATCGTATGGATATCTTCCTCTTTCAGTTGCTCACAGTTTACCGGAAATGCCGACACTCCATATTTCGTTTCCAACTCCGTCTGTAACGTGCGGACTTCTTCAGTATAAGGTTTCCTACAGTTCAGCAGAATCATAAACGGTTTCCCGATTGCCTGCAATTCCTGTATCGTCCGTTCCTCTGCCTCCACGTAACTCTCCCTCGGCAAATCCCCGATACTGCCATCCGTAGTTACGACAAGACCAATGGTTGCATGATCCCGGATCACCTTCTGCGTTCCGATAGCCGCCGCCTTCGTAAATGGAATCTCGTAATCAAACCACGGTGTCTTTACCTGCCGCTCCGTTTCGTTTTCAATGTGCCCGGTAGCTCCCTCAACCATAAACCCAACACAGTCAATCAGACGGATTTTCACCCGGACGTCCTCGGCGAGCTGAAGCTCTGCAGCCTCCTTCGGTACGAATTTCGGCTCTGTCGTCATAATTGTCGTTCCCGATGCCGACTGCGGAAGTTCATCTTTCGTCCGCTCTTTCGCATGTTCATCATCCATGTTCGGAAGGACAAGCAAATCCATGAACCGTTTAATAAACGTTGACTTGCCTGTCCGAACCGGACCAACCACTCCAATGTAGATTTCCCCGTTCGTCCTTGCCTGCATATCCTTGTATAACTGAAATGAATCCATAAAAATACCCCCTTGTTCTGCTGATACCAGTGTATGCAGATACAAGGGGGAATATGCAAAGGGACTGTCCCCTTTGCCCTCCGTTTTCAGAATATTCTCACAATTCATCCGGCCATGGAAGTGATGCATGTTCACTTCTGGACTCTCTGAGCATTAGTTCATCCACTGCATCGCCCGGTTTTTTCCCTTCAAACAGTACCCGATTGACTTCAGTTACAATTGGCATGGACACACCGTATTTTCCGGCAAGCTTTGCAGCGGCTTTGGCGGAATATACACCTTCTACGACCATCTGCACTTCTTCCATTGCCTCCTGCATCGACTTGCCCTGTCCCATCAGGTAACCGGCTTTTCGGTTGCGGCTGTGCACACTGGCACAGGTTACAATCAAATCCCCGATTCCGGTCAGCCCGGTAAATGTCTCTATTTTTCCGCCCATCTTTACACCAAGCCGTGCGATTTCCGCAATGCCGCGCGTAATGAGCGCCGCCTTTGTATTATCCCCATACCCGAGACCGTCCGCAATTCCCGCGGCCAGTGCAATGACATTTTTCAGTGAGCCGCCAAGTTCAATGCCGAGAATATCCGGACTTGTGTAAACGCGGAATACCCGGCTGATAAATGCCTCCTGTAAATACTCCGCAGTCTCACGCGTCTTCGCTCCGATTACACAGGTAGTCGGAAGCCTCCTCCCGACTTCCTCTGCATGGCTCGGACCGGAAAGTACCGCCACGTCCGCCTGTGGGATTTCCTGCTCAATCTGCTGTGATAAAGTCATCAGTGTACTTTCTTCGATTCCCTTCGCTACGTCGACAATTTTCTGTCCCTCTGCCACATACGGACTCATTTTTTTTGCGGTCGCTCTTGTAAACGGAGACGGCACTGCAAGTACGAGGAAATCTTTCCCCCGGACTGCCTCCTCCAAATCGCCTGTAATCACCATTCCGTCCGAAAGTTTTACACCCGGAAGTTTCTTCGTATGCTCCCGCTTTTCATCCAGCATCTTCACTTCGTCCGCGTCAATGGACCAGATAGTAATCTGGTGTCCATTATCGGAAAGAAGTACCGAAAGTGCCGTTCCCCAGCTTCCCGCTCCGATTACTCCAACATTTGCCATCGTTTTCCCTCCTTTTTCCACTTTCTATGCATTCTTTGTGCCAAATCTACTCTCCGTTCCCGCTATCAGGCGCTTAATATTTTCTTTGTGCCTGAACCACGCAAGCGCCATGATAATAAATGTCAGCACATACATCTCAATCCGGTAATTCAGCACCATCTGAAGCCCGCCCATCTTGCCGTAAAGAAGCACTTCCAAAAAAAATGTAGTTGCTGCAAGAAGGGAACCCACCGAGACATATCTTGTCAGCACAGCCGCAATCAAAAATGCGCTCAGCGGAATCGGCACCATCCACGGATTTGTGGAAACCACCAGTCCTGCCAAAACAGCAATTCCTTTTCCCCCTTTAAATTTCAGATAAAATGGGAAATTGTGCCCCAACGTTGCACCTACACCTGCATACATTGCAAGCAGAGGCACACAATCCATATCCCGATACAGATACCGTGCCAGACACACTGCCAGCACACACTTGATGACGTCGCCTGCGAACGTGCACACTCCCGCTTTCCATCCCATGACACGCACCGCATTGGTGGAACCGGCATTTCCGCTGCCCTTCTGTCTGATATCAATATGATGTACCTTTCCGACGATATATCCGGTCTGGAAAAGGCCGAACACATATCCGATTAATAAGCAGATGATACGTTCCATGACTGATTATTCCTTGTCCTTTCTCTCTCTGATGAAGAATTTCAAAGAAGTTCCTCTGAATCCAAATGCCTCACGAATCTTATTTTCCAGATATCTTGTATAAGAAAAATGCATGAGCTGCTTATCATTGACAAAAATAACAAATGACGGCGGCTTAACTGACACCTGTGTAATATAGTACAGCTTCAGACGTTTTCCTTTATCTGACGGCGGCTGCTGCATCGCAACTGCCTCTGTCATAATCTCGTTCAGCACTCCTGTCGCAATCCGCAATGTCTGGTTCTCGATAACCATGTCTATCATCTCATACAGCTTATTCAGACGCTGCCCCGTCTTTGCAGATACATACATAATTTCCGCATATGGCATATACGACAAAACCTGACGGATCTTATTCTCGTACTCTTTCATCGTCTTATCATTCTTCTCAATGGCATCCCACTTATTGACAACAATAATGATACCCTTTCCGCGTTCATGTGCAATACCGGCAATCTTTGCATCCTGCTCTGTCACGCCCTCTACCGCATCAATCACCATCAGCACCACATCGGCACGCTCCACTGCCGTTACCGTCCGGATAATGCTGTAACGTTCCAGTTCTTCTTTGATTTTATTCTTCCGGCGCAGCCCTGCAGTATCAATAAAAATGTATTCCTTTCCGTTGTACACTACATCGGTATCAATCGCATCTCTTGTCGTTCCCGCAACATCAGAAACAATCACCCGGTTCTCTCCGACCAGTTTATTAATAATGGAAGATTTGCCCACATTCGGTTTTCCGACAATCGCAATCCGCGGACGCTCGTCCTCTTCCTCCTCTCCTGCCCCCTCCGGAAAATGAGACGTCACAACATCCAGCATATCCCCTAGTCCCAGTCTGGATGCAGCAGAAATCGGCACCGGATCACCGATACCAAGATTATAAAATTCATACACATCCGGCATAAATTTGTCAAAATTATCAACCTTATTGACTACAAGCACTATCGGCTTTCCGGAACGTCTGAGCATATCTGCTACTTTCGAATCCGCATCCTGAAGTCCCTGTTTGACATCTGTAATAAAAATAATAACATCTGCCGTATCAATGGCAATCTGCGCCTGTTCCTTCATCTGGGACAGAATCACATCCCTGCTGTCCGGCTCGATACCTCCGGTATCAATCATTGTGAATTCCCTGTCCAGCCATGTCACATCCGCATAAATACGGTCGCGTGTCACACCCGGAGTATCCTTGACGATGGAAATCATTTCCCCCGCCAGCACATTAAATAATGTAGACTTTCCTACATTCGGTCTGCCTACAATCGCTACTACTGGTTTACTCATCGTTTTTCTACCTTTCTGTCACTTTATGATACAGTTGCTGACTACATATCACGTCTCTCCCAGAACTGCCTCAAGCAGGTCCTTTCCGCTTGATTTTACAATATCCATCTCCACTTGTAAAGTTTTCTCCACATCGGCAACCGTATAGTCATCCAAAAATACATCTTCATCCACACGCAGCATATTACACGGAATCAATAGCCGATTGCCCGTTATATTTCCCTTTGTCTGATTCATCAGATCCTGACCTGTAATCAAACCGGAAACAGTAATCATCTCTCCGAAGAAATCATTACGGATTGGAATGATTTGCACCTCGGTATTCGGAAATTTTTCTTTCATTGTATCCATCAGACGGTACAGATACGGATAAGCAAGCCGTCCGGTTGCAAGTGTAAGTTTGCGTTCTTTCCGGTCTCCCTCCGCTTCGGAAAGTGCCTCCGTAAATTCTTCATACAGCAGCCGCAGCATTCCTACACCGTTTTCCAATTGTAGATATCCGTCATAGTTTTCTTCTTCCGGAAGTTCCTGTTCTGCCAGAATATACCACTCGTCACTGGCATGGATAAAATGAATCCCGTATTTCGGATAGATTTTCTCCTGCCATCTGTGAACCGTGTCCAACACCTGCAAGGCATCCTTTTTTGTGAACGGTTCCAACGGTTCCAGTCCGTCACGATACTTGCTCAATCCGACCGGAACAACCGATACACTGCGCAAAAACGGCAAATAACCGGTCAGATCCCGGATACTGCGCTCCAGCTCCTTCCCGTCATTAAAACCTTTGCACAGCACTATCTGACCGTTCATCTCGATTCCGGCATCATACAGAACCTGCACCTTCTTCAATGCATCCCCTGCAAACCGATTATGCAGCATCCTGCACCTAAGTTCAGGATTGGTTGTCTGGAATGAAATATTAATCGGCTCCAGATGATATTTCACAATCCTCTGTATGTCGTGGTCACTCATATTCGTAAGCGTCACATAATTTCCCTGCAAAAAGGAAAGCCGGGAATCATCGTCTTTAAAATAAAGGGTATCCCGCATTCCCGGCGGCATCTGATCAATAAAACAAAAAATACATTTGTTGTGACAGGAGCGGTACTCATCCATCAGCCCCTGCTCAAATTCCATCCCCAGGTCTTCCGGTTCGTCCTTCTCAATCTCCAGTTCCCACTGCTCTCCGTCCGGCTTCTCAATCAGCAGCACAACTAATTCATCTTCCATATAATACCGATAATCAAATATATCTTCGATTTCATTTCCATTCATTGTCAGGAGCTTGTCCCCCGGCTCAATCCCCATCTCCTCCGCGATGCTGTCCGGCCGGACAATGCTGATGATATGTTCATGTCTCATACTTCTATTTTCTGCAATCCTTTCTCGCATTCATTGCGCTGCAGCAAACAATTTTTCCGGTTTGCCTGCACAAAACCCGATATATTTTCTCATATTCTTCACAATTTGTAACTGTTCAGAGCCAAGCAAATTCATATATACTGTGTAATAAATGCTTGCATTCGTGAACACATTTTTGTATGAATTTATTCCCGCGGGCAACGAGCCAAGCAGCCATGCTTGCATGGATATTCGGCGACTGCCGCGAGGGGTGCCGAGTGCCTGTGACACTCGCTTAGCGCAGACCGAAGCGGAGCGCAGTTCAAATCCCCCGCTGCCCTGCAGCGCTACAAATTTGATGCCCCGTTGCTTGCAGCTGGGTCTTTTACCTGGCGGATACGCCATACCGAGGAAATGCACAGCATTTTCGAGTTGGGTTCTGAATAGTTACCATAATTTTAACATAATCCACCGGATTCGTAAAGGTTAGGCTGGACAGTCTCCTTGAGTTTTATGTATAGGCTGAACAGTCTCCTTGAGTTTTCTCTTGAATTTCATTTAAAAAAATGATATAACCATATTGTAAATCTAGATTATTCCGGTTCATTACAGATGCCGGAATCACATAGGAGAAAATCATGTCGAATATTGAAGCACTTGAAAAAACACTTCCCGTTGCCCCACTGAAGCTGGTTGCAATGGAAAGCTGCAAAGACCTCGGTCAGAAGGTCAATGACTATCTGGTATCCTTTCGCGAGAATACAATCAATGAAGTAACTGAATCCCCACTGTACGTGAACTACCGGTCCAACAACTACCTCGTTGACTGTAGCTGCCCGCGTTTCGGAAGCGGCGAGGCAAAGGGAATTCTGAAAGAAACAATCCGCGGAACGGATTTATTCATTATGACAGATGTCTGTAATTACAGCATGACGTATTCTGTAAATGGGCATATAAACCATATGTCTCCGGATGACCACTATCAGGATTTAAAACGTATCATTTCCGCTGCAACAGGCAAAGCCCGCCGCATCAATGTCATTATGCCGTTCCTCTACGAGAGCCGTCAGCACAAGCGCACCAAACGGGAATCTCTTGACTGTGCACTTGCCCTGGAAGAGCTGAACGCGATGGGCGTTACCAACATCATCACCTTCGATGCCCACGATCCACGTGTACAGAATGCAATCCCACTAAGTGGATTCGACAGCTTTGACCCGCCGTATCAGTTCATGAAGGCATTGTTCAAAGCAGTGCCTGACCTTATCGTCGATAAAAACCATTTAATGATTATAAGCCCGGACGAAGGCGCAATGCACCGCGCGGTATATTTTTCAAACGTTCTCGGCGTCGATATGGGTATGTTCTACAAACGCCGTGACTATTCTACTGTTGTCAACGGAAAGAATCCCATCGTAGCCCACGAATTTCTGGGTGACGATGTGACCGGAAAGGATGTCATCATCGTGGACGATATGATTTCTTCCGGTGAGAGTATGCTTGATGTTGCTAAAAAATTAAAAGACCGCAATGCTGCCCGTGTTTTCGTATGTACGACATTCGGACTGTTCACGGAAGGATTTGATAAATTTGACGAATACTACAGGAAGGGATATATCAATAAGGTAATTACAACCAACCTGACATACCTTCCGCCGATTACAAAGGAGAAACCATACTTTGTAACCGCAGATATGAGTAAGTTCCTCGCACTCATCATCGATTCCCTGAATCACGATGTAACAATCGGAACCGTATTGAATCCAACCGATAAGATACATGCGCTCTTAGAAAAGCGGAGATTACAGTAACACCATATTTTCCAGTGTACTGTACCAATGATATTTCGCATAGACCCGCAGGATATCATCGGCGCGGCACACTGGTTTCTTAATGTATTAGTACAGTTTGGCGCTGATAAGCTTCGGCTTGAATCCATTTTTCTCCAATGCTGTCAGTATCTGGTGTTTATGCTCTGTCCCAAATGCTTCCATTGTGATTCTCAATTCCACGGCCGCATTTCTATTCGTACTTACGAACTGGTTATGCTCCAGCTTGATGATATTGCCCTTTTCCTCCGCGATGGTTGCCGCTACCCGCATCAGCTCACCCGGCTTATCCGGGAGAAGAACGGATACGGAGAAGATTCTGTCCCGCTGAATCAATCCGTGCTGTACGATGGATGACATGGTAATGACATCCATATTCCCCCCGCTTAAGATGCAGACTACTTTCTTACCTTTACAATCCAACTGCTTCAGTGCTGCCACAGACAACAGCCCTGAGTTTTCTACAATCATCTTATGGTTCTCAACCATGTCGAGGAATGCCCCAATCAGTTCATCGTCATCCACAAGCAATACTTCATCTACATTTTGCTGCACGTATGGCAGATTTTTGTGTCCCACGGCTTTTACGGCTGTACCGTCTGCAATCGTATTCGCACTGTCCAGCTCGACTACTTCTCCGGCTTTAAGCGCTGCTGTCATGCTTGCTGCCCCACTCGGCTCCACACCGATAACCTTAATCTTTGGATTGAGCATTTTCGCCAGTGTTGACACCCCTGTGATAAGTCCGCCGCCCCCGATTGGTGCGAGGATATAATCAACGGTCGGCAGCTCCTGTACTATTTCCATTGTGATAGTTCCCTGTCCGGTAGCTACGTCCAAATCATCAAATGGATGAACAAACGTATATCCGTTTTCCTCTGCCAGTTTATATGCGTACGCACAGGCATCATCATATACATCTCCGTGCAGAATGACTTCTGCCCCGTACCCCTTTGTGCGGTTCACCTTAATCAGCGGAGTGATAGTCGGCATAACAATGACTGCCTTGCATCCAAATGCCTTTGCGGCATATGCCACGCCCTGCGCGTGGTTTCCCGCTGATGCGGTAATCAGTCCGCGGGAACGCTCTTCCTCCGACAGTGTACTGATTTTGTAATAAGCACCACGCAGTTTGTATGCACCTGTATGCTGCATATTTTCCGGTTTCAAATATACCTTTGCCCCGCTCTGCTGGCTCAGGTACTCGCTTCTGATTAATTTTGTCGGATTCGTCACACGTTTGACAATCTCACTTGCTTCTTCAAATTTTTCTAATGTCAATTCATCCATTTCTATCACCCTTTTCATTCTTATGCGTATTGTACTGTCACTAAGCTTCTTCACTTTCATTCACGTTTCCGTAAAATAATGCATTTACAAACTCATCGGCATCAAACTTCTGCAAATCATCTATCGACTCTCCGACTCCGATATATTTTACCGGAATACCAAGCTCCGCCTGAATCGCAACTGCAATTCCACCCTTTGCAGTTCCATCCATCTTCGTCAGAATCACCCCCGTAATATCTGTCACTTCATTGAACTCCTTTGCCTGCGCAAGTGCATTCTGCCCGGTTGTGGCATCCAGCACAACCATCGTCTCACGGTAGGCCTCCGGATATTCTCGCTCAATCACGCGGTTGATTTTCTTTAGTTCCTCCATCAGATTTTTTTTATTGTGCAGGCGTCCTGCCGTATCACAGAGCAAAATATCTGCCTTTCGCGCTTTTGCCGCTGCCACTGCGTCAAATACAACGGCTGCCGGATCCGAACCCTCCTGTCCTCCAATCATCTCAGCCTGCGCACGGTTTGCCCATTCTTTCAGTTGTTCCCCCGCCGCCGCACGAAATGTATCTGCCGCCGCAAGGATGACTTTCTTCCCCTGTGCGCGGAACTTACCCGCGAGCTTCCCGATTGTCGTTGTCTTGCCGACACCATTGACGCCAATGACAAATACGACCGACTGCTGATTCTCAAATTCATATGCAGTCTCTCCCACATCCATCTGCTCTTTGATGCTTTGAATCAGAAGTTCCCGGCACGCAATCGGTTCTTTGATGTGTTGTTCTTTTACCTTCTTTTTCAAATCTTCGATAATTTCCATCGTTGTCTTCACACCCAAGTCTCCCATGATGAGTGTTTCTTCCAACTCTTCATAAAAATCATCATCAATATTGGAAAAACCGCGAAAAATACTGTCCATGCCAGACACAATATTGTCTCTCGTCTTTGTCAGTCCGGAGACAAGGCGCTTAAAAAAGCCTTGTTTTTCTTCTCCCATTCTTCTATCCCTCCTTTTTCTGTCCCGCTTATTCCCGCGGGCAACGTGCCAGACGGATATGCCAGCATATCCATTTGGGCTGCTGCCGCGAGGGTCCAGTCCCCCCGCAGCTTGCTGTGTATGGACAAATGTTATGCCCCTTCAGCTTTTCTGCGGGGTGTCTGACTTCTCCAGTTCGTCTTCCAGCAAATCAACCGATACCAATGTGGAGACGCCTTTCTCCTGCATTGTAATACCGTAAAGCCGATCCGCCGCTGTCATCGTACCCCGCCGGTGCGTAATAACAATAAATTGCGTATGTCTGGTCAGTTTATGTAAATACTGCGCATAACGGTCTACGTTATTGTCATCCAGTGCCGCCTCAATCTCGTCGAGCAGACAGAACGGAGATGGTTTCAGGTTCTGGATGGCAAACAACAGTGAAATCGCTGTCAGCGCTTTTTCTCCGCCGGAAAGCTGCATCATATTTTGCAGTTTCTTGCCCGGTGGCTGTGCGATAATACGGATTCCCGCCTCAAGCACATCCTCATCTTCCATCAATTCCAGTGTGCCCTTTCCTCCGCCAAAAAGCTGCTTGAACACACTGTCAAACTCTTTTCGGATTAACTCAAACTGCTCTTGGAACTGCCTGCGCATAGCAGTATCCAGCTCCTCGATAATCTGCTCAAGCGACGCCTCAGCCTCCACCAAATCATCATGCTGCGCTTTCAGGAATTGATAGCGCTCCGAAACACTTTTATATTCCTCAATAGCATTGACATTGACATTTCCAAGTTTCTTGATCTCACCTTTCAATGTCTGAATCTGCCGTTTCATCTCAGCAAGGTCAGTCAGATTTTCGTTGCGGAGTTCCAGTGCGCGGCTGTAAGTCAGCTCGTATTCATCCCACATATAGTTAATCTGCTTGTCCGAAGCCTCTTCATAGGATTCCTTCCGGCTGTTCAGACGGAAACACTCCTTATCCAAATCTGACATATGTTTGGATAATTCCTCCCGCTTGCCAAGAAAGGCCTTATGTTTCTGATTCAGCTCATCCCGCTGTTTTATCTGGGTTTGGATTTCCATCTGGATTTCCGCAAACAGTTCCTTTGACTCTTCTATCGTCTTGCGTATACCTGCAATTTCCTGCTCCTTCGCAGCGATTTCATCCGATGCGTTACCTTTATTTTTATCCAGTTCTTTTAATTCTTCCTCGAATCTTCCAATTTCCTCTTCGATACGATGCGTATTTTCACGGATAAAAGTATGCTGCTGTTCCAGACTTGCATAAGACAAATGTACTTCCTCCGAGTGTTTTAACTGAACACTTTCCTTCTCCCGGTCAGTTTCCAGTTCCTGCTGCAATACCTTTGTCCTTGCATTCAGCTCCTGTTCCAGATGCTCCGATGCCTCCAGCTCCATCTGGATCGAATCCTCGTTATCCCGAATCTCCCGGAGTCTTGTTTCCAAATCACGCTGTTCATTCTGATATCTCTGCTGTCTCATTGCCAGTTCACGCTGTTTGGACTGTATCTGCTCAACATTCATTTTTGCTGTATTTTCAACAACCGATGCATCCCGCAGCTTCTGTTGGATGGCATCGATTTCGTTATAGCATCCTGCACGCTTCTGTTTCAGCTCATTTACCGACCGTTCCATGTCATCCATCTCTTTTTTCAACATGGCAACCGTCTTCTCAAATTCTTCAATCTCCCGCCGTCTGCTAAGCAGATTACTGGAGTTTTTGAATGCTCCGCCGGTCATCGAACCGCCCGGATTAATCAAATCCCCTTCCAGCGTAACCAATCGCAGCGACTGTCTGTATTTCTTTGCAATGGCAATTCCATGGTCAATATGCTCCACCACAATCGTCCGCCCAAGCAACTGATCCGCAAGCCTCTGAAACTTTCTGTCTACATGCACCAGCGCATTTGCAAGACCGATTACTCCCGGTTCTCTTAATGCCTCATCGTTACGGATTCCTCCATTGCCATGCATGCTGGTCAGCGGAAGAAATGTTGCCCGTCCGAATTTATTCTGTTTCAAATACTGAATCATGCGTTTGGCAGTTTCCTCATTGTCCGTTACAATATTTTGAATGCTGCCGCCCAACGCCGTTTCTACCGCAACCTCATACTCTTTATCAACCTTGATAATGTCAGCAACTACACCGAGCAGCCCTGGTTCCCTGTCCCTGTTGCCCATCACCCTCCGGATGCTGTTGCCGTATCCGTCATAACGTTCCGTAATATTTTTCAGTGATTCCAGTCTGGAAGACTCCCTGTGATATGCAGTCTGTCCAATCCGCAGTTTTTCCTGTTGATTTGAAAGTTCTTCCTGATACGCCTCAATTTCCTGTTCGTTTTTCTGAATCCGGGCTGTATACTCCGCAATTTCGGCCTGCACGAGCTGCAGCTCTCCCTCATAACCGGACAGTACCGAATTCTTCTGTGCACCTTCGCTTGCAATTTCCAGTATCAGCTTATTCAGCTCTGCACGTCTTGTTGTAATCTGTTCCTGTGTTGTCGTAAAATGCTGAATCTTTGCTTTTGTAGAAGCACGGTTATTCAGCAGCTCAATAATCTCCTGCTTACTGCGCTCTATCTCGGCCGTTTTCTCCGCAATCCTGCTTTGAATTTCAATCAGTTCATTCTGTGCCGCCGTATCATTCCCCGTAACGGCGGCAAGCCTTTCCTGTACCTCTGCCTCTTCCTTTCCAAGTCCTTCCAACTGTCCGCGGCGTGCCTCTATCTCGGCATCAATCGTATGACGGCGGTTATCATAGTGTTCGTCATTCATACGGACCGTGTTAATCTGCTCTTTTAAGACATTAATCTGTCCTTCGAGCTGCTGCTTTAAGAGATTTGTCTCATTCAACTGGTTTTTCGCCTTTTCAATGGAAAAATCAATGCCATCCACCTCTTCTTCAATGGCTTCATACTCCGCTTTCATATCCTCATAGCGGACATTTGCTTCGTCCAGCTCTTCCGCGGCAATCTGCAATTGACCGTCAAGCTCTTTTATCTGCTCTTTGATGCGCTCCGTCTCCAACAAAAACATATTGATATCGAACGTCTTCAGTTCTTCTTTTTTCTTCAGGTATTCTCTTGCCACCTCAGACTGACGCTGCAGCGGGCCAATCTGTTTTTCCAGCTCTGCAAGGATATCGTTGACACGCGTCAGATTCAGACGCTCCTCTTCCAGCTTTTTCAGCGACATATTTTTTCTGCGCTTAAACTTTACAATTCCTGCCGCCTCGTCAAACAGCTCACGGCGCTCCTCCGGTTTTCCGCTCAGAATCTTATCAATCTGTCCCTGCCCGATGATGGAGTATCCCTCTTTACCGATACCGGTATCATAGAACATTTCATTGATATCCTTGAGACGGCACGCAGCACCGTTAATCAGATACTCACTCTCTCCGGAGCGGTACAGCTTTCGCGTCACTGTCACTTCCCCATAATCCACCGGAAGCTTATGGTCCGCATTGTTCAGCGTAATCGCCACGGACGCATAACTGAGCGGCTTTCTGTTTTCCGTTCCGGAGAAAATGACATCCTGCATGGAGCCGCCGCGCAGTTGTTTCACCCGCTGCTCCCCCAGTACCCATCTCACCGCATCGGCGACATTACTCTTTCCGCTCCCGTTCGGTCCGACAATTCCGGTAATCCCTTCATGGAAGTCAAATTTGATTTTATTTGCAAAGGACTTAAACCCTTGTACTTCAATGCTTTTTAAATACATTTGTCACCTGCTCTATTTCTGTTTTTTCAGTTCCAGAATGGCATGATATGCCGCCTGCTGCTCCGCCGCCTTTTTCGTGCGTCCCTTGCCCGTTCCATAGCTTATGTCTCCGATATGCACCTCGACATAAAAGGATTTGTCGTGGTCCGGACCTTCTTCTTTTAACAATTCATAACAAATTGGCTGGTTTAATTTTGACTGAACAATCTCCTGCAAAATAGTCTTGCTATCAAAAAAGAGCTTTTTATTTTCTAAATCCGACAAAATGAATCTGTGGATAAACTCTTTCGCATTAGCAAAACCACCGTCCAAATAAATTGCTCCAATCAGCGCCTCCATCGCATCGGAAGTTACCGAATCCCGTTGCCTTCCTCCAGTTGCCTCCTCACCTTTTCCAAGCAGCAGGAAGCTTCCCAACTCAATATCCCTCGCGCAAAATGCGAGTGATGGCTCACACACCATACTGGCTCTTGTCTTTGTCAGTTTTCCTTCCGGAACTTCCGGATTATCCAAAAACAAGAATTCACTGGATACCAGCTCCAGTACTGCATCCCCGAGAAATTCCAAACGCTCGTTACAATGATATTTCGGCAAGTGTTTTTCATTCGTATAAGAACTGTGCATCAGAGCGTGCTTCAGCAGAGATTCATCTTTAAACTCATACCCGATTCTCTTCTGCAGTCCTTTTAATCTATTCTTCATATAAAATACTCCCTGACTTTTTCTTTTAAAACGAAAAAGCCCACATAGGGCTTTTCCGTAGTTTCACCTGATTATTTTCCTGCCTCATTTCTAATCTGGTCAACTGCATCCTGTACAGTAGAAATGTGCTCAACAGCATCATCCGGAATCTCAATATCAAATTCTTCCTCAATCTTCAGCACAATCTGAATGACATCCAGGGAATCCGCTGCCAAATCTTCAACAAACCTGCTCTCCGGCTTTACATCCTCTTCATTCAGGTTCATCTCTTCTGCAATGATTTTCTGTATCTTTTTAAATTCCATTATTGTCCATCCTCCTTATTCTTTGTGTTTTGTCCTTTCTTCTCCATCCTTCGCCGGCATTTTCACTGCCTGCGTTCATTGTCCCGTTCAGGCTTCTTTACTTTCTGTTTGAATCGCCGCTGCAATCTTATCACTGATGTTCTGCTCTTTGAATGTCACACACTGGATAATGGAATTGCACACTTCCGTTGATTTGGAACTTCCGTGTGTCTTCACGACAAGTCCTTTCAGTCCGAGCATCGGAGCTCCGCCATACCCACTGGCATCGAATTCTTTCAGTGTCGTCTTCAATGCCGGTTTCACAAGCAGCGCGCCAATCTTGCTACGAAGATTTACCATCATGCCGCTCTTTACCTTGCTGAGCAGCGTCCCGGCAATCCCCTCGTACATCTTCAGGATTACATTTCCGACAAATGCCTCGCACACAATCACATCAACGGCCCCGGCCGGGATATCTCTTGCTTCCACACTGCCGGCAAAGTTGATGCCGCTGCATTCTTTTAATAGCGGGAATGTCTCCCTTACCAGTGCATTCCCTTTTTCCTCCTCGGCACCGATATTCACGATACCGACAGTCGGATTCTTCTTCCCGACAACATGCTCCATATAGATAGCCCCCATCTTTGCAAACTGTACCAGATGCGCCGGTCTTGCATCTACATTTGCCCCGCAGTCAATCAGAAGGGAAACTCCTCTGGCTGTCGGAATCAACGGCGCCAACGGCGTCCGCTCTACACCTTTTATCTTGCCCACAAGCAATTGTCCGCCGACGAGCACCGCGCCGGAATTCCCCGCCGACACAACCGCGTCCGCCTTCTTATCGTGAACCAGCCGCATCGCAACAGACATGGATGAATCTTTCTTCCTCCGGATGGCAAGCACCGGAGGTTCTGCCATCTCAATCTCTTCTGTCGCGTTGACAATTTCCAACTGTTCTTTCGGATATTCATATCCGCTCAGTGTTTCTTTCAGCACTTCTTCCCTGCCGACCAACAGCACTTTGATATCCTGCCGTTTTTTTATCGCCTCAACTGCTCCTTTTACAATCTCACCGGGCGCATTGTCTCCGCCCATTGCATCCAGAGCTACCTTTGTAATCTCGGACATCTCTTTTCCTCCTTACGTCACTGCTTATAATTTTACTAAACATCATATTAAAAATCAATATGAAAGAGAAAAAAAGAGCTTTCCGATTACCGGAAAGCTCCCGCACTCTGTCATTAATCAACAGAAATGATTTCTTTTTTGTTGTAGCTACCACAAGCCTTACATACTCTGTGAGGCATCATAAGTTCTCCACACTTGCTGCATTTCACAAGGTTCGGAGCGCTCATCTTCCAGTTAGCTCTTCTCTTATCTCTTCTTGCTTTAGAAGATTTATTCTTTGGACAGATAGACATAGGTTACACCTCCTTAAAATTCTTAAACAGATCACGGACAACTGACATTCTTGGATCAAGACTCATGTCTTCACAGTCACAAGTACCCTTATTTAAGTTCTGACCACAAACGTTGCAAATGCCCTTGCAGTCTTCACTGCAAAGAATTTTCGTCGGCCATCCTATTAATATCTCGTTATAGAGCATTTTGTCCACGTCAAGATAATATCCGTCAATAAAACTGGACTCATCGAATCCTTCTTTCAGCTCCCCATCTGATTGTCCGAGATTTACATATTTCGTAAAATCCAGCGCAAATTCCTGCTCCACATCCTCCAGACAGCGGTCACACGGAATCACAATGCAGAGACTTGTCTCTGCTTTTATCCGCAATTCTCTCTCTTTCACATGAGAAACAACTATATGCACAGGTTCTTTTCGAAGAATCGGATATGAGCCGGCTTTCATCTGAAAGCTGTCCATCTCCATCTGTACAATTTCGTCAATCGTCTGATGACGGTCTGATAATACGTCTGATAGGTTCATTAACATCGCACTTCTCCTATTCACACAAAGACTATTATACCATGCAAAATGCGTTTGTCAATAAAAAATTATACATTCTGCAACATTTTTCTGCAAAACCAGTGGCGGGAGTAAATCCCGCCACTGCTTGTCTTTATTCGTTCTGAAGAAAACGGTATTCCTTAAATCAGGGCTACTGTCTCTCTTGCAATTGCAAGCTCTTCGTTCGTTGGTATAACAAGAACTTTCACCTTAGAATCCGGTGTGGAAATAACGATTTCCTCACCTCTCTTGGCATTTGCTTCTTTGTCGATTGTAACACCAAGGTATCCGAAATAGCTGCAGACTTTCTCACGTACCGGAACAGAGTTCTCACCAATACCTGCGGTGAAGACGATATTGTCGACACCGTTCATGGCTGCAACATAAGCTCCGACATATTTTGCCACTCTGTAGCAGAATACTTCGATTGCAATCTTAGCAGGTCCGTTCCCTGCCTCAGATGCCTCCAACAGGTCACGGAAATCGCTGGAAAGGTTGTTGGACAATCCGAACACGCCGGATTTCTTATTCAGCATATTCATCAGTCCTTCAATATCAAGGTTCTCTTTCTTGGCAATGAACTCCAGGATAGCCGGATCAATATCTCCGGAACGGGTTCCCATTACAAGTCCTTCCAGCGGTGTCAGCCCCATAGAAGTATCTACAGATTTTCCGTTCAGGACTGCGGATACACTGGCGCCGTTGCCAAGATGGCATACGATTGTCTTTGTCTGGTCATAAGGCACTCCGACAAGTTCAGCAGCTCTCTTGGATACAAAGCTGTGGCTTGTACCATGGAATCCGTATCGTCTTACTTTATATTTCTCATAATACTCATATGGAAGACCGTACATATATGCTTTCTCCGGCATTGTCTGATGGAAAGCCGTATCGAATACTGCTACCATAGGAGTCCCCGGCATCAGTTTCTCACATGCATTCACACCAATCAGGTTTGCCGGATTGTGCAGGGGCGCAAGGTCATTACACTCTTCTACTGCTTTTTTCACTTCTTCTGTAATTACAACAGAGGATGCAAATTTTTCTCCGCCGTGTACAAGGCGGTGTCCGACCGCTCCGATTTCATCCAGACTCTTAACAACACCTGTTTTTTCATTGGTCAGAGCGTCAATTACAAACTGAATCGCCTCTGTATGTGTCGGCATTGCCAGTTCATTTACTTCTTTTTCTCCGCCGGCCGGCTGATAGGTCAGTCTTCCGTCGATTCCGATTCTCTCACAAAGCCCCTTTGCAAGAACCGCCTCTGTATCAGAGTTGATTAACTGGAATTTCAAAGATGAACTTCCACAGTTGATTACTAAAACGTTCATGTTATTTTCTCCTCATCTTTCAACTACGCTTCTCGCTAATTGTTCTGGTTTTGAGCCTGTACTGCCGTGATTGCAACAACACCTTCGATATCTTCGGCGCTGCATCCACGTGACAGATCATTGATAGGTGATGCGATTCCCTGTGTCAGAGGACCGTAAGCTTCTGCTTTTCCAAGTCTCTGAACAAGTTTGTATCCGATGTTTCCTGCATCCAAATCCGGGAAAATCAAAACATTAGCATGTCCTGCAACAGGGCTGCCCGGCGCTTTGGACTCACCTACAGCAGGAACAATTGCTGCATCAAGCTGCAATTCTCCGTCCAGCTTGAGTTCCGGCGCCATTTCTTTTGCAAGTTTTGTAGCCTCTACAACCTTGTCTACATCTGCATGCTTTGCACTTCCCTTTGTAGAGTGTGACAGCATTGCAACAACCGGCTCTTTTTCTGTCAGCAGTTGGAATGACTCTGCGGAGGACAATGCAATATTCGCAAGCTTCTCCGGATCCGGATTCTGCTCCAGCCCTGCATCACCAAAGATAAATGTCCCGTCTGCTCCCATATCACAGTCCGGTACGACCATTACGAAGAATGCAGAAACAAGTTTTGTTCCCGGCTTTGTCTTCAGAATCTGCAGACATGGACGAAGTGTGTCTGCTGTAGAATGGCATGCTCCGGATACCATTCCGTCAGCATCACCCATTTTTACCATCATTACACCATAATATAAGTAGTTATTCAGAAGAATCTCTCTTGCCTGCTCCTCTGTCATTCCTTTTTTCTGTCTTAACTCAACAAGCTTTGCAATGTAAGCGTCTGTTTTATCATTTGTCGCAGGGTCTACAACTGTTGCTCCGGTAAGGTCATATCCTGCTCCCATCTTCTCAACCTGTTCTTTACTTCCAACAAGGATTAATTTTGCTGTTCCGTCTTTCAGTACTGCTTCTGCAGCTTTGTAAGTTCTCTCGTCTTCTGTCTCCGGAAGTACGATTGTCTTTACATCAGATTTTGCTCTTGCTTTGATTTTGTCAATAAATCCCATGATTTAAAGCCACCTTTCATTTTTTCTCACTTCTTCCATTATACTCCAAAGAAATTCCCTAAACAAGAGGATTCCATGTGCATTTTTAAGTACAATCTGTCTGTTTATGCATTTCTTCCTGTACAATCTGCTCCGGGATTCCCCATTTTTCTTCCATAAATTCCTTTACAGTCTGAAAAACGCTGTAATAATAGCAAAATACATCAAAATCGTACATGTATCCATAATGGTCGAAATCAGCGGCGCCGCCATCAGCGCCGGGTCAAGCCCTATCCGCTTTGCCAAAAGCGGCAGTGTGCAGCCTACGCATTTTGCCATGCAGACAATTGCAATCATTGTAACACCAATCGCAATCGCCAGCACGATATCCTGATCGTACATAATATAAATCCGGATTCCATTGACAATAGACAGCAAAATCCCGACCAGCAGCGCAATCCGCATCTCTTTGAATACTACCCGGAAAAAGTCTCTGAACTGAATCTCCCCCACAGCAAGCCCACGTATTACCATCGTCGAACTCTGGGAACCACAGTTACCGCTTGTCCCCATCAGCATCGGGATAAAGGTAATCAGAATCGGCATCGCCGACATTGCAGTCTCATAATGTGCAAGGATTTCCCCGCTCACAGTCGCCGAAAGCATCAGAAGCATCAGCCACAATGTACGGTTCTTGGCATGCTGAAATACCGATGTTCCAAAGTAAGAGTCTTCATTTGGGCTGACACCTGCCATGATGCTGATATCTTCCGTTGTCTCATCTTGCAATACGAGCATCGCATCATCAACTGTTACGATTCCAACCAGACAGTTTTCATGGTCGATAATCGGGATTGCAACAAGACCATATTTTTTGATTGTTGTTGCCACTTCCTCCTGATCGTCCAACGTCCTCGCACAGAGGACATTTTCATCCATAATTTCCTCAATCAGCCTGGATTCGCCTGCCGTCAGCAAATCTTTGACATCGACACAGCCGACCAATTTCTTTTTTTCCGTCACATAACAGGTGTATATCGTCTCCCGGTTAATACCGACCTGACGGATTTTCAGGATTGCATCCGCAACCGTCATTTCTTTCCGTAGACTGATATACTCAATATTCATAATGCTGCCTGCGCTATCCTCCGGATATTGCAGCAGTACATTTATTTTCTTGCGTGTTTCCTCATCCGTTGCCATCAGCAGACGGTCTACTACATTTGCCGGCATCTCTTCCAGAACATCAACGGTATCATCCATATACATCTCATCCATGACTTCTTCCAGCTCGGAATCCGTCAGCCCATTAATCAGAGACTCCCTCATATCGCTGTTCATATCTGTGAATACTTCTGCCGCTTCTTCCTTTGCCAGCAGCCGGAAAATCAAAATCATATGGCGCTCATCTATCTCTTCGAGCATATCAACAATATCAACGGGGTGCATGGTTCCCAGTTCTTCTTTTAACTCTTTAAACTTCCGTGCTTCCAGCAATTCCAAAATCTGATGTTCTTCCATGCCATACACCTCTTTCTTTCGTTATCCTTTTATAGTATAATGGTTTATAAATATATATACAAGACAAAATAATTTGAAAAGCCCGTTTTTCTACTATATTTTGTAATATAGAATAAACACTTTTCTATTTCTGATTATACAAAAAGCAAAAATATATATGGGAGGGGAAACATCATGAAAATAGTTGGAATTATTGCAGAGTACAATCCTTTTCACAACGGGCACCAGTATCACATTGAAAAAGCAAAAGAGGTCACAGGTGCAGATGCTGCAATCATCATCATGAGTGGGGATTATGTCCAGCGCGGCATTCCCGCCATCATGCCAAAGCGTCTGCGTGCAGAAATGGCGCTGAGGTCCGGTGCCGCGGCTGTATTGGAACTTCCGGTCTGCTATGCCACCGGAAGCGCTGAATTGTTCGCCATGGGTGCGGTCTCATTGCTGGACAGCCTTGGCGTCGTGAACAGTATCTGTTTTGGAAGTGAATGCAATGATCTGCACGGTCTTCAGGCAATTGCGGACATTCTCTGTGCGGAACCGGGAGAATACCGGGAGATTCTTCAGCAACAGTTAAAAACGGGGCTGTCTTATCCTGCCGCAAGGCAAGAAGCGCTCCGTAAGTTTATGAAAAATGCCGACTGCTCCTTTCTGCTCAATGACCCGAACAATATTCTTGGTGTGGAATATCTCAAGGCCCTGCGAAAACTGGACAGCCCTATGACGCCTTACACAATCAAACGGCAGGATTCCCATTACCACGATACCGAACTGCGCCCCACATACAGTTCCGCTTCCGCGGTTCGCTCCCTGCTTGCTTATGCAGGGTCCAGCCTCCGCACCGAAAGCAATCATACATTCGAGGACACATCCTTCTCCAGTATTCTCAGCGAACTGGAAGAGCAGGTTCCGTCATGCTGCCTCGAACTTTTAAAAGATTATCATCGGGTAAAATATCCGATATATCAGAATGATTTTTCTCTGCTATTGAAATACAAACTGCTAAACAAAGAGCCGCAGCGTCTCGTCCGCTATATGGATGTTTCAGAAGAGTTAGCAAACCGCATCTGTACACAGTTAAACAATTTCTTCAATTATCAGCAGTTCTGCGAATTGTTAAAAACAAGAGAAGTGACTCAGACACGAATTAACCGGGCGCTTTTACACATTATGCTCGGAATCAAGAAAAACAGCATCCTCTCCTACTCCAACTGCGGTTATCACTTTTACGCCCACCTTCTCGGATTCCGAAAGGACTCCGAAAAAGTCATTTCCGCAATTGCAAAAAATGGAAGTATTCCGCTGATTACCAAACTGTATGATTCCGGTAGCCTGCCGGAACTTGGACAGCGGATGCTCACACAGGATGTGCTCGCATCCAACCTGTACACATCGGTGGTGACCGATAAATATAAGACCGCATTTGAAAATGAATACAATCAGGGGGTGATTAAAATCTGAGCGGTTACTTTGTGTAATAACAACCGGATAAAGGGTATTTAACACCGGCCGGTTATTACACAAAATAATCAGTTTTTCTTCCAGACTCTGCTCTCCAACGGTTTCATCTGCGCTCCATCTTCACCATAAAGCAATGTATACGTTCCCTGCACCGGAACTTCCACGGTTTTCCCAGAGAAATTCTGTATAAACAAATACACTGCTCCATCCCTTTCACGTGTTGCCACGGACACGCCCTTCGGAATCTGTTCCAATGGTTTTTCCAGACCGGCCTCCGCACCGACTTTCTCATAGAATTCCTGATAGAAATCTTCTTCCATATCAGCACATACATAATAAATCTGTCCCTTTCCATATGCGTGATATGTCAGCGCCGGCATTCCCTGATAGAAATCTTCCCCATACTGCATCAACACCTCCGTGTCATCCTGTACTTTAACTAAATCACACAGATTCCTGCAGGAATACATTTTGGAAAGCCCAAGATGATTGCCCTGCCGTGGTACTGCGTGATTTTCATCCCAGTCATACAGCCCGTCTATCTCCGTACTCCGCAATCCGGCGGCCTCAATCATACCATGTGGCGTACCGCCGAGATAGCAGCGGTCGGTGTCATCCACGATACCGGACCAGTAAGTCAGCACCAATGTGCCGCCGTTCTTTGCATATGTCTTTAACTTTTCTGCATACCCTTCTTTAAACATATACGCCATCGGGACAGCAACCAGTTTATAGCCTTCCAGTGTATGCTCCATGGAAATGATATCGACATTGATTCCCTGTGCGCGAAGCGGTTTGTACTGTTTCTGAATGCACTCCATATAATGCAGATCCTCATTGCGCGGTCCCTGAGAATCTTTCATCGCCCAGTCATTTTCCCTGTCATATAGAACCGCTGCCTGTGCCTTCACCGCACTGCCGGCGACTTCGCGAATCTGTTCTAACATTGCCCCGACTTCAGTGACTTCCCGGAATACCCTTGTGTCATCTCCGCCATAATGGTCAATTACCGCACCGTGAAATTTTTCAGACGCGCCCTGACTTTGACGAAGCTGGAAGTATAACACACTATCTGAGCCGTGCGCCACTGCATGCAATGACGCTGCCATCAACATCCCCGGCCGTTTTAGCTTGCTCACAGCCTGCCAGTTCGTGGAAGACGGACAGGATTCCATAAGCAGAAACGGTTTCTTCTGAATACTTCTCATCAAATCATGCTGCAGGCCGCAGTCAACAGCAGTCTTCCACTCTTCCTCTTTATGCCAGGTCGGATAATTGTCCCAGGACACAATATCCAGCACGTCTTTAAACTTCTTATAATCCAGTCCCGCATAGTCATACATCAGGTTCGCAGTTACCGGTTTATCCGAACCGCCTTCCCGGATTGCTGCTGTTTCCGCCTGAAGGAAATCAATCGTGCGTGCCGTGACAAACCGTTTCCAGTCCAATTTCAGCGCATGTAATTCATTTTCTCCCCGTGGAGACGGGCTCTCTATCTGCTCAAAACTGCTGTACTGATGGCTCCAGAATGTTGTACACCATCTTGCGTTCAGTTCTTCAATGGTCCCATACTTTTCTCTCAGCCACTCCCGGAACTTTTCCTGACAGAGCGGGCAATGGCATTCTCCCCCATATTCATTGGAAATGTGCCACAAAATTACTGCCGGATGATTTCCAAACCGCCCGGCGAGCGCCTTATTCATCTGTCTCATCTTCTCCCGGTATACCGGGGAAGTATAACAGTGATTATGCCGTCCGCCAAACAGATTCCTCTCCCGGTTCTCATTTACGCGCAGCACTTCCGGATATTTATCCACCATCCATTTCGGACGTGCTCCGGTCGGTGTCGCAAGAATTACAGAAATTCCGTTCGCATATAAATCTTCTATAATCTGAGCCAGCCACTCAAATTGATAATTGCCCTCTTCCGGCTCTAACACCGCCCATGAAAACATCCCGACCGAAACAGTATTGATATGTGCTTTTTTGAAATATCCGATATCTGTTTTCAGGATATCCGGACGGTGCAGCCATTGCTCCGGATTGTAATCCCCTCCATGCAGGAACCGCCCGTATTCTACTTGTCTGTCCATATTTTGCCCACTCCCGTCTTCCGATAATTACAAAAATAGCCTGAATTTAAATTCCCCTAAATGAGAATGTAAATACCATCTTCTTACTTACATCCAGTAAATATTCCGGATGCGTCTTTGCATGCCAGCTATCATCTCCGGCAATTCCCATCTGCGCCTTTGCAACTCTGACCACTGTATAATGCACCTCCGGCAATTCATACGCGTGCATTGCATTTTCCATCTCATGCGGTGTATAAGGCAGCGCGGAAAATGTCATCGGCCCGTTCTCTTCATCCATTGTAAAGAGCATGCCTCTGCCTTTTCTGTCGGTAACAGATGCGTAGCGCACCTCTTCTTTTGCCCCACACTCCTGTGGGACAAGGTACTGTGCCAGATTATCCTTTACCAGATTCTTATATACGCCCAGTTTCGCACCATGTTTTCTGTCTGCATAAGTCTCTGCCGGTCCCAGCCCATACCACGTCACGTGATCATAATCCGCATCAAATTTAAACATCACACCAAATTCCGGCATATCACCGAGTTCTTTCACCGGCTCATAACTAAGCGAGGTTTTTACTGTCCCGTCACCAAAGACTTCATATGCAAGCTTACATTCGCTGACCGGGGCTGTCGGCATCAGATATTTATAGGTCACTACGATACTGTGCCCCTTCTCTTCCACCTCCGGTTCAAAGACTTTTCCCCACTCGTCTCCGCGGAACTCTTTAAAGCTCAGGTACTGGCTCGCAATCTTCCACTGTGCATACTGCATCGGCATCTGGCTTCCGCAGTCATTGTCTACCGGCGCACGCCAGAAATTCGGACGCGGAATCATCTCAATCATTTCCTTCCCCGCATAGCGGTAAGAAGTCAGACCGCCATTCAGTACGGAGAACATTACACTAAAATTCTCACCTTTCACACCAATATTGTGTGTGCTGTGAATCACTTTGATATCACGTGTACAAATCTTTTTCTTTTCTTCTTTTTCGACTTTATATACATGCTGTCCGAACGCAACCTCGTGTCCGTGCTTTGCCCATGCCGTATGATGCTTTAGCAGAAAAGATACCGTCACCACATACTCTCCGGGCAAGGTCTCTTTTTCCACCGGAAGTGCATACACTTTTTCGCTCAACGGTTCCACGTCCGTATCGAATGCCACACTCTGCAGTAGTCTGCCCTCCCGCTCCACGGTTACATGGCAAAGGAACTGATTTGTATTTACAAACAGATTCTTATTCACAATCCGGACTTCCGTATCGGTTACATCTGCGGTAATATTCTGATAGTTGAACTTCACTTCCTGCATCTTCGGAGATTCCTCACGTTCCCCGCCATATGCGATTCCATTCCCGCTGAAATTATAATCAGCCGGACGGTCTCCGAAATCGCCGCCATATGCCTGAAACTCTTTTCCATACCGATCCTTTTTGTAAATAGACTGGTCAATATAATCCCAGATAAATCCCCCCTGGTACAGCGGTTCCGTGTCAGTTAAATCTGTATATTTATGCATTGCCCCACAAGAATTTCCCATGGCATGTGTGTATTCGCAACAGATAAACGGCTTGCTTCTGTCTTTTTGCAAAAATTCTTTGATAGATTCCACAGACGGATACATCTGGCTTTCCATATCACTCGTGTCATTATAACTGCGGTCATGGAACAAACCTTCATAATGTACCAGACGGGTATCATCCTCTTTCCTGAAAAACTCCGACATCTCATAAATATCCTTCCCGCCAAAGGATTCATTTCCACAGGACCAGATTAAGATTGCCGGATGGTTTTTGTCCCTCTGATACATGGAATTTGCACGGTCAAGCATCATACCAAGCCACTCCGGTTTATCATGCGGGACAACCCACGTATAATCCTTTGTAAATTCAGCCACATCCCACGAACCATGGGACTCCAGATTTGTTTCATCAATCATATACAGACCAAACTCATCACAGAGACGGTAAATCAAAGAAGAGTCCGGATAATGGCAGGTGCGGATTGCATTGATGTTATTGCGTTTCATCGTTATCAAATCTTTGCGCAGTTCCTCTTCCGATACATGACGTCCGTTTACCGAGCTGAATTCATGCCGGTTGACCCCTTTGAATACGATTCGTTTCCCATTCAATGTCATGATATGGTTTTTCATCTCAAACCGTCTGAACCCGACTTTTTCCGGAATGATTTCCTGCAATTCTCCGGATTCATTGTACACTTCCAGCGTCAAATCATACAAATTCGGGACTTCGGCGCTCCACAGCAGCGGTTCTTCCACCGTCCATGTATAATCTGTGGTCTCTTCCGGAAACTCTTTTTCCTGCAATACTTTCACTTCGCTGAAAACAACCCTTCCGTCTTTACTCAGGCAAACCTTAACCGTTCCATCCCCCCAGCTTTTCAGCCCGATTCCAAGCTCTGCTTTCGTAAGTGATGCGTCCGGGACTGCACGGATTCTCATGTCCTGTATATGCACATCCGGAACCGTATACAGATATACCTCCCGGTAAATACCGGAAAAACGGAAGAAATCCTGATCTTCACACCAACTGCTTGACGTCCATTTAAACACCTGTGCTGCAAGCTTGTTCTCTCCGTCTTTTAAGAATTCTGTCAGCTCAAACTCTGATGGTGTAAAGGAATCTTCACTATATCCGACAAACTGTCCGTTCAGCCAGAGCGCAAGACCGCTCTCTGCACCCTGGAAGGAAATAAACACCCGTTTTTCTTTCATCTGTTCCGGCAACTCAAAATATTTCACATAGCTTGCCACCGGATTAAACGTTTCCGGTATCTCCCCCGGATGGATTTCCTCATGCCCCTCCCACGGATATTGTACATTTGCATACTGCGGGACATCATATCCTTCCATCTGGATATGCGCAGGGACATGAATATCATCCCAGTCTTTGCAGCAGTAATCCTCTGCCTCAAAACCCGGAACCGCTGCCTTATAATTTTTTGCATAATGAAACTTCCACAACCCATTCAAATCATATTGAAAAGAAGAGTTCTGCTCCCGCACTTCTGTTTCTGATGCATAAAATCTGTGGTCAGAGTGGGCGTCCATCCTCCCATCGCGGAAATATAACGGATCCTTGACCATCTCATAATCAAATGTCTTCATGATATTACTCCTTTCGATTTCACTTTTCCAGTGTAAATGCTAACGATACAGTACACCAGCCCCTCCGCATCCCCTCGGTGGACAAAGGGTACAGGAAACCATGTGTTTCCCTGCGCACAGAGGATAAAACAGGCGGATATTCATTAACCAAATATCCGCCCTTATATTCACCGCCTGAAACGGTATTATTTTACAGCACCTGTAATTCCTTCCGCAAACTGTTTCTGTAATACAAAGAATACAATCATTGTCGGAATGGAACAGAATAATACGCCGCACATGAGCATACCGTAATCCGTCACATATCCGGTAATCAGGTTTGCAATCAGCATTGGCATTGTCATGGCACTGTTATCCTGCATGATTACCTTCGGCCACAAATAAGAATTCCATGCATTCATAAATGTGATAACCGCTGCCGCTGCATACGTTGAACGCATAGTCGGAATGAACATACGGAAAAAGATCTGCAATTCATTCAGTCCGTCAATACGTGCTGCTTCTATAATATCAACAGGAAAAGCTCTTGCATTTTGCCGGAACATCATAATCATAAATGGCGTGGAAATCATGGGCATCATGAAACCAACTGCTGTATTCAGCAGACCTGCCTTTGAAAACATCTGGAACAAAGGCACCATTGTTGCAACCTGCGGTACCATCATTGCCAGCAGCAGAACAGAAAACAAACCGTCTTTTGCTTTATCATGATAGATTTCAAATCCATAACCTGCTATCGAACATATCAGCAAACAAACTATTGTTGTCAGTATTGCGTAAAAGAACGAATTCCAAAGTGATCCCCACAACGGCTGCTGTGAAATGAGATTCCGAAAATTTTCGATAAAATATGTTCCCGGTATTATCTTACCTCTGGACACATCAGTAGAGGTATTCGTTGCTGCTGCAATCATCCAATACAATGGAAATACCGAAATGAATGATACGATAACAAGGAAAATATATGTAGGAATCAACCTTCTCTGGGATGCAGACTTATTCTTCTTAGTCACGAGTATCACCTACTTTCATATTAATCAGTGCCAGAACCGCAACCATGATAAACACTATAAATGCCATCGCTGATGCATAACCAAAATTCGGCACATTCATGAAACATGTATTGTAAATATAATGTGACATTGTAATAGTGGAATTTGCCGGGCCGCCCTTCGTCAAGTTAACAGACTCATCAAACAACTGCAATGTGCCGTTAATTGACATAATAAATGTCATGATAATCGTTGGTTTCAACAGAGGAACCGTAATTTTCCAAAATGTTTTCCAGCCATTTGCGCCGTCAATCTTTGCCGCCTCATATACGGAATACTCTATATTCTGTAATCCTGCCAGATAAAATACCATATTATAACCTGTCCATCTCCATATCAGGGCAAGAATAATAACAATCTTAGCACTTGTGGAATTTCCAAGGAAATTGTATCCTGTGTTCAGAATGTGAAGTTTAATTAACACATTATTAATCAAACCATCCTGAGCAAACAGACACCTGAAAATCAGTGCATAAGAAACAAGTGATGTCGCACACGGCAAGAACACACAGGTACGGAAAACCCCTTTCAGTCTCAGGTCTTTGTTATTCAGCAACTGTGCCAGCAATATTGCTAAGATCAACATAATCGGAACCTGAATAATCAGATACAGAAATGTATTTATAATGGATTGCTGGAATACTTTATCGGAAAGTATTCTTGCGTAGTTGCTAAATCCAACAATTTTCATATTTGCGCCCGTTCCTGTCTGTAAGGACAAGATAAAAGCCCGAATCATCGGGTAAAAACTCATAATGGCTATCAATATGGTCGCCGGTGCCAGAAATGCCCAGCCGGCCGCCCTCTGTTTCGCCACAAGGCTCATACCTTTTTTCTTTGAGATCACCCCAATCCCTCCTTTTTCATTCTCCGGAAACATCATAGAATATTTACGGGGAACCACCATCAGTTCCCCGTCTATGATGAACCTTTTACAAACGACATCCCGCCGGTATTATTCAGTCATCTTGAATTCTAATGTTTTCTGGGCTTCCTTAAGGGCTGCATCCTTATCTGCCCCATCTACAATATTTCCAACAGCCGTATTAATACATTCACGCGACTCATAATGATACGGAGTACTCGTGAACTCAGGGATATGTGATGAATACTCAACAATTGTTGAGAAAATTGGCTGATTGTTAAAGAATTCATTTGGCTCGTTATAAACTTCTGACTCTCCTGCCGGCAGATAACAGGAAATAGCCCCTGTTTCCGGAAGGATTGAATCATAAAATTCTGTGCTGGAACCGAATGTACTTGCCAGGAAATCCATAGCCAGTTCTTTATTCTTGCAATTTGATGTAATATACCATGAAGAACCACCGTTGTTTGCATAGTTTGTAGCTGTATCTATGCCATCAACTTTTGGCATTGTAGTAATCTCCCACAGTCCCTTCTGATCTTCAGTTGACATCAAAGTAGCCGTAATCCAATTACCATTGATTACACCTGCAGTCTGACCGGTTGTAATCGTCTGAACATATTCGTCCCAGTTATTTATAAGCTTTACAACGTCCTTTTCAATCATCTCCGCATAAAGGTCAACACACTTCTCGACTACTTCATTTCCTACAATAAATGCATTGCCATCTTCATCAACAAGATTTGCGCCACAGGACTGAATCATCATCATCATCAAATCTCCGTCTGTTGCCTGATTCATCAACAGATACTTTCCTGTCTTCTCATGTACGTCTTGTCCGATTTCCATGAATCTGGACCATGTAATATCTGTCAGATCATCAATTGTATATCCCGCCTCCGCAAGAATATCCGTACGATAACATGCGATAACAGCACCATTATCGAACGGAACTCCATAATGTTTTCCGTCCAGCATGGAATATGCCTGTTTCAATTCTCCAAAATCTTCCCATGTGACATCCATATCGCTCAAATCTGTGAACGCATCCGGATAACTCTTTAAATATTTCTGATAACTGTTATCCTGCATCAATACGATATCCGGCATTGTACTGTAATCTCCGGCATTAGCACAGGTTGTAAGCTTTGTCTGACAGTCATCAGAACCTGTTTCAATAATCTCAACTTCAAATCCTTCATGGTCCTTCGCATATTCATCTGCGGCCATCTGCATGGATTTGATGTTGAATGTCTGATCCCATGCCCATACAGTTAGTTTGTTACTGTCTGCCGAAGAACCGGAATCACCTGAATCTGCTTTCTTTCCTCCGCCTCCGCAAGCAACAAGCGACATTGCCACTGTCCCGACAAGCAACACTGAAAGTAACCTCTTTTTCATAAAAATTCCCTCCTTTTGTAAGAACCAAGCTTGTCTCCTTTTGTTTCTTACTTGTTTGTTCGTGAACCTATTATAGCAAAGGGAATAAAAAAGCAGTGTGCAAATTCGCTTATATTCTATGCATTTCCAATCGTTTTTGTGCATTATGTTGTTTTCGACAATTTATATTATTTTTTATTGTGCATTATTGCTAATTACTTTTTCTGGGTACATCTGTTTCAAAATCTGAAACATCTCCTCATTCAAATCAAGCAGCAGCTTTATCTTTTTTCTGTCTTCCATAATAATCATTGTATAGTACGGGGTGTCCTCATCATAGGAGGTATAGTCAAATTTCGGAAGTTTTACACTGCCCCCATGCTTTTTATATTTTGCAACCCGTTCATGCCAGCTCGGCGCAACCACTTCCAAATCTTTCAAATCCATACTGTGCACCTCTTTCCGGTAACGCTTGCCCCAGATAACAGCAACGGAAAACCGAGTGCCTTCCAACGTATATTCGTATTCTTTTTTGCTGAAAATATCATACAGGAAATATAATGCGACAAGCAAAAAGCCCGGAAGCATAAATCCCTGCGAAACTGCAATTCCCAGAATAACAAAAAACACCCCAAACACAACCATCACTGTCCGAAGCGCTCCTGTCATCGGTTTTTGCTTTCTCGTAACCTGCTCGACTACTCTATAATTGTACATCTGATTTACCATCCTTCCTCAGAATGAATCTGAAATTTGAAAAGCTGCTGTTCATAATTTTCCGGCCGCTTTCTCCACTCATGCGGAGAGCATCCCGTCACCTGTTTAAAATTCCTGTTAAATGTGGAAAGTGTTGTAAATCCACATTTATACGCAATGTCCGCAATCTGCCCATCCGTTGTTTTCAGATAATCACACGCTGCCTGAACACGGACCAGATTGAGATATTCCATCGGACTCATCTTCATATAATCTGTAAATACCCTCCGGAAATGTGCCTCGCTGATATGACACCAGTCGGCAAGGTTTTTCACCTTCAGCGGCTCCGTATAATGAAGCGAAATGCGGTCCAGTACCTGTGAGACAACCATCATTACCCTTTTATCATATTCCTCTTCAATCGGCGCTTCCTCAAACATACGGTTCTCTCTCGCTATTGTGACAAGAAGAGTCGCAAGAGTCCCTTTTGCCTCTTCCATGAAGAACTCTTCTCTTTTCCTCATAATATTCAAGATACTCCGTATTTTGTCTGCAATTTCCGGTGCTTCTTTTGACTGTTTCATGATTGCCCTGGAATAGATTCTCTGAATTATCAGTTCTGCCTGTTTCGGATTGCCCCGCCAAAGTTCCTGCACAAATCCCTCCACATCAATAAACAGATACTCCCATCGGCTCAGACTTCCCCTGTCACTATTCGTCGTATGTGGATAATTTTTTGGAATAATCGTAAATTCTCCACCCTGAAACCGGATGTCTTCTTTCCCCAGTGTTAAGATACCGTTTCCGGAGTAACAGTATCCTATCTCCAGATAATTGTGAAAATGTAAATGATCAATTCCCTGTCCGTAAATCTGTATCCATTTTGTCCCAAGCAGCGCCAGTATGGGGCTACCCGTCGGCATCTTATAGTACCTGTATTCCATTTTTGGTCTTTGTTTTCTGCCCATATTCTCTCTCCCGACATCTTTCCCTGTTTTCCGGAGTCCATTGCCGCCTGTAGTTATTGCAGCCACTGCATTTCCAAAAGAACCGGCAGGGCTGCTTGTGATATGCTTGCCGCCTTACCGGTCCTTTCTGTTTCTTATTTTGATTTTACTCAGCAAGTGCTTTCTTTGTACAAGTCACAGCCAGTGCCCCCTGTCCGATATGACAGGCGACGCTCAATGATAACGGTGCACACTGAATTTCAAACTGCGGGAACTTCTCATGAATCTCTGTCCTCCACGTTTCTGCCTCTTCCGGATTTCCGGTATAAGCCATTCCAAGAATCAGCTCGTCTTCTTTTCCTGCAAACCGTTCTGTTAAATCAGTCTCAATTGCCTTCAGCATCGTGCGTTTTGCCGCTTTCCAACCGCGGACTTTTGCAAAAGCATCCAGTTTTTCCCCCTGAATCGTCAGCACCGGTTTCAAATTCAGCACTGTTCCAAGCGCCGCTGCTGCCGGAGTGATGCGTCCGCCTTTTTTCAGATATTTTAATGTATCTACTGTAATATAAATCGTAGATTCAAATTTCTCTCTTTCAAGAATCTCTTTAATCTCTTCCGCAGATTTTCCGGAATCACGCAATACCATTGCATCTTTTACAGACTGCTCCTGTGTAACAGATATCCGCTGATTATTTACGACAACAACTCTTCCTTCATAATCTTCTGCCAGGGACATTGCCGTTTCACAGGAGCCGCTCAGGCCACTGGACATCGGAATATAGACAATCTCATCATATTCCTTGAGCAATTCATCCCACATATCCATCACATCGCCCGGCGTCGGCTGTGAAGTAGAAATATCGGCGTCTTCCTGCAGCTTTTTATAAAATTCATCCTGAGTCAGGGAAATATCTTCCAAAAATAATTCCCCATTGATAAAAAATGGCATCGGGAGGACAGTAACTCCCAGCTCTTTTCCCTCTGCCTGCGTAATTCCGCTGTTGCTGTCTGTTACAATCGCTATTTTACTCATTCTTATCTTTCCCCTTAGTTCTTGAAACTGTGAATTGGTGCCGGAATTCTTCCTTCTCTGCTGATAAATGCCTCACATCCAAATTCATTGACCGGCATAATCGGCGCATATCCTAAAAGTCCGCCAAACTCTGCTGTGTCTCCCACATCTTTTCCGATAACCGGAATCAGGCGGACTGCCGTTGTCTTCTGGTTGACCATGCCGATTGCCATCTCATCGGCAATCATGCCGGAAATTGTGCTTGCACTTGTCTTTCCAGGAATTGCAATCATATCCAGACCTACAGAGCAGACACATGTCATTGCCTCTAATTTTTCCATTGTCAGGGAGCCTGCATTCACAGCGTCAATCATGCCCTGATCTTCACTGACCGGGATGAACGCACCGCTCAGTCCACCGACATAAGAAGATGCCATCACGCCGCCCTTCTTCACCTGATCATTCAGCATGGCAAGTGCAGCCGTTGTTCCCGGGGCACCGACTCTTTCCAATCCGATTTCTTCCAGAATCTCAGCTACGCTGTCACCGATAGCAGGGGTCGGGGCCAATGACAAATCGATAATCCCAAACGGGATTCCAAGACGTCTGGATGCCTCTCCTGCCACAAGCTGGCCGACACGGGTTACCTTGAATGCCGTCTTCTTGATTGTCTCGCAAAGCTCTTCAAAGCCTTTGCCACGCACTCTTTCCAGAGCCTTCTTCACAACTCCGGGACCGCTGACTCCAACGTTGATAACAGAGTCTGCTTCTGTCACTCCAAGGAATGCGCCTGCCATAAACGGATTGTCATCCGGTGCATTACAGAATACAACAAGTTTTGCACAGCCGAGAGAATCGTTGTCTGCCGTCGCTTCTGCTGTGGCTTTTACAACCTCTCCGCACAGACGTACCGCATCCATATTGATGCCGGTCCTTGTAGAGCCAACATTTATAGAACTACAGATGCGCTCCGTCTCTGCCAATGCCTGCGGGATGGAACGAATCAGATTCTCCTCGCTCTTTGTCATTCCCTTGGAAACCAGTGCAGAGTATCCGCCGATAAAATTCACGCCAACCTCTTTTGCCGCACAATCCAAAGTCCTCGCAATTGTCACAAAATCCTCTGGAGTTTTGCATGCCGCACTTCCCACCAGGGAAATCGGTGTGATGGAAATTCGTTTGTTCACAATCGGGATACCAAACTCTCTCTCTATGTCCTGTCCGGTAGATACCAAATCTTTTGCAACGGTTGTAATCTTCTCATAAATCTTACGGTTCAATTCCTCCAGATTCGAATCAATACAGTCCAGCAAACTGATTCCGAGTGTAATTGTCCTCACATCCAGATTTTCATGCTCAATCATCTTATTCGTCTCTGATACTTCGTACATATTAATCATATTGTAATATCCTCACATTCTTGTATCTTTATGTAAACATCACTGCTGCGGCTTACAGTCTGTGCATTTTTTCAAAGATTTCCTCTTTCTGGCAGTGAATGCTTACTCCGATTTCCTCACCGAGTTTTTCCATCTCATCGCAGACTACTTTAAAATCCTTTTTCATTCCGGATACATCCACAATCATCATCATATTGAAATATCCCTGAATAATTGTCTGCGAAATATCGAGAATATTGATTTCATTGCCCGCAAGGTAGGTACATACCTTTGCGATAATTCCTACGGTATCTTTTCCCAATACAGTTACAATACATTTTTTCATAATCTTCTTCCTCCTGATTTTCTCTTTCGTTATGTAGTTTTGACGCTCTAATCACTTTACTTTATCTGTGATATTTCACTCAGACCTCTATGATTTCAGACACGGTATCGCGTTTTGCAACCCACATATCCAAATCTTCTCCTTTGAAATCGTTATCCCCAAGGGTTACTTCCAGTTTTACAGTTTCATACGCAAGCCTGGCGTAATTGTTTTCCTTACTTAAATGTCCGAGGACGATATGTTTCAAATTATCATGTAGTATATCACAAAGCAGCCGACCTGACAATTCATTCGACAAATGCCCTTTATCCCCAAGTATTCTCCGCTTCAGCGGGTATGGGTATGCACCTACTTCCAGCATGTGAATATCATGGTTGGCCTCAAGCAGCACCGCATCCAGCTTTTCCAGCTTTCCCACGATATACTCGTCATACGTTCCCAAATCAGTTGCAACCGCCATAGATTTCCCGCCATTTTCAAGCCGGTACCCGCATGGTTCATTGGCATCATGTGAGATGCAAAACGGATTGACCCCGATATCCCCTAGCGTAAAGGTTTCGTCGGTGTGGATTGGGTGTAAAAGCCCTTCCGGCATTTTTCCAAGACCAGAGTATTCTCTGATGCCACGAATCGTTCCCGGAGTTGCATAAATCGGAACCGCATATTTTCTGCTGAACACACCCAACCCCTGAATATGGTCAGAATGCTCATGCGTCACCAGAATCCCATTCAGCTCTTCGCCTTTGATTTCCAGTTTCTTCAGCCCTTCTTCAATTCGTTTCTTGCTGATGCCTGTATCAACCAGCAAGTGGGTATCCTCACTCCCCACATAAATACAGTTGCCACTGCTGCCACTGGCAATGCTGCACATCCTCATAACAATTCTCCTATCTGTTCCTTTGTATTTTCGAATGTCCCGCTGTTGTCTATCACTTTGGAACATATGTTTCGAAATGCTTCTTCACCCGGCTGCGATGCAATCATCCGGTCAATCCGCTCATCACTGTACCCGCGGGATACTTTCAGACGCTCCCGCCGCACAGACTCTTTCGTATAAATATACCACATTTCTTCGCAAATGTCTTCATATCCTGCCGTCGGAAGAATAGCAGATTCAATCACAAATAATTTTGTACCGTTTTTCTTGCTGTCAGCAATCTGCCGCAGAACCTGCCGCCTGACCTCCGGATGGACGGCCGCATTCAACTGCATCAGTTTCTGCACGTCGCCAAACACCATCCTGCTAAGCTCCTGCCGGTCAAGTTCTCCGTCCGCGCCAACCACCGACGGGCCAAACATCCCTGCAATCCGTTCAAAGCAAGGTTCTCCTGCCCGCTGCAGCTCCTTCGCCACCTCATCAAGCTGACAGATTACCGCTCCATATGCTTCCTGCAAATGCTTCAGTACCCGACTCTTACCGGAACCGACACCGCCGGTAATTCCGATGACTCTCATCTGTTCCTTTTCCATCACTTCGCCCCATAACCGTTTAATTCTTCCTGCATTCCTATCACTTCGCCTCGTACCAGTCCATTCCTGTATGCATGTCTACAATCAACGGTACTTTTAAATCTGCCGCCTTTTCCATCTGTTCTTTCAGAATCTGCTGAACTTCATCTATCTCCGTTTTGTCCGCTTCAATCAAAAGTTCATCATGCACCTGCAATATCATTTTTGATTTCAGATTTCTCTTTTTCAGTTCCCGGTTTACGCCAAGCATGGCGATCTTCATAATATCTGCTGCCGTTCCCTGAATCGGCGCGTTCATCGCCACACGCTCTCCGAAACTCCTCTGCATAAAGTTACTGGATTTCAGTTCGGGCACCGGGCGTCTCCGCCCGTACAATGTCACCGCGTATCCTTTTTGTTTCGCATGTGCAACCGCATCATCCAGAAATGTCTTGATGCCCGGATAGGTCTGGAAATAATTTTCTATATACTGCGCCGCCTCTTTTTTGGTAATACTTAAATCTTCACTCAGCCCATAGGAACTGATGCCGTATACAATTCCAAAATTCACGGCCTTCGCATTTCTTCTCTGTAAATCCGTCACCTCATCAAATGGGGTGTGGAATACCTGAGACGCGGTCATCCGATGGATATCCCTCGCCTCCCGATATGCCTGGATCAGTTGCCCGTCCCCTGAGCAGTGTGCCAGAATCCGCAGCTCAATCTGGGAGTAATCGGCATCTACAAACACACAGCCGTCCTTCGGCACGAATACTTTCCGAATCAGCCGTCCCAGTTCCATGCGTACCGGGATGTTCTGTAAATTAGGCTCCGTGCTGCTGATTCGCCCGGTCGCCGTGATTGTTTGGTTAAACGTTCCATGAATTCTTCCGTCTGCGCCGATAAAATTGGCAAGCCCATCCGCATAAGTAGACTTTAGTTTCGTAAGCTGACGGTATTCAAGAATCTTGGCTACAATCGGGTAATCCGGTGCCAGCTTGTCTAATACGTCTGCCGCCGTGGAATATCCGGTTTTGGTTTTCTTTCCATTCGGAAGTCCCAGATGTTCGAACAACACAATGCCAAGCTGTTTCGGAGAATTGATATTGAAAGTTTCCCCGGCAGTCTCGTAAATCTCTGTTTCCAGCTCTGCAATCCGTCCTCCGAGCTGGTCTCCATATACTTTGAGTGCCTCGGCCTCCACCTGGATCCCTGCCCGCTCCATATCATATAAGGTAAACAAAAGCGGCATCTCAATCTCCGCAAACAGTTTGTACATTCCGGTTTCCCGCAGCTTTTCCGTCAATGGTCTCCATGAAGCAAACGCAGTATACGCCTCATAACAGATCTTCGTTTTTTCGTCCGCTTTCTCATCCATTATCAGATGAAGTTGCTCCCTCGCAACATCTTCATAATCATAATCATTTTTCAGAGGATTCAGAAGATATGCAGCCACTACCGCATCAAAACAATGCGCCTGCGTCTCTATCGGAATCACCGGAAGATACTTTTTTAACTGAAACATGACAAAGTTCTCTGTAGACTCCGCCACTTGTCTGAGTTTTCCAAAGAGATAATCCATGTCCGTATTCATATCGCATGGAATAGAATAAATTTTCTCCTTCCCATATGCAATCGCAATTCTTCCGTAACCTGATGGATGTGCAAACAAAGGCAGCACGTTTCCCTGCCCTTCGGAAATCGCCGCACCCACAACCTCAGCCTGCATCGCCTCCGCAAATACACGCTCAATCTCTGTTTGCTCCGTAATTTCCTTAAAATATGCTTCTACTGCATTGGTATCTGATTCCACATCGAACCGACCAAGCAGATTTTTAAACTGTAACCGCTGGAAATAATCATGGGCCTCTTTTGTATACGGATTCCCATGCTTCGCCTGTTCCAGATTAAAGTCAATATCCGCATGGATATCAATCGTCGCCAACGTCTTGCTCAGGCATGCCTGTTCCCAGAATTCCTTCAGGTTCTTGCTCGCCCTCGGCGGCTTCAGCTCATCCACATGCGCGTATGCATTCTCAATGGAGCCATACTCCACAACAATCTTCGTAGCCGTCTTCTCTCCAACGCCCGGCACACCCGGAATATTATCTGACGTATCACCCATCAGGGCTTTCACATCAATGAACTCCGCCGGCGTTACGCCATACGTTTCTTTCACATCAGCGGCATAATAATCCTCTACCTCAGTACGTCCCTGTTTCGTCTTTGGAATACGGATTTTCACATGCTCCGTTGCAAGCTGCAATGTGTCCCGGTCTCCGGAGATAACCGCGACATCCATCCCCTTTTCCTCACAAATGTGTGAAATAGTGCCGAGAAGGTCGTCCGCCTCAAGCCCCGCCTTCTCAATGATTTCCACATGCATCGCCCGCAGCACTTCCTTGATGACCGGAACCTGCTGGCGGAGTTCCTCTGCCATCGGCTTTCTCGTACCCTTATAATCTGCATACATCTCATGCCGGAAAGTCGGGGCATTCACGTCGAATGTCACCGTCAGATACTCCGGCTTTTCCTCATCCAGTATCTTGAACAAAATATTTAAAAATCCGTATATCGCATTTGTATGCAGCCCTTCGGAATTTGTCAAATCCGGCACCCCATAAAATGCCCGGTTTAAAATACTGTGCCCATCTATCAAAACAATCTTTTCACGCATAATTTCCTCTCCAATCAGGATTTTCAGCAAATCTTCCACTTCATAGAAGTATACACTAAAACCAATATTTTTAAAAGGGGAAAACGGATGGACTTCTTGATTTTCTTCTGCTATAGTAGTGGATGATGATATAAAATTTCAAAATCTGAGTACCGCCCGGATTATCTTTTGATTAAAATGCTTTTGATTCAAAGACCTCGCTGCAAGCAACGGGCATAAAATGAGTGACAAGGAGATTTAAGTTATGGATGGAATTATTTTTGATGTGGATGGTACACTTTGGGATTCTACGGATACAGTAGCAAAAGCCTGGACACAGGCGATTCGCGGCGCATCGGATTTAGATATGATTGTTGACGGACCGCTTTTGAGCGGACTCTTCGGAAAAACAATGGACGAAATCTGTGCCGCCCTTTTTCCGTCACTTCCGGTTGAAGAACGATACCGTATCGGAGAACTGTGTTTTCAATATGAGAATGATTTACTGGAGACGGAACCGGGTACGTTGTATGATGGCGTGGAGGAAACCCTTCGAAAACTCTCTGAAAAATATCCGCTCTACATTGTCAGCAACTGCCAGTGCGGTTACATTGAAGTAATGCTTCGCTCTACCGGACTTGGCAAATATGTCAAAGATACCCTCTGCTTTGGTCAGACACAGACTCCGAAGGGTCAGACCATCCGTACGCTGATGGAGCGCAATGGCCTGAAAGATGTTGTCTATGTGGGCGACACACAGGGTGACGCCGATGCGTGTAAAGAAGCCGGGATTCCGTTTGTCTTTGCCGGGTACGGATTTGGCGATGTGCCGGAAGCATCACAACGAATTGATTCCATCTCCCAATTGTGTGAAAAGTATTTATAACAGACAAAACTTTGCCATTTCGGAAAGAGGACTGCCCGCCGGCATTCCTCTTTTCCTTACGCAGCTTTTTGATTCCGTATACTCAGGAAATTGCGTCCTTTATGCTTTTTACATACTCCCGCAGTGCCCCTTCCGCATGTTCCCCATATTTTGCAATCAATTTCACAATTGCACTTCCAATGATTACACCATCTGATACACCTGCCATCTTTTCCGCCTGCTTCGGTGTACTGATTCCGAACCCGACTGCTGTAGGAACATCCGTTACTTCGCGGATAGATTTAATAATAGAAGCAATATCTGTCTCAATACTTGCTCTGACTCCGGTCACACCCATGGAGGATACAACATAAATAAATCCGGCTGCTTCTTTTGCAATCCTCTGGATTCGCTGTCTTGATGTCGGCGCAATCATGGAAATCACATCTACTCCATGCGCCTGTGCAATATGACTCAGCTCATCTTTCTCTTCATACGGCAAATCTGGGATAATAATTCCGCTGACTCCAACACTCTCACAGCGCCCGAAAAAATTTTCATAGCCATAATGGAATACCGGATTGAGGTAGGTCATAAACGCAAGTGGAATCTGGCTCTTTTCTCTCACTTTCTCCACAATTTCAAATGCTTTATCCGTTGTCATCCCCGCATTCAGCGCACGGATACTTGCCTCTTGGATTACAATGCCCTCAGCGGTCGGGTCTGAAAACGGAATTCCAATTTCTATCATATCCGCCCCTGCTTCTTCCATTGCCAATATGTAATCTACTGTTTTATCTGCATAAGGATCGCCTGCTGTCAAAAATGCGATAAATGCTTTTCCTCCTGCAAATGCATCTGCTATCCTACTCATAAATCTCAACCCCCCTGTATCTTGCAATTGCTGCCACATCTTTATCCCCACGGCCGGACAGACAAATAATCATACTTTCATCTTTTCCCATCTGCGGCGCAAGTTTTCTCGCATACGCTACCGCATGTGCACTTTCAATAGCGCAGATGATGCCTTCCATCCGCGCCATATACTCGAAGGCATCTACCGCCTCATCGTCGGTAACCGGAACGTACTGTGCCCGTCCGCTGTCGCGGAGGTATGCATGCTCTGGTCCGATTCCCGGATAATCCAGACCTGCTGATATTGAATACACCGGTGCAATCTGTCCGTACTCATCCTGACAGAAGTAAGATTTCATTCCGTGGAATACACCCAGTGTCCCTTTTGCCATCGTCGCTGCATGTCTGTCGGTATCTACTCCTTGACCGGCTGCCTCGCAACCAATCAGACGAACGCCCTCATCATTAATAAAATTGTAGAACATACCCATGGCATTGCTGCCTCCTCCCACGCAGGCAAGTACCGCATCCGGAAGTTTTCCTTCCTTTTCCAGAATTTGTTCCCTTGCTTCCTTACTGATTACGCTCTGGAAATCGCGGACCATCATAGGAAACGGATGCGGTCCCATCACAGAGCCGAGAACATAGTGCGTATCCGCAACCCGGCACGACCACTCTCTCATCGTCTCGTTAACCGCATCTTTTAATGTCTGGGTTCCGCTTGTCACTGCATGTACTTTCGCTCCAAGCAACTCCATCCGGTATACATTTAACGCCTGACGGTCCGTGTCTTCTTTTCCCATAAAAATCTCACATTCCATTCCCATCAACGCCGCTGCCGTGGCAGTTGCCACACCATGCTGCCCGGCGCCGGTCTCTGCAATGACACGGGTCTTTCCCATTTTCTTCGCCAGCAGGACCTGACCGAGCACATTGTTAATCTTGTGGGAACCTGTGTGGTTCAGATCCTCCCTTTTCAAATAAATCTTTGCTCCGCCCAAATCCTGTGTCATCTTCTCCGCATAATACAAAAGTGACGGACGCCCCGCGTATTCATTCAAAAGTGTGTTGAGTTCCTGATTGAACTCCGGATTATTTTTATAATACTCATATTGCTCTTCCAAATTGATTAATTCATTCATCAGCGTTTCGGAGATATACTGTCCTCCGAACTCGCCAAATCTTCCCTTTGACATGTTCGTTCCTCCTGATTTCCTCTTTGTGCCTATTGGTTCTTATATTGCATAATATTCTTGTGTACATTTATTCTTGCGTATATCTATACTTACCCTCTTCCCGTTTCTATGCATTTTTGCGGTTTACCGACTATCTATCACATTTCTATGCGTCTATGCTATTTACCAGCCATCTTGTTGCTCAATGCCTGCACATTTATACCCACGTACGCCTATCCCTGCATATATTTATACAAGAAGTTTGTGGACTACATCCACGGCAGCTTTTATCTTCACTGCATCCTTTTTCCCTTCCGTTTCCACTCCACTGCTCAAATCCACTGCATAAAGAGGAATACTTACTGTAGCCATTACCCGCTCCGCTTCAGCTACCGCCTCTGCCACGTTACCCGGTTTCAAACCTCCTGCCAGAAAAATCGGTTTTCCTATTTTCCCAATCCGCTGAAATGTTCCATAATCAAACTGCTGCCCGGTGCCGCCGGTTCCGCTATCCAGCAAAAGGAAATCAACATCCGACATCTCCCAATTCCGAATCTCTTCCTCATATTCCGGTTCCGTCATCGAAATAGCTTTGATAATTGAAATTCTGTTGTGTCCTGCCTTTTTACACGCTTCTTTTATTTTTCCCATATAATCTATTGTTTCCGAACCATGTAGCTGCACCACATCAATCACATGATTTTTTATGAGTTCCATCACCTTTAGCGGTTGTTCATCCACGAACACTCCCACCGTCCGGATTGCAGGATTCAACCTCAATTTCAATTCATGCGCCTGCTCAGAAGTAACATATCTCCTGCTTTTCTCAAAAAAGACAAAACCGACATAATCCGGCATCGCCGCATTCACTGCAGCAATATCCGTTTCTCTTGTCAGACCACAGATTTTAATCTTCATACATATTTCCTTATGCGTCTTTGCTATTTACCAGCCATCTGTTTTTCCTGTTGCTCAATCATTTTCTTAACTCCATATTGGGGCACCCCTTCAATCAAATGGGGACACCCCCAACGTAAAAAAGGGACACCCCGGCTTCGCGAACACCCCTGTTTTCGCCAGAAATATAAAAATTTTGCGGTAAAAAGGGACAGGTCGCCCTTCGGTTGGGGACGTAGTAAAGTGGAACTTTACTACGTCCCCAACCGAAGCAGCATCTCTTTCTTATCTGTACTTCGCATCAATGTTTCGCCAATCAACACGGCATCTGTGCCATTTTTCTTCAGCCGCCTTATATCTTCCGGGGTTTTGATACCACTTTCTGATACATACACTATTTCTTCCGGCACCAGTGTTCTTAATCGTTCACTTGTATGGACATCCACAGTGAACGTCTTTAAATCCCGGTTATTAACCCCGATGATTCCTGCTCCTCCTGCAAGTGCACGTTGCACTTCTTCCCCGGAATGCGCCTCTACCAATACGGAAAGTCCAAGATTTTCTGCTATCTGTATGTATTGTTTTAATTGTTCTTCATTCAGAATCGCACAGATTAAAAGTATTGCTGATGCCCCGCTGGTTTTGGCTTCGTATATCATATATTCGTCCACGGTAAAATCCTTCCGAAGAATCGGTATGGATACGTGTTGAGCAATTTTTTTCAAATACTCGTCACTTCCCTGAAAATAGTACGGTTCTGTCAACACTGATAATGCATCAGCTCCCGCCGCCTCGTATTCCTGTGCAATCTCCAGATACGGAAACTCTTCTGCAATTACGCCTTTTGAAGGAGAGGCTTTTTTTATCTCACAGATGAAGGAGATTCCCTGTTTTCGGAGAGCCTGCTCAAAAGGAAATGTAAATCCGCCATTTTTCTTTTCTTCTTCGGCTATCTGCTCCGCCTGTTTTCGCAGCATTTCCAATGGAAATTTTTGTTTCTTTTCTATAATCCGTATTTTTGTCTTTTCTGCTATTTCATCTAAAATCATCTTGATTCCTCATTGCTTTACCTGTATTTTATTCCTCGTTAGAAAAGCGAATGAATTCTTTCAGTTTTTCCATTGCTTTTCCGCTGTCAATCATTTGTGCTGCCAGTTTCACACCTTCGGAAATGTTTTCTGCCTTGCCTGCTACATAGAGTGCTGCTCCGGAATTCATCAACACGGCGGTTCTCTTTGCCCCTGTTTCTTTTCCACTTAAGATTGCTTTTGTAATACAGGCATTCTCTTCCGGCGTTCCTCCGACCAGTTCACTCTTATCCGCACGTTCAAATCCGAAGTCTTCCGGCTTGATTACATAAGAGCTGTATATTCCGTCTTTTACTTCACAGACAGTTGTCGGTGCGCAGCTTGATATTTCATCGAGTTTGTCCTGCCCGTACACAACCATTGCATTTTTCACACCAAGATTCTCCAACACCTTTGCAAGCGGCTCAACCAACGCTTCATCATACACGCCCATAACCTCCATGTTTGCTCCCGCCGGGTTGGCAAGCGGTCCGAGGATATTGAAAATAGTGCGGATTCCAAGTTCTTTTCTGACTGGTGCAACATATTTCATTGCAATATGATAATTCTGGGCAAATAAAAAGCAGATTCCGATTTTCTCCAAAAGTTCCGCACTCTTTCCCGGCGGCAGTGTAATTTTTACTCCCAACGCTTCCAGCACATCCGCTGCCCCGCATTTACTTGATGCCGCACGGTTTCCGTGCTTTGCAACCGGAACTCCCGCTGATGCAATCACCAGTGCCGATGTGGTGGAAATATTAAATGAATTTGCCCCATCTCCACCTGTTCCGACGATTTCCAGTGCGTCTATATTGTGGAGTAACTTCACGCAATGTTCCCTCATATCTGCCGCCGATGCCGTGATTTCATCGATTGTCTCACCTTTCATACTAAGCGCTGTCAAATAGGAGCTCATCTGCACATCACTTGCAGCGCCACTCATAATCTCATCCATGACCTGATATGCTTCTTCGTAAGTCAGATTCTCTTTTTTTGCCAGTTTCAAAATTGCCTCTTTAATCATTGTTCTGCCTTCCTTTCCTGATATATGATTCTTATAATATGATTACAGCGTCAAAAGCCATCTCACACGTCGTGCCTGCACGTAAGTAGGAAAATGGATTTATGACGCGCCCCTACATGAGAAAGAAGCGGAGAAGAGGCTCCACACATTCCGAATGTGGGGCAGGATTGCGGGAGCTGCAAAGCAGCGAAACAATCCGTAAACAGTTTTGACGCTCTAATCATAATATTTTTCCGATGAAATTGTGTATCATCGTTCTTCCATCCGGTGTCAGAATAGATTCCGGGTGAAACTGTAATCCATAAACTTCATATTCTGTATGTTCCACCGCCATCACCTCTCCATCCGCAGTCTCGGCTGTTATCTTCAATTCTTTTGGTAATGTATCACGTACCGCTGCCAGTGAATGATATCTTGCCACCGGGATATTTGCCGGAAGATTCCGGAATAATTTACTTCCCGTATCAAGACTTACCTCGGATGTCTTACCATGCATCAGTTCTTTTGCATAAGAAACAGTCGCTCCAAGCGCCTCACAGATTGCCTGATGTCCAAGACACACCCCGAGGATTGGGACTTTTCCAGAGAATTCCCTCACTGCTTCAATACAGCATCCAGCATCTGCCGGATGCCCCGGTCCGGGAGAAAGCACGATATAGTCCGGACTCATTTCCCGAATTTCGTCTATCGTTTTTTCATCGTTTCGAATCACGGTAATCTCAGGATTCTCCTTGCCAATCAATTGATAGAGGTTATAGGAAAAACTGTCATAATTATCAATCAGTAAAATCATTCTTCCATCCCCTTTCCTGCTGTTTCTATTGCCGTTGTTACCGCCTTTGCCTTGTTGATACACTCCTGATACTCGTTTTCCGGAACGCTGTCTGCCACAATCCCCGCCCCGGAACACACGTATACGATATCATTCTTTGCATATGCCATCCGAATTGCAATACAGGTATCCACGTTTCCTGTAAAATCAATGTATCCAACCGCACCCCCATAGATTCCTCTCTTACAGTCTTCCAGTTCATTAATTATCTCACATGCACGTATTTTCGGCGCTCCCGAAAGTGTTCCTGCCGGAAGAACCGCATCGATGGTATCCATATAATCTTTATCCTGCCGGATAATCCCTTTTACCGTCGAACCGATATGCATGACATGGGAAAACCTCTCGATTTCCATATATTTTTCTACCTCAACGGTTCCAATCTTACTAATTTTTCCAATATCGTTTCTTCCCAAATCAACGAGCATATTGTGCTCTGCCAGTTCTTTTTCATCTTTCAGCAGCTCCTCTTCCAACGCCTTGTCTTCCTCGTATGAGCGCCCCCGTTTTCTCGTCCCCGCCAGAGGGAATGTATGAAGCGTGTCTCCTTCAAGCTTTGCCAGCGTTTCCGGCGATGCCCCGGCAATTTCAATATCATTGCCGGAAAAATAAAACATATACGGAGACGGGTTTGTTGTCCGCAGAACCCGGTACACATCAAAAATACTTCCTTCCATTTCCGCCTCTAACCGGTTAGACAGCACCACCTGAAAAATATCGCCTTCGTAAATATGCTGCTTTGCTTTTTCCACCATACTACAATATATTTCCCTGGAAAAATGCGGTTTGAAATTGCTTTTCAACTGAAAAGCTGTATGCGGGGCATAATCACACTTCTGAATCAGATGTTTCAGCCGCCTTAATTTTTCCTTGCTTTCCCCGTATGCCTTTTCCATTTTCTCCGACTGCATAATCGTTCCGTCCTCATTTGCAATCGGCATACTTACAATCAAAATAATTTTCTGTCTCAGATGGTCAAATGCAATAACCTCATCAAACAGCATCAAATCCACATCCCGAAAATGCGTTTCATCCTTTGCATTCAGTTCCAGCTCCGGCTCCACATATTTGATATAATCATAGGAGAAATATCCAACTAACCCTCCTGTAAATGTCGGTAATCCCTTGATTCTCGGTGCACGGTTCTGCTCTATGATTTTTCGGATATATTTGCCCGGACGGAGGGTTTCCTCCTGAATTGTCTCATGATTTTTTAACCGAACCTTTCCATTCCGGCAGCTAATTTCCATTTTGGGCTCAAACCCAAGGAAACTGTATCTTCCCCACCGTTTTGCATCCTCCGCACTTTCAAACATATAGCAATGTTCACTGACTTTTTTGAGAACCCGGAGCACCCCGATTGGTGTATACATATCAGAATACATTTCCATACTGACCGGGATGGTTCGGTAATTGCCGGATTGGGCAAAACCTTGAATTGTCTGTAAATCTGGATAAATCATTATACAATCCCCTTTCCTTTTATTAGATATGTAACTATTCAGAGCCATGCGCATCTGCAACGTTTTTATGCGTTGGATGCTTGCATACATAAGTATAAATCGGTACAGATGCATATGGCGGCTTTGAACAGTTTCTACGATATAATGAAGTGTTCTCACTGCCGTATAGACAAGCTTTTCCTGTGAAACATTAAGCACAAAAAATCCGCCCCTGACATCACACAATAATATTGTGTAACGTCAAGGGCGGATTAAATTTCATAATTCGCGGTGCCACCTTGATTCACAGAGAAAAATTCTCTGTGCGCTTAGCGAGATACCAACATATCCCCGGCAACTAACGTATGCCTGCACGTCATGCTATACAGGTTCTGAGCAATTTCTAAAATGTATTGTAACCAGATACCTTTCCCGCATACCCTCAGTGGTCCATTTAACATCCTGCGTTTTACCCGGCTCTCACCTGCCCGGACTCTCTGTGAATGCACGATATGCTGTTATCTCCACTTCATCGGTTTACTTTGTTAAATTAGTATTATTATAAACATATTTTCCGGAAGCTGTCAATACTTTTTTCCACCTTCCAAGTAAAAAACTTGCCAAAAAACTTCCAAGCAAAAATGATGGCGCTTTCCCGATATTGCTGCCGGAAAATCAGCCATCACTTTAAACTACATTTTTCTTATATTTTATTTTTCATTCTCGCAAAGTAATCTTTTGTCTCAGATACAACCACACCGCTCAATGTCAACAACGCAATCAGGTTTGGGAATGCCATCAGAGCATTGAAGATATCTGCGATATTCCATACCGCCGCTACCGTCATATATGGTCCGAAGAACACACAGGCAATATACAGCCACCGGTAAGTCTTCACCGCTTTCTGATTTCTGTTGAACAGGTATTCCAGACAACGCTCACCATAGTAATCCCATCCAAGGATTGTGGTAAACGCAAAGAATACCAGACAAAGCATCAATGCAAATGATGCAACAGCCGGCGGGAAGGGAAGTCCCTGCTGGAATGCCGCATTTGTAATTTCAATTCCTTCCAGGCCTGTATTCCATGTTCCTGTAATAACAATAGCCAATCCTGTCATCGTACAGATTACAATTGTATCAATAAATGTACCAGTCATAGATACCAGCCCCTGACGGGCAGGTTCCTTTGTCTGTGCCGCCGCAGCCGCAATTGGCGCGCTTCCAAGACCGGATTCGTTTGAGAAAATACCTCTTGCGATACCCTTCTGCATTGCAACGACCATTGTTCCCATTGCACCACCTGCAAGTGCACTTCCGGTAAATGCAGATTTTACAATCGCAACAACTGCTGCAGGGATTGCCGTAATATTTGTAACCATAATAATCAATACAAGTGCAACATACAAAACAGCCATGAACGGTACGACAACCTGAGATACTTTTGCGATGCGCTTAATACCGCCAATGACAACCAAACCGACACAGACTGTAAGTACCAGACAGGAAATCACAGTCGCCCATGAATATGTATTTCCAAACAAATTGACCGTGTATGCCATATCCGGATCAACAAAGTTCTTCACTGCAGACGCAATGCCATTTACCTGTGTAAATGTACCGATACCAAACAGACCGACTCCCGCTCCGAAAAATGCGAAAATCTTTGCAAGCCATCTCCACTGTTTTCCCATACCGTTCTCAATATAATAAAATGGTCCACCCAGGACATGACCATTTTCATCAATCGTACGATACTTGATTGCAAGCAGACCCTCTGCATACTTCGTTGCCATTCCAAAGAATGCCGCTACAATCATCCAGAACAATGCCCCCGGTCCACCTGCTGCAATTGCAGTAGCGACACCGACAATGTTGCCTGTACCGATTGTTGCTGACAGTGCTGTACACAGTGCTCCAAAACTAGTTACCTCACCATGTCCGTCTCCTTCATTTTTCACCATGAATTTCAAGGCTTTTCCAAGATGTCTCACCTGCAAAACACCTAAACGAACTGTTAAAATGAATCCTGTAATCAGGATTAGAATGATTAACGGCAGTCCCCATACAACTCCGTCAAACCATGTGATAAAATGATTGATTTGCTCCAACATACCTTTCTTCCTCCATCCTTTTGCCTGAGAGATTAACAGCATTTCACTGCGTACACCTTCGGCGCTCTTCCTCTTAGATTTTGAAGAGACTCTCCTGAGTTTCGTGCTTTAACACGCCGTAGTATACAATAGCACGTCAGAGCTTAGATTTCAATAGCTTTTTTATAAAAAATTTAGAATTGATCATCAAAGGGGACAGTCCCCTGTCAGAAGGGACTGTCCCCTTTGCTAATTTACAGAAATCATCCCAACGCCACATCCAGTATCATCATTAAAACAAACCCGGCTGCAACACCGATTGTCCCGATATTCGAATGTTCACCTGCCTGTGACTCCGGTATCAGTTCTTCCACAACAACATAAATCATCGCTCCGGCAGCGAACGCAAGCAAATATGGCAAAATTGGCGTTACAAACTGCGTCAGCAAAATGGTAATCAACGCTGCGATTGGCTCAACGATACCAGAAGCCGCACCATACCAGAATGCCTTTTTCCTTGTAAATCCCTCTCCCCGAAGGGGCATGGAGATGATTGCCCCCTCCGGGAAGTTCTGAATCGCAATCCCGACTGATAACGCGAATGCCCCAGCCAATGAAATCAGTTCATTCCCGCTCATTACCCCGGCAAAAGTCACGCCAACCGCCATGCCCTCCGGAATGTTGTGAAGCGTCACCGCAAAAACGAGCATTGTTGTTTTTTTTAGCTCGGTCTTTATCCCCTCCGGTTCTTCCTCTGTCAAATGCAGATGAGGTATCACGGTATCCAGCAGCAAAAGAAATCCCATTCCAAACAAAAACCCGATTGCTGCGGGCGCCCATATGATTTTTGCCCCCTCCGACATATCAATGGCAGGAATCAGCAGTGACCAAACGGACGCCGCCATCATAACACCTGATGCAAATCCGAGTAAAACCTTCTGAAGCCGGTTGTCCATTTCTTTTCTCATAAAAAATACCATCGCAGCTCCCAGCGCAGTACCGGCAAACGGTATCCATATTCCAATCCAAATATTGTGATTCATTCTGATATACCCCTTCCTTTTTACGTTATCTTATGATACGCACAGTACGCCTGTAATGTCAAATTCTTTTTTATTTTTTCCTTTTTAGGTTGTTACATACAGGCGTTTAGTGTATAATAAATTTAAGAAATTTGAGCAGCGAGATTACTCAAAAATACACCTACATATAAGGAGAGAATCGCCATGGTAAATTTAATAACAGGCCCAAAGGGCAGCGGAAAAACACAGCAAATGATTGAACTCGCCAACGAAAAAGTCAAGACTTCAAAAGGGAACGTCGTATTGATTAAAAAGAGTCACCGGGATACTTACAGCGTCGACTTTAACGTGCGTGCAATCTGTATGGATGACTACAAAGACATCACTACACTGGAAGAATTTGTAGGATTTTTATATGGTATGGTAGCCGGTAACCACGACATTGAAACGGTGTTTATTGACGGTGTTTTAAAACAGGCCGACATCACAATTGACAGTCTTCCGGATTTTATGAAGAAGCTCAACAAGATTTCTTCTGACAACAATATCGAATTCTTTATCAGCGTCAGCACAGCAAAGGAAAATATTCAGGATATCGACAATCCTGCATACAAAGTGCTTAACTGACATTTGATTTATCCGTTTTTACGGTGTATATGAGCGGAAAAAGCGGCTGTGAACCCAGTTATGATTCACAGCCGCCTTTATTTCTATTCGTTATTTGTAACTGTTCAGAGCCATGCGCACCTGCAACGGTTTTATGTGTTGGATACTTGCATACATAAGTATAAATCGGTGCAGATGCATATGGCGGATACGCCACATCTCAAAATCCGCAGGATTTTGAGATGGCTCTGAACAGTTACTTTTATTTAATTGAAAGAACTGTATTGGTCTTAGCCCCTTCTTTATATTCCAGTTGAATCTCATCACCCACATTGTATTTAATGATATCAATATAATCAACAACCGACACATCAAATATCTCATCTGAATTTTCCAGCATGATATAATAATGCGAATTTCCATCCACTACACCCTGTGCAATTTTGGAAATCTTTCCTTCCACAGCGGTGATTTCTCTTGTGTCCGGCTCCTCTGTCTTGATACCATTGTCATACATTAATTTATTGTAAGACTCTTCACATGCACCGACCGTATCTCCGATTGCAACTACCTGATACTTCTGTACATTCACCATCGCATACTTCTTTACAAGTCCGGCATCATCCTTCAAAGCAATAAAATAAGTCGGCTCTCCGGAAATATTTAGAAGTAACGGGAATGTTGCAGTGTATTTCAGATTCTGTACCTGTCCCTCCGCCGAGGACATTGCCGAATCCTCGGTCGCACCTTCGATTGCATAGAATTTTGTCTCCATCGTCCTCTGGTTCATGAGTACAAACCCGACATTTGACTGATCCCCGCTGACAGATGTCACCCCGGTATACACCCAGACATCATCATCAATCGCCAGATAATTATATCCGCTTGTTGTCATCAGACAGTCTTTCTGTCCCAGAACACTGTTAAAATATCCATGTTTCAGCGTTCCGTAATAATCATACAGTTCAACCAGCAAATCTGCGGAATACGCGCGGTCAATCCATTCCGGCGCATCTTCAATCGCATAATCTACCGTCTCACCTGTAATCGCGTTGCAAAGGACAACCCGTCCTACCGTTACTCCGCCGAACAAACCAATGTTATATTTGCGTACCGGACAAATCCAATATGGCACACCATCATCATTGATTTCAAAACTTAATTCATTGAAAATATAAGTCGGATAAGCAAAACGCAGATGCCGGTAAATATTCCGGTTAAAATGATCGCTGGCGGTATATTTCATTCCTTCATCCAATTTCACCAGTTCCGTATTCTGCGTCGCCATATCAATCCTGATATATGCCGGAATTCCCTCTTTCTGGTTCGTAAACCACTTAATCAGATTCGCATACCGCAACGGAGATACCCGCACCGGCTGATCTTTATAGTTAATCTGGCTGTACAGCTCATCAACTTCGAACTGAGATACCATGTCCACCATACTTCCCATCTTCCGGTTTCCGAGAATCTCTGCTGAATCCTTATCTAACAGCGGAATCTGGTCGAACGACAGCTCTTCGATATCTTTCGTAAACTCTCCGTCTTTCACATTCAAGAGTTTCTGATACTTTTTCGCATTGATAATCGGTGATGACACCAACGCCCCAACCAGATAAACAATAATCAGCGCTGCAAGCAGTCCGAAAATAACCTTAAATCCGATTAATTTCTTCATTTCAAACTTGGTCGGCTTTTTCTTTGACAGGTAAACCGCTCCGATAATCACGACAATTACAATCAAAAATACCCACAGCTCTGTCGAGTGCAGATTAATTGCGGGAAGCGCAATATAATAGTACAACGCTGCCAAAATGATAACAGCCAATGCCGAAATAAGTTTTAATTTTCCCTTTTTCATTTTTTCTCCTTATAATTAAAATTTCCTTTTCCACAAATCCGTTGAAAAAATCAACAGATACGGGAATATTTCCAGTCTTCCAATCAGCATATCCATACAAAATACGATTTTAGACAGCGCAGAAAACTTCTGGAAGCTTTCTACCGGTCCAATCTGACTAATGCCGGGACCAACATTATTCAACGTAGTCAGAACCGAGCTGAATGTTGTCGCAAAATCAAAATTATTGATGGATACAAGCAAAACGGATGCCATTAAAATTAGTATATAACAGATGAAATAACTATATACCCCAACCATAGTACCGTCACTCACCCGCTTTCCATTTACCTTCACAAGCGTCACTGCTTTTGGATGCAGCATTTTTTTCACCTGCTGTTTGACACTCTTTAACAGAATGAGGAAACGGGATACTTTGATTCCGCCCCCTGTCGAACCCGCACAGGCTCCCACAATCATGATTCCTAACAGAATCACTTTTGAAAATTCCGGCCAGAGGTTGAAATCCGCCGTATAGAATCCGGTCGTTGTAATAACCGAGGCAACCTGAAAAGATGCATATCGGAATGCATGTACAATGTTTTTATAAATCCCCAATGTATTCAGACAGATAAGCGCAATGGAACCTGCTATGATTCCAAGATATGCACGCAGTTCTTCGTTCTTCAGCGCCTCTCTCCAATTCTTCATCCGAATCAGGAAATACAGGTTAAAGTTCACTCCGAACAGAATCATAAATACAGTAATTACGCCGTCTATGTATGCACTGTCAAAATATGCAACACTGCTGTTCTTATTGGAAAATCCTCCGGTTCCTGCCGTACTGAATGCATGCAGCAGCGCATCAAAGAAACTCATACCGCCAAACATCAGAAAAACAACTTCAGCAGCAGTCAGTACAAAGTACATTGCATATAAAATTCTTGCTGTATACCGTGCTTTTGGAACCAGCTTATCCGCCTCCGGTCCCGGGACTTCTGCGCGCATCAGATGCATGGAGTTCTCATCATCCAGAGATGTCAGCATCATAACAAAAACAAGCACTCCCATACCGCCAATCCAGTGTGTCAGGCTCCGCCAAAATGCCATTCCGTTTGGCAGCGCCTCTATATCGGTCAGAATACTGGAACCTGTCGTTGTAAAACCAGATACCGTCTCAAAAAAAGCATCCAGATAACTTGGAATACTTCCACTTATGAAAAATGGCAGCGCTCCGAACAAGGACCATAAAACCCAGGCTGAACCCACGATGACAAGTCCTTCCTTTGCATAGATTATCTTATTCTTCGGAACTTTTCTTCCACAGATTAGATAAATCACAGCCAGTACCGCGCTTACCATTAAAAAAGCAACTCCGCTTTTTTCCCCATAAATAAGCGAAACCAATGCCGGAATAAGCAGAACCGCCCCCTCCACACCAAGCATTTTCGCTATAATATATACCGTCATTCTTTTATTCATGTCAACACCTACAACAAAATATCCTCAATATCCCGAATTTGTCTTTCCATTGTAATTATAATCACATTATCGCCAACCTGGATACAGTCATCGCCGTTTGGAATAATAATCTTCCGTTTTCTGGCGATACAGGCAATCAGGTTATTTGTTTTCAATTTTAAATCTTTCAGCGGAACATCCGTATAACGTGTTTGTTTTTTCACGATAAACTCAAGTGCTTCGACTCTGCCGTCAATCAATTGGTACATCGTCTCTACATTCGCACTTGCCTGGGAATTCTTTCTTGCACGCACATAACTGAGAATGACGTCTGCAGTTACAGTCTTGGCGGATACAATACTGTCAATTCCAAATTCTTCAATCATCTGTGCCCTCTGGTCTTCATTTACTTTTGTGATAACCTTCGTGATATTCTGGCTCTTCGCAAACAAAGACATGATGATATTTTCTTCATCCATTCCGGTCAAAGCAATAAATGCATCTGTCTCCTGAACTCCCTCTTCCAGCAGCAGGTCATGATTTGTCGCATCCCCGCAGATAACCGTTGCTTTCTGAAGTTTTTCACAAAGATTTTCGCACTTCTTCCTCTCCCTCTCAATAATCTTTACCTGCATACCCAGATTGCAAAGCTGCAGTGCAAGATAATAACTCACCCTGCCGCCTCCACAGATAAGTACCTTTTTAATCTTGGATTTCCGGTATCCGAGCAGTTTAAAGAACAGACTGATTTCTCTGTGGGAAGCCGCAATATGCAGACGGTCCCCCGCTTTCATTACATAGTCGCCATCCGGGATAAACACTTCACTCCCACGCTCTGCTGCACAGACCAGTACTTTAATCTGAAAACGTGCATACATTTCCGCAAGTGACATTCCGACTAACTGGCTTTCTTCTGTGACAGGAAATTCAATCAGCTCCACTCTTCCTTTTACAAAAGTCTCAATTTTGCTTGCATCCGGGAATAATAGTAACCTGGAGATTTCTCCCGCCACTGCCAGCTCCGGATTCACTGCCATACTCAGGCGCAAATCTTCCTTGAGCAAGTCAATCTGCTGGTAATAAATCGGATTCCGAACTCTGGCAATGGTGTGTCTCGCCCCCAGCCTTCTCGCAATCAGACAGCTCAGCATATTACATTCATCTGTGGAAGTACATGCAATCACAAGATCTGCCTCCGGCACTCCTGCATTTTTCTGTACTTCCGCACTTCCGCCTTCCCCTGGGATACACATAATATCCAGACGGTTCATTGCCTCACCGAGTTTTTCCTCATTGCTGTCAATCAGTACTACATCATAGTCCTCTTCGGAAAGAGCTTTCGCAAGCTTATATCCGACCTTCCCATCTCCAATAATGACAATTTTCATTTGCTTTTCCTCAACTTATTCCGATTCATCTAAAATCGCGTTTTTATATTCAGACTTCATCTGAACAGTAGCTGAATTATAGCACTTTTGCATATAAAGTACAATCACTTTTAGCAGAATACTGTTTTTTATACAATTTCTTAACGTTTGAAAAGCGGCTCCGCTCTGAAGCCGCTTTCCACGTTATTCGATTCCTCTGCTCTTTCTTTTATTCCTCAGCTCTGGCTGCGATTTCCTTCTCCTGTATATCGGACGGAGCCTGTTCATATCTTGCAAATGTGTATTCGAATGTCCCTCTTCCGCCTGTCATGGAGCGAAGTACAGTGCAATACCCAAACAGCCCGGTCATCGGAATATCTGCCTCAATAACCTGTTTTCCGCCCGCAATCGGATTCATACCAAGTACACGTCCGCGGCGTTTGTTCAAATCTCCCATAACATCTCCTGTATAACTGTCAGGTACTGTCACTTTCAAAGATGCAATCGGTTCCAGAAGAACCGGTCCTGCCTCCATAAATCCTTTCTTAAATGCCTGAACCGTAGCAGTCTTGAACGCCATTTCCGAAGAGTCAACCGGGTGATAAGAACCATCGTACAGCGTTGCCTGAACTCCGACAACCGGATATCCTGCAAGCGGTCCCTTCAGCACAGATTCCTGCAGGCCTTTTTCCACTGCCGGGAAGAAATTCTTCGGCACCGCACCTCCGACTACCTCTTCTTTGAACACATAAGGTGCATCCAAATCTCCCGACGGTTCGAATCTCATCTTAACATGCCCGTACTGACCATGTCCGCCGGATTGTTTCTTATATTTTGCATCCACATCTGAATTCTTCTTAATTGTCTCTCTGAATGCAACCTTCGGTGTCTCCAGCGTAATCTCTACCTTATATCTGTTTGCAATCTTGCTTGCTGCGATTTCCAGATGCTGGTCTCCCATACCATACAGCAGTGACTGACGGTTCTCACTGTCATTGACTGCTTTCAGCGTCACATCTTCTGCCATCATTCTTGCAAGGGCCTGCGAAACTTTATCCTCATCCCCCTTATTCTTCACGAGGTATCTCATATATGTATATGGGACAGAATAATCTGTCTTCGGATACAATACCTGCGTGTTCTTAGTAGACAGTGTATCTCCCGTTTTTGTCGCAGTCAGTTTTGCAATGGCTCCGATATCCCCTGCGAACAGCTCTGGTACTTCCGCAGGCTTGCTGCCGCACATGACATATAGCTTTCCGGGTTTCTCCTCCGCATCGGCACCTGCATTATACAAAACATCATCGCCCTTTAATACTCCGGAGCATACTTTAATGAAAGAATACTTTCCGATAAACGGATCTACCATTGTCTTAAATACATATGCGGTCTTTGCCTTTGAGAATTCATAGTTAGCTTCATAAATATCATTTGTTGTACGGTTGATTCCCACGCAGGTTCTCTTATCCGGGCTGGGGAAGAAACGTACAATATCAGAAAGCAGGTTTGCAGCCCCCTGTGCCTGGACATTAGAACCCATTGCTACCGGAACGATATCACCATCCATCACTTCTGTACGCATTGCCGCCCGAATCTCTTCTACTGAAAATTCCTCCCCGTTAAAGTAGCGCTCCATAAATTCTTCACTTGTCTCCGCAACCGCCTCCATCAGAGAATCCCGGAGTATCTCAAAGTTTGGCATACAGTAATCCGGAATCTCGCACTCTTCTCTCTGTCCGATTCCTGTATATCTACGTCCCGCATTTTTAATGATGTTAATATATCCAACCAGTTTCTCATTCTCACGGATTGGCTGGAAATGCGGAGCAATCTTCTTACCATACCGGGTTGTCAAATCCTCGACAACCTGACGGAAACTTGCATCGTCCATATCCATCTCGGTCACATAGACCATGCGCGGCAGATTATACTTATCGCATAGTTCCCATGCTTTCTCAGTTCCGACCTGCACACCCGCTTTGCCGGATACAACGATAACCGCCGCATCTGCCGCACTGGCTGCCTCTTCCACTTCACCGACGAAATCAAAATATCCCGGCGTATCCAGAATATTAATCTTCGCTTTTTCCCACTCAATCGGCACAACGCTCGTTCCGATGGAAAAACCACGTTTCTGCTCCTCCTTATCAAAATCACTGACCGTGTTCGCTTCGGAAATCTTTCCCATCCGGCTGGTTGCGCCGGATACATAGAGCATCGCCTCTACAAGACTGGTCTTTCCGCTGCCGCCGTGGCCAAGTAATACTACGTTTCTAATCTCGTCTGTTCTGTAAACTTTCATGCTGCTGCCTCCTTGTATGTTGTTTTTCTGCACGCTTTATTCCCGCAAGCAACGAGCCAAGTACCATGCTTGCATGGATATTTGGCGACTGCCGCGGGGGTCAAATACCCCGTCCCTTAGTTCGTGTCAAATATGATGCCTCGTTGCTTACATCGGGGTCTTTGACTTTGTTCTATCTCGCACACATACTATATGTGAATATTGTACTAAACTTCTTTCTGTATTACAACCTTTTTATTAATTTTCAACAAATTATTTATTTCTTTACTTTTATACATTAAAATGTTAAAATATTGTAGCAGTTCATCGGCAGGAAAGACTGCGTAACAGCCGGTATAGCAGTATGCCGGCATGCATTATTCTCCCGCTATAAAATCAGAAAGGACATATGTTATGACAGCAAAAAAAATAGGGTTCATTGGTCTTGGACTTATTGGCGGTTCTATTGCAAAAGCGATTCGGCAGTACTATCCGGACTATGAACTTCTTGCCTATGATAAAAATAAAGAGACGCTGGCGCTCGCCGTACAGGAGGAAGTCATCCATACCTCCTGCTCCTCAATTGATGAAAATTTCCGGGACTGTGCCTACATTTTCCTCTGTGCGCCGATTGCCTATAATACGGCATATTTAAGCCAGTTAAAAAATTATGTCAGCCCGGACTGTATTCTGACTGACGTAGGAAGCGTCAAGACTTCCATTCATGATGAGGTGACTGCCCTTGGTCTGGAAGAAAATTTCATTGGAGGACATCCGATGGCAGGCTCGGAAAAAAGTGGGTTTTCAAACGCCAAAGCACATCTGATTGAAAATGCCTACTATATTCTGACGCCATCAGCAAGGGTATCGCAGGAAAAGGTAGATGCTTACCGTATATTTGTAACCTCACTTAAAGCACTCCCTATTATACTAGATTATCATCAGCACGATATGCTGACAGGAACCATCAGCCACCTTCCGCACATCCTCGCGTCCAATCTTGTGAATTTTGTCAGAGACACCGATACACCGGATAAGTTGATGAAAACACTGGCTGCCGGAGGATTCAAAGATATCACAAGAATTGCCTCCTCCTCCCCGGTGATGTGGCAGCAGATTTGTCTGAAAAACAGGGAAAATATATCGCAGATTCTCGGCAGTTTTATTGATACACTTGCACGTACAAAGGAGTGCATTGACACATCATCCGAGGAGGAGCTGTACCGGATGTTTGAGAATTCCAAAGAATACCGGGATTCCATGCCGAACAATTCAGCAGGCCCAATCAAGAAACAGTTTGCTCTGTACTGTGATATTGTGGACGAGGCAGGTGGGATTGCTACGATTGCAACAATTCTTGCAAGCAACCACATCAGTATCAAAAATATCGGCATCATCCACAACCGAGAATTCGAGGAAGGGGTATTGCGGATTGAATTTTACAATGAAGGTTCCTCCGATAAAGCGTCTGAACTATTGAAAAAATATCGTTATATCGTATACGAGGTTTAATCAACAATACTTACCGTAAATAACCGGTACACCATCTTCAAATATAATCAGCCAGACTTTATTCCCGCGGGCAACGGGCCAAGTGGCCAAGCTTGCATGAGCATTTGGCGACTGCTGCAAGGGGTGCTGAGTGCCTGCGGCACTCGATTAGCACAGACCGAAGCGGAGCACAGACCAAGTACCCCGCTCCTTGGGGCGTATCAAGCCTGATACCCCGCAGCTTGCCGCGGGGTCTTTGACTTCTCTGGCGATTCTGGAAAGGATTTACATATGATAGAATTAGGAAAAATAACCGGATTAAAAGGCGAAGTCAGCATACCGGGCGATAAATCCATCTCCCACCGCTGCATCATGTTCGGTTCCATTGCAAAGGGAAAAACCGAAGTATCTAACTTTCTGCAAGGGGCGGACTGTCTCGCCACCATCAACTGTTTCCGGCAGATGGGAATTGAGATTGAAAATAAAAAAGATACTGTTATCGTTCACGGAAAGGGACTGCACGGGCTGCATGCGCCAACCGAGATTCTGGATGTCGGGAACAGCGGAACGACAACCCGCCTGATTTCCGGTATTCTCGTTGGACAGCCATTTGAATCTAAACTCTCGGGAGATGAATCATTGAACTCCCGCCCGATGAAACGGATTATGGAACCGCTCAACCGCATGGGCGGAAATATCTCCAGCATCCTGCGCAACGGTTGCGCACCCCTGTACATTGCACCGGGAACACTGCATGGTATCCACTATAATTCCCCGGTGGCATCCGCACAGGTAAAATCTGCAATTTTGCTTGCAGGGCTGTATTCAGACAGTGGGACTTCGGTCACAGAGCCGTCACTGTCCAGAAACCACACGGAACTGATGCTGAAAGAATTCGGCGCTGATATCCACTCCCAACATGAATTAGACACTACAAAAGCGACTGCCTCTATCCACCCTTGCGAAGAGTTGTTCGGGCAGAAAATCGCAGTACCCGGGGATATCTCCTCGGCTGCATACTTTATTGCGGCCGGACTTCTCGTACCGGACTCCGAGATTCTGGTTAAAAATACAGGAATCAATTCCACCCGCGCCGGAATCCTGAAAGTCTGCGAAGATATGGGGGCAGATATCACTCTTATTGATCAACGGACTGAAGGCGGTGAGCAGATTGCAGATATCCTCGTGCGTACGAGCCAGCTCCACGGAACAACGATAGACGGAGATATCATTCCAACCCTGATTGACGAAATCCCTATCATTGCCGTCATGGCTGCAATGGCTGACGGAACAACCATAATCAAAGATGCCGCCGAATTAAAAGTAAAAGAAACAAACCGCATTGAAACGGTCACAGACAACCTGAAAGCAATGGGATGCGACATCACTGCAACCGATGACGGGATGATTATCAATGGCGGAAATCCACTGCACGGTGCAACTATCCATACACTGCTTGACCACCGAATCGCAATGGCATTCAGCATCGCGGCTCTGACAGCCGATGGTACAACAAAGATTCTGGACAGCAAATGTGTAGATGTCTCTTATCCGACATTCTATGATACATTTGAAGAACTCCTGTAAAAAATCCCTTTGGTAAAAAGGCTTTTGTATAGAAAGAACGTATATCCCGGACCGCCCTTGTCCGAAATATACGTTCTTTTCCTCTTTTATAATATGATTATTACAGCGTCAAAAGCCATCTCACACGTCGTACCTGCACGTAAGTGGGAGAATGGATTTATGACGCGCCCCTACATGAGGAAGAAGTGGAGAAGAGGCTCCACGAATTCCGAATGTAGGGCAGGATTGTGGAAGCTGCAAAACAGCGAAACAATCCGTAAGTAGATATCTGCAGAATTAAATATCACCAAGATTTGCCAGCATCTCGCTTACTGTCCATCCATAGACCGGATGTCGCTTATAAGGCGCAATTTCATTCAATGGTCTCAAAACAAATCCCCGGTTCTGCATATCCACATGCGGAATGCACAAATCATCTTCCTCTATCACCAAATCATCATACAATAAAATATCCAAATCCAGTGTCCGCGGTCCCCAGTGGATTTTCCGCTCCCTTCCGGCCTCCTTCTCGATGCGGTGCAATTCATCAAGCAATTCCCGCGGAGTCAGCAGTGTCCGTAATTCCAGACATCCATTCAGGAATTCGTCCTGCTCTGTCACTCCATAGGGCTCCGTCACAAGATAATCCGATATTTTTTCAACCTTACACCCACGGATTCTCCTTATTTTTTCCACCGCCCCTTTCAGAAAACCAAGCTTGTCTCCGATATTGGAGCCAAGAGCTACATACGCCGTATGCCACTGGCGCTCAATTTCCACAGAAACTGTTTCCAACGGCAGTCCCACAGGAGCCCACGGTTTTTTTACCTCAATACATACTTTTTCCAAATGCCCTACGTGGAGCAGCAATTCTTCTGCAAGGCTTTCTGCCACACGCTCGATCAACTGGAAGGTATGCTCTTTCATGTATCTGTCAATAAACTGACTCACCTCACCATAATGTATCGATGCGGTCAAATCATCTGCCTTACCGGCTTTCCTCGTATCTGTATATAAGGCTGCCGATACAAGGAACTTCTGCCCAAGTTTATTCTCTTCCGGAAATACACCGTGATTTGCAAATATTTCCAAGTTTGTTATTTTAATCTTATCCATTGTTTTCTCCTGTTCTGTCACATCACATCGTCAGAATCTGAGAGATATCTTGCTGCAATCTGTACGCTGGATTCCGCCGGATGTTTCTTTATTAATGCCCCCTATCTGAATCACATATTCCGTGCATGGATCCGTGTTCCCGCAGAATTGCCTCAGTCATTTTCACTGCACGCTTGTTTGCCTTCACATCATGAACACGCACAAATGAACATCCACTCACAATTCCCATAACCGTCGTAACAAGTGTTCCTTCTTCTCTTTGGTCCGCCGGAAGGTCTAAGGTAAGCCCAATCATTGATTTCCTGGACGTCCCAAGCAACACCGGATAACCAAGTCCGTTCAATGCGTCCAGATGCTTCATCATTTCGAGATTCATCTCGTACGTTTTTCCGAATCCGATACCCGGATCCAGCATTATTTTATCCTGTGCAATTCCGGCCTGTTTTGCCAGAGATATCGTCTCCTGCAAATCAGACAGAACGTCCTGTATAAAATCCTGATATTCTGCTTTTTCCCGATTGTGCATCAGGCAGCATGCCACATTGTGCTTTGCAATGACTGCCGCCATCTTTTCATCATATTTCAGTCCCCAGATATCATTTACCAAATCGGCGCCTGCCTGTAATGCAGCCTCTGCCACATGGCTTTTATAAGTATCAACCGAAACCGGAATATCAAACTCCGCCTTCAGGCGTTCAATAACAGGAACGACTCTGGCAATCTCTTCTTCCTCTGTAATCTGAACATGCCCCGGACGGGTAGACTCTCCGCCGACATCGAAAATATCCACTCCCTCTTCTGCCATTTCCTGTGCATGCCGCATGGCTGCATCCATCGTGTTGAATTTTCCGCCATCTGAAAATGAATCCGGTGTCACGTTCAGAATTCCCATAACATAACAATGATTTTCCGTGTCAAATTTCTTTCCGCCAATAATCATATTTCTACCTCCATATTCTTCTTTTCCAGACTCCAGTTACAGTCTTTCTCTGCTGCACAGGCGTAACAAAGTCTGGATTTCTTATCTGCAAGATACAAGATTCTCTCCAAGTTTTCTGTCTCCGTCCTCTGTCTGCGGTGTCCGAAAACTGCCTGTAAGACAGACTGTTTTTCCCCTTCGGAAAAAACATGCTCCGGCAGTTCATTCAATATTATCTCTGCAATCTCCGCAGATGCTTTCTCGTGCGGGTATCCTTCCTCATACTGACGGTATTTTCCGATATCGTGCAGCAACGCTGCCGCATACACCACCTCTTTGCGCAATCCAAGCTGCCGTTCCAGATTCAGAATCCACGCGATTCTCGCCACATCAAGAAAATGAGCCATTGTATGACAGCAAAACCTTCTTCCTTCTTCCGCTTTCTGCAGCCTGTCATAACTGCTTTGATACAACGGATGTTTTCTGATAAACTCAATACTTTTCATTTTCCTTCCCCATTTCCGGAATGCTACCGAAGCATCCGAAAAAACGTATCCTCCAGCTCCTTATTTTCCAAAAATACACCCCGTTTCACAACGGTCACTGTCTGACTGCCCGGTTTCTTGATTCCCCGCATTGTCATGCACATATGCTCCGCCTCAATCATCACCATGACTCCCTTCGGATGAAGTTCTGCCATGAGTGCATCCGCAATCTGCCCGGTAAGCTGCTCCTGTAGTTGTAATCTTCTCGCAAATACCTCCACTGTTCTTGCCAGCTTACTAATGCCGACCACCTCTCCATCCGGTATGTAGGCAATGTGCGCCTTTCCATAAAACGGAAGCAGATGATGTTCACAGGTGGAATAAAATGTAATGTCTTTTTCCAAAACCATTGCATCGCTGTCTACATGAAACCGCTTTTTTAATGGTTCGGATGCATCCATCTCCATGCCTCCGTAAATTTCCTCATACATCCGTGCAATCCGGTCGGGGGTTTCCAACAGCCCCTCACGGTTTACATCTTCTCCGATTCCCTCAAGTAAGAGACGGACTCCCGCTTTCACTTTTTCATAATCTATCATCAATTTTCCCCCCTACTTCCTGCATTACTTCGCCGAGATAGGACAGCGATCCAAATGCCAATATCACATCATCTCTCTCTGCGGATTCTTTTGCCAGACGAACAGCTTCTTTGATACTTGCTGCCGCCTGTGCCCGGCGGTCCGTCCCCCCGCAATCCAGCCTTTGCCAGCAGCTCTCTACAACCTGCCTCAGCGCTTCTGCATCCAGCGTACGCTCTACATTTGGCAGGCTTACCGTATAAACCCGCTTTGCCAGCGGAATCATCAGTTCTGTAATCTTTTCATATTCTTTATCTTTGAACACGCCCATAATATAAATCAGGCGTTTTCCCGGAAAATAAGCTTCCACCGTCTCCCGCAATTGCCGTGCCGCATCCTCGTTATGCGCGCCATCCACAATGAATACAGGCTCCTCTTGGATACAAGTGAACCTTCCCGCCCATATGGTCTTTGAAAATCCATTTCTTACCACAGTTTCGGTAAGTCTCTCTGCCGGATACATCGTTTTTTGTTTCTCACACAATGCGTCCACAGCCTCACATACCGTTACCGCATTGAGAACCTGATATTTTCCGGCAAGATGGATTTGAACGTGGTTCCATGTTTTATAGGAGAATACCTGCCCCCGGTAGGATTCCTTCAAAAGCTGTGCTTTCTCCGGCTCCGCAAACCGAATCGGGCATCCGGATTCCGCTGCCCTCTTCTCCAAAACGCGTCTTACCTCCGGCGGCTGCGCAGCCGATATGACGGTACATCCGGGTTTTATGATTCCTGCTTTATTTTCGGCAATCTCCTCCAATGTATCTCCCAGAAATCCCATGTGATCTCTGCTGATTGTTGCAAACACCGCCGCCTCTGTTGTCTTCACGATATTTGTCGCATCCGTGCTGCCGCCCAATCCTGTCTCCAATACAACGTACTCGCAATGCATATTTCGAAAATATAAAAAGGCTATTGCGGTTTCGATTTCAAAAACGGTAGGTCTTGCCTTGCCGTCCGTCTCCATACGCACAATAGCCTTCTGAACTTCTTCAACTAATTCTGTAAATACCACTTCCGGGATATCACTGCCGTCTACCTGGATTTTCTCCAGATAAGAAACCACAGTCGGTGAAACATATCTTCCTGTCCGGAATCCCGCCTCGCTTAATATTGTTGATAAATAAGCCAGCACGGAACCTTTTCCGTTTGTTCCCGCAATATGTATGAACTTCAGGTCATCCTGCGGATTTCCCAGTTCATCCAACAGCCCTCGAATCGTATCCAAGCCAAGTACACTTCCGTATTTCGACACTTCGTCCAAATATACCCTTGCTTCTTTATAGGTCACGTTTCTTGTTTCCTTCCTAATGTAAATGTTTTTATGCCCTCGCTGTTGTCCATCATATCACTTCTGGGGGATTCACACAAGTAAAAATTTTATTTTCTTCTGCGGTGGTACGCACGTTTCTGTGTATACATCCGTGTATCCGCCTGCTCCAGCACATCAGAAAGAGTACTCTTTCCCCCTTCCGGTATGTGCACATATCCATAACTGAATGTCACTTCATATTCCATCGCATTTTCCATTCGTTTTTTCTCCAACGTTTCAAGAATACGCTCCATCCATTCCTTTACATAATCCTCGGGCCTTAATCACACTCGTCAACCGGCTCAGCTCCGGAGAACATTGATTCATACCGTAGGAACAACTATTCTTCCCCATATTGGCTTTTCTTTTCAAATAATGTTTCAATTTTCTTTCTTGTCTTCCGCACGCTTTCCGGGTTTCTCCCACTTGAATTGATACCAATCACAACATCCCCTGTCTGCACGACACTTGGAAAATAAAAGTCACACAAAGTCTTATCATCCGCAGAATTCACCAGAATCCTGCGGTTTTCTTTCTGTTGGGCACACCGGCAGTCCGCCACGACCTGACGGTTCACTTCATGGTTATCTGTCGCAGCCAGGACAAAGTCTTTCTCTGCCAGCATGGATTTTTCATACGTTCCGCGTATCCATGACACACGCCGTTCCTGTAGCAGTTGCTGCATCACGGGACAGATATCCGGCGCCGCAACGGTAATCTCTGCCGCAAACAAAAGCAGTGTCCTTACTCTCCTCGCTGCAATCGCCCCGCCGCCGACTACCAGTATTTTTCTATCCGAAATATCTACAAACATTGGGAAATAGGTATGTTCCATGTGTTCTCTCCTAATCTGTAACAGTTCAGCCTTCCGGCTGAACTGTTACGCATCCTTCCATTTTTTTGAATCGCCTTTGCCGATGGGCAGGATGCGCTCAAGTCATATCGTGCATCCTCGTACTCAATCAGGGGTATGATTGAGTACGGACTGAACTGTCACCCTAATCTAACATATAAATCAATGCGTTGCAGATACAGGCTGCGATGTTACTGCCGCCTTTGCGTCCCTGTGCCACGATATGAGGCGTATCCTCCAACTGTAGAATCAGCTCCTTTGACTGCACCACATTGACAAATCCGACCGGTACGCCGATAATCAGCTCCGGTTTCAAAATTCCGCTCTCTGCCAGTTCATAGAGATGTACCAAAGCAGTCGGGGCATTTCCAATTGCAAAAATGAGTCTGCCATCCAGCTTTGCAGCCTTCTCCATGCTTGCGACGGCGCGGGTTGTCCCGCATTCTTTTGCCTGTTGTGCCACATCTTCATCGGACATAAAGCAATAGACATCCCCACCGTATTTCGCCAGCCGTTTCTTATTAATACCGGATTTGCCCATCTGTGTATCCGTCACAATGGATGCGCCGCCGCGAATCGCTTCAAGCGCCCTTTCCACTGCACCTTCGGAAAATACAAGGTTTCTGGCATAATCAAAATCAGCGCTTGTATGAATGCAGCGTTTCACAATCGGTTCTGTCCCCGGAACCAACGGTGTATCGCCCAGTTCTTCTGTAATGATTTCAAAACTTCTCTTCTCGATTTCCTGTGGAAGTACCCGCTCCAATTCGATATTCATCAGTATACCCTCCATTATCATTCTTCCTGTTTTATGATTACAGCGTCAAAAGCCATCTCACACATCGTGCTTGCATGTAAGTGGGAGAATGGATTTATGACGCGCCCCTACATGAGGAAGAAGTGGAGAAGAGGCTCCACGAATTCCGAATGTAGGGCGATTGTGGAAGCTGCAAAGCAGCGAAACAATCCGGAAACAGTTTTGACGCTCTAATCATTTTATCCGTACTCCAATACCGCAGACTACTCTCGTAACACTGGTTGCATCTGCTGCCAGTTTCGTACAGATTCGTCCAACCGTTTCCCTGTATTTCCGCTCAAACGTATCCACTGGAACAAGTCCGTACCCGACCTCATTCCCGATAATGACCCGGATTCGTCTGGTCTTCAGTAATAGCTCTTCTATCCTTTTTTCCGGCTTTTCTTCTGACTTCAGCAGCCGCTTCACATATTGTTCAAAATGATAGATTCCATCGCAGGTTTCCACCTCTTCCGGAGTACAGACTTCGCCATCTGCCCAGTGCAGTCCCGGATATATTTTTTTCGCATAGTCAAGTTTTCCCTGAAATGCCCCGCCAATAATGAGATGCATCCCTGTTTCCTCCTTTTCTGTGAATTCTTCTCCTGTCAGCTCTTTTCTTTTTTTGTCCGGCAAAACACATGCGGTTCCATACACTACTTCTGTTGTTTCCGCCGCCTCTTCTGCCAGCCTGCAATTCACTGCTCCGAGAATCCGTTTATACCGCCGCATCTGCAGCATATCTTCTGCACTTTCCGAACAGACTTCATTTGTCACTGCAACCACGTCTTCACAGGTATCAACAAGATAGTGTATCCCCTCAAGTACCTGATGGATGACAAATTCATTTTCCTCCCCGGACAGCTTACTGTTCTCATCGAACAGTTCATTTGCAATCAGATTCGACATACACTCCAGCAGAACAAATCGTTTTTCTGCCGGATTGTCCCGGAATTCTCTTTTAACAAACCCGGCAAGGTCAAGATAGCATTCCATTGTCTGAAACTGTTTGCCCTGCCGCATCCTGCGGTGTCTTGCAATCTTCTGTTTCGTCTCCCCGCCATAGGGAATCATCGTTGCCAGATATAGTTTCCGGCCGCCTCCCGCCTGCCTGCACAGCTCACATAACTTCCTCTCGGCATATTCTGACTTTCCGCTGCCGCTGCCGCCTGTCACAAGATAAAGCATTGCGCGCCCCTTTCTCTTTCAATTCTCACCCCGTAATGTCCGCATACCGGTATTTCAGCGCACCGGTTGCCGGAATCTGTGTAATCCCGGTAATATCCGGGCGAATCAGATTGTCTCGACGGAAGGTTTCTGCAGTCTCCTGCGCGCCACTATCCTGCGTTTTCTATACAGTCGGGAAATCCCATCCACACAGAGAAGATTTGCCCCGGAATTCTGCCGTTTCAGAAATCTGTGCGTCGCTTTCGCATGTTCCACCAGTTCCTTTGTCTCCGGATGCTTTGGCGAATAAAAAAGATTTTCTAATGAGCCTTCTTCCACAATCTCTCCCGCTTTCATCACCAGTACACGCTCTGCGTGGCTGACAACCAACAATGCCATATTAGTTTCTTCCGCAATTCTTTTCAGACGTTCCAGAATCTTTCTCTGTACTGTCACATCCAGCGCAGTCGTTGGCTCGTCTGCTATCAGCAGATCCGGTTTGGATGCAAGTGCGATTGCCAATACCACACGCTGGCACTGACCGCCGGAAAGTTCGAACGGATATCGGCCCATCCAGTTTTCCGGATGCCTCACTCCTGCGTACTCCAACAGCTCAATTTGAAATTGTACGCTTAATTCCTGCCAGATACCGAGCAGTGTCCCGCCTGCCAGCGCGGCAAGCACCGCCAGCCCTCCAACGGACTCCACGGCATCTGCCGGACAAGGAAAAATGCCGCCGTCACAAGTACAAACAGGGAAAAAATCCCAATCAGCATCCGTTTTCCGATATAATTCAGCATTCCGTACCTCTCCCATATCTCTCCACAATCAACTCCACAAGCGAAGAAACCGATGCCTGTTTTGCAATCTGTACCTGCATCCCGTATTTTTGTGCCTCAGCCGCGGTCCTGCTGCCAATGCAGACTGCAGGAACCGCAGGTATGGTTTTCATACTTTCCCAAAACCCCCGCACAGTCGAGCCGCTTGTGAACACAATCGCATCCACTGCCCCCCGCTCAATCTCAGCCCGGATTTGTTTCCGGATTGGCCTGTGTAATTCATGCACAGTCTCATACAAGGGGACATCTTTGACAGTCAGTCCCGCCTCACAAAGCGGAGGAATCAGTTCCTCCGAACCTTGTTTCGCCCGCACAATCAAAATCCGGCTATCCGGTTCCGCCTGCTGCGCAAGAAGCTGTCCCAGGCTTTTTGCATCATATACCTCCGGCATCAAATCCGGAAATAGCCCATATTGCCGCAACGCTTTTCCTGTCGCACTTCCAATCACTGCAAGCTTTACGGCTGTCCCCCTGCACAGCAAAGTACGGATATCGATATTCCGGTTTCTCATCTGCTCAAAAAACATCTGTACCCCGATTGGACTCGTAAACACAAGCCAGTTCTCGGAACATCCTGCAACATTTCCGAATGTGTTTAAAGCCTCCTCCAGTTGCGGGTTCGGCACGATTCCTTCCGTTCGAATTGTCGGAAGCTCCAACACCTGCGCTCCGAGATTCCGCAGTTTTCCCGCCAGTACGGAACTGTTCTGCCGCGGCCTTGTAATCAAAAACTGACGTCCTCCAAGCGGGCGCTTTTCTGCCCATGCAAATGCATTTGCCAGCGCACACACCTCTCCTACAAGAATAATAGCCGGTGTCCCGATTCCTGCCTTACCCCTCGCCAATCTGCCGCATCAAGGAAATCCCCATCAGAAAAACAAGCGTACCGTTCAGTTTCACAAGCGAAGGATAATCCATTTCTGATGTGCCGTCTTTTCTCAGGTGTCCGGTAATCACGTGGAACGACGACGTATAATCTCTGTGGGTTACCGGGATTCCTGCATATGCGGGAACAGCGGCGGCAGAGGTTACGCCCGGGATGACCTCAAAGGGTATCCTGTGCTCTGCAAGCAGCTCCAGTTCCTCGCCGCCCCGCCCGAACACGAACGGGTCGCCCCCCTTCAGCCGGAGCACCCGCTTTCCCTTCTCTGCCTCAAGGAGCAGAATTTTGTTGATTTCCTCCTGAGGGACGCTGTGATTTCCGGAACGTTTCCCGACATAGATGATTTCCTTTTCTGAGGGAATCTGGCAGAGAATCTCCGCGCTAACCAATGCATCATAAACGATAACATCTGCCCTTTCCAGCATTTCCTTTGTCCTGACTGTCAGAAGCCCGACATCTCCCGGTCCGGCTCCCGCCAGCCATACCTTTCCTTTCCGGTTCTCTTTCACTTCCTTCAGACTGTGCACGGCAATATCAATTTTTCCGTCCAGTAGTGCACGGTCCAGTTCCTTCACGAACAGCCCTTTTCCTCCAATTGCCTCCAGACTGCGGTCCAGAATCTTATCTCCTGAAGTTTTCATTGTCACAAGTTCTATCCGGACTTCCGGACAGGCATTTTGAATTTGCTTTCGGATAATCTCCGCCTGAATCACTGCCAGCCGGCTTTCTCTGCTGCCGATTCGAATGATGTTCTGCATGATAACTCCTCTCTCCATCTCCAACTTATTTTTCAAGTATTTCATAGACTGCCTGCATATCCAAATTCTCCCGGATGATATCTGCAAGCCTGTCATACTGCTGCTCCTTATATGCCGTCAAATCCATTGCCTTCACATCCTCTGCATCCAGCCCTTTCTGTCTCAGCAGTGCGGCAACCACCGTCTGCGCCGCCTCCGGTCTGTCAAAAATTCCGTGTACATAACTTCCGTACACACTGCCGCAAGCCGCGCCGTCCTTTTTTTCCTTCGCATCGTCCCCCCCGCTGTGCAGCGTCAGAATACCGGACTGTGTCCGTTCCCCATGCATTTCCTGATTGAGAAACGCAGTTGTTCCCATATGGATTTCGTATCCTTCAATTTCCCTGTTTTCCAGTTCCGCCAGCAGTCCCGGTACTTTTCCAAATTTTCCTTTTACACGGGTTCTTGTTTTCCGGCCTGTAAATGTGGTCCGAATCGGAAGCAGCCCCATGCCCCGCATACTGCCCTGCTTCTCAACCCCTTCCTTATCTTCCAGTTCCTCTCCCAGCATCTGATATCCTCCGCAGATTCCGAACACGAGTTTCTCCTGCTGTGCATACCGAATCACTTTGCTCTCAAGGCCGCTTTGCCTCATCCAAAGCAAATCTTCCATGGTACTCTTACTTCCCGGCAATATCACGGCATCCGGATTTCCAAATTCCCCCGGTGTGCTCACATAACGCACCGATACCTCAGACATACATTCCAGCGCCATCAAATCTGTGAAATTTGACAACCTCGGAAAGCGAATCACTGCAATATCCAGCACTGCCCCCGCCGTCCGCCTCTGTATCCGCTCTGACAGACTGTCCTCATCGTCAATATCCAGATAAAAATACGGGATTACTCCCAGAACCGGTTTTCCGCTTTTTTCTTCCAGCATCCTTAGCCCCGGCTCCAGAATCTTCTTATCTCCGCGGAACTTGTTGATTACCGTACCGATAATCCGTTTCTGTTCCCCCTCTTCCAGCAGTTGGATTGTTCCGACAATCTGTGCAAATACTCCGCCCCGGTCGATATCCCCAACGAGCAGCACAGGCGCATCTACCATCTCTGCCAGCCCCATATTCACAATATCTTCACTTTTCAGGTTAATTTCCGCCGGACTTCCAGCCCCCTCAATCACAATGATATCATACTGCCCGTCCAGCGTATGATACGCTTCCATAATCGCCGGTATATAATCTTTTTTGTGCCGGTAATACTCTGCAGCGGACATGTTCCCAATCACTTCGCCATTTACAATAACTTGGGAGCCGGTGTCACTGGACGGCTTGAGCAGAATCGGATTCATCAGCACCGATGGTTTGATTCCTGCTGCCTCCGCCTGCATGACCTGTGCCCGTCCCATTTCCAGCCCCTCTTCCGTAACAAAAGAATTCAGTGCCATGTTCTGGGATTTGAACGGTGCAACTTTATACCCGTCCTGCGCGAACACACGGCAAAGCCCTCCCGCCAGAATGCTCTTGCCCGCGTTAGACATCGTTCCCTGTATCATAATTGGTTTTGCCATCCATCTCACCCCTTTCTGCTGATTTCCCGTAATACTCCCAGCAATTTCTCGTTTTCTTCCCGTCTCTTCACCGCAATCCGGTAATATCCTTTGCTTAATCCTGCATAATTCTGACAATCCCGAATCAGTATTCCCCGATTCAGCATCGTTTCAAACAATGAGCCATCCTGTTCCATATGAAGCAGAATATAATTTGCTTCCGACGGGATATACTCTATTCCCATCTTTCCCAACTCTGTTTCCATCTTCCGCCGCTCTTCTGCCACATACCTCCGTGTGTCCAGCACCCTGCCATCCTCATCGAGTGCCGCAATCCCTGCTGCCTGTGCGATACCTGACACACTCCACGGCTGGCGGGCTGCCTGAATATTCTCCATCAGTTGTTCATCACTGCAAAGCATATACCCGAGCCGCAGTCCCGGCATCGCATGTATCTTTGTAAACGCACGCAGCAGGATGAGCCGTGAGTGCTCCGCCACATATGCCTGCATCGTTGCCTGTTCCGGCTGTTCAAGAAATTCATTAAAACATTCATCCACAACCACCCGGATTCGACTTCGCTCACATTGCTCCAGAATCCGGACCAGCAAATCCCGACGGATTGTCCTGCCTGTCGGATTGTTTGGTGAACAGAGAAAAATGATATCAATGTCCCTCGTCAATCGTTCCAGATAATTATCCTGCACCGCAAACTGTTCGCCCGCCTCCAGATAGTCGTACACAATTTCACAGCCCACCGCGCGCAATGCCTGTTCATATTCGGAAAATGCCGGAACTGCCAGCAATGCCCTCTTCGGCTTTTCCGCGAATACAAGTGAAAAGATAAGGTCCGCCGCCCCGTTTCCACACAGAATCTGCCCTTGCGGAATTTTCAGTTTCATCTCAAGTTTCTTTCTCAAGTCTCTGCATTGGCTGTCCGGATAGCATCCCATCTCACGGACTGCGCCGCACGCCGCCTCCATCACATATTCACTCGGACCAAAAGGGTTGATATTCGCCGAAAAATCCAGTATTCCATTGTATGTGTAAAGGTCTCCTCCATGTCCGTACCGCATATCTGTTTCCTTTCTGCTGCCATACTATGCAGCCAATACAGCGAACATCTTCAGTCCGCCGAATATCACCAGCGTCAGCCATGAAGTTGTATACATCAATTGATTCGCCTTTCGAATATCTTCCGTTTCGATTTCCCGCAGCGAATCGCCAATATACTCTTTCGGATACAATTTTCCAAAATACCACGCATCGCCCGCCAGACGAATATCTAACGCACCCGCACACACTGCCTCTGTCTGAGCTGAATTCGGACTGCTGTGCTTATAGCGGTCCCGCCGGAATATCTTCCATGCATGTTCCCAATCCCGGCCGCACAATGCGGACGCAAGAATCATAAGCAGTGCGGAAATCCGTGCCGGAATGTAATTAACAACATCGTCCATCTTCGCAGCAACTCTTCCTATATATAAATATTTCTCATCTTTATATCCCAGCATGGAGTCCATCGTATTAACAGCCTTATAAATAAATCCCATTACCGCACCTCCGAATAACATATAAATCAAAGGGGCTGTCACCCCGTCCGATGTATTTTCCGCGACGGTTTCAACTGCGGCCTTTGTCACACCGGTTTCATCCAGATTTTCTGTATCGCGCCCGACAATCATGGACACTGCCTTCCGTGCTGCCGGTAAGTCTCCTTCTTTCAGCCGGTTGTATACACGCACGCTTTCCACTTTTAATGACTTTGCCGCCAGCATCTGATAGCACCAGAATGTCTCCAGCCCAAAGCGCAACGCAGGGTGCACCCGTCCTGCCAACCGCAGCAGCACCCATGGAATCCCTGCGAATACCACTGCCATCACACACCAGAGAACCGCACCTCCGAGCAGCAGCCCCCCCTTTGATTCCCGGCTGATTTTCCGTATGATATTTTCAAGAAAGTGGATGCAGACTCCCATCAGCCGTACCGGATGATATAACCACACCGGATCGCCAAACAGCAAATCCAGTAAAAACCCACACGTACACGCCAGCAAAATACTCATAACTTTTCAATCTCCTTCAATTGCTTTTCTCCCGATTCCCATTCTTTCTTATCAATCCGCATCCGGTACCCTTCTCCGTTTTTCGTCATCCAGTCGTAAAATTCTGACGGGTTCTCCGAAAACTGCGAGAGAATAGACATTATCGTGCCTCCGTGCACAACAAATGCCGCGCACTCTGTTCCCTTATCCAAAAGCCGTGCCACAGTATCTTCAAAACCTTCCCTGCATCTCTGCCGGAATACCTCCCGGCTTTCTCCCTCCGGAAACGGCAATGTTCCGTTGGATTCCATCCATCTCTGATACACCGGAATATCTTTTAATTCTTCATAGTTCTTATTTTCAAATAAACCAAAATTTGTTTCCCTCAGCCGTTCTTCCAAAACCAGTTCCGCCGTTGGGAAATAGATGACAGCAGTCTCCACACATCGTTTCATCGGACTGGAAACTGCCACATCGGCAGGCTGATATTTTTTCAGCTTTTTCCGCATATCCAGAATCAGCCCCTCCTGCTCTTCCGTACAAATGAGTGGCTCGTCTGTTGTTCCTATATATCGTTTTTCCAAATTTCCCTGTGTCTTTAAGTGGCGGATTAAATATAACTGCATCTGAATTTCTTCTGCTCCTTGTAATTTTATGATACTCGTACACCGAATAATAATTTCCTGCTATATTCGCAAAGAATGATGGTTTCGAGTACAAGACGCCTAAATGAGGCGTAGCGGACTGAAAATTCATTCTACGCTATTTAACTGAAAGTGAATGAGACAGTGCACTAGGGTCAAAAGGTCAAAAATCTGACGCAAGCTGGTATCATAGTGGACAAAAGCCCCTGTGTTTCATGCTTGCATGAAACAGCAGAACTTTGGAATCCCGGCGTTATAAAATATCGGGAATACGTGCCGTCAGCGCTATTCCTGCCAGCATTGCCAATTCACATGTTTGAAGAAAATAGCCTGCGAGGTCTCCGGTAACGCCTCCAAACTGTTTTTCACACAAACGCTTATATCCGATAAACACAAGCCCTGCACAAACAACGGATACTGTTCCGATTTTCAAATTGTATACAAGCATACATATTATGCTTCCCCATATCCATATGTGCATTCCCCTTGCCGCATTCCTTTTGTGTGCCGCATCGTGAAACACTTTCGCCAGCCCACTGTCTCTTGCCGACCTCCATGTTACAACCGAGTATCCGCTGAGTGCTCTGGATAGTACATACCCCAATGCAACCGCAGGCAGACACTCACGGCTCACTTCACTCCAAAGCGCAAGGTCTGCCAACAGATAGCATCCCATTCCAATTACCGCAAATGCACCAGAATTAGAATCCTTCAGTATTTCCAGTTTTTTATCTTGGTTTCCCCAGGAATTCAACGCATCTACTGTGTCCAGAAAACCATCCAAATGAATCCCCCCGGTAATCAGAATTGGCAGCAATGTCATCACCACGGCAAAAAAAAGTGTTCCAAACATACTTTTAATAAGCAAATTTCCAATAAGGAAAACAAAAATCCCTTCTGCGGCCCCAACAAGCGGAAAGAAACACATCGCATATTTCATATTCTTTTCATTCCATTCCACCCCAGGCATCGGTATTTTCGAATACATAGCAAATGCAATTACCATCGACTGCAACAAATTCATAGTTCTAAATTCCTTCCCCGGCCTACTATTTTGTAACAGTTCAGCCTTCCGGCAGAACTGTTACACTATTTCAACACTTTATACTTCTCAATTTGAATATCATCGAATGTACTCATCTTGCGGTACACCTCCAGCCCCATCTCCAGAACCGGTATGACAGCAACCGCTCCGCTTCCTTCCCCCAGACACATATTACAGATTAGAAGCGGAGATACATGCAGTTCCTCCAGAAGCATCTGTCCCCCGGGCTCACCGGAAACATGGGACGGCATCATATAATCCGCCGACGCCGGAACCATCCTGGACGCACAAAGCGCCGCAGTGGATGAGATAAACCCGTCAATGACTATCGGAACGTGGTACAATGCTCCCCCCAGATACACTCCGGTCAATCCTGCAATATCCAGTCCGCCGATTTTCGAGAGTACGTCAATCACATCCCCCGGGTCCGGCTGATGCAGTGCGATTGCATCCTCAATCACGTGGATTTTGTGTTCTACGCCCTTCGAAGTCAGTCCCGCACCTTTTCCGGTTACCTCCGGCACAGGTTTGCCAAGCAGTACAGCACACACCGCACTGCTTGTCGTTGTATTCCCAATTCCCATCTCTCCGGTTGCCAGAATGGAATACCCCTGCTCACTCAATTCTTTCACTATCTGAATTCCAGTTTCCACCGCCTCCCAGACCTCTTCCCTTGTCATTGCAGGTTCTTCCGCAAAATTTTTTGTTCCATACGCAACCTTTTTTCCTGCCTTTGTCACCGACGGCACATCTGTTACCATCCCGATATCCACCGGAAATACATCTACCCCCGCAACATTTGCCATAATGCTTGTACTTGCCGCATTATGCGTGAAATTATCCGCGACAACCGCCGTTACTTCCTGCCCGGTCTGGGTGACTCCTTCCGCAACAACTCCATTGTCCGCACACATAATAATCAATCCCTTTTTCTTCAGTTCATAATCCGCGGTCCGTTTCATCCCCGCCATGCGGATGACTGCATCTTCCAGTTTTCCCAGACTGAACAACGGTTTTGCAACCGACATCCATCTTGCCTTCGCCAGCTCCATACTTTGTTCATCTGCCGGATGAATCTGCTCCCGCAAAATCTCTATTGTCATCATTTCATTCCCGCTTTCCATGTATTCTGTGTAATGCGGACACTCCTAATCCATCCCGCCCGCTGCCCTGCGCCCATATTTCCTGCACTCCGCCGCAAATCTTTCCGTAAATTCCGGATTTGATGCAAGGTACAAATGGGCAAATCCTGCAAACAAAGCCCCTTCCATGTGCATACATTTCCAGAAACGCTTACCGTCCGGCTTCACTGCAAGACAGTCCGTGCCATTATCCGTACTGTCCCAATAATGAAACTCATGGCACTTGATTTCTTCCCCACATCTTAAATATATCCCGTTTTTCTCTGCCTTCAAATGTATATATCCAAATCTTCCGAGCCGTTTCGTAGGATACGCATTTCCATAAATCACGCCAACCATCGGATATTTTACACCGTCTGAATCTTCCAGCTCCTTATGTAAATATAAAAATCCGCCGCACTCGGCAATGCATGGCATACCCGATTCAATTTTCATTCGTATCTGCTCCCGCATCGTGATATTTTCCGAAAGCTGTCTTGCATATAATTCCGGGTATCCCCCGCCGAGCATCATGCCGTCAATCCGCTCCGGCATCTGTGTATCATGCAAAGGACTAAACGGAACTACCTCGCATCCCGCCCTCCGCAGCATTTCCAGATTCTCTTCATAATAGAAAGAAAACGCCTCGTCCCTTGCAACACCGATACGGGGGCCTGCCTGCCGCACGGTTTCATGTGCAATTTCCTCCACATCGAATTTTGAGCCCCGCTTTGCAATTTCTATCAGCTTTTCCAGCTCTACCGTCTCAGAGAGAAGTCCTCCTGCCTTTTGAAGCCGCTCCCGAATCTGTGCAGTTTCTCCCGGAAGTACCAGTCCGAGATGACGGCTTTCCATGTGAAAAGCCTCATCTTCCGGAACATATCCAATCACCGGAATCCCGTATCCCCGGTTCTGAAGTTCTGTCTCAATCATCTCTTTCATCCTGGGGTACAGCATTCCGGAAATCCGGTTCAGGATGATTCCCCGGATTCCGCTGTCCGGCCGGAATTCCAGCATCCCGAGAATTGCCGGGACAACCGACAATGCCATGCCTCTGCATGGAACCACAAGAATCGTTGGTATCCGAAGCGTACGTGACACATCGTAAGAACTCGCCTCCCACGAACCCAGTGAAAGACCGTCATAATAGCCCATCACCCCTTCTGTCACAACAATATCCGCATGTTCCGCATGCCGCAGCAGCAAATTTTTTAATTTTCCGGCAGAGCTGAAAAATAAATCCAGATTTTCAGACGGTATCCCAAGTACCTCCCTGTGGAACATCGGATCAATATAATCCGGTCCGCACTTACATGCAGCTACCCGCAGTCCACGCTGCTTCAGTGCTGCCATGATTCCACATGCAATTGCCGTTTTTCCGCTGCCGCTTGCCCCGGCGGCAATCAAAATCCCCGGAATATTCATCCGCGTACACCCCTTTCCATTTTCATCAATTTCCGGAAATAATATAAACCGGATTCTGTCCCATCATCATGTGATATTGTCCCAATACCTTTGCTTTTGCAATAGAAACCTGCACGATCTCCGGATGATTTAACAATCCTTCTGCGGCCGCCTCCATCACTTCTTTTATCGTTTCAAGAGAAATTGCATTCAGCACTACCCTGACATCTGGATTTTTATTTCTCACACATCGGAGAATCTCCTTCAGATTCCCGGAACTTCCTCCGATAAACACATGAGTCGGCACTTCCAGATCCTCCAAAGCCTCCGGTGCGGTTCCATGTACCGGAAACACCCAGTCTGTACGGAATTTTTGTTTGTTCCGCTCAATCAGTGCAATGCCCTCTGGATTTTTTTCTATCGCATAGACACGGATTTTTTCCGACTGCAACGCCGCTTCAATCGCCACAGAGCCGGTTCCTGCTCCGACATCATACAGCACCGTCTCCTCTGTCAGCCTCAGTTTCCGGATACTGACTGCGCGCACCTCTTCTTTTGTCATCGGAACCTTCCCACGAATCCATTCTTCCTCCGGAATTGAGCCATAGCTCCACTGCTGCGGTTTTGGATTGTAAATCATCGCCGTGCAAAGTTCCGACAAATCTTCCGGGCAGAGTTCTGCTCCCGAACGTTTCCGGATTTCCTCTTCCGCATAGGAAAGCCTTCTTCCTATATAAAAGATTACATGCTCCAACCCATACGCTTTGATTTTCCGGCAGATTTCTTCCCCACAGGCGGCTCCGCCAAGCAGCAGAAACGTCTTTGCAGACGCAGCAACCGTCTGAATATAATTCTGTCTTCTTCCGTGTGCACTGACCAGTTCCGCATCCTCCCACGAAGTATGCAGCCGGGCTGCAAGATATGTAACAGAGGAAATGCCAGGAATCATGTGGATTGCATATTCCGATACCTGTTCCAGTTCGGCAGCCAGTTTTTTTGCACCGCTATAAAAACCAGAATCCCCGGACAACACGACAGCAACTGTCCGGTACTGCGGATGTTCCTCCAGCCAAGTATGAATCTGATCCGGCAAGTATGCCGCAAAGGCCGGTTTTCCGTATTTCTCCACGGACTCCAGCAGCCGCTTGGCGCCAACAATACAGTCACAGCTTTGCAGGGTATCATCTGCCTCAAAAGTCATCGTCTGCTGTGCTCCCATTCCGATTCCAATTAAATATATATTTCTCGTCCTCATTGTGCTGTCTCCATTCTGCTGTGTCTATCCTGCATAGAGCATCCGTTACTCCCTTTACGCATTTCTATGTGTCTTGCTATTTACCAGCCATCTGTTTTTCCTGTTACACAATCGTTCTCTGCCCCGAAGTATCATATCCCCGCGGGGTGACCATTTTTCCATTCAGCCGCATCGTCTGTTCATTTCCGATAAATACCGTTGTAAACATATCGGTTTCCGTACCTCCCAGTTCCTCCAGCGTCATAATCGCGCTGGACTGCTCCGCACGTCCGATGTTGCGTACAATTCCGCAGATTGTATCTCCGGTTTTGAACTCCTGCATAATCCGGCATGCTTTTTTTAAATAATCCTTCCGTTTTCTGCTGGACGGATTGTACAGGCAAATAACAAAATCTGCCATCGCCGCAGCACGGAGTCTCGTCTCAATTTTTCCCCACGGAGTCAGCAAATCACTCAGGCTGATTACTGCAAAATCATGCATCAACGGTGCCCCAAGCACTGCAGCCCCACCGATTGCCGCTGTAATGCCCGGCACAATTTCAATCTCAACTTCCGGATAAGCCGCTCCCATCTCAAGCATCAATCCTGCCATCCCGTACACACCGGCATCTCCGCTGCATACCATCGCCGTCCCGCGGCCTTCCGCTGCTTCCTGCAGCGCCATTGTACAGCGCTCTGTCTCCTGTTTCATCGGAGTACTCTTATACGTTTTGTCCGGGAAATCTCCCCGGATTAAATCAAGATATACCGGATACCCGATGATTACCTCACACTGCTCCAATGCTGCGCGTGCCTCTGCTGTCATCTGTGCCCCGGCTCCCGGACCGAGTCCCACTACAAATACTTTCCGCATTCTATTCTCCATTTCTGCCGATTGCTCCCTCGTGCATCATTCCTGTTTCACCGGAAGCGAATATTCCCCGGCTCCCGTGTACTGTCCTCTGACAAACTCTCTTTTCCTTTGCGGAACTCTGTCGTAAATTGTGGATGGTACAGTTCTGAACGCTGATACTCCCCGTCCAATACATTTCCTACAACAATCAGTGCCGTTTTGCGGATTCCATTCTCCTGCGCCGTTTCCGCAAGCTTCTCCACCGTACAGCGGAACACTTTCTCTTCCGGCCAGGTTGCCTTATACACAACCGCTGCCGGCGTATCCGGCTCATATCCGCCTTCCATCAGCTCCTTTTGTAACTCCGGAAGCATCCCGGTACTCAGAAAAACAACCATCGTCGCATGATGTGCGGAAAAGCCACGAATAGACTCCCGCTCCGGCACCGGTGTTCTGCCCGCCATTCTTGTGATTATAACGGACTGGGAAACTCCCGGCAGGGTGTACTCGGCATTCAACGCAGCAGCAGCTCCGCAAAAGGAACTGACACCCGGACAGATTTCATAGGCAATCTGCTCTTCCTCCAGCCAATCCATCTGCTCTTTGACGGCGCCATATAAGCAGGTGTCTCCTGTATGCAGACGTACCACGTTTTTCCCCGCACGCGCGCCGGCAGTCATGACCGTCATTACCTCTTCCAGTGTCATCGTCGCGCTGTTATAGATTTCACAGGACTCCCTCGCATATCCAAGCAGCTTCGGATTCACAAGTGAGCCTGCGTAAACGATGATATCTGCATTCCGCAAATAATTTTGTCCGCGCACTGTAATCAAATCCTCTGCCCCCGGTCCGGCTCCTACAAATGTTATCATTTCATTTCCTCCGTTTATCCGTCGATTTTTCTATTTTTTACTCTTTTCCATCTTTTACAATCAGCAGAGAATAATACCCCGCCCAATCCGGGATATCTTCCACATTCTGATAAATTTTTTCCGATTCCATTCCACAGTTTTCCACCATCTGTATTTGATACCGTCCCTGTTTCAGAAGCATTTTCACATCTGCCATCTTACTCCCTGTTTTCATCAGTACCTTTGTCCCCGGCAATTTCAGGCTTTCTTCTATTCCATACGACGTCGGAATGACATGTAGTTCTTCCCGATTCTCCACAAGCCCCATATCCAGTCTTGCCGCTGCCGCGCAAAAAGATGGGATTCCCGGAATCAGATGTGTCTTATAGCCTTGCTGCCGGATTCGTTTATGCACATACAGACACGTAGAATACACAGACGGGTCTCCCAGTGTAATACAGGCAATATTTTTCCCGGCGCTCAGAATCTCCGCCGTTTTCCCTGCACATGCATCATGGATTGCTTTCAGCCGCTCTTTTTCCTTCATCATTGGCATCGGAAGATACAACTTTGCTTTTGTCCGGATATCCGGAACAACCGGAAGGACAATCTGATATGCCACACATTTTTCAAGAAACTGTGGATACCGGGATTCTGTCCCCTGCCCTTCATATTCGGGTTCTGCCAATTCCGGGTCAGATACCGCAATTGCAAGTACCTCGCAGTTTTGAATTATTTTCATTGCCTTCAGCGTCAGGAGCTCCGAATCCCCCGGTCCGACTCCGACTCCGTAAAATATACCTTGCATCGCCACTCTCCTGTTTTTCTGTATTTATTCTTGTTCATGCCTCACGTTAAGCCAGATTTTCCGGAAAGCCATGTACTAGTATTCCGGTTTCTGATGCTGTATCCGCCCAAGCAGTTCCTCTGCCTTTGAAGTAGCGCCCAATACGCCCTCTTCTGTAGAAAATAAAATTGCTCCGATTTGCAGCCGTTCTCCCGCCCGGTGTGACAAATAAAACTCCACCCGTTCTGTCACGGTCTGCATGACCGTGCCGAGTAAATGTGCTTCCTTCAGAAGTTCCAATGCCTCGGTTGTCGTAATACAGCGCATCACGCGCTGTACCGTCTCCCGCGGCGCCCCTGCCATTGCAGCATGCGCTGCCAGCACCTCCATCCGGCAGTCTGCCTGTCTGGAATGTGTATTCATCACGCCGGCTGCCACTTTAACCAGTTTCCCAATGTGTCCGATAAGGAGAATTCCACTCATCTGCAGATTGACTGCCGCATCAATCACTTCGCCGATATAATTGCTGCACTTTACAGCCAAATTTCCATGAACCTGAAGTGTCCCATTCAAAAAGTCAATGCCGTAATTGCCCGGAACTACATAACACCAGTCATATCCGTTTTCTTTCAGCATCTTCATTTCCAGAAAAATCGTGTCCGTCAGTGCTTTTTCACTCATCGGTTCCACAATTCCACTCGTTCCAAGTATGGAAATTCCACCTTCAATCCCAAGCCTGGGGTTAAATGTCCTTGACGCCAGACGTTTTCCTTCCGGAATGGAAACCATGACAGACAGTCCGCCCGTATAGCCAAACTCCCTTCTCTGTTCCTCCACCGCCTGCAGAATCATCTGCCGCGGCACCCGATTGATTGCCGCCTCGCCAATGTTCTGCTCCAGACCTTTTTTTGTCACCCTGCCCACGCCTTCACCGCCGTCCAATACCACATCTTTTCCCGAAATTTTCGTTACCGATGCATAGACATAGATTCCATTTGTGACGTCCGGATCATCTCCGCTGTCCTTCTGTACCGCACAGCTCACTGTATCTTTTCCGACAGAAATATTCTCCACCTCCAGATACAGCCGCACCTGTTTCGGTGTCATCAGCACAACGTTCCGTACTTCTTCCCCGGATAACAGCATCCGTGCTGCTGCCTTTGCCGCTGCAGCGGCACAACTGCCGGTTGTATACCCTGTTCTCAATTTTTTCTGTTCATGCCAGACACTTTGGCTGTTCCCTTCTGTCATCTGTTTCCACCTGCCATCTGCTAAAGCAGAGCCTCTATATGCTCAATAAACAGTTTTCGGATGCCCTCCAGTTCTCCCAGTCCTTTCAGAATCACACGCACCTCATATCCGGCGGATTCCAGTTCTGTCTTCCATGAATCATCCTCCCCCGCCATATCATTTTTCGCATGGTCTCCCGCCACAACCATAAACGGCATCAGGACAATTTTCTTATAATCGGAAATTGCAAGCTTTGTCATCACATCCCGCAGATTCGGGAAACCTTCCACCGTTCCCACAAGCACCTGCCGGTATCCCATCAGATGAAAGGTGTATTCCAGCGTTGGATATGCCGCATTGGCATGATGATCCGTTCCGTGTCCCATCAGCACGAATGCCTCATCGTCTGAAAGTTCCACAGATGACATCACCGCATGGATTGCCTTTTTATAATCCTCCGGGCTGCTCAAAAGTGGTTTTCCTACCCGGATTTTCGGAAACCGGTCTGCATACTCCATCAAATCTTCCAGCATCCTGTCATTTTCAATTCCGTTGATAATGTGTGTCGGCTGCACAATGACAGTCTCAATCCCATCCGCTGCCATCTGCTCCATCGCCTCCTGCACTGTCATAATATGCAGATTCTCCGTCCGCATTAATTTCTTAATAATCATCTGGCTCGTAAACGCCCGGTACACCCGGTATTTCGGAAAATGTCCTGCAACCGCACGCTCTGTCGCCTCAATCGTCCGTTCCAGCGTGTCAAGGTGGCTGGTGCCGAAACTTACTGCCAGAATCGCTTTTTTACCCGCATGAAATCTGCTGCCGGAAACGGCAGACATAGATAAGATATTTTGTTTCTCAGACATGTTTTTTCTCTCCTTAAGTCATATTCCCGTAACTTTCAACTTTATAATTATAAAAACAGCTCCATTTTAAAAGTGAATATTCTGACTCAGGCATCAAACATCCTGCTCCGCCTTCTCATAGACACACGTCTACAATGACATCATGGAACAGCACTAGCCAATACAGCAACGGGTATTGTGCGGGATTCTCACCCGGCTTCCTCTGCCACACACGGCAATGATTCTTTTAAACGGTTCGCTGAATCCGAATGAATTTTATCATTGTGTTTTATCTAATCAACACCATTCATTCTCTTCCGGACATTCTTTGTGTCCCAGCTCTCTGATTCAATATTTCTTCCGACCAACTCATCCATCGAGATTCCATAGATGTCAGCAATTTTCCACAGGGCATAAATATTCGGAAGCGCGCTGCCTGTTTCATAGGCAGATAACGTCTGTCTGCTGATATGCAGCTTTTCAGCCAACTCAGACTGTGTCATGTTATGCCTGTCCCGGTAAAGCTTAATTCTTCGTCCGATATCCATAGTAAAATCTCCTCTTCATTTGTTGTTCTTTTGTTTTCATTCCACTGATAAATTATATTGAAAAATGATTCATTTTACAATAGTTATCTTATATCATTTGTACTTTTATGTCTATCCTTCAAGAACTTTTTCCCATTTCTTCCATATCATAATACTGTGAATGATATGAAAGGAGATATCGCACATGGCAAATTGTCAGAATAATATGCAATGTGCCCGGCAGCGGACAGGATATACACAGCGTCCATCCTGCAGACGCGGAATGATGGAACCGTGGCGAGATGAAATGCGCCGGGATAATATGCGTCAGGGTGATATGCGTCGGGATGATATGCGCCGCGACGATATGCGTCGGGATGATATGCGTCGCGACAATATGCGCCGCGACGATACGCGCCGGGATGATATGCGCCGGGATGATATGCGTCAGGATGATATGCGAAGCAGGATGCCGGAACAGCGCTGTGATGGAGCAGACAGCAGAAAGCCGGAGCCCCGGTGTGAAGAAGACGGTAAATCAAAACGCCCGGAATCTGAAAACCGTGGCGGCCGGAACAGGAAGGAAGACCGGTTATCCGGACTCCCGCTTGCGATGGCCTATGTCCCATGGCAGCGCTGGCGTAATGTGTACGATATATCGAAAGGATTTCACAGAGGTACCATTTTTGAGGAACTGGATAAACCATTTCTTGGAAGAGGAGGTTGTAATCGATGAGTGACTGTCCTTGCAGAAATGATTTAATGGAGCGGATCAATGAGGCAAGTTTTGCTGTGGATGATGTGAAACTGTATCTGGATACGCACCCGTGGGATGATGAAGCATTAGTCTATTTTCAGGAATACAGCCGGATGAGAAATGAAGCACTGAAAGAATATGCCAAACATTACAGTCCGTTGACCGTGGACACTGCAAGTTATTCTGAGGATGCAAGATGGAAGTGGATTGATGAACCATGGCCATGGCAGGAAGGGGGCTGTTAACGTATGTGGAATTATGAAAAACGATTACAGTATCCGGTGAAGATTACGCAGACGAACCCCAAAATTGCCCAGATTATTATCACGCAGTTTGGTGGTCCAGACGGCGAGCTCGCGGCATCCATGCGGTATCTCTCACAAAGATATACGATGCCATATAAAGAAGTGACTGGAGTGCTTACAGATATAGGTACAGAAGAACTCGCACATATGGAAATCATCTGTGCCATCGTATATCAGCTAACGAAGGATCTGACTCCAGAAGAAATCGAGCAGTCTGGTTTCGGAAAATATTATGTAGACCATACTCTGGCGCTCTGGCCTCAGGCTGCAAGCGGTACACCATGGACCGCAACTTACTTTCAGTCAAAAGGCGACCCAATTACAGATTTACATGAAGACATGGCGGCAGATGGTACGATTGTGTAAAGACAACATTGAGGTTTATAAGATAGTTCCCGATAATCTGGCATACTAGCTGCCAGATATGAGAACCTTAGAAATTCCAATGTATTTCAATAGGTACTTCCTTAGTTACAGGGTCTTTTTTACCGACCAATACATAATCAATCAGCTTTTCAACCGTTTCCCTGTCTAAGTGTTCAAGATTTGTATATTGCTCGATTAACTGTCGTCTGTTATCGCCAACCTGCATTTTTCTTTCAATAACATCAAGCTGTTTCTGCGTATCAATTACCAGTTTTTCGAGCCTTTCTTTTTGTGTTGAGAAGTCTTTGGATAAATCCAAGTAGTCGAGTTCAGAAAGAATACCCTTTACCTTATCTAAATATAATTCACGGATTCCTTTTGTATATTCTGCAATCTTCTTTTGATAAGCAGCAATTTCCGTTTCCAGAGCTTCTTTTTGACCTCGCAAATCATTGTTAAATTGCACATTCTGTTCAAGCTCATCTTTATCGAGATATTCTGCGGATAACTTATTAAGTTCATCAATTACAGCTTTTTCTAATTTGTCTACTGAAATAAAAGAACCTATACAAGCGTCCTTTGCTACATGGCGGTTAGAACATTGCAAATAATGTTTACCACGATTCTTTGATGAACGCATTGTATAACCACAATTCATGCAACGAGCTTTTCTGGCAAATAAGCCGATTGTGCCAACCGTGAAAGGTTTTGCCTTTTGAGCTACCAACGCTTGAACTCTATCCCATAACTCACGGTCAATAATCGGTTCATGTGTTCCCTCAACTCTGTACCATTGGTCTTTTGGTCTGGGTTTGTTTTGCTTTGTCTTATAAGAAACGCTGCCATATTTCCCTTGAACCATATTACCGATATAGATTTCATTTACCAACATATCTGATATGGCAAAATATTTCCATAGGGTACTGTTTTTCGTTTTGGGTTGCTTGTAACGCAAGCCATGAAGTCGCTTGTATTCTGTAGGATTTGGGATTCCTCTGTCATTCAGCATACGGGCAATAGCAGTCTTTCCATATCCCTGTGAAAACAGTGTAAAAACTTCTCTGACAACTTCCGCAGCTTCTTCATCAATAATCAAATGCCCTTTTATGTCAGGGTCTTTTTTGTAACCATACAGGGCAAAAGCACCAATATGGTGTCCGTTCTTTCTTCTGTCAGTGAGAACGCTTTTAATATTCTCTGACATATCCTCCAAGTACCACTCATTCACCAGACCGTTAATCTGTCTTGATTTCTTATTTCCCTTATTAGCTGTATCTGCATTATCAACAATACTGATGAAGCGAATACCCCAAAGAGGAAAAAGACCGTGGATATATTTTTCCACTAACTCTAGTTCTCTGGTAAATCTGGATTGCGTCTTGCAAAGGACAATATCAAATTTATGATTCTTTGCGTCCTCCAACAACCTGTTAAATTCTGGTCGTCGTCTGTCAGAACCAGTATAATCATCGTCACTGTATATGTTGTAGACTTCCCAACCATGCTCTAATGAGTATTGAAGCAACATTGACTTTTGATTCTGAATACTGTTACTGTCGTCTGTTTCTGATTGTTTGTTTCTATCTTCCTCTGATAAGCGGCAATAAATAGCAACTCTTGATTTTGATTCTATCATGCTTCGTTCTCCTTTTAGAGAAGACGAAACAAACTATCTCTACATAATGTTATTATAACATCTTGTAGGATAGTTTGTCTATCATCTGGCAGGAGTTGCCTTTCCTTTATTTTTTTCATATTGATTTATCAACTCTATCCATTTTAGAGTAAATGCTTTTGTAAACGCCGCTTTATCACAATTTTTAAAAACATTCTTGCAAACTACCTTTGCGTCATTTGCCATTGAACCACCTCACTACAATATATTTACAAAGTATGCAAAAATGCTTGTACATTATGAAAGAATTTGTCTATAAATAAGAAGTAATCAGATGGCTTTGGAAAGCTCCACTGGAATTTCACCATTCCCATTCTGATGGGTGAACCGCACCATGCGAGTGTATCATTATTCTGATATACGGGTCATGGCAGCAACTTTTCCAACAGTCGCTTACGGATCACTGGCGTGGTCGCTCGCTTCTTTATCCCTCCTTTTCATGGGTCGTGGCGTTCCAGTCCGTCGGCTCACCGCATATCAAACGTATCTGATTACTTTATTCAATTTTCAAAGAACACTTGTAAAACGGAGCTGGAATGAGGTGGTATCACACTCCGTATATATTCGCTTATTTCACTCTGACTTCAAAACCTAGAATTGCTTTAATAAGGGCAGCTCTAATTCTGCCTTTCAGTTCCATATCGACCACAATATACATATTTCCGTGTTCATCATAGAACGGGCGTAAACTTGCTTTTGATATGTAAGCGTCATAGTGATTTAATATTTTCTCTATTGCCACTTTGTCGCCATCAGCAGCTAAACTGATTGTGGAGAATAGAGGACACTTTTTTGTAGACTTCATCATGTTATAATTCCTCCTCGTACATATCTCTAATGAGCTTTAGTGAACACATTCTGTTTCTATAAACAGAGTTTCTGGAAATATCCAAAATCTCTGCGATTTCTGCGTCTGGTAATTCTAGAAAGTAGAACATCAACACAACATTACGTCGTCTTTCACTTAATTTTTTGATTGCTTCACATAATTTCTCATCATAGACACGAACTTCTGTACCGAACACATCAAAGGAAGTAAATTCAATCGAGTATTCGTCTGTTATACCTAACTGGTTTAATTCCGGCTCTGGTATCTCGCAGAAAGATATTTCATGCTTTGAATGTCTGGCAAGTTCTTTGTTATAGTTCTTGACAGTTCTCCCAATCACCTTACGAGCCAGACAATCAAATTGAAGTCTTATAGCGTTCTCAAATGAAGAAGGTTTCATAATCTCACCTCCTTTCAAGTTGAAGTTGCTAAAGCGAAAAGGCTTTTTACCTCTTTCCGCACTAACACTCAACACGGAAGTGCGATTTGTAACCCAAATCAAAAAATTTTTCAGAAAAACTTCTGAACAATAAAAAAGCACAAAGACATAAAAGAAATGCTGTTCTTGTGCTTTTAAAATTGTTCCTGCTATGTAATGTGAAAAACCACATTCAAGAGTATATTGTGCCGCTTTGAAAGCTAAGATTTTTTTGACAATAACAGATATGTTGAAGATTGTCGATTATACAGGTCTTTCAATGCGGCTACCTCCCAGAGCCGCTAAACCAAACCAATATGCTATTTTTCATTGTTGGAAAAAGAAAAAGGCGGCTTTCCAAACCGCCATTTAAGTAAAGATGTTTTTTGACACGCAAAAATGGTACTGTTAATAACGGTTTTTTTTATTTACCGCTAAGCAGTATCTTTTTGCTCTTATACGCATAATAGGAACTGTTAAACCGTACTATACGTTTTTCTGTACCTGTTAGAAAATCAACAGGAACAGTAAAATATAGTGAGGTGATTACATATGCGTAAAAAGGAAGATAAGTACGATTTTAGAGCCTTTGGTCTTGCAATCAAATCGGCTCGCAAAAAACAAAACTTAACTCGTGAGCAAGTGGGAGCAATGATTGAGATTGACCCACGCTATTTAACAAATATTGAAAACAAAGGGCAGCACCCAAGTTTACAGGTGTTCTATGACCTTGTATCATTACTTAATATTTCCGTTGATGAATTTTTCCTGCCTGCGTCTGATCCGGCGAAAAGTACCAGAAGACGACAGTTGGAAAAACAACTTGATAATCTGTCCGATAGAGATTTGATTATCATGGAAAGCGTTGCTGACGGAATCATCAAGTCTAAGGAAGTGGAGGACGAGTAATCCTCCACTTTGCTTATTCAATAAAATAAGCCGATAATCCCAAAAATATTTCTTGGTATTATCGGCTCTGCGTCTTATGCGTCTGGCTCTTTGATGATATACTGTTCTGTTCGATAAACGGGAATTTGTAACTATTATATCTGTTTACGCTGTGTATGTTCCACCCGTGTTTTCTTGGTTGAGAGTTCCCTCCATTTCAATCAACAGACATTTGACTAATTCATTACATATTGGTCGATGTTTCGTTCCTTTTGGAATTATGATAAAATCACCCTCGCATAAGTGTGTTAATCCGTTCTCAAACTCAATATCAAATTCGCCTTCAATACAATAAAACAATTCATCGGAATTTTCGTGTATATGAAAATCTAAAGTTCTATGTTCCGCTTGTAGTACATTTAACATATGATTATTCAATGTTCCTACCCTCTTATAGCAGAATAGTTCGTCTATCGCATTTACATTCTCTTTCAAATTCATTTTCTGTACCATTATTTTCTCCTATTCAAATTCCGATTTGTCGTTTTGTTAATTGTTTTGATTTTTCATTCCCAATCCTTTAATAACTGTTATCTGCAAATCCTTTGCATTAATCAAACTTTCCTGTTTGCACTTCGGGCAGTAGAGAGGGAAATTTTTTAGTTCTGTATCTGCCCGTATCTGTAACCTTGTCTTATTTCTGCAGACAGGGCAGTATACCCATTCAGATATTGTTTTTTCCATTTTGTCTATCTACCTCCCACTATTATACAATCAAACAATTTACTGCTCTCCTATGAATTTTGAAACAGCTTCTTTGATTTCTTCTCCATGTCCTACAATAAGATGTCCTCCACTTTCAAAAGGAATAAAGGTACAGTTTGGAAACCTCTTAACTGCTTTTTCTGTATCTGTATAGCTTGCCAATTTATCGTCTTTTGCGTGAAAAACCAATGTTGGCACTTGTAACTTTTCAATATGATAATCGTTATAATTCTTCGCCATATCAAGATTTGTTACAGAAGCATCCAATACCACACCATCTTTTCTATCACCAACAGGAAGCATACTGTAAATCGTAGACGGTTCCATACCCATAATTGGTTCAAACAATGGGCTGATAAGAAACATTGTAAAATCATTGCATAAAAACGCAGGTGGTCCAGCATATTCAAAATATTTTTCTGGCTTTTCCGTAAATGGCATTGCGGAACAGTATAAAATCAGTCCTTTTGTTCGTTCCGGATAATTCAAAGCAAAGCGAATAGCAATACTTCCACCTGCCGATGTTGCCAGCAGATACACCTTATCAATTCCTAATTTATCTAACAATTCCACATATGCCGTTACTTGTTCAGTGGGTGTTCCATTTCCTAAAATATCGCTGCCTAAATAACCAAACCTTGATGGAGCAATAATTCTATAATCGGAGCTAAAATCTATACAGGTATCATATGCTTGGTCGTAACCACCAAAAATTCCATGTACAGATAAAATCGTTTCACCTTCACCCGTGTCAACATAGCTCATATTTCCGTAACTTAAATGAACTATTTCCGCCCCGTAAACAGCAAGTCTTTCTTTGCTTTCTTTCACAGAAATATTACACCGTATTCCTTGAACAATAAGATATACCGCAAGAAAAAGTAGAACACTTCCAACAATATATATCCACATCTGCTTATATCAACCCTTTCTTCTCATCGTTAATGTTGTTCCCTTCTATAAGTATTACAAAATTCCTGTACCATTAAAGTTAATTCCATTTTTGCTTCTTCAACCATATCGGGGTGCATATCATACTTCTGTAGTAAATAGAAAATAGGCGTATAAAAGCGTAGTGCAATAATATGAGGATTTTCTTTCTTGATAATTTTTGCGTCTATCAAATCGGAAAATATCTTTTCTTCGTGTCTTACCGCACCATCAATAAACAAATCCTCAAATAACTCATTAAGTTCTGGATTATGATAGCGTTCAATCATCAGCATTTTTCTGAATTTTGCAGCAACATCATCTTGCAAATAAAACACAAATAAGTTGATTGCTATTTCAACAATCGTGTCCATACTTGCAGTCTGATAGTTAACGTCAGCTTTCGGGGTGTCTGGCAACCGTAATTTATTTCTCACCTGTTCCATTCTTTCAGAAAAAACTTCTACACAAGAATCAAAAATTGCTTGTTTGCTTTTATAGTGTTTATATAACGAAGGTGCTTTAATGCCAACTGCGTCAGCTATATCACCAACATGAACAGCACTATATCCTTTTTCTGAAAAAAGAGTCAGGGCTTCATTTAAGATTTTTTGTTTTGTTGTCATACCTATACCTCCTTAGCTAATTGTAATTAGCTATGCTTATTATAAGCTAATAACAATTAGCTGTCAATGAATATAAAAATTGTTTTACATACCGTGTACTTAGTGTTCTGCTTTATGAACCGTATTAAAAGTAAAAAACTGTGTAGACAAATTTATGGAAAATAAAATGTATCAAAGTAAACATAGACATACTATTGATTATCCCACAATCTTCCCGTTACAATCTTTCTCCAACTTCAAATCAAATTGTGAAATCTATGTTGCCTTTGTATTCTGGTCTAGGTATTTCACTGACACCGGTACTTTGTATGGAAAATAGTTATAATGAACCTTATAGTTTTTGGTTATGAGTTGAATTACCTGCATAATCAAATAGTGGGTCAAACATTTTAAATTCAAAAGTTTCTCTATTTACAGCACCAACAACCTTATCACTATCGTAAAGCTGCATTAAAAAATCAGCCATTTGTTCACTTGTATGATATGTTCCAAAAAGTTTATCGTAATCATATTCTGTAACATCATTTGCTATTTTGCCAAACTCTGTTTTGGTAGCAGCAGGAGCTAATACTTTAGCCTGCATTTTTGCATTAGAACTTTTTAGTTCTCTTGCCAATCCCTCCGTAAAGGTACTTACATAAAATTTTGTAGCACAATAAGTAACAGCAGTTGGAACTATTGTATAACCTCCGCATGAAGAAACATTTATAAGCTGTGTTCCTTCAATATCTTTATAATCATGTACGAAAAGTGTTGAAAAAAGAGTAAGTGCTTCAATATTCAGATGAATCATAGATTCTACTTTCTCTAAGGACTGCTCCGCAACACTACCATAATTTCCGAATCCAGCATTATTTACCCATGTGTCTAGCTCATATGGTTTTAATTCATTATAAAGTTGATAAACATTTTTAGATTTGGTTAAGTCAGTTGCCTTTACAATGACTTTTACTGTCGGAAATTTTTCTAAAATTTCTTTCTTTAATTTAGCGAGTTTTTCTTTACGACGGGCAATTATAATTACATTTTTACCACGTGAAGCAAAGGCTTTCGCTGTTTCGTAACCGATACCAGAACTTGCTCCTGTAATAACGGTATATTTATTCGTTTCATTTACCATTTGTCATTCCTCCTTTTGTTTGGTACAATAAAACCATACAATGTAGAGTTCACTCTATGTCAAGAGATAAGAGGTGATTTTTTTGGATTATTCAATAGGTGAATTTTCAAAACTTACAGGATTAGGTATTCATACGTTGCGTTATTATGAACAAGAAAATTTGATAATACCCAAACGTAATGCTGCGAACCGTCGTTGTTATTCAGATAGTGATATAAAATGGATTGATTTTATCAAACGATTAAAAGATACTGGTATGCCAATTAAAGAAATTAAACAGTACGCAGAATTACGTGCTATGGGTGAATCAACTTTATATGAAAGAATGGAAATGCTGATAAATCATAGGAAAGCATTAAACAATCAGATACTTTTATTACAAGAACATATGTCTAAATTAGATGATAAGATTACTTTTTATCAAAATGAAATTGAACGTGTACAAAAATAGTTAGAGGGGAATGGAGATTAAGAACCATTCCCCTAATTTCATTATCCTACAATCTTCCAGTTACTATCTTTTTCCAGTGTCAAGTCAAACTGTGAAATCTGTGTTGCCTTTGTCCTCTGGTCGAGGTATTTCACCGATACCGATACGTTCACTTGTTCCCCGTCTTTGATAAAAATAGGATTTACCAGTTCCGAGAACACATAGTCACAGTTGACAGGTTCCAGCACATTCCCCGATACATAGTAGGCAAGTTCCTTTTCTGTGGCGGTAGGGTACAACTTGAAGAATGTTTCTAAGAACTCTGTCACTTCTTCCGTAGTGGCTGCGTCCACCGTTCCATCTGATTCCTTTGCTTTTGGTTCATAGGTTGATTTGGTCGGTATGCTGCTGATGGTCGGATTCTGTGTGATAACCAGATTCCCGTCACCATCTACATGAACCACTACCATGTAAGCGGAAGTGTAACCGATAGAAGTTTCTCCCTCCGTTACCGTTTGATCTACCGAGTAGACAACGGTAAAGTCGTCCGTTCCAGCCGCTTCAACCTCCCAAATCTTAACGTCTGTTACCGTAGAGCTTGTAGGTATATCCATACGGACGGTATCAACATTCAAATCCTGCAAGCTCTTTGTAAGGTACTGGTTAATGACTGCGGTTCTTTTCTCAATGGATTCCTGCGTGTTGCTCCAAGAATAATAGGACTTCGCAAAGGCTTTTACAAAATTCTCTATCTTGTTGGTATCAACGATACGCTGGAGGGTGACTTCTTTCTCATGTACCGTGTGCATATCAATAGCGGTAAAATTCTTATACACCCCAAAACTGACACTGGCAATCAGCACCAGCCATAAGGCAATCACGGTTTTCTTATGCGTGCCGACTTTCATCACAGGCACTTTTTTCTCTTTTTTTGTTTTCGATTCCTTATCCTTTTTCTTAAATAGCATAGCACCATTCCTTTCTTATTTGGTTTTCACCCGTCCAGCACCAATCAAGTGTTGCTGCCAGTACGAGCTTGTTAAATCTGCATATCCGATAGGGTCGCCAGCGTGATACATTCTGTTGTTTCCTGCATAGATACCTACATGAGTGACATATGTTCCAGCGTTATAGGTCGAGTGGAAGAACACCAAGTCACCAGCCTTTGCCTGTGACAGCGGTATATGCTGCGTAGCGTCATACTGTGCTTGTGCGGTACGAGGTAGGCTGATACCAGCCTTTCCATAGCACCATTGAACCAATCCCGAACAGTCAAAAGAAGTGTTGGGATTGCTGCCACCATAGACATATTTCCAGCCTTGATACTTTAAGGCTTCATTAAAGATTGCCTGTGCGGTAGCGTCACTGAAACTAGGCACAGCTAAATACTGACTGACTAATTTTACATAGAACATATTCCCGTACTTGTAACGCCAGCCGCCATTTTCTTTTATGGAAATCTCATTTTTATAGGTGACTTTGACACCGCCGGATTTGTCCTTTGCGAAGCTGACCGCCAGCTCAAAGGTGTACTTTTTCCCATGACTGGAAACGTAATCAATGAAGCCGCCGCCATAGTTATAGGACTGTACCACCGTGTTGATGTCACAGCCTTTTGCTTCTGCGGACTTCAAAAGCTCCGAGAAATGTTTACACCCCTGTTTGATGGAATCCTCCACAGACAGGGAATTAAGCGGTAATCCTAATGATTCGCTGGCTTGCATAACGTCTGTCGTGCCAGTGCCGCCGGATTCCACCTGCATAATCGCAAGCAGATAATTCACATAGTCAGAGATTCCGTATTCCTTTGCATATTTTTCTACCATAGGCTGATGTTTCAAGACTTCTTGTGACAGATTCAATCCAGAAAAATCAAGACTGGAAGAGCCGCTTTCTTCATCATCTGCGGTCACGATAAACAAAAACAGGAGCAAACAGATAATCACCGTGAAAATCCCACCGAACACAGCGAAATGCCTTAACTTCATTTTCTGCCGCCTTTCTTGCTGGTAGATTTTTTCACTGTTGATTGATTTGTGGTCTTTTTCTGAACCGTCTTTGTCTGCTTCTGACGCTGTACCGTCTGTCTTGATGTATCTGTGGCAGCCTGCGAATGTTTCGTTGCTACTGAGGAAGTCTGTTTACCTGCCGGACGGGATTCTCTGACAACCTGCGTTCTCACATTCTCCTGCGGTTTTGTTACAGGTTCTTTGCTTTTACTTGACTGCGGTTGCTCCTTTGTCACCGTGACAGGACGCTCCTTGACATTCTGCTCCTGTTTTGAAGCTGTGGTCTTTGTATCTGATTTTACAGGAACAGGCGTTGTGGCTGGTCGCTCATGCACCGGGGCAGCTCTCTTTGTCGCTGATCCGGCGGCCTGTCGCTCCTTATCCTTTGATTCCTGCTTGTCCTGTGCCTTATCCACAATCGGACGCTGCGGATTCTGTTTCTCTGACTGCGGCTGTTTCGATACCGATTTTTTATCTACGATTCCACGCTTTGAGGTAGACTGTGATTCCTGCGTATTGCTCTGTGAACTATGTACGGTCTGTGAAGAATCCGTCTGGCTTTTCTTATCCGGCAATGCAAGCGGCATTTGCGATTTGGAATCCGACAAAGCTGGCGGTTTGCTGTTACCTCCACTGTTAGAAGCAGAAGTATTGTGATTTGCTCTGGTATGCGTATTACCTGTCTGTTTGGTATTGTCTGCTTTTTTCGTAGAAGCAGAAGCAGCAGCCGCACCAGCGACACCGCCAGCAGCACCAGCCGCCATTGTCCTGCCGATTTTACGCTCCAAGCGTCTTGCCCTGCGGTTGAGGAACATATAAGGTCGCCGCATGATTCGTCTGCTGACCTGCTGCGTATCGGAAGATTGCAGACTGAACATTGCCATCAAATCACCAAGCTTGAAATAGATTCCGGCAACGGTGACTATCTGTAGAAATGCCACCATGAAAAACGGATAGCCGGAGGAAATGGAGTAAAACATAGTCGATATACTAAAGGCTGTAGTGATAATCAGTGTGATTCCTGCCCTCATCATAATGGTATTGAACAGCTTCGTAAGTGCCTTTTTTGCCATGCCCTCATAAGTCGGTATCATGGAGAGGATAAAACTAATCGGCAGAAACATAGCGTAAATGATGAATAGCACCTGTGAGAAAATCATCATGCCGGTAAGCAGAAAGACAAACGCCGAGATACCGATATTGAAGATGAACAGGAACACCACCATACCTAAACGGGTCATGGTCTTTGTGACGCTCAAATAATCATTGTCCTTATCTTCGATTTCCTCAATCACAACGTCCTCTCTGTCGTCCGTGTCTGGACTTTCCGATAACAGGCTTTCCACACGGTCAGAACCGAGCGTTTCTATATCCGATTCTCCATATTGAAGTAACAGCCACGGTTGTTTCACCTGTATGGAAAACAGGCTATCCCTTATCTTCCTCTGTCTGTACTGGCGGTCTGGTGTCAAAGGCATGGAACAGGTCAGAGAATACAGGGTGAATCTGGATAACGCCCACACGCCCGTACAAATCTTGAAACAGGCATTGTCCGTTTTCCAAATCCCTAAGTCGCTTCTGGTTTCCCTCGTCCTCCTTATCCACACCGAAAAATTCAAGGGTATTCTTGATTTCCTTTATATCCGTAGAACGGAACGCAAACTTTAAGCCGATATTGTTCTTCATCTTTTCATCGTCCACATCACCAGAGTTTTGCGTGACGAAGTAAACAGCAGCGTTCATGGAACGTCCGGCACGAATCAGCTTGTTAGACAGTGCTTTCCCTTGTGCTACCTGTAAGAACGTCCACGCCTCGTCCAAATCCACCATCTTAAAAATGCTGCGGTCAGAATGGATAAAATCAAGGGCAAAGGTACTAATGACAATCAGCATAGCCACGGACAATAATTCCATTGTGGTGTATTCCTCAAACTTTGTATCTTTATCGGGCAATACAAGCTCTGCCACCTGTATGATATTTAATTGCTTATCCAGACTGATTGACTGTCTGATACTTCCATCTGAAAAAAGCAGATGTGCAAAGTCATAGTCGGTCATGCTCTCGATATGGTCTGCGATATTTTCTGCTACAGATGAACCGTCTTTGCGAAGTTCATCAATGACACGGAGCAGTCCTCGTTTTTTGTTCTGTGTCACGGAACGGATCGCACGCCTTAATACAGGGAACTTCTCACCGTCACGACTGCTGATTCCAGTTAAAAAGGTGAGTATGTCGATTGCCAGACTTTCAGCGTCCTTTGTACGCTTCATAATCACATATGGGTCGAGAAGTCCTCTGTTCTTGTCCTCACTGGTGAGATTAACTATCTTGATTTCCTGTGCAATATCGGGTAGGGTTTTCTGCCAGTTGCCACGCTATAGCGATAGGTAACTCTTTAATGTTATCTCCGAGTTTTCCCCCGCTTCACACCGTACATGAAACTTTCGCTTCATACGGCGTTCCATCATATCCAAATAGATTTATAAGTTAGTTTCCAGTTAGTATCTGGTATCCGTAATTCGTCCGTATTCTGTTCAGTTTTTTCTTCTGCTGACTATTAAAAACATAGCCTTTTAACAGTGATTTTGCTTCATTTGATGATTCTGTTAGGATTGCCTTTGCAATGGGAATTTCCACAAATGCCAGATTAGAATATCTATCGATGTTATCAGGCACACTATAACAAA
>DCKD01000076.1 GCA_002320245.1 Lachnospiraceae bacterium UBA1683
GTATGCAGTTTTGAAGGTACATTGAGTGCCTGCTGAAATATTTTAAAGACCGGCAGTCGGCTGCACCTGATTACTTGGCGAAATATTTTTGAGCTTGGTAAACAAGTGTTTCTTTAATTTAATAATCCTCGATAGCTCAGCGGTAGAGCATTCGGCTGTTAACCGAAGGGTCGTTGGTTCGAACCCAACTCGGGGAGTTAAAAAGTCTGGAAAACATTAAAGTTTTCAGACTTTTTTTAAATTAAACGGCGCTATTGCGTTCTATGTATATTTTTCGGACTGACGGTGCAGTGTCAGATATTCACTTGGAGCGAGTCCATATTCTTTTTTGAACAACCGATAGAAAGAAGAGTAGTCAGAAAAACCACAATCGTCACTGATCTGACGAAGGGGAAGACCTCCCAGAAGCATTTTTTTGGCTTCAAGAAGGCGTCTGCGAAGTACAAATTGGTAGAAGGAGCTATCTATGTTCTGCCGAAAACTGTGTGATACAGTGGAGGCGCTTACGTGAAAATGCAGGGCGATTTGCTCTAAGGTAAGTTTTTCCTCAAAGTGTTCCTCAACATAACAAAGCATATTGTCAAACAGCTTGTCATCGGAGTGCACAAATCCCATATCTGACGAAGGATAATATGTCCGGCAGATTTGGGGAAGAACTGTCAATGCCCCGGCTACGATGGCAAGGTCGTAACCGGGGCGGCACTGCTCCAACTCCAGTTTCATTTTTTCAAAGGAGGCGCTTAACGAGTGGATGCCGGATTCAGAACTTCGAAGCAGGTAGCAATGTTCATCTCTGAATTTCAAAAGCGTCTTTCCTATATCGGAATATTGTTCACAAATCTCCTGAAAAAAAGCCGGATCTATCCACACGGTATAGCGCCTGTATACTTCTTTATTTTGTATTCTGTTCAGGGGAGAATGATTGATTCCGGGCGGCAGGAGCACAATATCTCCTGTGTGGACACGGAAACATTGTGTTCCGACGAGGTAATCTGCCGTACCTTCTGAAACAAAAAGTATCTCATAGAAAATATGGCTGTGTAGATTCACAATCGCCTCCATTTCACCCGGATCATAATTTACCTGTATTTTTGTATTCTGAAGTTCCATATTGCCTAAAATCTCATACAAAGGCACACCACTTTTGATAAGACGTTCTATCTGATTGACAAGCCTTCTTTCATACGGATTTTCAGAAGGGTTTTTTATTAAATGTGTGTAATAATCATCATTAAATTTCATAAAAAATGTAATAACCTCCGAAAAAAATTGCGAGAATCACAATATACTATCCTGCTTTTGCAATTAAAATAGCAATTTGCTCATGCTATACTGTCAGATGTACTGTCAGTATACAAAATATGTTACAAAATAGCAACAAACATTTGTGCAAGGAGGGAGAAAAGAAATGAAGAAATTTGGTGCGAAAGACCAGGTGGCATATGCACTTGGCGATACGGGGGGAAGTTTTGTTAATCTTTACGTGGATTCCTATTTTATGGTATTCTGTACTTATGTATTAAAGATAAGTCCGTTTTTTATGGGAAATTTATTTTTGATTTCCCGTCTATGGGACGCGGTTAATGATCCTATGATGGGTTCTCTGCCTGACCGTTTTAAAATTGGAAAAAGCGGAGACCGATTTAAACCGTATATTCGGATATTTATGATTCCTCTGGCGGTCAGTGGTGTTTTATGTTTTACGGATGTGTCCAGTTTCAGTTCTGTATGGAAGCATATATGGGTGTGTTTTGCTTATATTATGTATGGCATGTGTTATACCGGCACCAGTATGCCTTATGGAAGCCTTGCCTCTGTTATCAGCGTGGATTCGGTAGAACGTACAAAATTGTCCAGAGCCCGCAGTGTCGGCGGCATGATTGTGGGTATTGCGCTTGCTGTTGTCCCGCAGTTCATCTGGTTTACGAATAGCGATGGGGTGCAGGAACCCGTGCCGGAAGGATTTTTCATGCTGGCAGTTGTTTTTGGAATCTGCTGTGTATTATCTTATTCCGGACTGCTGGCGGGCACTACAGAGCGGGTGAAATATGAGACAGGGACATCCGGATACAGCTACAAGCGTGTCCTTGCCGGAGTATTTAAAAACCGCCCTTTGATTGGCGCCATGGTGGCGACGATTGGATCTCTGATTTCCATTACCGGAAACAGTCAGTTCGGTTCTTTTATGTGGAAAGAATATTATAATCAGCCACAGATGGTTACCTATGTTACTTTGCTGACGATGCCGGTTATGCTTTTGCTGTTTCCAGTCGTTCCGCCGCTTGTTAAGAAGTTCGGCAAACGGAATACCATTTTGGTTCCTGCGGTAATTGGATTTGGTGTATCCTTGTTCCTGTTCCTTGTGCCAATTGCGAATCCGTGGTTATTCTTTGTTCTGAATATACTGGCGACTTTTGGAAACTCAATGTTTACGATGTTAGTATGGGCGCTGGTGACGGATTGTCTGGATTATCAGGAATACGTTACCGGGGAACGTGCAGACGGAAGTGTATATTCAATTTTTACTTTTGCACGTAAACTTGGAAGTACCATCGCTTCTACCGTGGCAAGTTATGCACTTGGCTGGATTGGATATAATTCACAGATTACAACGCAGACGGCGGAGGTATCCAACCGTATCCGCATGTTATATACAGCAATCCCGTTAGTGACCAGTATTCTGATGATTATTGGTCTGGGGCTGATTTTTAATCTTAAAAAGGAAGAGAGCGATAGGATATCTGCGGAACTGAAAAAACGTAGAGAAGTTCAGTAGCCGTGATAGTAGAGAGGAGAGAAATTATGCGTACAAGAATTCTTCCCAAAATGTTGAACAGTGAAATTGAACAGTATTTATCTCGTAATGATGTTATTATTGTGCCTGTGGGAACCATTGAGCTTCACGGAGGGTTTCCGGTGGACAGTGAAACTGTAATCAGTGAGGCTTTTGCACTTCGGATGGCTGAGGCATGTGACGGATTGATTTTGACCGGGCTTCCGTATTTTTATGCAGGCGCGACAGCATCGGGACGGGGAACGGTACAGGTAAGTGTGCGTCAGGGGATCGACTATCTGGGGGCGCTGGCAAGAAGTCTTTTGCGTCAGGGGTTTAAACGTCAGATTTATATTAGTTTCCATGGACCTGCGCTGATGACTTGCAGTCCCATGGTAAGAGATTTTTATGATGAGACCGGTGTGCCTGTCCTGTATATGGATTTAACGACGCAGATTTTCCGGAGTGCCGGAGACTTGTTCAAAAGCATGGATAGCTTTCATGCAATCACGACAGGCGCTTACCAGATAATGGGACGGTTGGAGGATGTTCCTCTGGTGACCGGATATCAGCACAATAAGCCACAGTCTGTAGAAAAATTCAATGATATTTTCCAGCTTGCCACACAGAGTGGCAGTGTGGGATATTATTTCGGAGATTTGGATGACCATATGTCCACACCGGATATTCCGGATGAAGCCCGCCGTCGGGGGCTTGCAGATGAAGGAGAGGAATTAATTGGTGAAATTGTGAACCGGATGAATATGATGCACGTGGTGGAGCAGCTTCGGGAGTTGGAAATATCTCAGAAAGATGTGATGGAAAAGTATCCATGGACGCCGGCCGCTTATGCAAAGAACCCATACAATCAGAATACATAATCAGTCGGCGGTTGTATCCGTATGAAATATTCATTCCGGGTATTAAGCCGGGGGATTCGGAGGACGATGTACACGGCTATTCTGGCATATGGCCGGATAGTAATGAAAAATTTGTATATTTCAGTGGCTTAACTCATAGATAAGCCACTGCTTTTTTGCTATAATTATCATTAACATACGAAGAAAAGCAAATCACTATTGTTAACATGCGGAGAAGGGAAAACCGCATGAGTATGTAGAAAGGACGAGATAAATTATGGCACAGATTTATGCATTGAAAACAGACGAAATCCAGGAGTATGAAATAAACCATCAGGAAACGGTGCGCAAACTCGCCGGAGAATGTATGGTCGTTTTGGAAAATGACGGAGTGCTTCCTTTGAAAGATGATATGAAAAGGCTAGCCCTTTTTGGGACAGGTGCAAGGCATACGGTAAAGGGCGGAACCGGTTCAGGAGATGTAAATGTGCGGCATGTCACATCCATCGAGGATGGTCTGTCAGATGCCGGATTTGAGATTGTGACGGGGAAATGGCTGGATAAATACGATACCATTTTAAAATATGCGCAGGATACCTATCTGGAAATGATTCAGAGGATTGCAAAGGAGCAGGGAATCTCGTCCGTGATTGCCGGGTTTGGCAATCCGTTTGCAGAGCCGGAGCAGCCGGAGATTGAGGAGGCAGATATCGCGGAGGCAGATGCTGCGATTTATGTAATTAGCCGAAATTCCGGGGAGGGAAAGGACCGGCTGGCAGAAAAAGGCGATTATTTCTTAAGTGACCGTGAGTTGGACAACATCCGTTTTATGGCAGAGAGGTATAAGAACTGTATCGTGCTGCTGAATGTAGGCGGAGTCATTGATTTGTCCGAGCTCAGAGAAATTTCAGGGGTACAGGCAGTCGTACTCGTCGGGCAGACCGGAAATATCGGTGGGTATGCTGTTGCGGATGTTCTGACGGCAAAGACATTTCCGTCTGGAAAACTGACGGACACGTGGGCAAAATCCTATGACGATTACCCGTCATCCGCAACATTCAGTTATCGAAACGGCAATCTGGATGACGAATATTATGAAGACGGAATTTTTGTAGGATACCGCTATTTTGATACATTTGCAGTGATGCCTTTATATTGCTTTGGATATGGAAAAGGATACACAGAGTTTGAAATACAGGCAAGGCAGTTGAAAGCAGACGAGAAGCAGGTTTCGGTGGAAGTCGAAGTAAAAAATATCGGAGGAACTTATGCCGGCAGGGAAGTGGTACAGGTTTATTATTCGGCGCCGGAAGGAATATTGGACAAACCGACGCAGGAACTTGCAGGATTTGCAAAGACGGGGTTGCTTCAGCCGGGCGAGAGTGAAGTGGTGACAATTACATTTGCAACGAAAGATATGGCGTCCTATGATGCACTTGACGCAGCTTGGGTGATGGAGGAGGGCGAGTATGTCATCCGTGTCGGAAACAGTTCACGGAATACGGCTGTTGCCGGCGTCCTTGATTTGGATGAGACAGTAAGGACCGTTCAGTTGGAAAATGTAATGCATGATACGATAGCAGTGAAAGAGATTCATCATATGGCGCCGATGTTTGATTTGGAGCTGGAAGTCGATGAGAACAGATATTCACGGACGATGCCGTTGTTTGCGGAAAAGTTTGAAACGGAAAAAGTACGGTACCAGACAGGACGCCGGGAACTGCAAGATGAGCGGACAAGGGAAGTGCTGACGCTGGAAGACGTCAAAGCCGGCAAGGCGGCATTGGAAGAGCTGACAGCCCAGTTGACCGTTGAGGAACTTGCAGATTTATGCGTTGGGGCAGAGCGAGGTCCGGAAGGGGGAAATGTTATCGGATCCGCCTCTGCATGTGTGCCGGGAGCAGCCGGAGAGACCGTTTCCCGGTTGTCAGATACAAGAAAGATTCCAAATCTGATTCTGGCGGACGGACCGGCAGGTCTGAGACTCCAGAAACACTTTAAAGTTGACAAAGATGGAAATAAGTTGCCCGGTGGTGAACAGTTTGGCATGGAGATTGCACCGTTTGCGGACAATCTGCCGGAGGATGCGGCTGATTGTTATCAGTATTGTACTGCGATTCCGATTGCAACAACACTGGCGCAGTCATGGGATATGGAATTAATAGAGGAGATGGGACGGATTGTCGGTGCAGAGATGAAACAGTTCCACGTTCATCTGTGGCTGGCGCCGGGAATGAATATCCACAGAAATCCGCTTTGCGGACGTAATTTCGAGTATTATTCCGAGGATCCGCTGCTTGCCGGAAGCTGTGCGGCTGCGGATACGAAAGGGGTGCAGTCCTATGGCGGACAGGGAACAGCCATTAAGCATTTTGCAGGAAATAATCAGGAAGACAACCGTATGTTTACAAATGCACACATCAGTGAGCGGGCATTGCGTGAGATTTACCTGAAGGGCTTTGAGATTGCGGTGAGGACGGCACAGCCGTATTCGATTATGACATCGTACAATTTGATTAACGGTATTCACTCTGCGAATAACTATGACATGCTGCAGCGTGTCGCAAGGGATGAGTGGGGATTCGAAGGCGTTGTGATGACTGACTGGTATAGTTCACTGGATACATCCACAATGGGAGTGGCTTCTCCTACCGGAAAGTACGGCCATGCGCTCAGCGCCCAGTGCATCAAGGCGGGGAATGACTTACAGATGCCGGGCAGTCAGGCAAATGTGGAAGATATTGTCAGTGCAGTAAAGGCGGGAACGGAAATTACGCTTGCTGACTTGCAGTTCTGTGCGATGAACGTCCTTCGGACTGTATTAAAGACAATTTAAGAGGAAAGAATACAGTGACATGAATTACACTTATATTTTAAAATGCAGTGACGGGAGTCTCTATACCGGATGGACGAATAATCTGGAGAAACGGATTCAGGACCATAATGACGGAAAAGGGGCGAAATATACAAAAAGCAGGCGTCCGGTGGCGCTGGAGTATTATGAAACATTTGAGACAAAAGAAGAAGCAATGAGACGGGAATGCGCAATCAAACAGTTGAGCCGTACAAAAAAATTTCAATTAATTTCAAAACGGGCAGATGGCGCAAACCCCTGTGTTTTCAAGGCGCGTGGAAATTGTCTGAAAAAAGAACAATAATTTCCTAAAAATTACACTTCCATTTTCGGATATTTTGAGGTATTATGGATACAGACGCACAATATATTGTGTAACCAAGAGAAGATTAGGAATATATATAATTACAGGAGGGAGTATCTATGAGCCCGGAGGTTAAAACGAAGGTTATTAAAAGAAACGGAAAAGAAGTGTCCTTCGACATTTCCAAGATTACAAATGCGATTCAGAAGGCAAATGATGAGGTCGATAAGATTCATCAGATTAACATTTTCCAGATTTCCGCAATTGCGGAGAAGATTGCGAAGGATGTGGAGGAATCCTCCCATGCAGTGAATGTGGAAGATATCCAGGATCTTGTTGAGACCGGCATTATGGAGATGCGTGGTTATGAGGTGGCACAGAAGTATGTACGTTACCGCTATAAAAGGGAGCTGACAAGAAAGTCCAATACAACAGATAACGGAATCCTGGCATTGCTGGACCATATCAATGAAGAGGTAAAGCAGGAGAACTCCAATAAGAACCCGATTATCAACTCCACGCAGCGGGACTATATGGCAGGGGAGGTCAGCAAGGATTTATCCAAGCGTGTATTGCTTCCGGAGGAGATTGTACGTGCACATGAGGAAGGAATTATCCATTTCCATGATTCTGATTATTTTGCGCAAAGAGAGCACAACTGTGATTTGATTAATCTGGAGGATATGCTTCAGAACGGAACGGTCATCAGCGAGACGATGATTGAGAAACCGCATAGTTTCTTTACTGCATGTAATGTAACGACACAGATTGTTGCGCAGGTCGCAAGTAACCAGTACGGCGGACAGTCCTTTACACTGGCACACCTGGCGCCGTTTGTTGATATCAGCAGAAAGAAACTGCGTGCAAATGTAATTGCAGAGCGTCAGGAATGCGGAGAGTCTATGGATGAGACAATCATTTCCAAAGTGACAGAACGCAGGCTGCGCGATGAGATTCGCAGCGGAATCCAGACGATTCAGTACCAGTTGATTACGTTGATGACATGTAACGGTCAGGCGCCGTTTGTGACGATGTTTATGTATCTGGATGAGGTGGAGGAAGGGCAGACAAGAGACGACCTCGCTATTATTATAGAAGAAGTTCTGATTCAGAGAATGCAGGGCGTGAAGAATGAGAAGGGAGTCTGGATTACTCCGGCATTTCCAAAACTGATTTATGTCCTGGATGAGGACAATATTACAGCAGATTCCAAATACTGGCATCTGACGGAGCTTGCTGCAAAATGTACGGCAAAACGTATGGTTCCGGATTATATTTCCGCAAAGATTATGAAAGAACTGAAAAAGGGAGAGGTTTATCCGTGTATGGGATGCCGTTCATTCCTTACCGTTGAAGATTCCCAGATGCTGCCAAACGGAAAGCATAAGTTCTACGGAAGATTCAATCAGGGTGTTGTTACGATTAATCTGGTAGACGTAGCCTGTTCCTCCGAGGGAGATATGGATTTGTTCTGGAAGATTCTTGATGAGCGTCTGGAACTGTGCCACCGTGCACTGCGCTGCAGGCATGAGCGTCTGCTCGGAACCGTCTCCGATGTTGCCCCGATTCTGTGGCAGAACGGCGCTCTTGCCCGCCTGAAAAAAGGTGAGACAATCGATAAGCTGCTATATAATGGATATTCCACGATTTCGCTTGGATATGCGGGACTGTATGAGATGTGTATGAGAATGTACGGAAAATCACACACAGACCCGGAGGCAAAACCGTTTGCCCTGAAAGTAATGCAGCACTTGAATGATAAATGTAATGAGTGGAAGGCGGCAGAGAACATTAGTTATTCCCTGTACGGCACTCCGATGGAGTCTACCACATACAAGTTTTCAAAATGTCTGCAGAAACGCTTTGGCATCATTCCGGGCGTGACAGATAAGAACTATATTACAAACAGCTATCATGTACATGTGACAGAGGAGATTGATGCATTCAACAAGCTGAAATTCGAATCCGAGTTCCAGAAGCTGTCGCCGGGTGGTGCAATCAGCTATGTGGAGGTGCCGAATATGCAGGATAATATTCCGGCGGTACTGTCCGTAATGCAGTTCATTTACGACAATATCATGTATGCAGAGCTGAATACAAAGAGCGATTATTGCGAATGCTGTGGATATGACGGTGAGATTAAGATTATCGAGGAGGAGTCCGGTAAGCTGGTATGGGAGTGTCCGAATTGCGGAAACCGTGATCAGTCTAAGATGTCTGTTGCCCGCAGAACATGTGGATATATCGGAACTCAGTTCTGGAACCAGGGGCGTACTCAGGAGATTAAGGATCGCGTGCTGCACCTGTAAAAATGGCAGCCGGATATGTTAAGTTACAATTGTATCTGAAACAGAATCGGCAAAAAGAAAGATTTCTCATAAAAAAGTGAAGTCATCATAGTAATGGCTTCACTTTTTTACAATTCGAAAGAAAAAATACCCCATATTATTGGAGATTTTATTTTATGGCAAAGAAAAAAGCCTCCCCGCAAACTCTTCGCATTTCTATGCGTCTTTGCTATTTACCAGCCATCTGTTTTTCCTGTTGCTCAATCATTTTCTTAACCATATATCCTCCAACATGAGAGGATTTTTCTAGGCGATTGAAACTGTGTATCTGGGAACAGAAATTCAGCAGAGCATCACCCACCAGATCCAGAATACCGAAATTCGGAAAATGATTGAATATATTTTCAAACCTCTTCTTCAATGGGAGCAAGCCGTTGATAGCTGATCTGTGTTGGAGGGTATATGTAGCACCAACAGAAGAAATAGCGTTGCATTGAAAAAAGACTGTCCTGATTGTAAGCGGAATCCGGAAAGACAGGATTGGGTTGACCAGTCCTGCTTGACATATCTGGAATATGGAATATAATACAAGCAGAGACAGAGCCATAAAAGACAGGCTCTGTCTCTGGTGACTAATGATATATTTTGTATCAGTTTTTTGTTTACACAAAACTTGAAACTCTCTCGGAGTTAAAGCTTTAGCTTATTTTTAAGGGGCAAGAGATGCGTAATGAACAAAATGATAAATGCATATAAAAAGTGGAAATGCAGTTTGAGCATAAAAAACAAGATATTATATTCAAATATCCTGATAATAGGATTTGTATTAACTTTTACACTATTATCAGGATATTATTTGGCCAATCGTGAATTTGTGAATAAATTTGCATGGAGTTCTATCAACTTCTGGAACAGATAAATATGAATATCGAAGCAAAAATAAATGAGTTTAGTGATATGACTGTTAATTTCTACCTTTCATCCGATGTAGGTGATAAGCTGAACTATCGTTGTCAGGAGGAGAACAGTAATAGGTATGAACGTAATAACGCAATAAAGAGTTTCGCATTTAATATCTTTTCATATAATCAATATGTCAATTCTGTTATATTCCAAGATCTTTCAGGGGAAGTATCATATGTAAATAGAGAAGATATTAATAGTATACATCAAAATTTTTACTTTGATAAGTTGCCTGTGAAAGAAATAGAAAAAATGAATGGAAAACTAGTCTGGGGTATCTGTGACGATTGCGTGTATGCAAGCAGAATTTTATATAATAAAAAAACTTTAAAAAAAGTAGGATTGCTCTCTTTTGAAATTAGCAGGGAATTTATGGAGGAAATATATAATGGTTTAGATAAGAATCAAACAAATATGATTATTTTGGTAGATAAAAATGGACGGGCATTATTTGGATCTGATAAATTAGCGGAACAATTGGTAAAAAGTGTTATCCATGAAAAAAACTTAAATGAAAGCTTAGAAAATTTGATATATTATAATGAAAAAAAATATGTGTACTCAATAAAAAAGATTCATCGACAAAATTTGTTTACTATGGACATCATTAAATATGATCAAATTACGAAAGATACCAGAAAAATATTTTGTCCATTTTTGATAGCATTAGCTTTGGCAATTGTAATTTCGGGGGTCATTGCCCAAAGAACATCTGCCGTTATTTCAAATAGTATCAACAAGTTAATCTACGGTATGGCGAAGATATCAAATGGAGATTTCTCTGGGCATATTGAAATTGAGAGCAAAGATGAAATCAGTGTACTAGCTGATAAATTTAATTTTATGACTGATGAGATTAAACGGCTACTTGATGAAATTGTAAATGAGAGAATTAAAAGTTCGGAGTCTGAGCTAAAAGCATTGCAGTTTGAATACGATGCGTTATCAGAACGTATAAATCCTCATTTTCTATATAATATTTTAGAGTCTATTAATAGCATGGCAAAGCTGAATGGTGACGGAAGAATATCAAGAGCAATATTACTTTTGAGTTCATACTTTAGAAATATGGTGAATACGAAACAGGAATTTATTACGTTAGAAGAGGAAATCTGTAATATAAAAACCTATCTAAACTTACAGAAACTGGTATATGGCGAGCGTGTGCAGTATGATTTTCAGGTAGATTCCATATTGCGAGAAATTCTAGTTCCAAGATTTCTTGTCCAACCTCTGGTAGAAAATGCTGTGATACATGGAATTCTACCAAAACAAGAGGGGGGGCAGGTGCTTGTTAAAGTTGGATGCGAAAAGAAAAATGCAATTATTGAAGTATGTGATGATGGAGTAGGAATACCGGCTTGTTTTTTGAAAGATGGTTTAGTATATAAGAAAAGGGATGATAAACATCACAGAGTGGGAGTAGTTACAGTAGAAAAAAGAATAAAGCTGTTATATGGTAAAGACTTTGGTTTAAACATATCTAATGCTGTCAATGGTGGGGTATCAGCAAAAATCAGAATTCCAATCATTTTTGAGGAGGATTGTAATGTATAGGGCAATTATTGCGGATGACAATATTCTAATAAGGGAATCACTTGTTAAAACTATACCATGGAGCGAGTTAAAAATTAAAATTGTTGGGGTTGCACAAAATGGAATAGAAGAAAAAAAGCTAATATTAAATGCACATCCGGATATAATCATCACAGATATTAAGATGCCGGGATTAAGTGGGCTAGAAGTCATACAGATAATAAGAAAGCTAAAGAGTAATGCCAAAGTCATAGTAATATCTGGGTATAATGAATTTGAATATGCTCAAAAGGCGATAAAACTGGGAGTCTTTGATTTCTTGCTAAAGCCGGTTAGTAATGATGAGATGGTAAGTATATTAAATAAAGTAGTTCATGACATTGAGACAGAACGGAGAAAGAATGACAAGATTGACGCTGCAAAACAGCAGCAATTAAACAGGGTTCTGGCAGACATTACAATGGAAAAGCAAACGTATGATGATTTAATTATTAAAGAAATTATAGAGGAAAATCATTTAAAAAAATGTAAATATATTTATACTATATTTCGATTAAAAACAAATTATCGGGAGCGCAGACCTCAAGTTCTCAATTATTTGGAAAATTCTATGAAACAAAAAAACAATACTATAATAGTGAATGTATACGATAATATAATTGAGACCATTTTTTATTTTGAAAAAGATATTAGTAATGCTATTATTGACATACGACTGAAGAAAATTTTGAATGAGTATGCGTCAGGGGTTAATGATGCATTTGATGAAAAAATTGGAATTGCAGTAAGTAACTGTACCATTGATTTTTTTAAACTTTCAGATTTGCGTAAACAGTGTATAGAAATAATGGAAAAGGTGTTTTGGTGTTCCAGCGAAGTAATTATGTTTTATAAATACTATAAAGTTTTAAATATCGATAGCTCAGAAATGATCATGAGAGAGATTCAGCAATTGAATGATTATCCGCTAGAAATAGAAAATATCAGAAAAATAAAGAAAGACGCATAGAAATGCGAAGAAAGTTATATTGAAAACCTCATTAAGCAGATGCAAAACACTGTAGTCTCTGATAAACCAATTATAGAAAAAACTCTGAATTATATTAAGTCAAATTACAGGAATCCTAATGTATCATTATCCGAAGCAGCGGATGTTGTGGATGTCAACGCATCTTACTTGAGTAGATTATTAAAAAAAGAAACAGGAAAAAATTTTAGTGAGATATTAACAGAAGTCCGATTAGAAAAAGCAAAGAGATTATTAAAAAGAGCATCTATGAAGATTTCCGATATAGCAGGAGACTGTGGATATAAAGAGTATGCTTATTTTTATCAAGTATTCAAACAGTATACAGGTATATCTCCGACAGAATATAAAAAAATGAATATAAAAAATGAATAAGATTATTAAAGTAGTTACCTGGAGCCTTCTGATAACTACTTTTTGTTTGTAAGCGCTTAATGGCTTACTTTTATTTTATGAAGAAAAGGCAAATTATCTAATATAAAAGTAAAATTATTCCTATATTCTCAAATTGGTATTTTCCATAAAATATTAGACATAAAGTAAGCGCTTACGATATAAAGCAAATATGAGGAGGAAACAGGATGCTGAAGAAAAGAATCAGTTGTGTAATTGCTTTGGGATTATGTATTAGTCTGTTGGGCGGATGTGGAAGTTCATCAACGGACAGCAAGGATCAGAAGAGCGGTGGAGATAAAACAGTTGTAACAATCTTTCACCATATTGAAGAGCAAAGTGCGCGGGAAGGCTTAGAAGAAGTAATTAAGAAATTAGAGGAAAAAAATCCGGGTGTGGATTATGAACTTCAAGGGTTGGATAATAGCCAATATGACACGATGTTAAAGACAAAATTGGTTGGTGGTGATGCGCCGGATATAATCATGGGCACTCCTAAACGATATATTGAATTTATTGAAGCAGGACATATCTATGATATCTCAAGTGAAGATTTCCTGAAGAATTATGATGAGGAGTTACTCGATTCTATGAAAGTAGATGGAAAAACATATTCTGTACCAACAAACTGTGACAGTATGGGGTGCTATTACAATAAAAAGGTATTTGAAGAGAATAATTTGACTGTTCCAAAAACACATGAAGAGTTAATGGGAATTGCCAAGGTTCTTGAGGATAAAGGAATTTATCCATTTGCTAGAGGGTTTCAGGATGGATGGACCGCTCAGGTAGAAATTCAGGCGGATTTATAGGGGGCATTTTTAAGCGATAATCCAGAGTTCTTTAAGAATATTACGGAAGAGAAGAAGCAGTTCTCAGATTATGCGGGATTTAAAGAAGTAATGCAGAGAACTGCAGATAGGTTATCATTTGATGGGGGGGATGAATTTGGAACGGATGCTGCAAAGGCTAGAAATATGTTGATTAATGGTGGTGCTGGTATGTATATGGGGGGAACATGGGATATTTCAGAGTTTATTAAAGTAAATGCTGGTAATGACATTGGATTCTTCCCAATTCCTGGAAATGATCAAGGAGAACCTGTTTTAGGAATTGCGCCAGCAGGCTGTTATATGATTACAGAAGCCTCGGAGCATAAGAAAGAAGCGGTTGAATTTATCAAGTACTTAACATCTGATGAGGGAATTTCGATTCTCAATAAGTATTCACCGTTTGTTCCGGTAACAGTGAGTGAAGATGAAATACAGAATTATACCCCATTAGTACAGGATTGGGTAAAACCAATTTTAGCAGGGAATTTCTACAATTATGAATCAAATGAGATTTTTACCGGACAAGCTGACTCTACATTTAGAACGTGGCAAGAGGAATTTGCATCTGACGAAAAGAGAGATGTAGTTAAATATATAGAAAAACTTGATGAAGAGTTTGCGGCAATTCAGTGAAGAGCAGAAAAACGGAAACCAATTCAAGTCTAATATTGTCTTGAGTTGGTTTCGGAATGGAGGACAAGATGAAAGCAAAAACAAGATTCACAAATTTAGGCTTTTTGTTACCTACGCTTATCCTGTTTTGTGTAATGGTTGTATACCCATTTATAAAAGGTGTGAGGATTTCATTTACAGACTGGGATGGTTTCTCTAATACTTACCAATTAGTTGGTTTTGATAATTATATAAAACTATTTACGGATCCAACAATTATTGAGCCTATAAAGAATTCCTTATTCTATACCGTAGTTACAGTAATAGGAGATAATGTAATAGGCCTTCTTATTGCGTTACTTTTAAAGAAGGATACAAGGATAAATAGGGTGATACGCACATGTGTATTTATGCCATTTATTATTAGTTTGGTTTTAACAGGATTTATTTGGTCTTATATTTATAGCGATGTCTTTTATTCTATGTTCCATATTAAAAGTATACTTGGAAATAAAAACACCGTAATGCTCGGCATCTGTATTATGGCTATGTGGAGGGATGCAGGATATTCCATGCTTATATACTTGGCAGGGTTAAATGGAATATCAGATACATATTATGAAGCTGCCAAAATTGATGGAGCTAGTCCTTTTCAGAGATTTAAATATATTACAATGCCGCTCTTGGCACCTGCAATGACAATTAATATTACACTGTTCTTGGGATGGGGATTAAAGGTATTTGATTATGCAATGACGGTAACTCATGGTGGTCCTGGTCGGGCATCTGAAACATTTGCGTTATATGTATATAATTACACGTTCCCGTATAATAAAGCTGGATATGGTCAAGCCTCAGCAATTGTTATGATGGTAGTAGTTGTAATAATTACGTCCATCGTTACACATTTGCTTAGGAAACGGGAGGTAGATCAATAATGAAAAATAAAGTTACAATTAGTAATGTGATGTTAATGGTTATTAAATTATTGGTGGTGATAATATTTATTGCTCCTTTTTATATATCGGTTGTCTATGCAGTAAAATCTCCAGAAGAAACTGCACGCACCGGCTTAAGTTTTCCTACAAACATTTGTTTCGAAAACTTCACAAGAGCTATTGAGGTATCTAATTTTTGGGGAGCTATGAAAAATAGCATTATTGTAACAGTATGTAGTGTTTTAATTTTAATGGTTGTGGGTTCTATGGGAGCATATGCTATTGCCCGCAATATTAAAAAAAGAAGATATCAGTTTTTATATTATGTCTTCCTATCGGCTATTATGCTTCCTTTCCAAGTTGTGATGATGCCATTATATATGCAAATGAAAGATATGAATTTACTTAATACCAGAATCGGGCTAATTTTAGCAATCTGTGGTTTTCAATTAGCTTACAATATATTTATTTATGTGGGATTTATACGCTCTATACCTGTTGAATTGGAAGAAGCAGCCTATATTGATGGAGCCGGTAGGTTTACTACATTCTGGAAAATTGTATTCCCTTTGATGAAACCAATTTTATCATCTACATTAATATTAAATGCTTTAACTGTTTGGAATGATTTTCAAACATCATTGATTATTGCGCAAAAGGATTCTGTGCGGACCATACCGTTGACACAATATTTCTTCTTTGGCGAATATAATATAGAATTAAATATGGCATTTGCAGCTTTCGTATTAGCAATGATACCCATTATTATTCTTTATTTAATCATGCAGAAGTATATTATAAGTGGAGTAATGGCAGGCGCAGTTAAAGGATAATTTACGGAGGAAACTAAGATGAAAAGATTAATTAAACCTGTTCCGGCAAACACCCCTAACAAAGGGCAACAGATGCAAATAGACCGAAAATTTGGAATGTTTTTGCATTTTGGGGTTAATACATTCGGAAATGTAGAGTGGTCAGACGGTTCAATTCCGGCTGAAGTTTATAGACCGGAAAGTATTGATGCCGAACAATGGGTAAAAACTGCCTATGAAGCAGGGATGAACTATGTAATTATAATCACAAAGCATCATGATGGATTTTGTTTATGGCATACTAAGTACACTGATTATTGCGTAAAAAATTCAGGAAATCCAACCGATGTGATACAGGCTGTTGCAGAAGTATGTAAAAAATATAATATGGGTCTTGGATTATATTATTCATTATGGGATAGAAATGCAAAATCATATACGAGGGACTTTGAAAACGAATATGTACCATATATGCTTAACCAGTTAGAGGAATTACTGGGAGGAAAATACGGGGATATTGTAGAACTATGGTTAGATGGAGGCTGGGACAAGCCCAGAAAAGCATGGAGATTAGATTTGATTTATGATTTGGTAAAAAGGTTACAACCATTATGCCAGGTAGGGATCAATCATACTGTTGGCATCGATGATAATATGGGAGGGGCGCCCGAGGAATATTTTTTGCCGGTCAATTATGAAATGTATGATCCGATTAGAATGTACCCAAGCGATTTCCGATTATGGGATCCTCATATGTGTAGGGAGGATGATCCGAAGATATATACATACACAGGTAAGGCATACTATATGCCATTTGAGCTTACAATTTGTTCTAGAGAGGGATTTAGCTGGTTTTATTCAAATATTTATGAAGAGAAGAAAATGCTTGATGTTGATGAAACTGTTAATAAATTAAGAACCGTTTTTAATATAGATAATATCGCTGTTATTAATATGCCACCTAATACAGAGGGAAGACTTTGCGAGATGGATATAAAGCATTTATTTGAAATTTCAGAGAAGTTGGGAATCAGAAGATACATAGAATAAATCTTGCCCATAGCTATCCCTGATCTTGATTGCCCATGTGTCATATACCAGTACTGTCTGTAACGACAATGTTGTAATCTAATTCAGAATCTTCTGAAAGATCAAATTTTTGTGCAAATTTTAGAAATTATTTGTTTTAAGGAATCTGCTTAATACAGATGAAAAGTGGTAGCATTAAAGTGAGTCAAAAATATGAAAAAACCCATAAACCAGAGAATTCCTTTCGGATTTTTCACATATAGTACCCTTTTTTTAGTCCGCCATGGAGGACGATTTGATTTGATGGCCCTCCGAAAGGATATGGGATATAATATCAAGCAGCTAAGATTTTCTGGACTTTTAATCTGGCATCAAGATATATGTTGATGCCAGCAAGCTGTGCGGTTATTATAGACTTTTTGTATTCGTCAGTGCCACGGTAAGTCATGCCGTTTTGCATCCTGAAAGCGAATGTGAAGAGGGAACAACGGCAGCAATCTGGAAAAGCTTCTGGAGAGTTTCTTCATAATGGAAAGGGAACTCTCTTTCTTTGCGAATCTAGTCAGCTACTTTTTTAGTAATACCAGTGTGTCTATTTGAAAGTTTTTTCCTTTACCGGGTTTGAAAGACTGAAGTGTAGCTGAATAGTTTTTCCAATTTAATCAAATGTGTCAGTTAATTAATAGTTTCCTTAGAATGAACTGATGGGGTATCGCCTCCGAAATACTCATACATTATGGGACAGTTTTTTTAATTGTTTCAAATACTGGCTTGGGGTGATTCCTTCATGCAATTTAAATACTCTGCTGAAATAGAATGAATCATTAAAGCCCACAAGTTCAGCAACATCTTTCGTGAGAATATCGGGATTGCTTTGCATTAATTGTTTCGCCATATTCAAACGAAGTTCACTAACATATTTGCTTGGAGAAATGCCATACTCTGCCTTGAAGAGTGTGGAGATGTATTTTTCATTCATTCCGAAAAGATCCCGAAAAATTTTGTATGTAATTTGCGAGGTGAAATTCTGATCCAACCAATTTCGAACCTGATGGGTTAAGGCTTGTTGGGAATTCTCTAAAAATTCTTTATCTGTTCTATATATCTGGTTGGTTTCAAATTTAATTTCATTTTCAAGTTCATCATAAGAATTACAAGTACACACAATATCTGTCGCATCAGGATATACAATATCTTCATCTGCATTATCATGAACTAAGTTACCGATAAAATAGCGTAAATCTGTGATGAGTTGGAATTGGGTAACTTCTTCCTCCTTCCAAAAATTAATTAGCATCCGAATATATTTGTGAAGAATTTCCGGAGTTGATTTCTTAGGGATACTCTCACATATTGCCCTGACATCCTTTGAAACATGAATCGTCTGATTCTCCGGAGGAGTATATCTAAAAATGTGACCTTTGCCGTATAGAATGTAAAATGTTGCAAATAAATATATATTTTGTGTTAGCTGTTGTATTTCTTTACCATTTCTGACAGAGTCGGAAATAAAAAGGTTCACATAAGTGCTGTCTGAATTAAGTGAGTCATAAATACGTTTTGCGATTTCTTCAATATTTACCGGTTGTTCTATTGGGTAGACAACAAAATAAATGATTTCGTTATAATGATGTCCTGAAAGGGCAAATAATGATATATGGTATTCTTCCTCAATTGAATCGATAAATGCTTTATCTAATTGTTGCGCAGTTGTGCCAATTGCTGTTTCATTGTAAACATTACTGCATATTGGTCCGAAAAAGAGAAAAAGCATTGTGCATGCGTAAGAGGAAAGTGGATTATTCGTTGTGAATACAGAGACCTCATCAAAATAGAGACGCCTTAAATATTCCTCTTGTAATAATTTAGTAGCGGCTTGTTGCTGCCTTTGACAAGTAGTCATTATTTCGTCCAATGCAGTAAAAGAGATTGGTTTTAACAAATAGTCAGTTATTCCAAGCCTCATAGCAGTTCTGGCATATTCAAATTCCGCATATACAGTGAGAATGATAAAATGAGGAGTAAAACCACTGTTTTTTACATTCTCAATCATTTCAAGACCGCTCATTACAGGCATGCTGATATCTGTAAAAACAAGTTCAGGTTTTTCTTTTAAGATTTGTTCTAAACCTTCTTTTCCATTACGGCAATGACAAATTAATTGAAAATCAGAATAATTATTTGTTATAAGAAGTGATAAAGCCTTAGCGATAGCTGGTTCATCTTCTACGATAATAACGCGAATCATAAGATACCTCCAGTTAAAAATCTATTTTAGTGGTCCGCCGATAGTAATGGTTGTCCATTCTTCATTTTCATGTGTCACATTGAAATATACATCTCCATCATAATAGATACTTAAACGAAGAATAGTATTTTCAAGTCCAAATCCCTGTCTTGGAACAATGGGGACAAATTCAAAGTTGCTATTACGGGATGATTGTAGTTGTTGAATTCTTTGTTTAAGTGTTATTAATTTGTCTTTATCAAATGGGGCACCATTATCACTTATGGATACATACCATCGTTTCTTGTCAAGATAAGCATGGATTTTTATTCTCCATGGCGGAAGAACTTCATAGTTATTTTGTTGAAATCCATGCTGAAAACAGTTTTCAATAAGGGGTTGTAAAATTAACTTTGGAATATAAAGCTCGTTTATAGCAGGGTCTATATTCCAGTTGCATTCTAAATCGTTTTCAAAACGCATCCTCATAATATAAAGATAACTGTTAGCGTGTTGGATTTCTTGGTTAAAATGAACGGTCTGTCCACTAAATGAAAGTGAATAGCGAAGTAGACTTGCCAGTTCATTGCACATGGAATATACAGTGGTGCTATTATAAGTTAATCCGGTTGCTCCGATAACAGATAACGTATTATATAAAAAATGGGGATTTAACTGAGCCTCCATTGCATTATAATGAGCTTGCAGTTCACGTTGTCTGGAATCTGTAAGACGTTGGTTTTTATCATATATTTCTGAAAGATATTTGTGGATTGTATTCGTGAGAATTACAATTTCATTACCTGTATTTTGCGAAATCTCTTCAACTTCTATGTTGTCGCCGGGATTTACATCTTTTAATCTTTTAATTAGTTGTTTTAGTGGTTTGGTTAATAAATGTGTCAGCAATAATAAGAAAGATAACATAACAACAGATAAGGATAAAAACAATATGGCGCTTATTAATACCAATTCTTTCAAAGATTTCATATAGGATGCGGTACTGTTTGATAAAATGAATGTCCAGCCTGTAAGGGGGGAAACCATATAGCAGGACAAACTACTGTTATTATGTGAAAAAGTTCCATTTTGTGATGGATTATTATTGGATGCTGTTTGGTAAGAAGAATAAAACTGATCTATATCGATGCTTTCATTGCTTACGAAAACAGGCTTTTTTTCTGTGTCAAGGATCATGATAAAGTGGTCTTCGGGTTTCTCAAAGTTATCTAATAGAGATGTGATAACAGAGGTACTATAATCAAACACCAGAATTCCATATTGATGGTACATATCTCTCATGGAACGGATAACGGAAAAAGAGTCACCTTTTTGCTCCCAAAAATCAGTATGTGGAGCAGCATAGGATACATAAGTATTCTCGTCCAGGAATTGAGCCAATTGGTTATTTTTTCTTAAAATATCTTTATCAATATAATTATAAGTTCCCCTTGTAATAGAAACACCGATATTGTCGTAATATTCACTTAAATAACTAATAGAACCATCTAAATCTGCGGAGTGCAGTGTAATTAAAAAATTACTTTTACAAATTGAATTTACAGGAACATGTGCTGAAAAATAATTATCATTAGAATCAGTAACCTCTTTTGCTGCCTTCAGAAAAGAAGGAGATGTCTGTATCAATTTTAATGCATTATCAGCATCTGTTAACATACTATCAAGATTGTTCATCAGCATTGTGGTGTCACTGGATACAGTGTCATGCATATGCCGCTTTAATGATTTTGAAGTATAATAATAAAAGAAGATAGAACATAAAAGTAAAAGTATTAAATTTAGGAAAAAGCAGGACAAGAAAATCTTCTTTTGCAAGGAATATTGTTTGAAGTTCATAAGGTATCCTCCTGATAAATAGGTGTTTGTTTTTTCATTATAGCATGATATTTTTGAAAAAAAGGAAAGTGGCAAAAATTACATGGAGATTTTACCAATTTTCCATGTACCTTTAGTAATGAGAATATTATAATTACGCTAAATAAAAGTCTGGCAGACGAAAAATTATCTTTTGGTAAAAGGGAATAGGAAGGATAAAAAATGAGAAAGAGAGTTATTGCAAGTTTAATTTGTGCAACAATGGTAGTGGCATCCCTATCTGGATGTGGAGGAACAGATGGAGATTCAAATGAAATTAAAAAAGAGAGCAAGAGCTCCGATGGAGTGACAATTTCTTTGTATATGAATGCGGATGATTTGTCAAAGCCGTATATTCAAAGAATTATAGAAATGTATGAAGAATCATCAGGAAATACAATAGATCAGCAGGGGTTGGACAGAGATAATGCGGAGACGATTGCATTGACAAAATTCACAACAGGGGATATTCCTGATTTATATGTACATTTCGGGAACTGTAATCTGGAGAATTTTAATCCGAAAGAAAACTTTGTAGATTGGTCAGAGGCTGAATGGGTGACAGATATTCGGGACTCTATTTTGCCACAGGCTACATATGAGGACATGGTTGTAGGACTTCCGTTTTGGGAGGCATCCAATTCAGGCTGTTTGTATAATAAAGAAATTTTTAAAGAGCTTGGCTTGAAACAACCCACGAATCAGAAGGAGTTTGATGAGGTTTGCAGCAAATTGCTTGAAAATGGTATCCAACCAATATATCTGGCCGCAGCAGATGCATGGCCAATTGAATATCAGTTTGCATTAGATCCGGTTATAGAGGCAAATCCGGAATATGTAGATAAGTTAAATGCAAAAGAAATGACATATGCAGATATTCCAGAATTCAAGTCTATGTGTGAATGGTTTCAGATGGCTGCCAAAAAGGGATATTTTGGGAAGAATTATGCATCCGATACATGGGATTATGCAAATGAAGTGCTTGGTACAGGCGAGGCGGCTATGATGTTTTGCTGGGATACATGGTTAGATACAGACTATGACAGCGAATCTTATGATTATGCAGGTACTGATTTTGGAATAATGCCAGTATTTATGGGGACATGTGATGAGGGAACTTATGAAGGTGGAAATGTCAATCTGATTTTGGCAAATAAAAATGGAGAAAATGTAGAGGCGGCAAAAGATTTTATTAATTTCTGTGCAAATCCAGATAACTATAATAAAGCATTTGATGGAATATCAACAGCGGCCGTATTTAAGGGACAGACGACAAATGTAAATTCTGCTCAGTATGAAGAGAATAAAGAAAGTGTAGATAAGTTACTGCGTCCATCTTGTGCTCAGCCAAAGATTATTGGATATAATGGAACAGAAGGCGGAAAGGCTTTATTACAGTTAATGTCAGGAGATATTACTGTAGATGAATGTATTAAATTAATTGATGAAGATCGAATGGCAACTTTGAAGTCCTTCTCGAAGGAATAAATTGTAAGAGAAAATAATTCAATATAAACCATGAAGGGAGACTGTTATGAATCGAAAGAAAATCTATCCTCTTTATTTGGCTGCAATTCCAGCATTAATATTTATTGTATTTTTTCTCTTACCATCGACAGCAGGATATTATTATGCATTTACTAACTGGAGCGCAGCCAGAACCACAGATTTAAAATTTGTAGGCTTGGAAAATGTGATTTCCGTAATTCAGAATACAAAAATTCCAAAGGCATTTGTTAATACATTGATTTATGCAGGGGTGAAGACAGTTCTGGTAACTGTATTAGGCTTTGTGTTTGCATACATTTTAAATAGAGAAATAAAATCACGGACAGCGTTGCGTACGATATATTTTATACCAGCCATTTTTTCCTGCCTGGTAGTAGGCTTGATTTTTAGTGCAGTATTTCAAACAAGGTATGGAACTTTGAATAATATTTTAAATGTATTTGGTATTGCAAATGTTCAATGGCTGGGAACCAGAGGAACGGCAGTATTTTCTATCTGTACGGCAGAGGTATGGAGAAATGTTGGATATGCAATTATTATTACCCTTGCGGGACTACAGTCTGTCTCAGCAGATTATCTTGAGGCTGCGAAGCTGGATGGAGCGTCAGAATGGCAGATATTCCGCCATGTGACATTACCGTTAATTATGCCTACAGTAAACGTAAATATTCTATTTAGTTTGATTTATGGACTTAAGATGTTTGATTTGATTTATGTTATGACAGGCGGAGGTCCTGGAAATGATACGGAAAGTTTTGGAACGCTGATGATGAACGAAATGTCAGCAGGACGATATGCGCAGTCTGTAGCTGTTAACCTGGTGTTCACAGTAATATTGGTTATTGTTGCATTGGCTTATCAAAAATTCAGTTCTAAATGGGAGACGGTGGAGTAATATGAGTATAAAAACGAAAAGAATAAATAGAGTTTTTGAAGCGGTTTTGTGGATATTTAGTATTGTTACAATATATCCAATCTTGATGGTTCTCTTTACTTCCTTTAAAAGCAAAGGCGAATCTTCCTATATGAGCATTGCATTGCCAAGTAAATGGATTTTTGAAAATTATAAAACAGTATTCGAAAAAAATTTCTTGCAATCATTGTCAAACAGCTTATTTATTACATTGATTTCAGTCGTAATGATTGTGGTACTTGCAGCATTTTTCAGTTTCATTATTGTCCGACGTGATGATAAAATCTGCAGAGCTGCCTACAAGTTGGCATCACTCGGGATTATTGCGCCATTTGCGGCGCTTCCAACAATTAGGTTGTTGCAACATATGGGAATATATGGATCCAGATTCAGCCTTTGTTTAGTATATGCGGCTTTGTATATGCCGTTTACAACGATGATGTTTACCAGTTTTATTAAAGGGATTCCAAGAGAACTAGACGAGGCTGCTGTTATGGATGGTGCTGTAGGTCTGAGATTATTTGTTCAGATTATCCTTCCATTGCTGAAACCGGCAATTGCTACTACGGGAATTTTGAGTTTCATGTGGGTATGGAACGAATTGCAAATTCCGTTATATTTGTTGAATTCATCGTCAAAGTGGACATTGCCATTATCAGTTTATAACTTCTATGGACAGTATAGTCATAGCTGGAATCTTGTATGTGCTGATGTTGTATTAGTTTCTTTACCTGTAATACTTCTTTACGTGTTTGCACAAAAATGGGTAATCTCTGGTATGACATCGGGAGCCGTTAAGGGGTAATTGAGTGAAACGGAGTGCCGCCAGAAATTCTGGCGGCATTCTTTTATGTTAATAGATAAAATTCGTATTGAAGTATTGAAGTATTGAAGTATTGAAGTATTGAAGTATTGAAGTATTGAAGTATTGAAGTATTGAAGTTTTTGAAGTTTAATTAATAAATGGCAAGAGGCGGCGGAGAACAAATGTTCTGGAAAGGGATTAAAATAAAAAGATGAAGAATATCAGTTTAAATAAGAAACACGAATGGAAACTAAGGGAAGATTCCCCGGCTAAAACCTGGCGGGAATCTTATCCAATTGGGAATGGAAAAATTGGAGCGATGATTTCTGGAAATCCAGTAATTGAAGAAATTCCACTTAATCTTGATACTTTATGGTCAGGAACAAATCAAAGAAGGCAAGAGAACCGAAAAAAACCGAATTGGGAAAAAATACAAAATCTAATTATAAACCGAAAGTATTCGGAGGCGGAAAAATATATCCAAGAATTGGTTTTAGATGATTGGGCCGATAGCTATATGCCGGCGGGATTTCTGAAAATTTGTATGGAGGAAAATGCCACGGAAAGTATTTCTGAATATTGTAGAGAGTTATCTCTGGAGAAAGCAGTAACTACAGTTTCTTTCAAACAAAATGGATACAGCTGTCAGATGGAAGCATTTACAAGTATGTCTGATAATGTAATGATAATTCATGTTAGTAATGAGAAGAAATACAAAAATATAGACATTAGCATTGGCAGTCAGTTGAAACATGCATGTACACAGTATTCGGACCATAATTTTTTATCACTGCATGGGGAGTCTCCGGCATATGCTGCACCCAATTATTTTCAGACGGAGAATCCTATCAGGTACGAAGATGGAAAAGGAATGAAGTTTTTAATAATGGTGTGTGTTGAAACAAAAGATGGAATTGTTACGCGGGAGCAAGATATAATTCATGTTCAGGATGCGAAAGAATTTACCATATATTTGACCGGAGCTACAGATTTTGATTTGGATGACAGGAATTTAACAAATCATTGTGCAGAAGTGCTTATTTTGTCAAGAGCCGCTGGAATTAAAAAGCAGAAGCAGCAACATGAGGCATGTTATGGAGATTTGTTCGGCAGAGTAGAATTGGAGTTAGGAAATATAGATGCTGATCGGATGGATCGTTTTACATCTCTTAAAGATATTTTGAAAGAAAAAAGGAATACTAGTCGGGATACCTGGCTGGCAAATTTGATGTTTTATTATGGAAGATATCTATTAATTGCGTCATCTGCACCGGGAAGTGAATGTGCAAATCTTCAGGGAATATGGAATTCGGAGTTGCGTGCTCCCTGGGGAGCAAATTATACACTTAATATCAACACAGAAATGAATTACTGGCCTGCCGAGGTATGCAATTTGAGTGAATGTACGGAGCCGTTAATTAAACTAATTCAGCGGATAAGAGAACGTGGGAGAAAAGTGGCAAGTGAATTATATAACCTTCCGGGATGGGTAAGTCATCACAACACGGATATAAGAGGATATGCCTCTCCGGTTGGAAGATACGGACAGGATGAAAATCCCTGTTCTTACTCTATGTGGAATATGAGTTCTGGGTGGCTGTGCCGTCATCTGTGGGAACATTATTCCTTTAGTCAGGATAAAGTATTTTTGAGGGACACAGCCTATCCTATTATGAAGGAATCGGCACTTTTTTACAGTCGGTATTTAATATCATATCAAGATGTTCTCGTGACAATTCCATCTACATCACCGGAAAACCTGTTTATCGGAGAGGATGGTAAAAAACACAGTGTTGGAATGGGTTCCACAATGGATATCTCAATTATTCGGGATTTATTTAGTTCGGTTATATCTGCAGCAGAAATATTACATATTGATAATGAATTTAGAAGCGAGTTGCAAAAAATAATGATGAAGTTGCCAGAGTTTTGTGTGGGTAAAAACGGGCAATTACAGGAATGGCTTTTTGATTATGAAGAAACAGATATACAGCACCGGCATATTTCACATTTGTATGGATTATACCCTGCGCAGCTTATTGATATCAAGGATACGAAATTAGCAGCGGCATGCAAAACTGCGTTGATGAGGAGAGGGAAGGATGGAACTGGTTGGTGTTTAGCATGGAAAGCGTGTGCTTATGCACGGCTTTTTATGGGAGACGAAGCATTTTCACTGATTAGTCAGCAATTACGGTATACAGAGCAAACTCAGATTAGTTGTATTGGAGGAGGAACTTATGCGAATCTGTTTTGTGCACATCCACCATTCCAGATAGATGGGAATTTTGGGATAACGGCGGCGATTGCGGAGATGTTAATTCAAAGTAAAGATGGAATTATATCTTTAATTCCGGCACTTCCATCTTCATGGAATAATGGGAAGGTAAAAGGATTGCGTGCAAGAGGCGGTTACACGGTGGATTTTACATGGGAAAATCATCAGGTATCTGAGGTAACAATTTCAGCAGATTGTAATAGTAATCGTACCTGTAGAGTTTTAGCTGGTGGACAAGAGATAGAAGTAGATTTTGCCAGAGGGAATTCGAAAGTCAAATTAAATGTAAATATGCGGAAACATTGAAGAAAAACAATTAACGGCAAGGCAAGCAAATTATTTCACTTTAATTAAAGAAATCAACAAAATAAAGTCAGTTATTAACACAAATTGCCTTGTTTGTTGAGGGTAGCTGTGTTACAGTGGATGCATATGGTGACGAGCCGGGTGCATTTCAGGCATTATAAGAGTCTGAAAACAGAAAAATATAGGACAGAATATTGGAGATAGTATTTATGGGATGGAGAAGTGGCAATGAATTATGGAGAGATTAAAAAATATGACATCGCGAATGGGGAGGGCGTGAGAGTGTCGCTTTTTGTATCAGGCTGTACGCATCACTGTCCGGGATGTTTCAATCAGGATACCTGGAATTTTAAGTATGGACAGGCGTATACCAAAGATACGGAGGAAGAAATTCTTGACGCACTGAAACCAGATTATATCAGTGGATTGTCCCTTCTTGGAGGGGAACCGTTTGAACCGCAGAATCAGAAAACCTTAGTGGGGCTTTTGGAGAAAGTGAAGGAGCGGTATCCGGAAAAAACAATCTGGTGCTACAGCGGTTATCTGTTTGACAGGGAACTTTTGGGCGAGAGCCGTGCACGCTGTGAATATACCGATAATATGTTGTCGATGCTGGACGTACTTGTAGACGGAGAGTTTGTGGAAGCGCTTAAGGACATTACGCTTGTATTCCGCGGTTCTTCGAATCAGAGAGTCATTGACGTACAGAAAAGTCTGGCGGCGGGCGAAATCGTGTGGTGGCAGCATCAGGATTAGTGTGCTGCTGCATTGTACAAAGAGGAGGAAGATATGGAGAGTAAAAAAATCATTCAGGTAGAAGAAAAAGTACCGTTTAAGCTGCTGGTGCCATTGAGTATCCAGCATATGTTTGCGATGTTCGGAGCATCGGTTCTGGTTCCGTTCGTATTTGGAATCAACCCGGCAATTGTGCTATTTATGAACGGTATCGGAACGCTGTTATTTATTTTTATCACAAAAGGAAAAGCTCCGGCGTATCTGGGCTCCAGCTTTGCGTTCCTTGCCCCGGCGGGAATCGTAATCAGCAAATGGGGATATGAATATGCACTTGGCGGGTTTGTTGCAGTTGGATTTTGCGGATGTCTGCTCGCACTGATTATTTATAGGTTTGGCTCTGACTGGATTAACGTTGTACTTCCGCCGGCTGCGATGGGCCCGGTTGTGGCATTGATTGGTCTGGAGCTTGCAGGAACGGCAGCCGCCAATGCAGGGTTGAAGGACGAGGTGATGAATCCGAAAAATGTAACCGTATTTCTGGCAACATTACTGACTGCGGTAATCGGCTCGGTTGTGTTCCGTAAATTTCTCTCGGTAATTCCGATTCTGATTGCAATTATTGTAGGGTATGTGGCAGCGCTGTTTTGCGGAATTGTTGATTTCGCGGAGGTTGGCTCTGCGGCATGGTTTTCGCTGCCGAACTTTATGCTGCCGAAATTCAAATGGGAAGCAATCGTGATTATCCTGCCGGTATTGCTCGTGATTGCATCGGAGCACATCGGACATCAGATTGTAACCGGAAAGGTGGTCGGGAGAAATTTGCTGAAAGAGCCGGGGCTTCACCGCTCTCTGTTTGCAGATAACTTCTCGACAATGATTTCCGGGTTCATCGGCTCCGTTCCGACTACCACGTATGGTGAGAATATCGGAGTTATGGCGATGACAAAAGTATACAGTGTATATGTAATCGGCGGGGCAGCGGTATTGTCCATTATCTGCTCTTTTGTCGGGAAGATGACAACGCTAATCAGCACGATACCGGGACCTGTAATCGGAGGGATTTCATTCTTATTATATGGGATGATTGGTGCATCAGGAATCCGAATCCTTGTGGAGGCACAGGTAGATTACGGGAAATCCAGAAATATGGCAATGACCTCCGTTATTTTCGTAACAGGACTTTCCGGAATCTCCGTGCAGTTCGGAAGTGTTTCACTCTCAGGGATGGTATTGGCGTGTGTTGTAGGCATGTTAATGGGACTGATGTTTTTTATACTGGACAAACTGAAACTGACCAATGACAGAGAAGACTAATGCGATGGAAAATGCTCTGGATAACCAGAAAAATCAGAAAAAAGTGTGGGAATCTGCGCCTGTATTTGGTACAATAATCATATAATGCATGGGCAAAAGGAGGTATGGAACATGGAGCGTTTGAAAGACAAAGTAGCAGTGATTACCGGGGGAAATTCCGGCGTAGGTGCGGCAACCGCGAGATTGTTTGCAGCAGAAGGTGCAACCGTTGTGATTACAGCGAGAAGAGAGGCTGCGTTAAATGCCGTTGCGGAGGAGATAACGGCAGCGGGCGGAAAAGTGCTTGCCGTGGCAACTGATATTTCCAGAACGGGAGATCCGGAAAAGTTAATGGGAATCGTGATGGAGAAGTTTGGGAAAATAGATATCCTTGTGAATAATGCGGGTGTATTGGATGAGGGGTTAAAACCAATTGACCGTTTTACCGATGAGGATTTGGATAAGATTGTCGCTATCAATCAGAAGGGAACCATGCATATGATGCGTGCTGCAACCCAGAAGATGACAGAGGGAGCTTCGATTGTCAATGTGGCATCCATTGCCGGACTGAGAGGATGCGGGGGTGCAGCCTATGTATCTTCAAAGGCTGCGGTTATCGGAGTAACCCGTCATACGGCACTGCGCTTTGCGGCACAGAAGATTCGCTGCAATGCTGTCTGCCCGGGAACAATTGTAACTCCGATGGTGGCAGATATGAATCCGGAAAATATGGATGCAGATATGTTCGGTTCGATGGCAAAACACAATGATTTGACAGCACAGCCGTGTATGCCTGAAGATGTGGCAAATATTCTTCTGTTCCTTGCGAGTGATGAATCAAGAGCTGTCACAGGACAGATTATTACAACTGATTTTGGAAGTACATTGTGACAGGAAGTGCTTCGCAAGATAATATCGTTAATCAGCAGCGGATGATTCCCGGGTACGATACAATGGAAACGTAGCCGAGAACCATCCGTTTCACGCTTTTGCTCCAAGGGGTATGCCGGGGGGATGCCTGCTTCCGGCGTCGTGCGCCGGTGCGCACAGCATGGGAACAAAAAAGTCAAAGACCCCGCTGCAAGCAACGGGGCATCAAATTTGACACGGCCCAAGGGGCGGGGGATTTGGTCTGTGCTCCGCTTCGGTCTGTGCTAAACGAGTGCCACAGGCACTCAGCACCCCGCGCGGCAGTCGCCAAATATCCAGATATCCAGGGAAGCATGGCTATTTGGCTCGTTACCCGCGGGAATAAAGCATATAAGGTAATGAAAAAATAAAAACATACTTGACAAATAGGTAAAAGGGATATATAATATCATCATCAAAAAACATACTAAATAAGTAGGAAAGGTGGGGAATGTAAATGGCAAATGTATATAAAAGTGCATTAGAGCTGATTGGAAATACGCCGCTTCTGGAAGTGACGAATCTGGAAAAGGAATTGGGACTGGAAGCAAGGGTTCTTGTGAAACTGGAATATTTCAATCCGGCAGGAAGTGTAAAAGACAGAGTTGCGAAATCTATGATTGAGGATGCCGAAGAAAAAGGAATTCTGAAAGAGGGGGCTGTTATTATTGAGCCGACCTCCGGTAATACAGGAATCGGGCTGGCAGCTATCGCGGCGGTAAAAGGATACCGCATGATACTTACGATGCCGGAGACGATGAGTGTTGAGAGAAGAAATATTCTGAAATCATACGGCGCGGAGGTTGTTCTGACAGAGGGTGCAAAAGGGATGAAAGGTGCAATTGCAAAAGCAGAAGAGCTTGCAAAAGAGATTCCGAACAGCTTTATTCCGGGACAGTTTGTCAACCCGGCTAATCCGGCAGCGCACAAAGCGACAACCGGACCGGAGATATGGGATGATACCGACGGAGAAGTTGACATTTTCGTGGCAGGCGTAGGAACAGGCGGGACACTTACCGGAGTGGGAGAATATTTAAAGTCTCAGAAACCGGATGTGAAAATTGTTGCAGTGGAACCGGCAGCTTCACCGGTACTTTCCGAAGGAAAAGCAGGTCCGCACAAGATTCAGGGAATCGGAGCAGGGTTTGTACCGGATGTTTTGAATACGAAGATTTATGATGAGATTCTTAGGATTGAAAATGAGGACGCATTTACCACATCCAAACAGCTTGGAAAGGCGGAAGGAATTCTGGTTGGTATTTCTTCGGGAGCTGCGCTGCACGGCGCGATTGAGCTGGCGAAACGCCCTGAAAACAAAGGCAGGACAATTGTGGTATTGCTGCCGGACAGCGGGGACAGATACTACTCTACACCATTGTTTGTAGATTAATAACCGGGTGGGAAATGCATTGACTTTAGACAATGGGCAGTTTTGTATAGAATCTGCAATTCAGGAAATCAGTGCAAAATCATCAGAAAATTAAGTGAAGTAAAGGAGAAAGAGACATGGCAGGGAAGATTACAAGAGACAAGAGACATTTCAAATTTGAGACATTACAGTTACATGTAGGACAGGAACAGCCGGACCCGGTGACAGATGCAAGAGCCGTACCAATTTATCAGACTTCCTCTTATGTGTTCCGTAACTGTGACCATGCGGCAGCCCGTTTCGGACTTGCGGATGCAGGGAACATTTATGGCCGTCTGACCAATCCGACAGAGGATGTGTTTGAGAAACGTATTGCAGCGCTGGAGGGAGGTGTCGCAGCACTGGCAGTAGCTTCCGGCGCAGCAGCAATCTCTTACACACTGGAGAATCTGGCACAGAACGGAGACCACATTGTATCTGCCAAGAACATTTACGGGGGATCCTTTAACCTGATGGAGCATACATTGCCTCAGTATGGAATTACGACAACATTTGTTGACATTTTCAACTATGATGAAGTAGAGGCAGCGATTCAGGAAAATACAAAAGCGCTTTATATTGAGACTCTTGGAAATCCGAACTCTGACGTTGTCGATATTGAAAAACTGGCGGGAATTGCACATGCACACAAGATTCCACTCGTTGTAGATAACACATTTGCCACACCATACCTTGTAAGACCAATCGAATATGGCGCCGACATTGTTGTTCATTCCGCAACAAAATTCATCGGCGGACACGGCACAAGTGTTGGCGGGGTTATTGTAGACGGAGGAAAATTTGACTGGGAGGCATCCGGAAAGTTCCCTTCCCTGACAGAGCCAAATCCAAGCTACCATGGAATCAGCTTTACAAAAGCAGCAGGGGCGGCCGCATTTGTCACAAAAATTCGTGCAATTCTTCTGAGAGACACAGGCGCAACGATTTCACCGATTCATTCATTCATCTTCCTGCAAGGGCTGGAGACATTGTCGCTTCGCGTGGAAAGACATGTGGAAAATGCACGGAAGGTTGTGGAATACCTCAACAGCCATCCACAGGTTGAGAAAGTACACCACCCGTCTGTAACAGAAGATGCGGAGCAGAAGGCGCTGTATGCAAAATATTTCCCGAATGGCGGGGGGTCTATCTTCACATTTGAAATCAAGGGGGATGCGCAGAAGGCAAAAGACTTTATTGATAATCTGGAACTGTTCTCGCTGCTGGCAAATGTGGCGGATGTAAAGTCGCTTGTGATTCACCCGGCGACGACAACACACAGCCAGTGCACCGAGGAAGAATTGCTGGATCAGGGCATTAAGCCCAATACGATTCGTCTGTCCATCGGAACGGAGAATATCGACGATATTATTCAGGATTTAGATGAAGCGTTCAAGGCAGTAGAATAGACAGATGGTTCGTGGAGGGCGTGATACATGAACGCAGCGGAAAGACTGATTCAGGGGGACCGGATGGCGCGGACTGATTTTATAGAACTGTTAGGATATGAGAACCATCCCGAAATAGTGGATTTACTGCGTGAAAGGGCGGTGGAACTCCGGAGGAAGTACTATGGAGATAAAGTGTTTACACGCGGACTCATTGAGTTTACAAATTACTGTAAAAATGACTGCTATTACTGCGGGATTCGAAAAGGCAACCGCAATGCCCGGAGATACCGTTTGTCGAAGGAAGATATCATGTCTTGCTGTGAAAATGGATATGGACTTGGATTCCGTACATTTGTCCTGCAGGGAGGAGAAGATGCCTGGTTTACGGACGAACGGATGGCGGAACTGATTCGTGGGATAAAAGAAAGATATCCGGATTGCGCGGTTACGCTGTCGGTCGGTGAGAAGCCTTATGAGAGCTATCGCCTGTATCGGGAGGCAGGAGCGGACCGGTATCTGCTGCGGCATGAGACAGCATCGGCAGAACATTATCAAAAACTGCACCCAAAAGAAATGAGTCTCGAAAACAGAAAGCGGTGTCTGTATGACCTGAAGGAACTGGGATATCAGGTCGGTGCGGGATTTATGGTCGGTTCTCCGGGACAGACGGAGGAGACACTGGCTGAAGATTTGATGTTCTTGCAGGAGCTGCGGCCACAGATGGTTGGTATTGGACCGTTTATACCCCATCATGATACCTGTTTTGCAGAAGAGCCGGCAGGCAGTGTAGAAACAACATTGTTTCTTTTGTCAGTCATCCGTGTACTGTTGCCGCAGGTATTACTTCCGGCAACAACTGCACTTGGAACGCTGGATTCCATGGGAAGAGAAAAGGGATTGAAAGCAGGGGCAAATGTCGTGATGCCAAACCTTTCCCCGGTGAAAACAAGGAAACAGTATGACCTTTATGATAATAAAATCTGTACCGGTGAAGAGGCGGCAGAATGCCGCGGCTGTCTGGAAAAACGGGTGGAAACGGCAGGATATCGGCTGGTGAATGAGCGCGGCGATGCAGTGCAGTAAAAAAATATTGACTGACAAAAGATAATTTGATATAATTAATTTGTTATGAGGAACAGCATATTCTGTTTTCAGACAGCGTTCTCATAACATGGCGCAGTAGCCAAGTGGTAAGGCGTGGGTCTGCAACACCCTGATTCACCGGTTCAAATCCGGTCTGCGCCTCTTGGAGAAGATACCCTGAGCATCCGAAGATGGAGGTTCGGGGTTCTTTTATTTTAAAATATTCTGAAAACGGAGAGCAAAGGGGACAGTCCCTTCTGACAGGGGGACAGTCCCCTTTGCATCCTTTTCATCAAATCAAACGAAGGCTTCGCAGGATATACAGCCATCCGGTGATGGAAAATGCGCTGAATAGTGTGGTAAGCATGACCACGCTGGATGTCAGGGTGCCTTCGTGTCCCATATTCCGTGCCATTACATAGCAGCTTACGGTGGTTGCCGAACCGAGCATAATCAGGATGGCGGTCAGATCTTCGTTGCGGAATCCAAGATTTACGGCGAGTGGAAGGAACAGAGTGCAGAAACCAACCAGTTTGATGAAGGACGCTGCGACGGCAGGTTTGATTTTTCCGAGTGCCTTGTGGATATCGAAGGTTGCCCCCATTGCCATCAGTCCGAGCGGCGTTGCGGTGGCGCTGATGCTTGACACTGTTTTTTCTAATATATGCGGCATTGGCAGACGCAGGGCTGACCAGAGCAGGCCGGCAATGATGCCCAGAATAATTGGATTGGTGATGATGCCCTTGCATGTCTTTTTCAGTAACTGCATATCCAGCGCCTTACGCTCCGGCTGGAAAAAGGAAAGGACGACCACAGCCATTACATTATAAAGGGGGACGCTGCCGATAATCATGAGCGGGGCCATCCCGGTGTCACCGTAGATGTTCTGAATAAATGCAATTCCCAGAAGTGCGGCGCTGCTTCGGTAGGATGCCTGAATAAATTCTCCCTGAATCAGTTTATCTTTCCACAGCGTGGATACCAGTATTGTAAGGAGGATACTGAGCAGTGTCACTGCGAAGCAAAACAGAACAAATTTTCCGTTCCATGCACTTGCGAAATCTACGGTCGCCAAATCTTTGAATAACATGACCGGCAGGGGAATGAGAAATACGAATTTATTCATTTTTGATGCAAATACTTCATCAATCCATCCCAGTTTCCGAAAGACAACTCCCAGAATCATCATAATAAAAATAGGAGTGGTTGCGTTTAAGCTGAAAAACAGATTTTCCATGTGAGCCTCCTGAAAAACTTTTTGTTATTCTCAGTATCATAGCACAGTTTCTGTGAAAAGACAAAAGTACATAAAAAATCCACTGTATCGATTCTGCTCGTACAGTGGACTTTCAATAACTTACATCCATTGGAATATCCTCCTTATTCAATTGATATCTATCATAAACTATTATCTCAAATAGTGTTCTGATGTCTAAGATTTTAAATCTTCTTCACTTACTGTCCCATTGGTCTTTACCTCTTTCGTTAGATTTTTATTCATCGCATTTCTATGCGTCTTTGCTATTTTTTAAATTTTGATTTCTGGGGGTTCGTCCTCCTTTTCTTTTGTTGACATTATAATATCTCATAAAAATAAAAATGTCAATACAAAATCAGAAAAAAGTTAAATAAAATACAAAAAGACAGATAATAAAATGTGCTGATGAAGAAAAAAGTAAAGTAAGAAGAATATTTTGGAAAAACGGGCAAACAAAACCTAGCAAATGTTTGAAATATGGCTGTAAATTAGTTAAAATATGGGTAATGGGTAAAACGGGGCGGAGAGAATAAGCTGTCATCCGTGGAAAGGAGCGGGATATGTTCAGTTCACAGGAACGGAAAATATTGCATTTGTTAGGGAAAACAGAATATATCACTGCAACAGAATTGGCGGAGGCGTTAAACATTGGTGTTAAAACGGTCCGCACCAGAATTAAGGAGCTGAATCCGCGGCTGTCGGAAAAAGGTATCACGATTTTGTCCAAACCGAGGTATGGATACTATGTGGATGCCGAAAAGCGGGAACAGATGGAAGACTTTCTGAACCAGGAGGCGGGGGCACAGCCGGAGATTCCATCTACCACACAGGACCGGACCAATTATCTTCTGGCGTATCTGCTCAATCAGAAGGATTATATAAAGTCGGAAACGTTGTGTGAGTTCCTTTATATTTCCAAAGGAACACTGACCAACACCCTGCGGCAGGTGGAGGAGGTTTACCAGAGATATCATATTTCTATAGATAAGAAACCGAATTACGGAATTAAGGTCAGGGGGCGGGAGTTTGACCTTCGGCAATGCATGATGGATGTTTTTGTGAAAAAAGACGGTCTGGAAGGCGTGGGACGGCGGTATCAGACAAAAGAGATTCAGACACTTGGAAATATGGTGTATCAGTGTATCCAGAAATTTGACATTGAATTTTCCGAGATTTCCTACAACGATTTTGTTGAGCATATTTATATTGCACTCCGGAGGATACGTCAGGAAAAGTATGTCGAACCTTCGCAGGTATCGGAACTGGGCATGACAGAACGGCAGTTTACAGAGGAATTGGTTCGTCTGATTGAGGAAAAATACCAAATTGCATTTCCACAGGTGGAAAAAGATTATCTTGCGCTGCAGCTTGCGGGGAAAAGTATTGTGAAAGATGGCGGGCAGGGCGAGGATAATTTTGTGATTCAAAGTGAAGTGGATGAAGTGGCGGACCGTATGCTGGATATGATTTACAGGGAATTCCAGATTGACTTCAGGCAGAATCTGGAGCTGAAGATGACACTCAACCGACATCTGGTACCGCTTAGCATCCGGCTGAAGTATCGCATATTCCTACGGAATCCGATGCTGGAGGAGATTAAGAAGAATTATTTTTTTGCATATACAATTGCGTCCCAGGCAGCAGCAATTCTGAAGGAGTATTATGAGAGCGAAATTTCAGAGGATGATATTGGCGAACTGGCGGAAATCTTTGAGCTGGCATTGGAGCAGATGGACAGTGAGAAAAAACAGTTTTCTATCCTGATTGTCTGTGCATCGGGAAAGAGCAGTTCACAGCTTTTGAAATATCGTTACAGCCGGGAATTCAAAGAAAACATCAGGGAGATTTATGTCTGCAACCTGTATGAAGCGGCAGAGTTTGACTTCTCAAAGGTGGATTATGTTTTTGCAACGGTTCCGATTCACAGTTATGTTCCGGTTCCGATTCTGGAAGTGAGCTCGTTTTTGAAAGAAACGGATATTGCCGCGGTCCGGAAATTATTTCATCAGGGGAGCAAGGAATTTCTTCGGAAATATTATCGGCGGGAATTATTTTTTACGGATATTGAAGGGACGTCGAGAGAGGAAGTTTTGAGGGGATTGTGTGAGCGGACTGCCGGCAGACTACAGGAGGATCCTGAATTTTGCAGGGCGTTTCAACGGCAGGCGGGCAGTACGGGCAGAAATGGAAAGATAGAAAACGGGAAGACAGGAAATGAGGAAACATGTTTTTCAGCGGAACTGTTGTACCGCTCGGTTTTGAACCGTGAGGAATTATCCCCTACGGATTATGGCAATCTGGTTGCAATTCCACATCCGGACCGCACATTTTTCGGGAAGACGGCGGTTGCAGTTGCGGTGCTTGAGAAGCCGGTATTCTGGGCGAGAGAGAAGGTACAGGTGATTATACTGACCATAATCGGGAGCGGGGAGGATGCCGATATTCAGAAGTTCTATGAGGCAACGACGGATTTACTGTTGAGGCAGGAAGATGTGTCCGAGCTGATTAAGCGCAAGAGCTTTGAAGTGATGCTTGGGCTGCTAAGGAAATAGTACCCTCCGTGGACAGCCGTGTTCCCCATTGTCCACGGAAGGTGTCCTCAAAAAAAGCCACATTGAATGTGGCTTTTTTTTCGTTGGAGTTTTTTGTTAAGGGATGGTAAAGTAGACATATAAGAGAGGTAAAACGATATGAGGTACATTACACTGCTTTGCACCGCCGGAATGTCTACCAGCTTACTGGTGAATAAGATGCGCCGGGCAGCAGAGACTATGAATCTGGAGGTGCAGATTACAGCAATGGCAGAATTTGCATTTCAAAGGTATGATAATCCAACAGATGTACTGCTGCTGGGACCGCAGGTCGGGTACAAATACGAGGAACTGCAGGCGCAGTTTGCGCCGGAGGGAATCCCGGTTGCTGTCATCGACTCTCAGGCATATGCGTCGATGGACGCGGAGACGGTGCTGAAAAAAGCACTGGAGCTTAGCAAGTCAAAGAACCCGCAGCAAGCAACGGGGCATCGGGTTTGATACGCCCCAAGGGGCGGGGGATTTGCCCTGCGTTCCGCTTCGGCCGGTGCTAAACGAGTGCCACAGGCACTCAGCGCCCCTCGCGGCAGCCGCCAAATATCCATGCAAGCATGGCTGCTTGGCCCGTTGCTCGCGGGAATCAATGATGAAAATAACAAGGAGGAAACAACAATGGCAAAATTTAATTATGTAATCACAGATGAGGTAGGACTTCACGCAAGACCGGCAGGATTGCTCGTAAAGAAGGCAAAAGGACTTGGAGCAAAGGTAACACTGTCATGTAACGGAAAGAGTGCTGATGCAACAAAGATTATGGCTGTCATGGCAATGGGCGTTATGAAAGGTATGGAAGTTGAAGTTACTGTAGAGGGTGACAATGCGGATGCTGCAGCGGCAGAGCTCGAGACTTTCTTCAAAGAGAATTTGTAATTGTTCAGAGACAGGCAAATTCACGCAGAAAAGTGTAATGAATGCTTGCGTTCGTGAACACATTTTTGCATGAGTTTATTTGGCGGATACGCCACACCGAGGAAATGCACAGCATTTTCGGGGTTGCGCTGAACAGTTACGGGAATTTATCATTATTCCGGATAACAGGGATAAAAGACGGGATTATTTACGGATAGCTGTAGGAGGGTGTTATGGAAGTATTTCAGGGAAAAGCAATTTTCGGCGGAATTGCAATCGGACCGATTTCTTTTTTTGCAAAAGAAGAGAAACAGGTAAAGCGTGTAAAGATAGAAGATACGCAGGCCGAGGTGGAGCGCTATGAGGCGGCAAAAGAAACCGCTATGGAAGAACTCGGCGGATTATATGAGAAGGCGCTTAAAGAAGTCGGGGAGTCTGGAGCACAGATTTTCGAGGTGCATCAGATGATGCTGGAAGATGATGATTACAATGATTCAGTAAAAAATATTATCGTAAGCCAGTCTGTCAATGCAGAGTATGCGGTTGCAACAACGGGTGATAACTTCTCCACAATGTTTGCCGGGATGGATGATGAATATTTTCAGGCAAGGGCGGTGGATATCAAGGATATTTCCGAGCGTGTCATTAATGTGCTGATGGGAATCGGACATGCAAAGATTTCAGATGAGCCGTCTATTATTGTGGCGGAGGATCTGGCTCCGAGTGAGACAGTACAGATGGATAAGAGCAAACTTCTTGGATTTGTTACAAGGCTCGGTTCTTCCAATTCACATACGGCAATTCTGGCAAGGACGATGAACATTCCGGCTTTGATTCAGGTAGATATCAAAGAAGAATGGAATGGAAAGATGGCGGTTATCGATGGATTTTCCGGAGAATTTTACATTGAGCCGGAGCCGGAGGTGTTGGAGGAATACCGGGTGAAAAAGGCAGAGCAGGAAGAGAGAAGGCGTCTTCTTGCGGAGCAGAGGGGTAAGGCAACAGTGACCAAAAGCGGAAAGGCAATTAAGCTGTTTGCAAATATCGGCTCTGTATCTGACCTCCCGTCGGCATTGGAGAATGATGCCGGTGGTATCGGGCTGTTCCGCAGCGAATTCTTATATCTGGAATCTGACACATATCCGACAGAGGAGGAACAGTTCAAGGCATACCGCATGGTGGCTGAGACTATGGCAGGAAAGAAAGTTATTATCCGCACGCTGGACATCGGCGCGGATAAGCAGGTTGGGTACTTTAATCTGGATAAAGAGGAAAACCCGGCAATGGGGCTTCGTGCCATCCGTATCTGCCTGACCAGACCGGAGATTTTTAAAACACAGCTCCGCGCAATCTTAAGGGCAAGTGCATTCGGAAATATCGCTGTGATGTATCCGATGATTATTTCTGTGGAAGAGGTTCGCAAGATTAAGGCGATTATGGAAGAAGTAAAAAAAGAACTGGATGAGGCAGGCATTTCCTATGGTGAAGTGGAGCAGGGAATCATGATTGAGACGCCTGCATCGGTAATCATCAGCGATCTGCTTGCGCAGGAGGTTGACTTCTTCAGTATCGGGACGAATGATTTGACACAGTATACACTGGCAATTGACCGTCAGAATGCAAAGCTGGATGAGTTCTACAATTCTCATCACGAAGCAGTCCTCCGTATGATTGAGATGGTTGTGGATAACGCACATAAAGCCGGAATCTGGGCAGGCATCTGTGGAGAACTCGGAGCAGACGTTACATTAACTGAGCGGTTTATGGCAATGGGAATCGATGAATTGTCCGTATCACCGACATTTGTATACCCGGTAAGACAGAAGATTCGCGAGTATGACGGAGAGACAAAGTAAAGCTGACGGGCATGACATTTGTTATTACGCAGCAGGCTGCGGGAGATTTGACACCTGCGGCAGCCGCCAAATGGATATGCAGGCATATCCGCCTGGCTCGCTGCCCGCGGGAATAAGAAGGATGAAAAAGCGGATGGACTCCTCAAGAGAGGGTTCATCTACTTTTTTTACGCTCGCGTGCTGTCTCTGGAGACACACAATCCGCAAAACGTACCATTCTACGAGCATTTGGGTTTTAAGATGTACGGCGTAAGAAATGAGGGTTAACCGGGTGCTTGCGGAAACCTTTTATGAAGAAATGAAAAGAATACCGACACCGGAATATACAGAGGAAGAAATTGCATTTGCTGAGAAAATCAGTGAGGAGGCAGGCATTGAAAATCAAGCTGAGCGCTGCCGCGATGTGTAAGGGAACCCCCGCTGCATCATTGGGCGGCAACGGCACAGGCTGGTAAGAGCATTGGACAGAAGGGAATGCTGTATGCGGCAAAATGTATGGCAGCCGGGGCAGAGCGGCTTGTATGGGAACCGGAGCTGATTGAGAAGGCATGGGAGCTGCACCGGGGGAATATTCTCAGGTGACAGGGACACGCACGGGTGATAAAGGATGGATAATCAAATCTACCTGGATATAAAAAATAATTCAGAGGAGGAAAAGAGCATGAAACGTATTATACTTGGTTCCGCATCTCCGCGCCGCAGGGAGCTGCTGGAGCAGATTGAAATTGATTTTGAAGTTGTGACGAGCGACAGGGAGGAAGTATATCAAAGTGTCGTCCCGTCAGAAATCGTGAAAGAACTGGCGCTGATGAAGGCGGACAATGTGGCGTCAGATATGGAAGAAAGGGAGGGCATACTTTCCGAAACTATCGTCATTGGAGCAGATACAATTGTTGTGCAGGATGACAAAATTCTCGGAAAACCGGCGGATGAGGAAACGGCGTTTCAGATGCTTAAGAGCCTGCAGGGGCGTTCGCATGAGGTTTACACCGGAGTGGCACTGCTTGTGTATGGGGAAAGCGGCACAAAGCAGATTATCTGCCATGCTGAGAGGACAGAGGTATTTGTACATGAAATGAGCGACGGGGAAATCAGAAACTATATTGCGACAAAAGAACCGATGGACAAAGCGGGTGCGTATGGAATACAGGGAAAATTCGCGGCATTCATTGATAGGATTGACGGTGATTACTACAATGTAGTCGGCCTGCCCGTAGCTTATGTGTATCAGCAGCTCAGACTATACAGGAAATAGGATTGCAGTCTGTCTGCGGTTAAGGGTTATGCCATAATTTCTGGCCGTTCTCCTTCAGCCACTGCCGGCACTTCTTATAATCCGGCAGCACTTCTTCTATAATGGCATAAAATGCTCTGGAATGGTTCATTTCCCGGCGGTGTGCAAGTTCATGCACAACGATATAGTCCAGGACCTCTTCCGGGGCAAAAATCAGCCTCCAGTTAAAATTCAGATTCCCCTTGCTGCTGCAGCTTCCCCAGCGGGTTTTCTGTTCCCGGATGGAGATGCGGCCATAGGTGACATGCATAATGGCGGCGTAGTACGCTGTTTTTTTCGTGAAAATATCCCGTGCGGCTGCAATATATCTCCGCCGTGTGGCTGCATCAAGAGGCGGTGTGTCCGGACGGGGATTTCGGGCAGCTTCTTCCATATGTTTCAAAACCCATGTTTCTTTTTCTGTGAGAAACCGTTCAATCACTGCGCGGGGAGTCTGTATTGGAGCGCGTACTCTGACCTTGCCATCCGCAGTGACCTGAATGGCAAGTGTTTTTCTGCTGCTGTATATGATTTCAAATGAAAATGGATGATTGGGCATTCAATTCACCTCGTTATTAAGATTAACCGGCCTGTGTAATCTGATTGACACGCGGCTGTAACTGTTTGTAAGTCTAATATATTTTCTATGGTAACTCGTTATGTCCTTTTTTTCTACAACAAATATTAAGATTAGAGCGTCAGAACTACTTACGGCTTGTGACGCTGTAATCATATGAAAGATGTTGGGGGCACCACTGAGGGTATCATTGGTAAAGTACACTTGCGCGTTGCAAATAAAAACAGAATCAGGTATGATATTGGATATCTCAGATAGGGAGAGAGGAGCAGGCTATGGGAAACAGTAGAAAAAGCGGGCAGGGACGGATGAAAACAATGTGGAAGGCGATGAAGATGGAGCTGCGGGAGCACAGGAGCTCATTTATGTTGTATTTTATCCTGCGGCTGCTTGTCATTGTGATGATGGTGCTGCAGATTTTTAACCGGAATTACGAGAACGTATTCTTGTGTATTCTGACTTTACTTTTGTTGATTGTTCCAAGTTTTGTACAGGTGACTCTGAAAGTAGAGCTGCCGACAACGCTTGAAATCATTATTCTTGTATTTATTTTTGCCGCAGAGATTCTGGGGGAAATCAGCGAGTTCTATCTCGTGTTTCCGCTCTGGGATACGGTACTTCACACGTTGAATGGATTTCTGGCGGCTGCAATCGGATTTTCACTTGTAGATTTGCTGAACCGGAGTGAAAAACTGACGTTTAAACTGTCTCCGCTGTTCATGGCGATTGTGGCATTTTGTTTCTCAATGACAATCGGGGTAATGTGGGAGTTTTTCGAGTTTGGAATGGACCAGATTTTAGGGTTCGATATGCAGAAGGACACCATTGTGCACACGGTATCTTCTGTTTTGCTGAATCCGACAGGGAGAAATGCGCCTTATGTGATTAAAAATATTACCGATGTGACGGTGCAGGGACAGGAACTTGGCGTCGGCGGGTATCTGGATATCGGTCTGCTTGACACGATGAACGATTTGATTGTAAATTTCATCGGTGCAACTGTATTTTCTGTAATCGGGTTCTTTTATGTGAAAAATCGTGGAAAAGGACGTGTCATCAGACGTTTTGTGCCGCGTCAGAAGAAGGAAGACAGGGACTTCCTGCGGATTGTTACAGAAGAAGAGGAGGCGGAGAAACAGGAAAAACGGAAAGAAAAAGAGTAACTATACAGGACATTCAGAACGCAGACCACAGACCCGCCTGCGTTGCAGGCTATTCGCTGCTGCGCAGTTTCTGTCTGAGGTTTCATGGGCGTTCCGCCCATCCCAAAATGCCAATGCAGCCCTATGCAAGTGAACTTGTAGCGGTCTGCCTTTGCATTTTATGCTGTTCTGAACTGCTAGAAAATTTGTCGATATTTCACAAAATCCAGAATGATGTATGGTTAAAAATTAACAAAACAATGGCGACAAAAATGGTGGTTTGTTGCTTTTGAGAAAAACAAGGATAAAAAATGCATGAAAAAATGTGAAAAATCCATAAAAAACAAAGATATTTTGGATAAAAAAATCATAGAAAATCTGCATTGACGGCGCAGAAAAATGGGGATGTGGAATTGTTGACAAATTTTTTCTTTGGGAGTATATTCATCTTAATTTTTAAGAAGAAAGGGAGGGAGCGATACGGAAAACTTAACAGAAAGCCTGTTGGATGAGCTGAGCTGTGAAACAGTTTTTACCATTCCGGTTCTGGGGGAGATAAAAGAATCTGTCGTCGTCACATGGGTTATCATGGCGGTCATTGTCGGATTGTGCATTATTTTTGTAAGAAACCTCAGAGTCGAGAATCCCGGTAAGTTCCAGCTTGTTCTTGAGTCCGCGATTGGCTGGGCGCAGAACTTCTTTGAAGATGTTATGGGAAAAGAAAACAAAAGATACATTCCATATCTGATTACCGTCCTGATTTATATCGGCATCTCCAATATCATCGGTCTTTTCGGTTTTAAGCCGCCGACAAAAGACATCAATGTTACAGCAGGCATGGCTATTATGAGTATGTGTCTCATTGAATATTCCGGAATACAAAAAAATGGATTAAAACATTGGGTAAAGCATTTTGCCCGACCGGTACCGGTTGTCGCGCCGATTATGGTGCTGGAGATTGTAATCCGGCCGCTGTCGCTTTGTATGCGTTTATTTGGTAATGTGTTGGGAGCATTTGTTATTATGGAACTTCTGAAAGCAGTAGTCCCGATTCTGGTCCCTATCCCATTTAGTTTTTATTTCGATATATTCGATGGATTTTTGCAGGCTTATGTATTTGTATTTTTAACAGCGCTTTTTATGAATGAAGAGCAAGAGTAAAGCGGGGTATTGTGAAGAAATATGCCGCGCTACGGCTTGACAAGGGTCAAGACGGTTCCACAAATCATTTTTAGAAAAAGGAGAATAAGTATTATGGGAACAATTATTGCAATTGGAGCAGGTATCGCAGTTTTAACAGGTGTAGGAGCAGGTGTAGGAATTGGTATTGCAACAGGGAAAGCGGTAGACGCTATTGCAAGGCAGCCGGAAGCTGAGAGCAAAATCAGCAAGAACCTGATTCTTGGTTGTGCGCTGGCAGAGGCGACAGCTATTTACGGTTTTATCATTGGTCTGTTGATTATCTTAATGCTGAAATAAGAAAACGAGTAAAGAAGAAAGGCAGGTGGGACAGGTGATACAGTTTAATGCAAGCCTTCTCTATACCATTATCAACCTTGTTGTCTTTTATCTTTTACTGAAAAAGTTCTTATTCAAGCCGGTCATGGGTATTATGGAAAAGCGTGAGAAAATGATTGCAGACGGTCTTCAGAACGCAAGTGATACACAGGACGAGGCAGAGAAACTGAAGGCAGAATATGAAGCAGCTCTGACAGGGGCAAGGGAAGAGTCCATTCAGATTGTGGATAAGGCCCGTGTGGATGCAAAAGCGGAGTATGACCGCATTTTAAGCGAGGCAGATGAAAAAGCCGGAACCATGATGGAGACTGCGAAGAGGACAATCGAGGCGGAGCGCCAGCAGACAATGAATGCATTACAGAGTGAAATTGCAGGACTTGCGATGCAGGCAGCCAGGAAGATTGTTGATGAAAAGACAGAGAACCAAGGAAACAAAGGGATTTATGATCAGTTTCTGGAAGGAGTAGGTGAGGCTCATGGAAACACAGACACCGACTAAAAGGATGTACCGCTCATCAGCGGCAGTGCGTTATGCCAGTGTATTGTATGGGCTAGCGGTTCCAAAAGGAGACATACAGAAAACAAAAGATATATTTGCAGAAGTTCCGCAGCTTCGGGAAGTGTTTATCAACCCGACCATTGCTTTTGGAACAAAAATGCGTGTTATTGACCAGATTTTTCCGGAGAGCATGAGAAATTTCCTGAAAGTCGCATGCAGATATCAGCGCATGGATTTTCTCGGAGAGATTTTTGCCGCTTACGATGCATACTGCGATGAGCAGGAGCAGGTTATGCATGCCGTACTGACCTGCGTGGAGCCTCCAAGCGGGGAACAGCTTGAAAAGATGAAAGCATTCCTTTGCAGCAAATATCAGAAGTCATCCGCACAGATTCAAGTCGTTGAAGATGCGGGCCTCCTCGGAGGATTTATCTTAAGTGCCGGCAATGACGAGTATGACTGGAGCCTGAAGGGAAGGCTGACACGACTAGAACAAAAAATTACCAAAAATTGACCTGGAGGTGAACAAGGTGAGTTCAATCAATTCAGAAGAAATTATTTCTATTCTGAAAAATGAAATAGAGAATTTTGATCAGATTAGTAAAGACAGCGAAGTCGGAACCGTAATTACAGTCGGCGACGGCATTGCGACTATTTACGGAATTGATCACGCCATGTACGGGGAAATTGTTACCTTCGAAAACGGTCTGAAGGGAATGGTACAGGATATCCAGAAAGATGCAATCGGATGTATTCTGTTTGGCCATGATACAGAGATCAAAGAAGGGACAAAGGTTGCCCGGACAGGGAAAAAGGCCGGTGTTCCGGTTGGAGAAAAATTTATCGGGAGAGTTGTCAATGCACTGGGGGCTCCGATTGACGGGGCGGGAGAAATCGAGGAAGATGATTACCGCCCAATCGAAAATGAGGCTCCGGGAATCATTGACCGCAAATCTGTAAGCGTGCCGTTGGAGACAGGTATCCTTTCCATTGATGCCATGTTCCCAATCGGACGCGGGCAGCGTGAGCTGATTATCGGTGACCGTCAGACAGGAAAGACTTCCATTGCGACGGATACGATTCTGAACCAGAAAGGCAAAGATGTTATCTGCGTATATGTAGCAATCGGACAGAAAGCATCTACCATTGCCAAAGTAGTAAATACATTTAAGACAGCAGGGGCGATGGATTACACGATTGTTGTGGCATCCACGGCGAGCGACTGCGCGCCGCTGCAGTACATTGCGCCATATGCGGGAACCGCGATGGCAGAACATTTCATGCATCAGGGAAAAGATGTGCTCATTGTGTATGATGATTTATCAAAACATGCGGTTGCATACCGTGCACTGTCTCTGCTGCTTGGACGTTCACCCGGACGTGAGGCATATCCAGGGGATGTATTCTATCTGCATTCCAGACTGCTTGAGCGTTCCAGCCGCCTGAGCGAGGCGCTTGGCGGAGGATCTATCACAGCCCTTCCGATTATTGAGACACAGGCCGGTGATGTATCAGCTTACATTCCGACCAATGTTATTTCCATCACAGACGGACAGATTTTCCTGGAAAGTGATTTGTTCTTCTCCGGTATGAGGCCGGCTGTTAATGTCGGTCTGTCTGTATCCCGTGTAGGTGGAGACGCACAGACGAAGGCAATGAAAAAGGCAGCGGGAAGTGTCCGTATTGATTTGGCGCAGTACCGGGAGATGGAAGTGTTTACACAGTTCAGCTCCGATTTGGATGCTGCTACAAAGGAGCAGTTGGAATATGGCAGCAGTCTGATGGAGCTGTTAAAACAGCCGCTTGGACAGCCAATGTCACTGGCAGAGAAAGTCATTACATTGTGCGCCGCCAGAAATAAAGTAATGCTTGGTATTGAAACAGCAAAGATAAAAGAATTCCAGGCAGGTATGCTGCACTATTTTGCAAGTGCACATCCGGAACTCGCACAGGAAATCGAAGAGACGAAGGTCCTGTCCGATGAACTGGCTGAAAAGATTGTGGAGGCTGCGAAGGAATTCAAGAAGAGCAGGTGTTAATATGGCAAATATCAGAGAAATACAGACTCGAATCAACAGTGTGAAAGACACGATGAAGATTACAAATGCCATGTATATGATTTCTTCGACAAAAATGCGTCAGGCAAAGAAAAAACTGTCTGATACAGAGCCATATTTTTATGGGATGCAGGGAGAAATCTCCCGTATCCTCCGGCATGTGCCGGAGCTGGAACACCGGTATTTTGATCTTCGGGAAGAGATTCCGGCAGAGAAACGAAAGATTGCATCCATCGTTGTCACTGCGGATAAAGGTCTGGCAGGAGCCTATAACCATAATGTTGTTAAGGTGGAAGAAGAGATTCTTGACAGTCCGGGAGAACACAAGCTGTTCGTAGTCGGAGAGCTTGGCAGACATTATTTTGCAAAACGCGGAGTAGAGATTGACACGAATTTCCAGTATACCGTCCAGAAACCGACGATGCACCGGGCAAGGGATATTGCAGCGACTCTTCTTGACCAGTTTGACAATGGGGAGCTGGATGAAGTCTATATCGTTTATACACGGATGGAGAATTCCATTTCGTCAGAGGTAGAAAAGGTACGGCTGCTTCCGTTGGAGCGGAGCTCATTTAATGAAATGAAAATGCCGCTCAATGTACAGCGTGAGGCAATCGCACTGTATCCTTCCGCTGACGCTGTCATGGACAGCATCGTGCCGAATTATATTGTCGGTATGGTGTATGGATGTCTGGTCGAGGCATATGCAAGTGAGCATAATGCACGTATGACTGCGATGCAGTCAGCGACAGACAGCGCGCAGGATATTATCAGAGAACTTTCTATTGAATATAACAGAGCCAGACAGGCTGCAATCACGCAGGAGATTACCGAGGTTTGCAGCGGCGCAAACGCGCAGAAGCGGAAAAGGAAGTGAGATTAGCATATGAATAAAGGACGAATTGTACAGGTTATGGGACCTGTCGTTGACGTGGTATTTGAAGATGGAAACCTTCCAAACATCAAAGATGCACTGAAAGTGGAAAACAATGGCAAAACATGTGTCATGGAGGTTGCGCAGCATCTTGGAAATAATGAAGTGCGCTGCCTGATGCTGGCTGCCAGCGAAGGTCTCCATAAAGATATGGAAGTAACTGCTACAGGCGCCGGAATCAAGGTTCCGGTCGGAGAGCAGACACTCGGCAGATTGTTCAATGTGCTGGGAGAAACCATCGATGATGGTGAAGAAATAAAAGAGGATACCCGGAAATGGGTAATCCACAGGGACCCTCCGAGCTTTGAGGAACAGAGCCCGGTTGCAGAGATTCTTGAGACAGGTATTAAAGTTATCGACCTTCTGGCGCCATACGCCAAAGGTGGTAAGATTGGTCTGTTCGGCGGTGCCGGTGTAGGTAAAACTGTATTGATTCAGGAATTAATCCGGAACGTTGCAACGGAGCACGGCGGATATTCCATTTTCACAGGTGTCGGAGAGCGTTCCCGTGAGGGAAATGACCTTTGGAGTGAGATGAAGGCATCCGGAGTACTGGAGAAAACTGCTTTGGTATTCGGACAGATGAACGAGCCGCCCGGAGCCCGTATGCGTGTCGCTGAGACAGGGTTGACAATGGCGGAGTATTTCCGTGACGAGGAACATCAGAATGTGCTGCTGTTCATCGACAATATTTTCCGTTTCACACAGGCCGGTTCCGAGGTTTCCGCCCTGCTTGGACGTATGCCTTCCGCGGTCGGCTATCAGCCGACACTGGCAACTGAGATGGGCGAGCTGCAGGAGCGAATCGCATCTACAAAGAATGGTTCCGTTACATCGGTGCAGGCCGTTTATGTGCCTGCCGATGACCTGACTGACCCGGCTCCGGCAACAACATTCGCACATCTGGATGCGACAACCGTACTTTCCCGTAAGGTCGTAGAGCAGGGGATTTATCCCGCCGTGGACCCGCTGGAATCTAACTCCCGTATTCTGGAGGCGGATATTGTAGGGGAAGAACATTACAGAGTGGCAAACCAGGTAACTGCAATTTTGCAGAAATATAAGGAACTTCAGGATATCATTGCCATCCTCGGTATGGAAGAACTTTCTGACGAGGATAAAGCGACCGTTATGAGAGCGAGAAAAATTCAGAAATTCCTGTCACAGCCGTTCTTCGTGGCAGAGACATTTACCGGAATTTCCGGAAAATATGTACCGCTCAAGGAGACAATCCGTGGATTTAAGATGATTATTGACGGCGAGATGGATGAATATCCGGAAAATGCATTCTTCAATGTGGGAACTATCGACGATGTCATTGAGAAAGCGAAATCTATGACAGCGGCAGAGTAAAGGAGTGCTGATTATGGATACATTTGGTCTGAAAATCGTAGCAAGCGACCGTGTGTTTTATGAGGGACGCTGCCGGCAGATTATCATTCCGGCATGGGACGGCGGAGAAGTCGGCGTCCTGCCGAATCATGAAAATATGGTCATCGCAGTTGCAGTCGGTATCGCCCGTATGGAAAAAGAACCCGGGGAATGGGCTGAAGTTGCAGTCGGAAGTGGATTCATGGAAATTGTCAACAACCGTGTGACAATGCTTGTACAGACAGCAGAGCGCCCGGAGGAAATCGACGTGCGCCATGCACAGGAGCAGAGGGAGCGTGCCGAAGAACAGCTCCGCCAGAAACAGAGCATTCAGGAGTACTACCATACACAGGCGTCTCTTGCACGTGCAATGAACCGTCTGCGGGTTTCCAACAGCGGAAAACGTTTGGTATAAAAATAAAAATGCTGTATATCGGCATTGGATTGAAGGAGGGGCGTAAGCGTTTTGCTTGCGCCCTTTTTCAGGTTTTCGCCTGTTTCGGGGCTGTAACGTCCCTATGAAATCTTTTTATATTGCATTTTTCGATAGATTATACTAAAATAATTTTGATGCTAGCGCACTGTCTCATTCACTTTCAGTTAAATAGCACAGAATGAATTTTCAGTACACTAGTAGCCCGATTAGGGCGAATTTCGAATGTTTTTTGGATTGCGGGGGCATGAAATGCGGAGCAATCCATGTATCAAAGGGGTCAAAATACCTTTTGTCCCCAGCATCATAATTTTATCTGAAGTGGCAATGGGGAGATATTTATATGAATGAAAAGCAAAAAATGCGTTCTATAATAGAGATTATGAACGAGGCACTGAGTTCAGTCCGAGATTACTATGACTCAGAGTATGCATATTATGTAGAAATGGATGGGGAAGAGATTCTCACGATATATGAGTGGTGCGCCGAGAATATCCCGTGGCAGCGCGACCGTATTAAGATGTTGTCTCCGGACCAGTATCCGAAGTGGCTCAGACAGGAGATTACAGATACGACTGAGGACAGCTATAGCGTCTTTCATGAACTGGAGGAAAACCAGACGGCGGTTCTTGCGGCGGTAAATGTACACCGGGGAGGCTGCAGCCTGGAATTTTTGCGTGCGCTGATTCCATATATTTCGCAGACAATCGTCCTGCAGAAGATGCAGCGGCAGCAGGAGTACCTGAGTTACCATGATGATTTGACCGGACTGCTGAACCGCAATAGTCTGGTAGGATATCTGTCAGGTGTGAATCAAGAGGAACTGAAGTCCCTCGGCGCGGTGTCGGTGGATATTAACGGGCTGAAAAATTTTAACAAGGAGTTTGGACGGGAATACGGGGATGAGGTTGTAATCCGCGTCGGTGAAGTGCTGGAGGAGTTCTTCAAAGGTTCTATGGTATTCCGGCTGACAGGGGACGAGTACCTTGCCCTTTCGGAAAATGTTTCCTATGAGGATTTTATGAACCGTGTGCACGGCGCAAATGAAAAGCTGGATAATATCAGCCTGGGGCTGGTGACGATGGGGTATGCATGGGAGAAGATTGACATCAATGTGGATAATCTTGTGTCCGATGCAGAGAATATGATGCGAAGGGAAAAAAGAAAGTATTATAAGAACCTGAAAAAAGGACATCACGAGCCGATTATCAAGCAGGATTTGCTGGATGATATCAAGAACGGACATTTTATCGTATGCCTGATTCCGGTGATGGATGCCGAGACAGAGGAAGTAGTCGGCGCGGAGGCAGTCGTGCGGTACCACCACAAAGACCTCGGAATCGTGAATCCGGGAAATTACCTGACACTTCTGGAAGAGACGAGGCTGTCTCAGTATCTGGACTTGTATGTGTTTGAAGAGGTGTGCAAGACACTGCGGAAATGGGAAAATGAAGATATGCCGATGCTTCCGATATCGGTAAATTTTGCGGGAGCGACACTCCGCCATGAGCGTGTGGGTGATAAGATTCTCCAGCTTATTGAAAAATATCATGTTTCCTGTGAATATCTGCAGGTAGAGGTGGCAGAGACGAATCACGAGATGAATCCGGAGATGCTTGCAGAGACAAGCAACAAAATCCGGAAGGCGAATGTACGCGTTCTGCTGGACCAGTTTGGGGCAAAGGATTCCAGCGTGTCCATTCTGTCGATTATGGAGTTCGATGGGTTGAAGCTGGACAAGGGTATCGTATCCAATATTGTTGGAAATAGCCGCAGCCGGATTGTGGCAAAAGCGGTTATCGATATTTGCCGCCGTGTGGGGGCGATGGTTTACGCCTGCGGCGTGGAGACACAGGATCAACTGAATGTGATGAAGGAATTGGGATGTGACTATGTACAGGGACGCCTGTTCAACAAAGCGATTACGATTGAGACATTTGAAGTAAGATACATGAAACATTAAAAGATAGGAGAGTTATTTTGGCTGTTAACCAGAGAATCAAATACAGGTTAGTGAAGGTGTTATGCGTAGGAATCATTGTCGGGGTACTGTTCGGGATGCTGATTATGGCAGGAGGCGCGCGATCCGCAGTGAAGAAGAAACAGAAGGAGCTGCAGACGGCAGGGGCAGAGCTGAAGGAAGAAAATAAGAAACTGGAAAAACAGTTGAAGGAAGTACAGGCAGGGGAATCCGCTGCCGATATTGCGAAGAAAAATGCAGAGCAGCTTGCATCAGATGCAGATGACTGGTGTCTTGTCCTTGTGAACAGCTCCCATCCGGTGGATACGTCCTATACTCCGGAGTTGACTGCCATTGAAGAGGATGAGTCTGTAGACAGCCGGATTGCCGATGAGACAAACCAGATGCTGCAGGATGCGAAAGATGCGGGTATGAACCTGTATATCGTGTCCGGCTACCGTGATTATAACGATCAGAGAGAAGTCTTTAACCAGACGATGTCCGACTGGATTGCACAGGGGAAGACTCCACTGGAGGCGTATGAAGAGACTGAGAAATCCGTGGCGGTTCCGGGAACAAGCGAACATTCGACCGGACTTGCGCTGGATATCACTTCCGGGGAATACGGGGAACTGGATGACCAGCAGGCGGGTACAGAAGAGTCACAGTGGCTGGCGGAAAACTGCTATAAGTATGGTTTCATTCTGCGGTATCCGTCAGATAAATCGGATGCGACAGGCATCGTGTATGAGCCGTGGCATTATCGGTATGTGGGAAAAGATGCGGCAAAAGAGATTACAGAACAGGGCATTACGCTGGAAGAATATCTGGGGAAGTAGGTATCTTGATTGCCCCATAAAATTAAAATTTCGCTTAACATTTTGGAAAATTGTGATAATGTAGTAATTAGGAAACGCGATAGAGAGAAAGGAGATGTACTATTATGTCATTAGAAGGGAAAGTTGCAGTTGTAACCGCAGCAACACGAGGGATAGGACTTGCATGTGTGCAGCGTCTGGCAAGAGAAGGTGCGGTTGTTTATATCGGAGCAAGAAATATGGAGAGAGCAGCTGCACGAGCAGAAGAACTGAATAACGAGGGATGCAATGTAAAGACCGTGTATAATGATGCATCGAGGAAGGAAACTTATGCTTCTATGATTGAGGAAGTAATCAAGAGAGAAGGAAGGATCGATGTACTGGTCAATAATTTCGGAACTTCCGATCCACAGAAGGATAAGGACATTAAGACAACAAAGTATGATGAGTATATTGGTACGATTGATATGAATCTTGCAAGCGTATTTATGACGGCGCAGGCAGTGATTCCACATATGGCAGCAAACGGTGGAGGAAGTATTATCAATATTTCATCCGTAGGAGGTATCTGTCCGGACATTTCACAGATTGCATATGGAACCAGTAAGGCTGCAATCAACTATCTGACGAAACTGATTGCAACCCAGTGCGCAAGAGATAACATTCGTTGCAATGCGGTACTTCCGGGGATGACGGCAACGGAGGCAGTATCGGGTAATTTGTCGCCGGAATTCCGAGAGTTCTTCCTGAAACATATTCCTATCAAGAGAATGGGACAGCCGGAAGAAATAGCAGGAACGGTACTATACTTTGCAAGTGATGATTCCGCATACACTACAGGACAGATCGTGGATGTATCAGGTGGTTTTGGTATGCCAACTCCGCTATTCGGAGACATGATTGCGATGAAGACAAAACGCTAGTGTATTGCTCCTTTCGCGGGATGGCTATATTAAAAAAATCTATAAGGAAAGTATTATATCTTTAATTACTGTTACTGTCTGCTTTGCTAAGCTCGCCTTTAGGCGGGCTTTTTATGTCCTGTTACACGGAGGACCGGAAATCACACCGAAAATTGTTGACAGAAGGAAATTTCTGGAAGAAATTGACGAAGTGTCGAAATTGCCGGCGGTTGACATTCAAAAATCAATTTGCTAGAATAGAAAACAAAGAAAACGATTGGTTTATGAAGCAATTATTATGTTTCTATAGTTCGCTTGAGAACGACCTTATAGGAGACGCGAAGGCAGAGGATTCCGCCGCAGCGCATTGGAAAAAGTGGAGAACAGGAGGAGCACCATGGAAAATCTGACATTTGGGGAACAGGTCAAGATTATGTTGAGCAGAAAGGGGATGACAATCAAGCAGCTTGCAAGACTGATTGAAGAACGTACAGGGAAAGCGATGTCGCGGCAGAACCTGACGCAGAGACTGGGAAGAGATAATTTTCAGGAGCAGGATATGCGGCTGATTGCGGCAATACTCGGATGCCCGTTTTATCTGAGTATCTTTCCGATGGAAGGTTCAGAGGACGCACAGGTTGTGGAAGACGCGGCAGTGAAGTATGCGAATCAGGCAAAACTGAAGGATAGAGAGCCTGAAAAAGTGATTGCACAGCAACCGATGGCGGAACCTGTGAAAGCTGTCAAAAATCAGCCGGCAGGAGAAGAACGTGATATGACAATTGGAGAATTGTATGAGATTCACGAGGAGCTGGACGAGCTGGAGGAAACGGTGAAAGCAGGAGAACCGGTTACGGAAGGGGATGTGCAGTCCGCAGTAGAAGAGTCTGTGATGGATGCGGAAGAGGCTGAAGCAGAGATACCGATGCAGGAATCGTCAGGGATAACAGCAGAGACGCCGAAAGAAGCGGGAGAGGAAGCATATTCAGAGGACGGTATATCGGCAGATACCATCATGGATACAACGGAGGGAGAGGAACTTTCCGAAGGGCAGGCAGAGAGCCCGGATGAATCTGTAAGCGCAGAAGAGAATGCCATACCGCAGTCCGAACCGGAAACGGCTTACGGCGTACCGGAAGGACAGCCGGTGGTGGCGGAAACAGAAGCAGCTCCTGCCAGGGAGCCGCGGCAGGAGGATCATGCGAGGAAGAAAGACCGTTTCCGTTCAGGCGGTATTTTCCTGAGAAGAAAGAATGTTTCGAGACAGGAAGAGGTGAAAGCGGAGACGCCGGCAGAAGAGAAGAAGACACAATCCCCGATCACACCGGATTCCGATGATTTCGAGCCGGTTATTAAGCATGAAGATGTCAAAGAAGATTTGTTGGTTGGAGAGTTGAACCCGTACACGGGACATGAATATCAGTCTAACAGTGTGCGGATGCATCCGAACAGAATCGGATATGTGCAGGTATATGACCGTACACAGCATAAGTGGACAGATATGACAGAGTGGGCATTTCTTGGCTATCAGGAGCGGAAGAAGGCATTGCTTGGAAAGGATTATGAGCCGCCGATTTATCTGGACTAAATTCAAAATGGCAGGATGCGTAACAGTTCTGCCGGAAGGCTGAACTGTTACGAAAGGAGGATGAGGAAGTTTGAAACAATGAAGTAGCAA
>DCKD01000082.1 GCA_002320245.1 Lachnospiraceae bacterium UBA1683
GCCTATGGAACGGGTTGTGGAGTTCCCTACAGAGCCGATAAAAGTGGCTGATTTATTGATTCATGATACCTGTGTTTATGAGAATAAGCTTTTCAAAGGATACCTTGGAGATACATCCGTGGTAAATCGGTATTCAAAATCAGATTTACGTCAGATTGCAGAGCATTTGCTTGTGTACTGCAATAATGCGGAGGAGGAGTAGGTGTGGCGATGTCGGATATTATAAATCAAATAGCACCGGGAGCATTTGATTGGCACATAAAGCCAGTCGGTACAGAACAAACAAAGGGGTGAGACAACATGAGACGGAAACGACAGAACGAGCGGGAGCGGAAACAGAAGGCAGCTGTGATACGGCAGACGGAAACCACGCATATGGCGGAGCGTAAGCCGGATGAAAAGGCATTGGCTGACTTCCACCGCCCGGCGTACCAGGCAAGGAAGATGGTACAGGTGCAGGGGGAACAGATAGAGCATAAGAGCGTGGCTGAGTATTTGGCAGAGAGGTATAAGATTGGAGTGGATGCCAGTGGACAAAGCAAAGCTTAATCAGCTAAGACCTTTGAAGAAAGAGCTAGAACTAATTGATAAGAAGCTGGATAAGTTATATGAGCGTCAGGAGAATGTTCCTGTCGTGATGGGGAAGGTTACCGGCTCAAGCAGGGATTTCCCTTACACAGAGGTTCGGACAAGTGTACTGATGGATGAACCGAAGGAAGCGGATGAGATTGACAAACAGGTGCGCATCAAGGAGCAGCGTAGGGAGCAGGTGGAGATGCTCATTACTGAGATAGAGCAGTTTATAGCGGAAATTCCGGACAGTGTGGACAGGCAGATATTTGAACTCACGTACATAGACGGGATGAAGCAGAGGGAGGTCGCAGAAGAGGTGGGATACAGCCGAGGAAGAATCTCGCAAATAATAAGCAAATATCTGAAAGATTAACACAATTAACATTTTATGTATGCTATAATTATTCTGGAACAGTTAGAACAAGATTCTGATTGTAACCCCCTCATACAAAACCAGCGAAGAACGTCCTGTAGGAGATACGGGGCGTTTTTTGTGTACCTTGCCAATAGACAAAGAGGCACTTCGGTGTCTCTTTTCTCTTGCACAAAAATCAGGATACTTAGCTCAGTTGGTCAGAGCACCCGGCTCATAACCGGGCGGTGCAGGTTCGATTCCAGCAGTATCCATTTGAAAGAAAACTATGAAATGAGAGGTGGTGATGTGGAAGATGTTAAGGAAATGATAAAGAATGATTATTTATCTGGTGTTACTCCTAAGCAGCTTGCTGATAAATATGATACCAGTCTAAATACAATTAAGTCGTGGATTAAGCGATATGGATGGTCAAAACTTAAAAAGAAAGGTGCATCTTTTATCGATGAGGGTGCACCCTCTAATACTTCTCGGGGTGCACCCCGGAAAAGGAAACTTGGTGCACAACCGGGCAACAAGAACGCTGTCGGTCACGGTGCACCGAAAGGAAATCAAAATGCAAAAAAGCATGGTCTCTTCTCCAGGTATCTTCCAGAAGATACGCTGGAGCTTTTTAATGCAATGGATGATTCAGATCCGCTTGACTTGCTGTGGGACCAGATAAAACTGGCATACACGGCAATCATCCGGGCACAGCAGATTATGTTCGTCAAGGATAAAGACGATAAAACCAAATCGAAGATTGAAAAGAAGCGTGGAAATGTATCTGGTGAAAAATGGGAGATCCAGTACGCATGGGATAAGCAGGCATCGTTTTTGGCAGCACAAGCGAAAGCACAGTCGGAGCTTCGAAGTATGATTAAGCAGTATGATGAACTTCTGAATAAGGACTGGGATTCTGCGAGCGAAGAACAGAAAGCACGCATTGAGCAGATGAAAGCTAATACAGAACGTCTGAGACGTGACAACAAACCGGAAGACGAGGAAGGAGTTGAGATAATCAATGATGCGCCAAAAGAAGCAGGTCAGAATATCGGACATCGTGATACCGAAGTATCTTCCGATATTCAACAACACGAAAATTAAGCATATCATCTTAACTTCTGGGCGTGCCGGCACGAAGTCCAGTTATGCTGCAATCAGAGCAGATTATCAATTAGTCTCAGACGCACATGGCTCTGTTGTAGTGCTCCGTAAGCATCATAATAAGCTGCGGAAGACGGTGTACAAGGAAATGCTACGGGGAATCAACCGGCTACAGATACCGAAAAGTAAATTTCTGATTACAAAATCTCCGATGGAGATTACCTACAAAAAATATGGAACGACGATGTACTTCTCTGGTTCTGACGGAATTGATGATACAAAGGGTATCATTGATGAGAACAAGCCGATAAAGCTGGTTATCTTAGATGAGCTGACAGAGTTCTTCGATGATGGTGAGGGAGAAGATGAGCTGTCAAATATCGAGGCAACATTTGTCCGCGGGAACTCCGGTGGGTTTCAAATGATTTACCTGTACAATCCACCGAAGAATCCAAACGCACCAATTAACGAGTGGTGCAAGAAGATGGAGAAGCGTGACGATTGTATTCACATCCATACCGATTATCGGGATGTTCCTGTAAAATGGCTCGGGCAGGATTTGATTGATTCTGCTGAAGAAATGAAATCTTCGGACTTAAAAATGTATCGATGGGTGTGGCTCGGGGAGTCTACAAGAGTGGATGACTTGATTTATTATATGTTCAACTCAGAAAAACACGTGTACAATCCGGAGGATTACAGTGAGGAATCTAGAAAATCAATTGGGGAGATAGGAATCGGAGTGGATTATGGGCAGCAAAACCCTACTGTATTTGAGGCATTTGGAATAGATTATGAGGTGCAGGCACTTCGGGGCTTGAAAGAATATTACCATTGCGGCCGTGATGAAGGAAAGCAGAAATCCCCATCGGAGTATGCGAATGATATGAAAGCATTCTGTGAGGGGCTTGAAAAGGAATATAATCGGGTAGTAAGCTATATATTTATCGACCCGTCTGCGGCAGGATTAATCGAAGAGGTTAGGCGAATTATCCCTCATATTCCGGTTGTTCCTGCGCAAAATGATGTAAAACTCGGAATCAGCCGTGTACAAAAGCTACTTACATTCGGAAAAATGTTGATAAGTTCTGAACAGAAGTGGCTCATAAAGGAAATGGGACTGTATCAATACGATGCAAGGAGCATCGAAAAAGGGAAAGAAGTTCCAGTGAAAGAGTCAGACCATGCCGAAGATGGAACACGATATCTGTGTATGGGTATGTGGAGAATGATCGTATATATGCTGCCTGTATCGGAAAGGGGTGATAGCAGTTGATACAGTATGAAACAATAAAAAAGGCAATGGGAGTTGACATTGCAGTGTCTAAGCGGATGGCGAAAGCAATATACGCATGGACGAAGATGTACATGAACAAATCCCCTTGGATCGGTGAGGATGTAAAGGGGCTGAACCTTCCCGCGTCCATATCTGCTGAGATGGCAAGACTCGTAACTATGGAATCAAAAGTGAGCATAACAGGAAGTCCCCGAGCAGACTTTATTAGCCAGTGCATGCAGGGGTTCCTATGCGATTTGCAGAAGAATGTGGAATATGCATGCGCGATGGGCGGAATCGTGTTCAAGCCGTATCTTTCCTGTAATGGTATAGAGATAGATATTGTGAGGGCTGGAGACTTTTATCCAGTGGGTTTTAACAGCTCAGGAGATATCACGGCGGTTATCTTTCCAGAATTCAAGCGTGTCGGGAAGAAATTATATACTAGGCTGGAATATCAGGAATATGACGGGGAAACATACCGGATTGTGAACCGCGCATTTGTAAGCCACGAGGCGCTCGTAAAAACGGATGATATTATTAATCTCGGGCAGGAAATTTCCTTGGATGAGATTAATGAATGGAAAGATATTGAGCCATTTGTTGAATGGAAAAACGCGGAAGGAACACTGTTCTCCTACTTCAAAATTCCTCTCGCGAACAATATTGACATGGATTCCCCTCTTGGCGTTTCAGTTTATGCGAGGGCGGTCAATCAGATTCAGGATGCCGATGAGCAGTATGGAGCGACGCTGTGGGAATATCGCTCCAAGGAAACAGCGATTCAGGCAGCGGATGAATTTTTTAAGAGGGATAGAGATGGAAATACAATACTTCCGAAAGGAAAAGAAAGATTGTATCATGCGATGGGACCTAATGTAGCAGCTAAGGATGGGAGCCCATTTTTTAATGCATATTCTCCGGAAATAAGAGACGAGAGCTTTTTTAATGGATACAACCGTATTGTTCAGAAGGTCGAATTCAACAGTGGGCTTGCTTATGGAACGCTGTCGGACCCACAGAATGTTGATAAGACTGCCGAGGAAATCAAGGCCAGCAAGCAGCGTTCTTATTCTACAGTAAAGTCCATTCAGAACAGCCTTTCGCATTCCATAACAACACTTGTTGCGGCGATTGATGCGTGGCTTACCATCGATGGAACAGTACCGGCTGGAAGAGTAGAAACGTCCTGCGATTGGGATGATTCATTGATTGTGGATAAGAAGTATGAGATAGAGCAGCTGCGGGCGGATTTAGGTACTGGTGCTGTTGGGCTTATTGAATACCGCATGAGACGGTTCAACGAAACGAAGGAGCAGGCAATAAAAATGTTGAAACTTGCGGAAGAATCCGACCCTGAAGCAGCAATGGAATAGGTGAGAGATTATGAGCCCGGAAGAAATGGAAAAGATTCCACAAAAAATAGAGCAGATGATGTACGGACTACAGCAGCGTATCATGGAAGATGTTGTCCGAAGAATCCAGATTGCTGGAGAAATTACCTCAACGACGGATTATCTGATTAATAAGTACAGATTGCTTGGCGGGACGACAGAGTTCATTGAAAGTGAGATAAAACGCTTGACAGGGCTAACGGATTTGGAGATCCAGAGGATATATGAAAAGGTCATTACGGAAGCGTATGCGAGGAATGAAGGCATCTATACAAAGTTAAATGCAGAATTCATTCCTTATGAAGAAAATGATGAGCTACAGATACTTGTAAGTTCCATAATTAATCAGACAAAGAACGAATTAAGCAATATTACCGGGTCAATGGGTTTTATGGTCGATTATGGCATAAAGAAAGTATTCACCCCAATTTCCGAGTATTACCAGAAGTATCTGGATAACGCTTGCATGGATATTGCAAGTGGGGCGTATGATTATGGAAGCGTATTACGGCGCGTAGTAAAGAATATGACTGCAAGCGGAATAAGAACCGTAGGTTATGCATCCGGATACAGCAACAGGGCAACTGTTGCGGCAAGGAGAGCTGTCATGACAGGTGTTCATCAACTGAATGCGAAAATTAATGAGCAGACAGCAAAAGACCTTGGAACCGATACATATGAGGTAACATGGCATTCCGGGCACCGAGCAGAGCATTGGTGGGGCGGAAAAGTGTTTTTGTACAAAGAACTGGTAAGTGTATGCGGTCTCGGAACTGTCACTGGATTGTGTGGAGCGAATTGCTACCACAGTTATAATGCATTTATTCCGGGGATATCCGTGCGGACATATTCTGACCAGCAGCTTGAAGAGATGGAAGCCCGTGAGAAGATAGAGAGGAACTGGCAGGGAAAATCGTACAATGCATATCAGGCAACGCAGAAGCAACGCCAGATGGAAACTCAGATGCGGAAGTATCGGGAGGATATTTCTCTCTTAAAAAAATCTGGTGGGAATGCAGAAGATATCTCTGCGTCACAGGCAAGATACATCAATACGTTACGACAGTACCGGGAGTTTTCAAAGAGGATGGAGCTTCCAGAGCAGATGGAACGGGTATATATCGATGGACTTGGAAGAGTAACTAAAAGTGGAAAGCCTGTAGCAACTGCTAGAAAGTTAGAAAAGAATGGAAAAAACATTGCTAAAGAGAAGGATTCTGTTATAATTGAGTCAGCAAATACGAAAGAGGTAAAAGATGTGCATTCTATTGGCAGGATTGATAAAAACATATATAGGTGCATAACAGAGGAGATAATAACAGACGAGGTTGTTATTACGGATGAGAGAATCCAGCATATAAAGGAACGACATCCGAATGATTATGAGAGATTTCGTTCTTATATGGCAGACATTATTTTGGAACCCGATTATATTATTAAAGCAAATAAACCAAACACGGCTACTATTTTAAAAGAAATTACAGATAATGGACAAAAATTCCAATTGGTATTAAGGATTATAACTCCAGAAGATAACCCGAAGTTTAAGAATTCTGTTATTACGTTCCTGAACATCAATGAAAGAACTTGGAATAAATATCTTAGAAACAAGGAGATTCTTTACAAACGAGAATAAAAATGTTATATTATACATACAATAGAGAGACTTCTTTGAGGTGGAAAATTCGTGTCGCCACACACCAGAGATGGTTACCAAGAGATGCGAGAGTAGGCACGCTCGCCAAAGAAGTCTTTCTACTGTAAACGAAATGATATTTGAAGTAGGGAATGTGCTGCTACGCACCCTCAGGGTCAAAAGAAATGCGGGAATGGGAACACCCGCCGAATACCTATCCGGATTAGCAATAAAAAAAAACGGTAACCACCAGTCAGTAATGGCAGGTGGTATTTTTGTATGATTTTATTGCGTACAGTGGAGTTATGGATTACAATAAAGTTGTGGTGGTTTTGGATACAGTAGAGGGAGGATGCGAATGAAGAAGATACTAAGTGCAATACTGGTTATGTGTATGTGTTTCGGATTACTGGCTGGATGTGGCGGAAAAGTCATTACAAACGATTTTAACTCAGAGACAAACCAAAGTATTTCAGTGAAGGGATATTCTTTCGAAGTACCTGAATCCTGGAAGAAAGGGGAAAACTCAACAGACGAGATTCAATATTTTTATCCAGAAAAAGGTATGATGATGGTGGCGTATTCAGAAATGAATCAAAGTCTGGATGATGAGAATGTAAGAAGTGATTTTATTAAGCACTTAGGTCAATTCCCAAATATGTTTGGAAAAGGCTTTGAAAAATATAAGTTGCTTTCAGCAGAAGAGACTCTTGTTAATAAGGAAAATGCATATAGATTTGAAATGAAGATACGGACGAACAATCAAGACTATTTGTCAACAATGATTGCCTTTGATTGTAGCACAGGTATAATTTCATTTTTAATGTGTACGGAAAAAGGAGGAAATCAGGATTATACAGATGATTTTGAGAAAGTTGTAGCCTCCATTTCTAAACCGTTACCTTTTGAAAACACGATAGAAGATGTTGGTTATGTACTTAATACATTGAGTAGTGCTGGGATTTGTGATTTTTCATCAATAGATGTTGGAGAAAATTCGGATACACCTCTGAAATCATGGGTTGACAAGTCAAATGATACAATAATAATGGTGGTTGGAGATGAAAATAGAAAGGTAACAGTTGTATCTGCTAGCGCAAAAAGTGAACAAGCATTTACTTCTGTTTGTACAATAGCATTAATGGGGGTTGATGTAGTACCTACAGGTACACCTGAATTTTTAGCTAATATAGCTCCGGAGAATTTGGAAAAGATGCAAGATGGTGTAGATGGTGTAAAGAGTGAAGTGATAGATGGTGTGTTTTATATGATACAGAAATCAGAAAATGGAACGTATAAATATTCATTTACTTTGCAACGGGATGCGGAGACAAAAGAAGACTACGAAGAATATGTAGAACATAGAAAATTCATGGGAAATTAGAATAGCGAAAAATGAACCACTTACTTCGGTAGGTGGTTTTATTATGCTTATTTGTAGGAGGAAGAAATGTTTCAGGATAGAAAAGTGGATATTATGGGAACAGAATACACTGTTGAATTCGTAGAAAAGTACCCAGAGCATTTATCAGATTTTGAGGAAACAGCAGACGCATTGTGCAATTCACAGGACAGAGCAATATATGTGAAACTAAACAATGATAAGGATATGACTGAACAGGGGAAAAAGAGGTTGCATAACAAAAACCTTAGGCATGAGATTATTCATGCTTTTCTTTATGAGAGTGGTTTATCAGCAAATACATATGGTCATATGGGTGCATGGGCAGAAAATGAGGAAATTGTAGATTGGTTTGCGATACAGTCGCCAAAAATATTCAAGACTTTTAAAGAAGTTGACTGCTTATGAAACAATCGTATACAGTAACAGAAGATGCGGACATGTTAGCTCCTGATTGGCTGACTGCCCGCATTAATTATACAACAATAAAATTCATATACCATTTTATTGATGGCACCGCAAAATTGAAAGGAGTGAGAATCGGAAATGAAATTGCAAAAGTTGGTGAGGTGGTTGCGTTTGATGGCAAGCGGTTATCCGTAGAAAGAAGGTAATCCGATATCTCCCGAATAGGCGCCGGGTTATGCGTCTTTTTATTATGTCCGAAAAACCATTATGACAATAAAACTGCTTGGAAATTATCCCCTGTGGCATGGGAGAATAACTGCCACGGCCAGCGGAGACACCGCATGAAAAAACAATGACCGCAGAAAGGAAGAATATGGAACTTAGAGAATTATTAGGCGAGGAACTGTTTGGACAGGTTGATGCAAAGATTCAGGAGCATAATGCAGGAATTGAAGATAAACTGCAGCATGTACGGTATGCAGACTTGTCGGAAGGCAATTATGTCAGCAGAGAAAAGTATCAGACATTGGAAACGAAGTCGAATGGCTTGCAGACGCAGCTTGATGATGCAAATACTACCATTAAATCATACAAGGATATGGACATTGATGGAATCAAACAGTCTGCTGCTGATTGGGAGGCAAAGTACAACAGAGATACACAGGCCCTGCAAGAGCAGATTGAGAATCAGGGCAGACAGTTTGCCGCAGAACGTTTTCTGGATACACAGAAAATCAAATCACCGCTTGCGAGAAAGGCAATCCTTGCCACATTCCTCTCAGAGGGTCCGGAATACAAAGATGGTGCTTTTGTAGGTGCTGACGAGTATATGAAAAGCATCAAAGAAAAATATCCGGATGACTTTGAAAAGGAAGAAGAACAGAAAAAGACTTGGGTTCGTGGAACACATAACACCTACAAGCCTCAGACAAAGTCTGAAGAAGAGGCTTATAGAACAGCTAAGTACGGCAACAACAAATATGCAAAATAAAAAAGGAGAATAAAACTATGGAATATGGTGGGTATAACGTAAGTGAAAAATACAGTCCGATTGTAGAACCGAATTTTTATTTCGATGCAATCTTTCAGCCGGGACTGACATTCAGTGACCAGCATCAGGGAGAGGCAGATGGAGCTGGCGCAGTAAAGATTTTCAAGCTGGCGGCAAAAGCTGCGAAGGCGCCGAAATCCCCTGCATCTGATTTTGAACATGGGAATGCAGATAACGACTTGATTCCACTGCTCATAAACAATGCACAGCAGGAGTCAACAAAAATCTATAATGTGCAGGCGCAGGCAGTTCCGTACAATATGGCGGACGAGCATCTGTCCCAGTCCGTGCAGGTATGCCGTGAAGGCTGGCAGATGTCCGGTCTTGCGTGTCTCGCACATGAAGGAACAGTAATGGGGGACACAGAGGCAATTACAGAATCAAATATCATTAAAAAGGTTATTGCAGGAAGAAAGTCAATCCGGAAACAGAAAGCGTCTGCAAACGTGGTGCTTGCGTCTGTTGAAACATACAGTACAATGTTGGAAGTTGCAGGGGACAAGTTCACTCCGGTCAAGAATGATGAAATCATCAGAACTGGCCAGATGGGTTATTATCTCGGAATGCTCTGGGTAGAGTGCAATATGCTCGACCTGTCAACAGCGGCAAAGTATTACGACTATACAGGAACACTCCAGACAGAAGACCTGTCCAAAGTGGAGTACATCATGTACGACTGGAGAGGACTCCATATCGTGGACTTGTTGTCTATGGCTCGCCTGAAGGATTCCGAGAACTTCAACGGAACTCTCGCGCAGGTAGAGATTGTATCCGGATATCGCCTGGGCGATAAAAATTATGCGGTTGTAAAAAAACGGGCAGCCTAGTTAATCTGACTGTTACCTCAGTAGCGGGTAGCACGAGCGGCTCTACCAAGATTACGGTGGAGCCAATTTTGACAGGCGGTAATAGCTACAAGTATAAAGTGGCTGCAAATCCTACCGTCCCAGCGGTTGGTGTAACATGTACGACCGGATATAAAGCATGGGATGGAGAAGCTGATATTGAGGCGGCATCCGGACAGAAAATCGTTATTGTAGAAGTGGATTCGGATAACAAATGTGTTGGCACCGGGATTGCAGATGTGACATCTGCGGCTTAGATAGGAGGAAGATGTCAGTATGAAGATATACGCGGATTATGAGTTTTACGTCGCAGGGTATCTGCTTGGACGAAATCCAAAGATTCCGAAAGAAGATTTCCAATTTTGGGCGATGCAGGCATCTTCCAGAATTCGAAGAGTTACGTTTGGCAGGCTGGATGATATGAAAGAGATTCCGGAGGATGTAAAGATGTGCTGTTGTGAGATTTCGGAAAAGATGTGTGTATTTGATTCTATGAAGGAAGAAGACGGACGGATCTTGCAGAGCTACAATAACGATGGCGAATCCGGTACTTATGCAACTACAGACATGACGGACGCTGCATTAGAGGGCAATATATACAGGGTTATTCATAAGTGGCTTGCGTCATCCGGATTAATGTATTGCGGGGTGGAGCGATGAATCCTAATTATAACCAGACCATCACAATATACAATTGTTTTAAGGCAGCAGACAATCCGGACAGCACGAGAGATATCTGGCAGAAAACAGTGCTGGTGGACTGCTTTTATAAAAATGTGGTCGGGCAGGTGTATTCCGGTGTTGTGGAAAGCTCATCTTCTGGTCATGGGATGAAGATGTCGAATGCATATACCGTTCGGATACCTGAGTCAGACAGATACAGACCTTATTCGGAATGGATAAAACTCCCAGAAATGGAACGGAAGAAGTATTTTACTTGCAGTGTGAATGATGTAGTGGTCAAAGGGGAATGTAAGGAAGAAATTACCGGAACTTCTCCGAATACCGCATCACAGCTTCTGAGCAAGCATAAGCCGGAAGCGTTCTTGGTGACAGCGTTTTCAGATAATACATCGTCCAGTCACGCAAAACATTACAGGTTGGGAGGGTGATTATGAGCGTTGATTTTAAGTGGAACAAGTCTATTGTACAGATTTTGGATGAAGCAACCGGCGGGAAGAACACGCTCCTGTTTATGGCGAGTGAGGCGAAACGCCTTATGGACCCGTACGTCCCCGCCTTGAGTATGAATCTTTCTCAAAATATTAGCTGCTATGTCGATGGTGATGAAGGAATCGTGCATTATAATTCACCTTACGCCAGATTCCAGCATGAGGGAATTGTTATGGTGTCTAAGATAACCGGCAGCCCCTGGGCGAGATATGGCGAGGGCAAAGTAACCACTGGGAGAAAGCTGAACCACAACAGGTCAAAACACCCGCTTGCGACGTCTCACTGGGAAAAGGCGATGATGACGGCACGAGGACAGGAATACATCCAGTCTGTCAACGCCTATATACACGGAGGGAAACGATGACAAAACATGAAGTGATGCAGTCATTTGTAAATGACAAGGTGGAAGAACTGGTCGGGAAGATGGTGTCATTCAACTTTTCCGATGGTTCTCCACAGTCTATTTCATTTCTGACGAATTATGCCGCGAAAGTAGTCAAACAATATGTCAGGGCTGCGGATAAAGAATATGGGTTCACAATCCTGATTACATGGCCGTTTTCCACAGGAACGGATGACATGAATGTGGAGGCGATGAACTTCGCACAGGAGTTCATGGAATGGATTGAGGAACAGAACCGGAATCGTAATTATCCTGATTTCGGGGAAAAGTGCACAGTAAAGAAAATTGAAAACATGCAGAACATGCCGAACCTTGCAACTGTTGACTGGGAGAGTGGAATCGCCCAGTACGCGATTCAGTGCAGGGTTCTTTATTTTGAAAAGAAATAGGAGGATAAAAACTATGAAATTAAGCGAACTGATGAAAGGGCATACCCCGAATCCTGACTATGAAGGATGGGTGACAAACGATGATTATGTATTTGCAATCGACTCGAAACCTAATACTGGGGCTGCAACAGCAGAAAAAGATTTTGTGGTAGTTGAAATGGGGATTGCAGGACTGGATGCACAGTTGAATCCAGTGACGCAGGACAAGCAGTATATCCGTTCCGGACAGAACACAATGAAAACAGGAACACAGCGCTCTTTTGCAGTGACAGGAGATAGATACGTCGGGGATGAGGCACAGGATTATTGTCTGTCTCATGGTATGAAGTACGGAACCGGAAATGGAGTTGTAACAAATTATGTGTACTTTAACATCCTGACTGGAAAGGGAGAAAAGGGACAGTGTTCAATCATCGTAAACTCAGACGGTTCAGGAAATGCAGGGGAATCCTCTGCAGTAGACATTGAGTTTAAGAAAATCGGAAATAACCCGACAGAATATACCTATTCGACTCCTTCCGAATGAACAGAACCCGCAGTATTGCAGGCGGGGGAGGAGCTTACAGACAGGAAAACAAATATAGAAGAGGAGACGACTGTAAATGAAAATGATGGAAGTGCAAATATTGGGGACAACGCTGAAAGCGGCACTGCTGAATCCGGCAACGGCGAAGAAATTTGAAGATGGGTTTAACAAGGCGTGCTTTCGAATCCGGGCAGCGGCCGGCATGGAAGGAGCAAGCGGTTCTGAACAGTTAGAAGAACAGTGCAATGCAGTTATTGACTACATAGATGATACATTTGGTTCAGGTTCTGCAAGAAAGGTATTCGGGGAAGAGACAGACTTCCTTACCTGTCTGGACGCACTGGAGCAGATGGCGGCATTGTATAAACAGCAGGTAAATCCAGTGATTAAGGAGAAGACCGAAAGAATCAATGAAATTCTCGGACTGGCATCTGTAGAGGGTGCTGCATCAGAGGGTGAAGGTGAAGGAGCGCATGGTACGTTATAACTTCCTCGTGGAGAAACTGCCGGATATGGTTGACATATCCGGCAGGAAGTACGAGATACGGTCTGATTTTCGGGTTGGATTTAAGCTGGAAGAGATTATGCGCAATCCAAATCTGACAGATGAAATGAAGATTCTGGATATGCTAAATGAGTATTACCCGGTTATTCCGATGGACCTGAAAGGTGCAATCGAAAAGGAACTATGGTTTTATCGGTGTGGCAATGAAAAGAGTGAGCAAAAAGAAAAAAAGGGGCGGTATCGGTATCGGAACAGAAAGCAGGAGATTGCTTATTCGTTCTGTCAGGACGCTCCCTATTTGTATGCTGCTTTTCTGGAACAATACGGGATTGACCTTTGCGAGGTGAAATACATGCATTGGTGGAAGTTCTGCTCGATGTTCGAGTCGCTCAACGAAGAGACTCAAATGAGCAAAATCATGTACTATCGGCAGGTCAGTACAATCGGAATGCCAAAAGAAAAGCGGATGTACATCACAGAGATGAAGAATAAATACCGCCTGAATGATTTGACTTCCACGGAGAACAAAGTATCACTGGCACAGAGAAATGCAGATTGGCGCGAATATATAAAGAATCGGTACCGCGGACTGAGCGAGGTGAAATAAATGGCGGCAGACGGAACAATTAGAATATCAACAAGTCTTGATAATGATGCAAGTCAAAAAGCAATGTCCAAGTTTGCAGGCATTGCAAAAACCGGATTAAAAGGTGTTACGGTTGCAGTAAGTGCCGTATCCGCTTCGCTTGCAGGTGCGGCAGGGTATGCAATAAAGACAGGAATCGACTTTGAAAGCGCATTTGCCGGAGTGAAAAAGACCGTAAATGCATCAGACGAGGAGCTATCTCAGTTCCGGCAGGAAATCCGGGATATGGCAAAGGAAATCCCGCAGTCCGCATCCTCGATTGCGGAAGTGGCAGAGGCAGCAGGACAGCTTGGAATAAAAAATGAAAATCTGATGAGTTTTACCCGTGTAATGTCCGACCTCGGTGTTGCCACAAACATGAGCGCAACAGAGGCGGCTACGTCCCTTGCAAGACTGGCAAACATCACACAGATGCCACAAGAAAACTTTGGACGTTTAGGCTCTACCATTGTAGCGTTGGGAAATAATCTGGCAACGACTGAATCGGAAATCACGGAAATGGGGTTGCGGCTTGCAGGAGCGGGCAAGCAGGTCGGTATGAGCGAGGCGAAGATTCTCGGACTTTCCGCAGCAATCTCAAGTGTCGGCATCGATGCGGATGCCGGAGGCTCTGCCGTATCCACTGTTATGACTAAGATGCAGCTTGCGGTCGAGAATGGCGGCGATTCCCTACAGCAGTTTGCAGATGTGGCTGGAATGAGTGCAGAACAGTTCCAGCAGGCATTTAAAGAAGATGCTTCGCAAGCATTGGTGGCGTTCATAACAGGGCTTGGGACAATGGATGCACGCGGGAAGAGTGCAATCGCTACATTATCTGACATGGAGATTACAGAAATACGTCAGAGGGACGCGTTGCTTCGATTGTCAGGTGCAGGCGATTTATTGTCTGAGTCTCTTGGCATTGCAACGCAAGCATGGGATGAGAATAACGCTCTGACAAAAGAGGCAGGACAGCGTTATGAGACACTGGAAAGCCGCTTGCGGATATTGAAAAATAATGTATCTGACCTCGGAATTAGTTTTTATGACAGTATGAGAGACCCCCTGAAGGACACCGTAAACGAAGGGATTGGATACGTGGAACAGTTGAGTGACGCGTTTAGTGCTGGCGGATTGAAAGGTGCGGTGGATGCCGCAGGAGATATCTTCGCGGATGTTGCAGTGAATGCCGCACAGCACGCACCAGAGATGGTAAGCGCATCGGTGAGCTTTATCCAATCATTTGCGGATGGAATCTATGATAACCGGGGCGAATTAATCGGAGCGGCAGGAAGCATAGCAACGGCATTGGCAGAAGGGCTGGCTGACTTATTGCCGGAATCGGTACGCAACCCTGTGAAAGATGCTGTAAAAGAAATATCGGAATCGTTCAAAGATGGCGGATTGAATTCAGCGGTGAAAATTGCAACCAACACAATGCAGAATTTTGGCAATGTTACTGGAGGCTTAGCAAAGGCTACATTGCCAGCTCTTACGAAGGCGCTGGATTTTACTGGAAAAAATCTCGGATTGGTTGCAGCGTCCGCGGCATCAGCTTTTACCGCGTTCAAAGGATATAAACAGGTAGAAAACTCAAAGTCTGCTTTCAATAAAGTAACAAAGGCTATATCTGGAGTTGTGAATATAACACGCGATTTGACAGCGGCAGGTACAAAGGCGGAGCTTGCGGAACTGGCTCTCGGCGGTGCCTTAAAAACAAATGAGATTGTCGTTGGGGCGCTAACTGGAAAAATATCTATCGTGACAGCGGCGCAATCTCTTTGGAATGCTGCAATGGAAGCAAACCCGATTGGACTGGTTGTGACTGCGGTTGCGACGTTGACAGCAGGAATTGGCACTTTGTATCTGATGGCTGATAAGCAAGCAGAGGCTACAGCGAAACTGTCAAAGGAACAGAGAAATCTTTGTGACAGCGCAGATAAAACTTCAGACAAGGTCTCTCAATTAATGGAGTCACGACAACAGAGTATTGAAACCGCTACAGAGGAAATCAACACAACGAAAGCCCTATGGGTTGAGTTGCAGTCGATAACAGACCAAAATGGAAAGGTTAAAGCCGGATATGAAGCAAGGGCTGAATATATTACAGGTCAATTATCCCAGGCGTTAGGCATAGAGATGCAGCTTAACGATGGAATTGTCCAAGGCTACAGGGAACAGGTCGATTCAATTAATCAGTTGATAGAAACCAAGAGAGCGCAAGCGGCTCTCGACGCAATGGAAGATAGCTATCAGGAGGCTGTAAACTCAAAAACATCTGCGCTGAAAGAATACCTGCAATTACAAAAGGAGAGCACGCAGGCAGGCAGCGACCTAGCAGATTCCCAAGAACGATTGAAAGAAATTAACGCCAAAGCAGCGGAAGAAACAAAGCAGTACGGTGTTGTACAAAGCACAACAAAAATTGCACAGGAAGAAGCACAGGCGGAAGTTGAACAGTTATCTGCTAATTATAAAAAATTATCAAATGAAACAGCGGATGCAAAGAATAATTATCAAGCTTATCAAGAAATTATAAAGCAGTATGAAGGGCTTTCGGCAGCAATTATATCAGGAGATTCTCAACAGATTCAAGATGCCTTGCTTGCGATACAAGCAGATTTCAAACAACATGGAGAAGTATCGGATGCAGAGCTAAAACAGCAGGCTATAAGCGCATCCGAGAACATGAAACTACTTGGAGACGCAATAAAAAATGGAACTGTAGACGCAACGGATAGTGCTGTAACAGAGATGGCAAATATGACAGCTTTATCACTTGGAGAATTAAGTAAGCTGCCAGATGGGGCGGCTGGGGTTGCAAGTGAGATTAGTCCGGCGATGCTCGGACAGCTAGCTAGTCTTTCCGGTTCTCTTTCCGGTGAGTCAAAAGAAGCGGTAGCAGGATTCATAGAAGGACTTAATGGAGTAGATGAAGAAACGAGAAAAACTTTTGAAAACGCCGTGAAGGGAGCTATTGAGGGTTCTGAGTTTGGAGACGAGGTTGCAGCAAAGGCTGAGGAGATGGGGTGTTCTTATTTGGATGCGCTTAAGGAAGTGCTGAAAGTGCATTCACCATCACGGGCTGTGGCTGAGATTTTCGAATATGTCTGGCCGGGCGCTGTGCTGGGATTGGATAATGGAAAAGAGGAACTGAATGAAAAGGGAAAAAGCACAATACAGTCATTTCTTGAAAGTCTAGGTGGAGAAGGTCTTGGTGCAAAAGCACAGGAAATTGGCTCTAGAATTATGAATTTTTTTGGTGTCGGAGTATCTTCACAAACAGAAAATTCAAGGGCAGCGGGTCGAGGTAATGCAGACGCTGCGAACGCAGGAGCTAGCTCTGTTAATCCATCTGGAACGGGAAGTTTATTTGGAAGTTTATTTGGTGGTGGAATTAACGGAATGCTTAACTTCCTTTTTGGATAAGGGAAAGGGCTGTCTGACAGTGCTAATTCTGGAGCAGGTTCAGTAAATCCGACAGGCACTGGTGGAGTATTTGGCTCACAATACGCATCCGGCGTTGGAAGTAAAGCAGGAGAATCTAAAGCAAGTGGGGAGTCGCTTGCAAGTAATGCAAATGTTGGCGCCAGTTCGCAGGACGGCAGTGATGCGGGTTCTAATTTTGGCTCTGGTTTCGTGAGCGGAATTACCGGATGGATTGGCGATGCAATTAGTGCTGGTGCATCTCTTGCGTCAAATGCATTTAACGCAGCAAAGAAATGGCTGGATGAACATTCACCATCGAAAAAGACGAGAAAGTTAGGTAAGTGGTTTTCACAGGGGCTGAGTCTTGGAATTGAGGATGAAACAAAATGCGTTGTAAAGGCAGCGGAAAGCGTATCAGAAAGTGCATTAGGTGCACTGGATATGGATTCCATCATGGACAAGTTAAAGGATGTTGATATTCCAGAGACCATGATGCAGGTGTATGCGGCAATGGATGACCGCCAGAGTATAGTAGCTGACCGGATTGTAGCTGAAATCGAAGGGAAGGAAGCTATGAGAAGTGCCAGAAATACTCAATCCGACCAAAAGTACAACGAATTACTCGATGCTGTGAAACAGATGTCGAAACTCGCAGAACGACCGATTATAACATCCGTAAAAATAGGGGAAAGAGAAATTGTGCGGGCAACAGCTATACCGATGCAGGATGCAATTCAGCGGAATCAGAAACTTGAGAGAAGATTAAGAGGAGAGCGTTAATGAGGTATTCAGTGAAATTTAATGATATAGAGCTGAATCAGTATATTGATGTGCTACAGGGGTTCACTCCAAGAGTGGGGGCTGACTGGTCTCCGGATTTATTAACATCCGGAGGGATTAACCGAGGGGCAGAGTTCAGCTATACATCATATAAGCAGAAAACAATTAAGATGCCATTTACTATTTTCGAAAACCTACAGGAAAATTACGATGCCTTAGAGGACGTATTGAATGTAGATGAACCAAAAGCATTGATTTTTGAGGACATACCAGACAGGGTGTTTTATGCGGTTCCGTCAGGAAATCTTGATTTTGATGAAGACGGGTGTCTAGGAGAGGGAACAATTACATGGATCATCCCGGATGGTCTCGCGCATTCCACGGTAGAAAAGACCTTCACCGCCGCCCCGGACGGGGATGGTATATTGAAAGCGACCATCGTAAACAACGGTACGGAATCGACCCCAATCGACTACACCATTACCCATAACCATGAAAATGGCTATATCGGGATTGTGAGTGAGCACGGGGCAATCCAGCTTGGCAAGGTGGAGGAGGCAGACGGGGAGGTTTACAAAAGGAATGAAGGGTTAACCACTTCCAATGACTACCGGGAATGGGGCGGCGATGAGAAATGGGTGGATGACAAAGGCGTAAACGGGCAGAACAATCTCAATAAGACCGCCGGGGCATTTAAAACGCCCTCGGTATCCGGATACAGGGTACTGGCGTTGGATACCCCCGGCTCGGCAGAGGGCGGCTGGAACGGGGCGATGAAAACATTTGACATCGTGGATTCCAATGGGGAGACCGGCGCGAAAAATTTCTATGCGTACATGAATTCCTGGTTCGAGACCGGGCTTATGGGTCAGACCGGGGCGCAGACAATCGCGTTTCTGGACGAGCACAATAAGTGCATCTGCGCACAAAGCATCAACAAAAGCGATATGAGCGGGAATACCGCATATGTAGATTTCTGGCTCGGAGGGAATAACCCGAGGCTTGCCCTACAGAAGGAATTCACCCCGTGCTATTGGGAATCCCAAAACCCGTTTTCCTTTAATGGCGGGCACAGCGACATGAGGAAAGAGGGAGAAAGGATCACCTTTTACTGGTGGGGGACTTATCCATCCTTCGTCGTGCCGGAGCTTAAGGATGTGAAGGTGGCGAAGGTACAGATATACATCGGGCAGTTCGGGGCACGGGACATGGGGACACAGTATGTCACCCGCAATTATTTCCGGAGGGTATCGATGCAGATACTGGGCGTTGAGAAATGGAAGGACGTGCCGAACCGGTATCAAAAGGGGGATGTGGTTTTCATTGACGGCTCAAAAAGGAAGGTCTACGTGAACGGGATGCCCCGGGTGGGGGATGAAATAAAAGTCTGCAGATACTTTTCAGCTCCGCCGGGTGAGACGGTCGTCCAGTTCGGGTATTCTGAATTCAGCGACCCCGCCCCAACGATTTCAGCAAAAATAAGGGAGGCGTATCTGTAATGGAAGACATAAGAATCGCAATACTGGACCCGAACGACAGGGTGCAGGGGTTTCTGGACAACGACGCTCCTGATGCAGCGCATTATTACGAGGACGAGCTGCACGAATACCTACAGGGCAGTGCGAATACCTTTTCATTTACGGCATTCACACATTCGGAGGAGTCGCAGCATCTGGCTGTCGGAAACAAGGTAGCATTTACCTACCGGGAAAAGGATTACTACCTGAATATCATGCGTGTGGAACGTAACGAGGTAAATGTGGAGGTAGAAGCCTATTCGTTATCGTTCGAACTGTTGAATGAACAGATAGGGGACTACAAATCCCCGTCCGCCATGACGTTCGAGCAGTACCTGTATGTCATTGACCCGGAACGGACGCTGACCCTCGGACTGAATGAAGTCTCGGACAAGAAAATATCCCATGAGTGGACAGGCACGTCCACGGTACTGGCAAGGCTCTACAGTCTTGCCACTGTTTTTTCCGCGGAGATTGAGTTCGTTCCGGAACTGAACGATGATTACTCATTAAAGCAGATTACCATCAATGCCTACCGGGAACACACGGACGATTATCAGGGGATTGGGGAGGACCGCACCGGTCTCACCCTCAGATACGGGGTGGATATATCCGGTGTGAGGAAGAAGTCGGATGTGACAGAACTGTATACAGCCATCTGTCCGACGGGAAAAGACGGATTGACAATTGCGGGTCTGGACAAGACGGAACTGGATTCTGACGGAGCAGTGGAATACCGTTCGCCAAAAAATGACGGCTTTATCCGGGCGGTACAGGCGAGGGACAGGTTCCCTTCGAACCTGATGAACAAAAACGACAGATACATTGCATACTACTGGTCTTATGAGACGGAAAATCCGGAAGTCCTATATGGGCAGGCTCTTGCATTATTGAAGAAGAACTGTGTGCCGCAGGTGGAATATGAGGTGGATGGATATATTGATACCGGGATAGGGGATACCGTGTCGATAGAGGACGAAGAGTACAACCCTACCCTGTATCTCGAGGCAAGGGTTTACGAACAGGTACGCAGCTTTACCGACCCCACGAAGAATAAGACAACATTCAGCAACTTCAAGGAGATGAACAGCCAGATAGACCCGGCATTGATTGCAAGGATGAACGCACTGATTGAGGCGAATAAATCCTATACCTGCTCAATCCTTACCGATAACGGGACCGTCTTCAAGAACGGGGAAGGCAGCACCCTCCTGACGGCATCCGTGATGGACGTCGGAAAGGATGTGACCGATAATATCACGATTACATGGTACAAAGACGGTGCAAGGATTGCTACGGGCAAGACCATATCCGTGCGTGCTGCTGATGTGGATGTCAAGGCAGTGTATAAGTACGAGGCATCCAGTACGGATGGAACTGTGAGAGGATTCTATGAGGTTACGGTAACAAATGTGTCGGATGGAAAAGATGCGGCTATTAAATCAGAAACCGCTCCGGGCGATACATCGAAGCTGTGGTACGACACGGTAAATAATGTGTTTAAGAGTTGGGATGGCGGCACATGGCTTGTCGCTTACGATGAACAGATAACAGAGGCGAAAGATGCGGCGAACAATGCACAGGAGAGTGCCAACACAGCGATATCGAGCGTGAATGACATTCGCACGAGCTTTGGGAAATATAAGGACGAGGTCAGAGCAGAGTTCTCCAGCACGGTCGAATATGTGGATGGGAAGACAGAGGTCATCGATAACTGGGTTCGGCAGGGAACGGACGGGGTAAATCCGTACCTGGAACTCGGCGGGACTGGAAACAGCCTGAAAACCCGGCTTACTAACTCCCGCCTTGAGTTCTACGAGGGAGACAAAGAGCTTGCATATTTCGGGAACAATAAGGCATACATGCCAGACGCAGACATCGACAGGGCAACCATTGAACGAATCCAAATCGGAAGCTATGCATGGATAAACAACAGCGACGGGCATCTGACTTTGGTGTATGTAGGTTAAGGAGGAAAAGATGGCAGGAACAGGAAGAATCTATGTCACCGCGGTAAGGGCGGTCGGCGATATCAACCTCACGCACCAATATGATGTGGACGTGCGGTTTGACATTGCATTCGATTGGGGCGGTTATAATGCCGGAGGAGCTGGATACAACATTTCGTGCGATGGGCAAAATCAAGGTGGAAGCTCTGGCTTTAATGTAGGAAGTGGCGGAGGTTCATGGGTTTGGACAAACATCGGCGGAACGAAAACATTCCGGATCACGATGCCGACGAGTGGAAAATCGAAAACGATTGGCTTCTCCGCAACGATCAACACTGGGGTATCCCCTCCGACCATATCGGCAAGCGGTTCATACACGCTGGGGGCAGTCGTATGGGAACATACGGTATCGTACAATGCGAACGGCGGTTCTGGTGCTCCGGGTAACCAGACGAAGGTATACGGGGCGGTGTTGACCCTATCGTCAGCAAAACCGACAAACCCCGGTTATATCTTCATGGGCTGGGCAACCTCTTCCGCTGGCGATGTCGCGTATGCGGCAGGGGGCAGATATGAGGCGGATTCAGATATCACGTTGTATGCGGTCTGGAAGATTGCATACATCAAGCCCACAATTTCAGACCTTGCAGCCGTAAGGTGCGTCAGCAATGGAACGTCAAGCAATGATGGTACATACATCAAGGTGAGTGGGAAATGGTCGGTAGATACAACCATAAATTCCGGAAACAAAGCAACAAATGTTAAAATAGAATACCGCAAAGCTACATCCGATACATGGACCACTGCAAGCAGCACGAATCCGGCTGCGGCAAGCGGGACAATCGCATCGGTAATCGGTGGTGGGAATATCTCGACCGGCAGTGTGTACTTCGTCCGGGTAACCGTCACCGACAGCGGCGGGAATAAGCCGGAGACAGCCATCGTTCCGGCACAGCTCCGCCCGATCGACATTTACAACGATGGAGAAACCGTTGCTTTCGGCGGTCCGGCAAGCGATAAGCCGGGGTATGAATTCTATCAAGAGGCAAGATTCAGCGAAAGGATTGTCTGCAATGAGCAATATTTTGATGTGGACGGAACACCTGTGAAAGTGGCTGATTTTGTAATTGCACAGGGGACGAGTGGGATATGGGCGTACCGGAAATGGAACAGTGGGATTGCGGAGGCTTGGGGTATCAGTACGGGCACAACAGATGCCGGTGGTGTATACCACGCTAGCTTATCCCATCCGTTTCCATATGTCGAAAACCCTGTTATCGCCGCAACCGCATATGTAGCCGGAGACTCAACAGCGCGTATAGGTTACGTCAATACCTCACGCACAAGTATGGAGTTTTATGTACATGGATTCGCAAACAACAGCGCATGCGCAAGATTATACGTCATCGGGAGGTGGAAGTAATGGCAGATGGGTATTACAAGACAGTAATCCGGGTCAAGAAAGATGCAGCTCCTATAGACAATATCACCAAATTTGCATGGGATGACGATGACTACGAAGAAGTGGAAGAATGGGTGGAGTATCCAGAAGAGGAAATGGGGCGCAAGACAGTCGAGGAAGAGTTATCAGACCTGAAGGAACGGCAGGAGGTAACGGAGTCTGCCATTCAGGAATTGATCATAGCAACGATGGGAGGTGAATGATATGGCGGAGTTTTTAGCATACAGAATCTTAATCGGAAAACTTACGTTCGCAAGAGTGCCGGAGAAGCTAAAGGATGACGTTAAGGCGGTGCTTATTGAGTCAGGCAAGCCTGAACTGGCAGAGTAGGGGGACACAAATATGGAAATCAGGGCAAGACCGTAACAGGTCTTATTTTATTGCGTAAAGTGGAGTAACAGACAGAGAAAGAGAGTGAGGTATATGAAGAAAATGAAATATGCAAATGCAATTATAGACGGATACAATGCAATCGCCGGAGCACTTGTGGCGGTGCTGTCCTACATACTGGGAGAGCACTGGATTCTGTTCGTGGCGTTCTTACTGCTTAATGTGGCGGATTGGATAACAGGCTGGATGAAGAGCCGGATGGCGAAAAAAGAGAACTCTGTGAAAGGCTGGCAGGGGGTACTTAAAAAACTCGGATACTGGATTATGATTATGGTAGCGTTCGGGGCTTCGGCGGTCTTCGTGGAAATCGGAAAGAGCATCGGAATCAATTTAGGAATTACAACACTGCTCGGATGGTTTGTACTGGCATCATTAATAATTAACGAAATCCGGTCAATTTGTGAGAACTTCGTAGAAGCTGGATTTAATGTGCCGGCTGTCCTGGTGAAAGGTTTAGAGGTAGCA
>DCKD01000019.1:0-24977 GCA_002320245.1 Lachnospiraceae bacterium UBA1683
TATGCAGAATACACCCTTGATGTGTCATAGATCTTGTTCTGCTTATACCTTATTCTATTTTTCTATATTTTACAAGCCATAAATATGACCTTTGAAGTTAGCTATCTTCTTTATCCTTGGATATGGGATACTATAAACAGGCATATCAGCCAATACAATTCTTTTCTTCTTTTCCGCTCTTCCCGCAACACTGTTTTACAGCTATAGTTTATGGTTTCACATCCCGCTGCTTTCGGCAGACATTCCTTTTGATAGCGCACTAATTCCATCATATTCCATCAAATCTCCTTTGTTCTTCTGGAATTGCAGAGAAACATGGTCCCCATCTGCATCAATATACAGGTAGTCTACCACTTTCTTTTCTTCCGGTTTTTCTGTGTTTTTAGGGAACTCTAAAACATGCAGTTTGTTCATTACCGTTTCCTTACTTACGCATTCTTCTGTAATGCTTGCAGCAATACCGCCGCGTCTGTAGCTTATCTGTCATTCTGGTATGCTTTTCAATCCCCATAACACGATCCAGCAAATATTCATATTTTCCGTTTACTTTATTTCGGAACAATGTTTTATGATAGCGTACACTTCCCAAACTGGTAAGCAGTGTCGTTTCATCCTTGCGTTCAATATACCACCCGGAACGCGCCTGCTTATTGTTGCGAAGATGTGTATCATACATTTCCAGCTCTTCTGAAATCATAGACAATCCCAGATTAATTACACTTTCTTTTGAAAAGGATAAACTCCCTGGCATCCTGCAAAGAGAGTTCTTCCATAGATTTATTGCCAGTCCATTTCATAAATGAAGTGATATTTGATATATAAGTTTCTGCTGTTCGAGGAGAACGATTTCTTATTCCGCCATTTTGAAACCAAGTCCCCAAACTGCTTTGATATAATCTTTTCCAGATACCTCTCGTAATTTCTTTCTTAAATTACTACCATGAACTCGTAGCAAACTTTCCATGCAATCGGGAGTATCTTCACTAATGCGGTCAAGTATGGATTTTCCATAAGAAGTTTCAATATTGCAAATTCTATGCGTCTTTGCTATTTACCAGCCATCTGTTTTTCCTGTTGCTCAATCATTTTCAATTCAGTTTTTGTTAATTTTACATCTTCATTATTAACTTGAAAAGAGATACTACCTAACAGGCAATATCCCTTTTCTCATTTTATGATAGTTTTTCCGAAATCTGTTTTCTGATTTTTATACTAAAGTACACCATGCCATCTTTCGTAATTCGGTTGAAAATACCACATTCCTCATCATAATACATACGAATCCTTTCCCGAATGTTATAAAGTCCATAGCCCTTCCCCGGCGTACTAAGTATCTGCTCTATCTCTTCTTTCCCTAATCGGGCACCATTGTTATAAACATTAAAAACCAAAAACTTCTCCTCACAGAGATATTCTATTTTGATTTTTCCCGGCTCGTCCTCACAGAAATCTACGCCGTGACAAATGGCATTTTCCACAATCGGCTGCAGCAAAAAATTCGGCACTCGGCATTCTCTGCCTTCTTCGGCCAACATGTATTCCACGGAAAAACTATTTTCATGAGATTTTAATTGTATTTCCAGATAAGCCTTCACATTTTCCAGCTCGTTCTGCACAGTGGTAATCTGCTTTCCTCCGTTTAGTGCTGTCCGGTAAAACTTTGCCAGCAAGCCTGTAATATCCGCTATCTCGTCCTGTTCTGAGCGAATAGCTTTCCACTTAATGGTGGACAGGCAGTTATACAGAAAGTGGGGATTCATCATAGCTTGTAGGGCTTTCAGTTCTTCCTTTCGTTTCTCCATACCAAGCTGATACATCTCTCCCATCATCTGGTTGATTTTCAGACACATTTTATTAAAGCTTGCTGCCACAATTCCAATCTCATCAGAATAATCCCCTTCCAGCTTTACATCAAAATTACCCCGGCTTACCCCTTCTGCACAGCGTTTTAACTGCAGAATACGGGAACTTAAAATTTTAGAAATAATACTCATTAAAATGGCTGCAATCCCAAGACAAATTCCCATAACACACCCTGTAGTTGCAAGAATCTCTATCATCTGTCCCGATATTTCCTCTTTGTCAATGTAATAATAAATTTTCCAGCCATTCCTCAATTTTTCTGAAACCGCCAGCATATACTGTCTCGTCTCGTAAAATCCTGGCTCCTGTCCTTTTTCAATCTGCTCTTCTACCTTTTTCTCCAAAAAGCTGTTTTCCAGGCTTCTCTTTTTCATGATTTGACCATAACTGTCCACCAACGCAATGCCATTATTCAGATAATCCGATTGGTAAATACCCTTCGTCAATTCATCTGGAAACACTTCCAGCTTCATAAAGCCTATGGGCTTTGATGAAGTTTCTGCGTCCAGTAACATTCTTAATGCATAAATCCGTTCTTCTTTTACTACCCACTGGGTTTTATAATTCTCTGCATTTTCCTCATACCAGACTTTTGTCTCTTCGCTCAGAGGCTTTAAAAAACTTCCCAGGTTCTGTTTTACATAAGGCGAAAAAATTTCTATTCCCTTTATATTTTTATCACTGGACACAAAATACCAGAAAGCCGGTTCCACCGAATCATTCAGTTCCTTCACCAGAGCATTTCTGTTTTTTTCACTGTTTTCCAGCTTTTCCCGTAGCTTAGCGTTGTAAGACAAATATTTAATATTATCATTTTCTCTCTGAATATTGCTTTGCAGATTATAGGCAATGGAGTCTACGTTGCTCTCCATAGTATCCCGTGTCTGGCGAAGCAGATTATCTCTGGAAGTGCAATAAGAATAAATCCCCAGCATCAAAATGGGAAATAACACCAGTACCAGATAGCTGATAACCAGTTTTTTTCTTATAGATGCCACTCCATAATACCAATTCCATAATTTCTTCATAATCTTTCTCTCAACTGCTTCGGTGTAACGCCATAATAATTTTTAAACAGACGGTTAAAATAAGACTGGTTTTCATAACCGCATATTTTCGCCACCTGAACAATTTTCAACGTTCCCTCCTCCAGCATCTTTTTTGCCTTCATCATTTTCATATCTGTAGCATATTTCACAAGAGTCTGTCCTGTCTCTTTCTTGAAAATATAGCTGACATAAGCCGGTGTCAGATTCACACTGTCAGCCACATAATTTAGGCTGATATTTTTTGTGTATTCCTTTTCTATCAGGCTCTTTATTTTCTGAATGATTCTGGAGTCGTCCTGAACATCGCTTTGAAGCAAATTTAACATCTTTGCTATAGCCTGCTCGTACACCTCCAGCATAGCTTTCAGACTTTTTGCCTGGAACAATGCCTCTGCCAAAGCCAGTGTTTCTTCAAACTCTATTTTAGGAGTTTTATCATAAATCGCTTTAATAATGGTATAGAGAAGATTCTGCATATAAATTTTACTTACCTTGTCCAAAGATGAAACCACTTTTATCAACTGCTCATTTTGTCTGGCTATCAGCTCTGTATCCATAGATTCAATAGCCTGCAGCATTTGCTTTCCTGCACTCTCTGCGTCCTGTGCATAATGCTCAGTCTCACTGTAATAATCCCTGATGCTGATAATCCGGTTGCCATAGCCAAACAATTCCGCCTGTATTTTATGAATCTTCTGTAGCTGCCCTCTCAAATCTTCTGCACGCTCTGCTGTATCACTGATAATTACCACCGCCTCGCTTTTCGTCCTTCCCTGCAAATCACGAAGAATCTTCTCTACTTGCTTTTGCAGGTCATTTCCTGCAAAAAACCGGGCATCTCTGACAATAAGATAGGCTTCATTAGGATACATTTCCAAATAGGAGACTTTCTCACCTAAATACATTTTAAGGAATTTAAGGAAAACTTCTTCATGCTTTTCAAAAAAGTTTTCTGTAAATTCGATATTCACTAACCGGCATTTTTTCCCTTGTTCCAGCTCAAGTACCTGTGCTACCCTTTCCTCTTCCTCCGGCTCTATTCTTGCAGAGCTGAATACTTTATAAAGCAAGTTTCTGCGATTCTGAATTTCCGCAGTCTGTATCCTCTGGTCTTTCTCACTTTCCTCATGAATCGACTGCATAACAGAAATCATCACCTTCTGAAATTCTTCTATCTCTATGGGTTTCAACAGATAACTAACCGCATTCGCCTCAAGTGCCTGCTTTGCATAGCTAAACTCACTATAAGCGCTAAAAATAACAATTTTTATTTCCGGTCTTGTTTCATGAACTTTTTTTGCCAAATCCCCCCCATTCATAATGGGCATTTTCACATCTGTAAACAAAATATCTATCTTGTTATGCTTTATACATTTCAAGGCCTCTTTTCCATTGGCAGCCTGCATGATTTCAAGAGGATATTTGTACTTCTCTATCAGCCAGGAAATTCCTTCCCGCTCTTCCCGCTCATCGTCTACTAATAAAATTTTCATTTTCCTCATTCTTTTTTATTCATCTTTACAGCAGCAGAGTTTTATTGTGCAATGTGTATATCTATTTTATATATTATACCTGTATATCGTTTCCCGCCAGATTCTACATGCACTTTTTTCTGTTTTGTTACACCTCAATTAGTTCCCATTGGCTGGTCCACCATGTCTCAGGACAACTTCCGCATTGCAAAACTGACTGTAAGTCTTCTGTATGAATCGTATCTTCCGTCTGCCAGCGATTTGTAAATCTCACATGATTTCCTATCTGTTTCATAGACCATTGGGCACTCCAATATGTGTCAGGCACATTACCATGTTCTACATATCCAGACAGGTTCTCTATATGCATATACTCATTTGTTGCTACATTTTTCAGCCTTACATATCCATCTGTATTTTCAATTTTCCATTTGGCATAATCTTCATTTTCCGGTACATTTCCATACTGTACATAAGTTTCGTCCGGATTAATATATGCACACTCTCCTGTCTGACGGTTTTTCAGAAGATATTCTCCCGTTTTTGTTGTGTCATATCCCTCATCAGGTTTCCACACACGGAAGTAATCCACATACCATTCCTTCGGCCATGTATTATTATGCTGACCTGAACCTGCATCTGTGTAAATATTTAAGATTGTTCCCATTTCATAATCCGGTGAATCACATATTACTTTCACCAACTGATTATCATAGTAAAATTTCAAGCTGTTCGGAGTCCAATCCATGGCATAAATATGAAATTCTTCTGTAGGATCCCCCTGTGGAACCGCATCTTCATTTATCCACCAGTTTGTCTGAAAATCCGGGTCATTCCAACCATATGCTGCGCTTCTCCAGGCATTCGGTGTACTGAAAAAGGTTTCCAGAATATCTATTTCGCCTGTCTCTTTTGATTGAAACCAGTCATTGGTATCTTGCTGCATGCCGACCATCCACCATGCCTGATGACCTCCACCCCCACAGTTTGCTCGAATTTCAAAATATCCGTATTTCGTCTTGTACCCGTACCATGTATACCGGTCATGATTATCGGTCGTACTGCTGAAATTATGAATCCAGTTTTTATCAAAAGACATAATAGCTGATGATTTCACAGTTCCATCATGTTCCGGACACCATGCCTCCTGGTCTTCCGTAATGTACTGTACCAGACACCCATTCTCAAATCTGTATTTTCCTTTTGCTGTTTTCGGATTATCACACCAGTGTGGAAGATAATAGTCTGTCCACTTTTCAGTATCCAGAGAGGTTCCGTTAAACTCATCTGAATAATCTAATGTGTATCCTTCTTTCTCAATCGGATTTGCGGGCATATCATTTGCCTGGACTTCCGTTGTCCATGATACGCCCATTATAGATATAACCACCCCTAACAAAAATGCTTTTACTAATTTCCTCAATATATCGTCCTCCTATTCCTGCTCATGTAGAAATTGCAAAAATCTTTCGACACCTCCTCCCACCTGTTTCACGCCTTCCGGTCTTTCCCCCGCTACTTCGGATACGTCAAAGAAATCGCCCTGCCGACTTTTCTCTGTCCTCATAAAACTGTCACTTCCAAAAATGCCTTCTTCAATTCCTACATACTCATCGCCCCAGTAAGCACAGTCTTCCGGCAAAATATGACTGCTTTCGCAAATCACTTCCAGAATACTGTCCACATTATGGCTTTTGCTGGTCGTTCCCACTTCCAGATATTTAGCATCACAGGTCGGCAATACTTCCATCCCGTATTTTTCTCCAGTATTTTTTGCCAGTTCCATAAGACCCTGCAACCCTTCTGCAATTCCGTGTTCCTTCAGTGTTGTTTTCAGACTGCCTAGTTCGTCCTCCTGCATAAACAAATTTTCTCCTCTCTGGTTTTCCACCATAAGGTCTATTTTGCAGTAATTCGGTCTGCTAAATACAATATCTGTTTCAAAATCATACTTTTCCTTTAATTCCTGATGAATGTCAAAGCAGATTCTGTGAATCGTCAGAAGTTCCTGCTTTGGCGGTATCATATTTTTGAAAATGTATGGTTTCCCGTCACGAAAAGTATAGTTGTAAGCGCCGCGTCCAAGACCCAGATACAAATTTCCCAGTTCCTCTTTTGTAAAGAAACTTTCCAGCTTTCCACCAGCAATATTTTCAATCGCGGTTCCACTGATAATAGCCAGCTTCACTCCCTTTTGGAGCAGTGGACGCATAGCTGCCACTGCCGCCTTTGCCGGGGCTTTTCTGGACAATACGGCTGTTCCGTCCCAATCAAAAAATATTGCTTTATATTTTTTCAACATAACAATCCCCTTCTCCATTTAAAGTAATCTCTTTTGTTCCTATCCTAAAGCTGATACTATTTCCTTCCAGTTTAGTAAATTTTGCTTCTTGCTTTGAAATATCAATTTCAAGAAGTGCCCCTCTAAAGCGCAGGCGGAAAGCATATTCTTCCCATTCCTTTGGAATCGCAGGTTTAAACCTGAGCTGGGAGTTTTGACAGCGCACACCTGCAAATCCATTGACAATCGCCTGCCATGTACCAGCCATATTTGCTGCGTGGATACCTGCATAAAAATTATTATGATAATCGTCCAAATCCATACGGGCAGACTGGGAAAAATATTCGTATCCAGTGTCCAGATATCCAATGTCACATGCCACAATTCCGAAAATGCAGGTAGAGAGAGAAGAATGATGTAGAGTTACTTCCTGATAGAAGTCATAATTTCTCCTGATTTCTTCCTCTGTAAATAAGTTACTGTGCAGATACATTCCCAAAATAGCATCTGCCTGCTTGGACATACGATGGCGCATAATGAAAAGAGGGTGATAATTTTCATAGAGCCATGCCCGTTTTTCCGGCGGTATCTTCGTTTCGTCCCATGGCTTTCTCATCATAAATCCATCGTCCATGGGATAAATCTTCCTTTTTTCATCATACGGAAAATACATCTTCTCCACAATTTCTCTCCAGAGTTCTGTCTCATCTGTTGAAAAATCTAATTTTTCTTCCAGCTTTTTAAGGTACTCCGGTGCATTCTTTTCAAGATAGTCCACTGCCTCTGCAGCATCTTTCAGGTTCTCTCTTGCCATAAGATTGGTATAAAAATTGTTATCCACCAGTACGTTATATTCATCCGGTCCAGTCACATCACAAATGCAGTATTTTCCACCCTTGCACTCTGCAAAACTGCCCACATCAGCCCATACTCTGGCTGTCTCTATCAGAATTTCCGCCCCCTTCTCTTTGAGATATTCCGTATCACCGGTAACCTGCAGATAAAGGGACAGGGCATAGGCAATATCTGCATTGATATGATACTGGGCTGTTCCCAGAGGATAATAGGTAGACGCCTCTTCCCCGTTTATAGTTCTCCAGGGATACAAAGCCCCTTTCTCGTGCCCCAGGATTCTGGCTCTTTTGCGTGCCTGTTCCAGTGTCCCATACCGATAGTCCAGAAGATGCTTTGCCGTTTCGGGTTCTGTATACACCAGCACCGGAAGCACATACATCTCTGTGTCCCAGAAATAATGGCCTTCATATCCTTCCCCTGAAAGTCCTTTTGCACCCATTCCCGTTCTTCCGTCCCGTCCTGCTGACTGAATAATGTGAAACAGATTAAAATGGATTCCCTGCTGCAGGGCTTCATTTCCCTTTATTTTTACATCTGCAATCTTCCAAAAACTTTCCATATATGCTTTCTGCTGCTTTTTCAGACTGTCATATCCTTCCTGCCGTGCAGCACTTAATTCCTGTGTCACAAAATTTTCCAACTGCTCTTTTGGCATATCCAGTTTTGTGGTATAACAGATAAATTTATCAAGAGTCACCGTTTCCCCCTGCTGAGCTTCCAGTTCAGCAAAAAGAGAAGCGGAAAGTTCTCCCTGTTTCTTCTTCCACAGTTCCTTTTCACATACTTTCCCTATTTCCCTGTATATTTCATGAACGCTTCCACATGCCATAGTCAGATGACTGCCTTTTGTTGTCCCCTCATAGTAAATCAGGTCTTTCTCTGCCTTTATGTTTGTCTCAAAAAGCCTTCTTCCGAAAGGTCCGTAATCCACAATGGGGTTGGTCTTGCGGGTATGGTTTTCCACATCTGCTTCCAGTTTAGACACAAATTGAATTTTTCCGGAATAATTGACAGGCGTCACCTGATAATGAATCACCATTATGTTTTTCCTTGCAAAAGACACTAGCCTGCTGATTCGGATTTTGGTCTTATGTCCCGCAGGAGACGTCCATACCAGCTTTCTTTCCAGAAAGCCTTCCTTCATGTGCAGAATCCTGGCATACTGCTCCACGACTCCTTCTTCCATGCTGAACATCTCTCCATCTAATATTACCCGGATTTCCTTCAAGTTAGGAAGATTTAAAAGAGACTGGCTCAAAAGAGGAGAACCAAAGTTTGCCTCTCCATAGCGAATCTGCTCGCTCTCATAAAAGCCATTGACAAAATTTCCTTCCAGCCCTGTATCAATGTCAAACGGGTATGCTTCTTCAAAGGTTCCTCTTGTACCTATGTAACCGTTAGATAATGCAAAGGTAGTCTCGTTGCGATAATTATTTTCTCTTTTAAATTCCTTTTCTGTAATGTCCCATACCTGTATGGGGTAAATTGGTTTTTTCTCTGTATTCATGTTCATTTGCCTCCCTCCAAATCTTTTACCGCATTTTCCAGAATATTTCTTCATCTTTGATAAATGCCATCAAAAATTCATAGGCATCTGGTTTCAGTGCAGTCTCATGTTTTAAAAGTGCCTGATACTTTAAATTTTCTCTTCCCCTGTCTGATTGCATTTCTTCCGGCAATTCAAGAACATAGCGCAACTCCCATGGACAGTCCTCTGTATTTTCAAATCTCTTGGGACAGGTAAATGTGCCTGTGTTTCTAAGAGGCCAGATTTCGTCTCCTGCACAGGAATGAATCAGACCGCAGTAAAGCCCTGGTTCATACTCTTCCTCCTGTTTCAATTCGTCCAGCACTTCACACACAAAATCATATAATGCTTCATGGTCACCATGTGTATCATATTTTGATGTTGTAAATATATTGTTCGGCTGCTTCTCTCTGATAATATGTTTCAAATCCTCTTTAAAATTTCTGCGATTGTAAAGTCCGTGTTTTCCACATGTTCTCAAATGAATTTCTAATTTATCCACAAGACCATACGTTTCCTGTGTACACGAAGAGGGATATACCTTCTCTTCGTCCTCTTCCTGATACAAATGCACCAGAAAACTGTCTTCTCGTGGCATTCCGGTATCTGCATACCCCATAATTTCAAAAGAGTTTTCAGAAAGCCCCAGCACCTTCAAGCCTGCTATACTTTCTTTCAGTCTGGCATAACCTTTTGAATAATTTCCGCAGCCATAATCTCCATTTGTTGCCATAACTATCGTGCATTCTACTCCCACTTTTACGGCTTTTCGTATCACTCCCGCTGTCATCAGAATTTCATCGTCCTGATGCGGTACAATTATCATAATACTTCCAAATTTTTCATTTATCTCTAAATTCATTTTTATTACCCTTTCACTGCCCCGGCAGCCACTCCTGCAATAATGTATTTCTGCATAAACACATAGAAAATCATCAGAGGTGCCACACCCAGCATTAACATTGGGAAAAGAGCTGTCCAGTCTGTTGCAAACTGTCCGATGTTTCTGGTTACTTCCTGTAAAATTACATCGTTTTCCCTGCTCTGCAAAAACAACAATGGTGTCATGAACTCATTCCATACATTTAATGTCACAATAATGACAACTGTTGAGATAACCGGTTTTAAAAGAGGAAGCACAATCAGGAAAAATCTGCGTAAAACAGAACAGCCATCAATGGAAGCTGCTTCCTCTAACTCTTTTGGAACTGTGGATTCAATAAATTCTTTAAACAAAAATACCGCCTGAGGAGTATTAATCGCTACGTCCACCAGTATTACGGCCCATAGCGTATTCATCAGTCCAAAACTTTTGACAATCTTATACAAGCTGACAATGTTCATCTGGAACGGCACAATCAGCCCTGCCAGAAAAAGAAGAAAAAGTCTGGTTCCCATTTTGGACTTTGTTCTGGCAAGGGCATAACCTGCCATAGAACCCAGAATGACAATCAGCAAAACTGCTGTAGCCGTAATAAAAAGGGTATTTCCAAAGGCTCTGGGAAATTCCATATTTATCCATGCATTTACATAGTTATCCAGACGAAGAACTTTAGGCAGTCCCAGAGGATTTACCGTTGCTTCCTGAGAGCCTTTTAAGGTTGTCACAATCAGATAGTAAATCGGTATGAACCAAATGACTGCAATCGCAATCATAATAATTTCGGTAAAAACAAGATTTCGTTTTTCTCTTTTCATTGTATCGCCTCACTCCATTTTCCCATAAGTTTTGTCACCACCGCACTGATAGCCAGTACAATCACAAAGAAGCACACACCAAACGCTGCACCTGTACTATAGAATCCTTCTGAAATTCCCTTTTTCATCATAACGGTCATAACGGTCTGAGTTGCATCTCCAGGTCCGCCTGAAGTCATGGAATAGATAATATCAAAGACCTTCATTCCGCCAATCAAGCCAGTTACCACCACAATTTTTACGGACGGGTACATCAAAGGCAGTGTCACATAAAAGAATTTCTGAATTCCGTTTGCCCCGTCAATTTCCGCTGCTTCGTAAAGTTCAGGCGCAATTCCCTGCAGATTTGCCAGAAAAATAACCATAGCCCAGCCTGTCCACTGCCAGATTTGGGTAAGGATTACAGAATACAGTGCGCTTTTAGAAGTAAAGAAATTAACAGTTCCAAGTCCTAGCTGATGAAGGATATTATTAATTAGACCAAAATCAGAAGAAGACATAATAAAGTTCCACAAATATCCAATAATCAGCGAACTGAATACCGCCGGGAAGAAAAAGACTGCTCTTAAAATATTTCTGCTTTTTAACTTCCGGTTAAGCACCACGGCAAGGGGAAGACCCAGAATCGTCTGAAAACCAGTCAGCAAAATTGCATAAACCACAGAGTTTTTAATTGCAGTAAGCATAACGGGTGTCTGAAATACTTTCAGATAATTTTTAATCCCCACAAAACTTAAATGAATGGGATTCATATCTGTATAATCGGTAAAGCTGTAATACACTGTGTAAAGAAAAGGGGTGATGCTAAATACCAGATAAATCACCAGAGCCGGTATAATGAAAATAATAAAATATTTTCCCAGTCCCCCTGCCTGTAATTTTTTCTTTCTTGTCATTTTTGTCCTCCTGATTGCAAAAAGTGCCTCTGCGCCACTTTTGGACGCGAGAGGCACCTCTTCTAAAATTTTATTTTATTTTTCCAGCAGTTCCTTCACAGCAGAATCCACATTCTTTAAAGTTGTATCTAAATCCTGCTCGCCCAGAAGATAAGACTGCATTTCTGTTCCGTATGTTTCATGAGCGCTTGCTGCATCTCCCCATTCATTCCACGGACAATATACATTGCCTGCATCAAGAGCTTTTGATGCGCTGGCATATTCTTCAGGAAGGTTAAATTCCGCACCCTCCAGATAAGAAGAACCACCCTGATTATCCTGCCAGAAAGCTTTCTGTCCTTCCACTGTAGAGATAGCTTCCAGCACCTTCATAGCAGCTTCTTTGTTTTCAGAAGATTTATTTACTGCAAATCCACAGCCCGGTCCACCGATTAGCCAGCCGTCACTTGCTTCGGTTCCATAGAATGGCATCATATCAATTTGCAGTTCCGGATTTTTCTCTTTTATTGTCTCTAAATCCCATGGTCCTGAACAGAACATAGCAGCTTTTCCTGTTGCAAATTCTTCCAGTGCCTGGTCATGGTCAATTCCTACCATGTCTTCTGTATAAATACCTTCTGTAATCATTTCAGACCATTTTTCCAGATATGGATTCCAGTTGCCTTCCAAGGTAGTCTTTCCGTCCCGGTATTCCTCGCCGAAATTTTTCCCTTCCTTTGTAGAAAGATATTCTGCTGTCACAAAAGCCATAGAATTTTTCAGCATTGGTTCCCAGGATTTTAACCCTGCTGCCAGTGGCTTTATGCCTGCGTCCTTAAATTTCTTACATGCAGCTATGTATTCATCAAAAGTGGTAGGAAGAGCAATGTTATTTTCCTCAAATAACTGCTTGTTGAAATAAATCCCTTCAAACCAGCTAATTCCCGGAAGCGCATAAGTGCCGCCGTCATAACTATACACATTCGTACCTGCTTCTGAATATTTTCCGCCCAGTTCGTCCAATTTCTCCAGATAGCCGAGCTTTGCATGTTTCAAAGCAGATGCAGGTGACTCGCAGATGATATCCGGTCCTTCTTCTGCTGACAACTGTGTATCTACAACTGTGTCATAGTTGGAGTTATCAATAAACTGAAATTCCACCGTTACGTCTGGTACTTCCTTTTTCAGATAATCTAAAAGTGTCTTTACTGTATCCTCACTGTTCCAATAAGTCATTCTGATTTTTGTTTTTCCGTCACTTGTCTTTTCTGTGCTGCTGTCAGAGTCTTTTCCTCCACAGCCTACTAATAATCCGGCAGTCATAGCCGCGCATAATGCAATACTCACGATTTTTTTCTTCATGGCTTTCTCCTCTTCTCCTCTTTTATTTGCTCTTATTATAAGTTGAAAATAAAACAAATAAAATTGCACATTTTTTCGATTCCTAATATTTTTTCTGGAAGTATATATTTTTCTGGTATCTGTTGCTGCCATTTTAGTACAACTGATATTTTTCTCCACACCTTTACAAAAAAACGTGCTTGGAGAAATCATAAGTTCCTGCAGGATATCCTTAAAACTGTCTTTCAAGAGCGAATAGACATCTGCAACGCTACTAATGTTACTTTCTGAAATAATTTGTCGGATTTGCTCCTTTGCTACTGACATAAAAATACTCCTTTTCAATAACAATTGTTATATCTTAATTCTTACCAAAAAGGAGCTATTTTTTACCAAAGACAGATTAATTTACATTACCTTTTTATATAGCATATTGTTTAGTATTTTGTTTTCTTCATTCTCTCCTTCAATTTCAATAGCAGGTTTGAAATTTTGAATCAATTTTTCATACCCACATAATAATCCGCAATAAATTCTTTTTAATGCTAATTGATTGTATGTGTTTCTACATTTTTCCCATTCAATTTGGTATTTTCATGTGCAGATTCTGACCGCCTCCTGCTCAAGTTTGACCCCCTTTTCTTTCATATACAGAAGCACGTCCAGGTTCTCTCCCTTTCCTGTCATTTCTTTCTCTATCAGCATTCGCAGCCCTTTCTTGTCATTTTCTGTCAGTTTCTTTGTATAGTTTTCATATATCTCCAATTCCCGGATTCCCATATGATAAGTCTGAAACGGAATCTGCGTCTTCTCGCATAAATCTCTGTAAATCCGAAATCCCCCTACATCAATATCTCCAAAGTGAAGATACCTTGCGTTAGGGATCTCCCGGTACACCATCCGCAATAATTCTCTTCGCACAGAATTATGATAACCGCCAAGATAGATAATCAAACTGCCTTCTTCTTTCCATCTGAAAAATGTTGTCAGATTCTCTATGGTAATGACTTTCTTTATGCTTTCTTTTCCACAGATTCTGATACCTTTTATATCCGCTCCGGAAATTCCGATTCCCTGCTTGAGGAGTGGCAATTCCATAACAGAACTGTCTTTTTCTGCTAACAGAATCCTTCCTTCTCCTTTAAAATACACATAATCCGGCGTCTTGTAAATTCTGTATTCAGAGAGAATGGCGTCCGTATCCATGTCCGCAAATTCCGGGCGGAAACGCCGCATAATCTTTCCGATTACTCCCGACATTTCTTCAAATATCTTAGAGTCTCCAAAATGACGGATAGAAAATTCCCGGATATAACAGGATTCTTCGTTATTTTCAACCTGGAAAAGCGCCGATAATATCCTTTCCGTCCTGTCCGAATCCGATATATCCACGAATTCTTTTACCGTTTTTCCCTCTTCTATTCTTTGCTTCACATAAAATACAAATGCACAAAGCACCGGCATTTCCTTGCTCTTCAATGTCCATGCTTCCAGAAGTTTCAGATGCGCGTTTTCATCCTCTTCCTTTGGAGTCCGCTTCAGATACGCATAAACCAATTCTATGTGCGCTGTATTTAAAAGAACTTTTTCAATAATATGTCCTTCTTTCCCCTTTTTCCATACAATCGTCAAAAGTTCTTTCCGCTCTAACTCTTTTACAACTGCGTGGATTTCATCATAGGCAAGAGAGCTCTCATTAAAATACTCCGGTACTGTCTTTTTTGTAAACGGAAACGCAATCTGAACCTTTACTTTATTTTCTCCTCGTGAAAGCGCACTTTTTTCATAGGAATCTATGAGTACATTCAAAATTTTTTCATCATACCGTATCATTATAATACTCCTCTACATAGCTGACCTTCTCATCCGTCATCACAAGAAGCGTCTCCGACATTGACGGGCCGATATACTGAATCTTGTCCGGAGGCGCCGCAATAATCATCTGGAGAGGAAGCCTCCTTAAGAATTCCAGCACACCTCCGATTCTCTCATCATCCATGTTATTAAAAGCTTCATCAAACATCACAAGACCTGCCGCCTCCCCGCCGATATTATTGCTGTATAGCTGCACGAAAGAAGCCGCCACTGTCACATAGAACGGGGTCTGCGTCTCACCGCCGCTCTTTTCTTCGCATACCTTCGAATAATAAGAATAGCTTCCATCACTGTGAATAATCTTAATATCATAATCCATATAAGTCCGGTAATCCGTAAACTCGTCCAATGTCTTTGCATTGTTTTCATTATTGATTGCCAGACGGTCAAATAATTCTTCGATCACTTCTTTATGGGTTTCATGGAAAATTCCGCTGAAAATCGACTCTCCCTGCACCATATTAAAATCATCCATAATCATCTCATAATAATTCCGATGCCGTCTGCTCGGCATATATAAGAATTCATACTTTTCATTGCTGAATGCAATGTCTTTTAGCGCCTTATTCAGTTCTTTAAACTCACTCTGCGCCTGTTTCATATTTTCCTGAAGCTTTGCAAGAAACTGCTCCCTGAATTCTTCCTCCGCCGCCGCTCTTGCTGATTCTACTTTTTCTTCATATTCTAATATTTCAGACGTCCGAAGCCGGTCATAGATTACTGCAAACTCAGGGAATCCCTCCATCGTTGCCGCCGCGCCAAAGCTATGCTCCGTTTTATATTCAACCATCAGGTCCCGCATCTGCGCTTCAGTTCTTTGTCCTTCCGTCTCATTTGCCTTCCGCCTTCTAGCAAAATTCTCCTTAAACTGTTCAAAGGGTTTATCCGACGTCTGTTTTTCATACTCTTTTCTCCACAGAATCAGGTCTTCTCCTGCTTTTGCGGCAATCTTAGCGGCATATGTCTGCTTTTCCATCTGATTTGCCGTCTCCCCGGCAATCCGTTCTTTTTTACTTTTGATTGCCTGGTAAATCTGACCGATTCTCTGATTCACTTTTCCAATTCGCTCTTCCAGTTCTTTTCTGAGAGACTCCAGCATCTCAAGCTGTACCTGTTTTTGAATAAATGTGGCATTCTTTTCCAGCGTCTTAATATTATCATCACATTTTTGAATCCCTGACCTGATGCGAAAAAGCCTCGGCAGAACCTCCAGCCTGTATTTTACATCCACATCATGCTCTGTAGAAAGGGGGCTCAGCATGGATTCCAGCGTATCGTGCTGTTCATTTGCTGCTTTTATCTGTTTATCTAATATCTCTTTCTGAGCCTTTGCCTGCTCAAGTTGAACTTTAAATGCATTCTTTCCGATAAAGGGCACGCTGAAAATCTCCGGTTTAATAGCACTCGCCACCCGGTTCTGATACTTCATACATTCCTTTGTAATGGAAGTCTGGTATCGTTTCAAATCACTGTACCGCTCACACATCATAACCTTTCCAAGAATCATATTGATAAACCGCTTGGCATATTTATTTTTTGACACCACAACTGACGCCAGAGTCCCCTTTGGCGTTTCACCATAGTTTTCCATATTCTGGTTATTAATCAGGCCCACACCGTATGCTTTCTTCTCCCTTCGAAGTCTGTCGTAGATTCCCAGTGCAATATCAAAATTCTCAGGCTCTACCAGAATGTAAAAACGTTGTGTATTCAGATACCCCTCCACCGCATCTCTCCAGCTCTCATCTGTAATTTCCAGAGTTTCACACAGCACATACGGTTCTGGTTTTCTCCCGATTCTTGCGAATTCTTCCCTGACCGCGTCCAGCACACAGTTCACCGACGGCGGGTAGGATAGTTTCTTTCGTTCTAACCGTTCGATATTATTTTTTAATTCCTGTTTTTCTTCTTGCTGTTTCTCCTGTCTTATCTTCACCTCCGCCAGCTTTTGCTGTACTTTCGCAAACATCTCTCCCTTATACTTGATGACGCTTTCTGTAATCTCTTTTGTCCGAATCACATCAAACGTCTTTTCAAGATTCGCAAGTTCACGCTCATATTCCCGAATGCACGCATCTACGTCCTTGACTTCCAATAGCCGATAGACTGCATTCAAAGCTTTTTTCACACTTTGCTGTAATTCTCTTTTTTCGGCAAGTGCCTGTTTTTCTTCTTCTTTCAGCCGTTCCCTTTCTTTTTTCTGTTCTTCCAAAGCAATAAATTCCTGATTCTGTTCCAGTTCCCGCCGCAAATTTCTTTCTATCTGGGATTTTTCATTTTTTTCTGCCGTTACGGAGCGCAGCTCTCTTTCTGCCTCCACTTTTCGACGCTCTTCTGCTTTTATCTCTTTTTCCAGTCTTTGAATCTTTTCTTTGGAAATATCCACATCTGCCTGAGACAGGTAGAATTCATACATACTGTCTTTTCTCAGGCATTCTTTCACATCACTGTGGAGCTTGTCTATCCTTTTAAGCTTCTCCATTCTCGTTTTTACAGATTCAAGAGTTCGTTTTAAATCCTGATATGTACGCACATTTTCCCGAAGCACCTCTATATTTACTTCTTTTTCATCCAGCACATAAGAATATACAAAATCCTTGATATCATCAATGGGTTTAAATGCCAACGCTTTCGGAATCAGGCTGAAGAACTTGTCTTCAATCCTCCCAAACCTTGATTTGAGCATCTTCTTCGCTTCTATCTGTGTTTTGCACCACTGGCGTATCGATTTGTTAGCGGCACGAAATTCAGAAATTGACCGCGGAGTATTTCCTTTGAAGAACATCTCTTCTGTTATTCTCTTGTTATCGATTAAGTATCTCCCTGTCGTCTCCTGACCTTCGGAAGCAGAATCCACAACTGCCCCGACAATAAAATATCGGTCTTTGCTCTCCTCATAGAATTCAAGCGCAATATGGGCGCTGATTTCTCCGGTACGCTCATAGGGTCTGCTCTCCTTTCCCGTTTTACAGCGGACATACCCCGTCAGTTTTCTCTTACCATTTTCATGTGCTGCTTTATTAAACGCATTTGCGGAACAGGTAATTACAAATTGGATGGCATCCAGAAGGGTAGACTTTCCGGCTCCGTTTTCACCGGAAATAAGCGTAGAATCCCCAAAGTCAATGATACAGTTTTCAAAACGATGCCAGTTAATCAATTTCATTCTCATCAGTTTCTTCATCAGCTTTCTTCTCCTTTCTGTACAATTCAAGCTTCTCGTAAGCCTGCTTAATATCCTCGATTCTAACTGCCATCATAATAGAATCATAAATGAGAACTCTGGACTCTTCATTACTCAAGTCCCGGTCAAGGGTCTCAATTAACTGAAATCTGCGAAACATCGTCAGCGCATTTCTCATGGTTGTCTTATCTATCATCTTATCCCGAATCCGAAGGCTTAAGAACTTATCCTGAATATCCCCCAGATTAATAATTGCTTCATCACTGGCAGACAGCTCCCTCTTCTTCTCATCATAGAGAATCCGTAAGATAAGCAGAATAATGGATTCATATAATTTCAGATTCAACCGGTTATAATTTTGAGGATTGGTAAGCTGAATCACCCCGTCATCTTCATTGATTTCAAGACGATACCCCAGCACAGACAGGTATTCCCGGAATTCACTCCGATATTTGAGTACAAAATAATAATCCGCCTTATTGGTCACATTACCCTTACACAGAAAACAATGACTGAGAAGCCGATTGCATATCCGCTTAAATTCATCTTTATCTTTTTGCAGCATATTTCCTAATAATTCCACTTCTATTTCCTCCAGATTCTGAAATCTCTGAATCGGAATCCATTTACTTCTTTTTCTTCTCCGGTCTCGACTCCGTACCGCATATTTTTCCTTTGCCCATACAGACGCACATAGATGATTTTCACAAAATCCTCTACGCCAGATAACGGAAGCTCTGTGGCAAGCATTTCCTTTCTTTCACCCAAACATTCGTCTACATAGCGGCCGATTTTCTCGACACTTAAGATTCTTTGCATCTTCTCCATCATGCGGCGCATTTTTTCCTGACGCAGTTCCATATCCGGCTCCCGGTTTATCATCTGCTGAGGCTCAAATACTTTTTTTCCCTCGATTGGTGAATAAAACGAACTTTCATCCAGAAATCCACAGCTGTAAATCCGCACAAGATTCTCGAGGAATTCAATCTCATATATACCGCCAAGCTCCAGCTTCTCTTCATTCATCACTTCCTGGATTCCAATAAGAATCTCCTTTATCTGTCCTCGAATATCTTCATTTCCTGATAAAAGGAATTTGGCTCTGTTAATGGCTGCACGCTGGTACTGCGTATTCTTCTGATTAATTTCATTTAAAATGTCATCCATATTCCGAAATGCCTCAATAATCTCATGAAGATACCGATAGACATTCTCCTTTGCCGTCTCTATATCCGTCTCCTGTAGTCCCGCAAGCTCTGATGCTGCCTTTTCTATATAAGACCGGCTTTTGCTCTTGCTCTCCAGTCTTTCTATAATCTCCGGACGAAACTTCGATACATTATCAGACGTAAGTAGCCTGTGATACGCTTTGTCCACAATATTAGTAATATAGTCATTGAACAGAGCGTCCATAATCTCTGCTACCGTACTATGCTTCGTAAGTTCATCTATATAATGCTTAATATTAGAATTCAGATTCTTAAGCCCGGTAATCAAAAGGTCTGTATTCTCCATAATCTGAAGCAGAACTACTCCTGGGTTGTCTGTATTTCCCCTTACCAGACTGTATATCGTATAAATATATCCTTGATACTCAATCTGCTTTCCTTCTTCAATCTCAAGCAGCGTTTTTATGACCCGCACAGAATATTCTTTAAAATTTACCCGCTGTACATAACTCTTATCCGTCTCAATTTCAAGCCAGCCATAGCGTTCCAGCTTTCGCAGAATTCCGTTTGCTTTTCCCCGGCTGTCAGCCCCTGCAAAATCCTCTTCTACAATCTCTGCTGCCGCAGACTGTTCAAAGTAATACTGAAGTTCATCCACGAGCACTTCTCTTTCCACTCCAAAAGAAAGCTGATGATCCATGACGGAAAACAGCTTGCAGATACACTCCCAATATACAATTTTATTTGGTGAAGCGAGGGGAACAAAAAAGTTCCCCGGCAGAACATGAAACATAATTTAAAATCCTCTTTCGTATGCTATTTCCCACAGCATCTTTTGTATTTTTTACCGCTGCCGCAGGGGCAGGGGTCATTTCTTCCAATTTTCTTTTGCAGCTTTGGCGTTTGTACTCCCTTTAATATCCGTTCCGGTGCCAAGATAATGTTTACTTCTTTCGTCTGTTTCCCCAGTTCCTCATCTGTAAAGGTGCGGGCTACTTTTCATTTTCAGTTTACTTTACCACATCCTCCTTCGCACTGGATTTAATTTCACTTTATATCGTTCCTTGTAGACCGTATCCCCCTTCAATCAATCGCCGCACCGCAACGACCTTTTCTTCATGAACAACCGCCAGACCGTTCCATTTTCCACCTTATAAATAGACAAAGTATTCAACCGCATTATTCGGAAAGAATTCTTTAATAAAGTCACTAAAACTAAATTTTTCTACACCAAAACACTTCATGATTTTCGATGCAAATTGATGACATAGTATACCATAATTCATGTCATATTAAAACAATTCCGGCATAGAAATACTCAGAATCACATCCTGACACCATGTGAATTTAGTCATTCCTTGATTTGTATAATTATGCTGTTTTATGTATTTTTATTTATAATTAAAACGTATGTTCTGTTTAATTATAACAATTTTTTACTATATGTCAATAGTAAAAAACAGCCTTTCATTTCCTATATTCCTTGCCCCTTACGTAGAAAAAGAGCATGCATTTCACTGTACACTCCTTTTCTTTCACCGACTTTTTATCTTTTATACTTCTCCCATATTTTTGTGTATAAATTTTATCTAATCTATCTAGTGTTTTCCAGTCCTTAACTACACCTTAATGGCACATCTTATGACGCATAAAGGGGCAAAAAAGCACGAAGTTCCTTTCTGGCCCCGGCAAATTCTCATGGCACCCCGGAGAATAAATTATACGGTCAGAAATCAGCCCTCCTTCTTTTTTCATCGGGGTGATACTCATATTCAAAACTGGCATGGTCTGAATACAGATGAAATACCGTTTTTTTCCCTTTATAAAATACGAATTCCGCAGGACACGCGGCAGATTCCACAATTGTCCTTGTCATCCTGCCGTTCTGTGGTGCGCTTAAATGCCGGCCGTCCTTCTCTTGAATGCGGATATCCAGACGGCATCTGCCCTGCTGTAAAACAATTTTCTTTTCCGTGCAACATAGAACCCGCACGCCAAGATAGGTAGCAAGCCGGTATTCTCTCCCCTCATATTGAATGATGCAGATACATCCCCGGAATTTCAGATTGCACACGGGAATCGCTGCGACAGCCGCCATCACAGAACAATTTTTTTGAAAACTATTGGATTGTACCCATGTATAGGAAGAGGGGAAGGACCTTCCGCTATCCTTTTCAATGTACCCCCTTCCTCCGGTAAAATCAATGATTTCCCCGTTTAATATGACACTTCCATCCAGTTGGTGGCTCATGCTGACAATGCCGTGCCTGCACTCCATGGGAAAAAACCGAAACGGTCCCATAACGTCATAGCGGATGGGGGATAATCCCTGATAACGGATTTTCCCTGTCAGGGACAGTTCCGGTGTGTTGATATCCAGTACAATCCCTCTCTCCGAAAAATAGTTTCCTTTTGTAAAAGGAAACCTCCATGAAAATTTTTCCGTAATAACCTGAATAAACTTTTCCTCATTGGATTTGCCTACAATCAGGCAAAGAGTATGCTCCCCCTTCTGGTGCTTATAATAGTACCCATTAAAAAAATCTTTCACATCATGTACCTCGCTCTGTTTCTTTTCCATGCACTGTGGCCGCAGCGCAAAAACATGGACTCATAGGAACCGTTTAACCCCGAAAATAATAAAGTTTCCGAATCCTCTATAGTCTGCCCCAAACCAGTCCCTTACATACCAGCTATCTGTTTTAACCGTTCTGTTTAAAAGTCAGGACTCCACGTCCTCCGCAAAAGCAAACATCCCCTACTTAGTGCCTTGCGCACTTGAAGTAGGGGAATATTTGTTCTATGGTAAATAAGAGCAGAGCGGCCAACAGCATATCTACCTTATGCAATAGTTTTTTCTCCCGCCCTTTCACCGGAAAACTCACGGAATCCAGTCTTCTACTTTCTGCACAATCGTATCCAATTGTTCAAAATGAAGATAGTGACTGCCTTCCAGTTTCAAAACCTCTCCTGTTCCATCATCTGCTATCACATCTTTATGTAATTTCTCCCATGCCGGCATTAACTCGCAATTATCGCCGGAAACAAATTCCAGCACCGGAATTTCCGCAGGAAATTTCATCTCCCGGACTGCGGCCAGATTCCGCTCTGTCTGATTCATTTCATCCATTACCGTCCTATTCTGTGCAGCATCTATCGTCAACATCCGAAATACCTCCAGTTCCTCTCGGGTATATGTAAAACTTGAATCTGCATAGATTACTTTTCTTGGATTGCTAAGTGAAATCAACCTGTTCAGACCGATAACATTCATTGATTTACTGAAATACGCTGACAGTTTATTCAGCGTAACCATGGAAACCGGCAATGGATTCTCGTCTGTCATATGCGGAACGGACGGATCAATCCCTATAAATCCTTTGACCTCATCCTGGTACTCATTTGCCCAATACAGTTCATATATACCGGCAATAGAATGCCCCATCAGATAATATTCCTTACATCCGAGTTTCTGCATACACTCATGCAGTTCCTGAACAATGTTTTCTATCGACCGCTCCTTATCCGTCCCATCAGATAATCCATAGCCGAATGGTTCTACCGTAATAACACGGTAATTTGTAGCAAGTGCTGTTGCGAGCGGCTTGAACTCCAAAACAGGTGATGGTGAGCCCCATCCCGGCAAAAGTACAATCGTCGGATCATCTTCCTGTCCTGCAATATCCACTACCATTTTTTTCCCGTCAACATCCACCTGGATTCCATACGCACCTTTTAATTCGGATTTCTCCATTGTTCTACATACTCCGTTCCATATAATCCCTGCCATAAGTATAAACAATATAATAATCAAAATTCTTTTTACTATCTTACCGATTTTCTTTCTCACTACTTCCTCCCGCCTTTCCTTCTACTATTATTGAATCAAAAAATGCCTTTATAATCCTCCTTTCCTCTGAATGATACGGTAACAGCATTTAGGAGAACTTTCCTATTACTAACCCGGTTATAAAAATTATATTGCGTAATTTTTTAAATTTCAATAGCGAGATTCTTGTCTATGCCAGACTGTAGTCATCCGCATATCAATCGGGCAGAAAGTCTGAATGGACACAAAAACAGTATTCCGTTTTAAACTGCCATACGGCAGAAGACTTGAATAGCACATATTTTTCTCCCTGCATATAATAAATAAAATTGTATTTTGTCAGGAGTTTCTCAATGAAATATCCGCAATACGATTACGCGGTCATCGGCGGGGATATGCGTCAGGTATATCTGGCTGAAGAACTGGCACATCATCAGAACAGCGTCATTTATTATGCCCTTATGACTGAACCGGATGAATGCAGATGTTCTGATGCCTCTTGTGTTGTCCCTGCCTCATCTCTCGAAGAAGCCGTATGTTCCTCACGCTGTGTCGTTTGTCCGATCCCTCTTAGCAAAAATGGCATCCATCTGAATCAAACGGTACTGGATAAGGAACTTTCTCTGTCCTCTCTGCTCGATATTTTAACTCCGGGACAGTTCTTCTTCGCAGGCTGTATTTCTGAGAATCTAAAGAATACCGCACAGGGCAATGGTATCTCTGTACATGATTTCATGAAAGACGAAGCACTTTCCATCTATAATACAATTGGTACCGCAGAAGGCGCCGTATGCGAGGCAATCCAAAGAAGTACCCGGAATCTTCACCACAGCCAGTGTGCAGTTCTTGGATATGGAAAATGCGGAACCACGCTTGTTCATTATCTGAAGGGCATGTTCTGTTATGTGTATGCCTGCTCAGACCAGCCCAGAGAACGCGCCCTCGCCGGCACGGTTGCTGACAGGACGGGAAGTCTGGAAGAATTTACAGCATATGCCGGAGAATTTGATTTTATATTCAATACCATCCCTGCGAAGGTACTGACTGCTGAAACTCTGAATCACCTGAAACCATCTGTAACCATCATTGACATTGCCTCCTCACCCGGCGGTGTAGATTACGCAGCGGCCCGGCGTCTGGGACTAAACGCTGCATTATGTCCGGGACTCCCCGGAAAATATGCCCCCTCTTCTTCTGCAAAAGCCGTCAAAAAAACTATAGAGGCTGTTCTGTCCCAAAGCAAAACCAGTGTGATGAAAAAGGTCTAAGCGGAAACGAATCTCCAAAACAAATCTGGAAGGAATGATTGAAATGTCTTTAAAAGGAAAAGCCATCGGGGTTGCCTTTACCGGCTCCTTTTGCACCTATGACAAAGCATTTACAGAACTTCAGAAACTGGTGGATGAAGGAGCCCTCGTACAGACGATTTTTTCCGACGCAGCAGGAAGCATTGACAGCCGTTTTGGAAGGGCAGAATCCTTCATTGAGAAGGCCGGGGAAATCACAGGTGTAAAACCAATGCTGACTATATCACAGGCTGAACCGATTGGTCCCGGAAGCCTGCTGGACATTCTGGTTCTTTTTCCCTGCACCGGAAATAGTCTGGCAAAACTCGCTAACGGGATTACTGATACTCCCACACTGATGGCTGCCAAAGCCCATCTGCGGAACAATAAGCCTCTTGTGATTTCCGTTTCCACAAACGATGCCCTTGGAATGAATATGAAAAATATCGGTCTTCTGATGAATGCCAAAAATATATATTTCGTCCCATTTGGTCAGGATAACCCGAACAAGAAACCGAATTCCATGATTGCGCACACAGAGCTTCTGATTCCATCTATTGAAGCAGCTCTAGAAGGACGGCAGTATCAGCCCGTCATCCAGTAAATATTTTCCCGGGGAGCAACCAGTCCCATGCCCTGCGGGCGGACTGCAGCAAAGCTGCAATATAAAGT
>DCKD01000019.1:25038-72587 GCA_002320245.1 Lachnospiraceae bacterium UBA1683
AGCAAAGCTGCAATATAAAGTATGAATAAGGAGCGAAAAAAATGTGCGGAATTGCTGGATTTTTTAATCCCTACGCGGATTACAAGAAGGAAGAGCCGAGATGGCTGGACATCCTGAACGGGATGAACCATGCACAAAAGCGGCGTGGACCTGACGATGAAGGTACTTATTTAACTTCCATCTGCGCCCTTGCGCATGTCCGTCTGGAAATCATCGACCTGATTACCGGACACCAGCCCATTGTCAGAGAACGGCAGGGAAGGGAATGCGCCATTGTGTTCAACGGTGAGATTTACAATATGGAGGAATTAAAAGCAGAACTCTTACTGGAAGGCGCAAAGTTTAAAACGACAAGTGATACGGAAGTTATCCTGGAAGGCTACATGTTACATGGAAAGGATTATATCAAACGGCTAAACGGGATATTTGCGATTGCCCTGTGGGACTCCGCCGCTGAAAAGCTTTTCCTGTTCCGGGACCGGCTCGGCATCAAACCCCTGTTCTATACCATAACCGGCGGGACTGTGGTATTTTCTTCCGAGATAAAAGGATTGTTTGCTTATCCGGGGGTGCAGCCTGTTCTCGACAGGGACGGAATGTGTGAGGTGTTTGCCCTCGGACCGGCAAAATCATATGGAAGAGGCGTCTTTAAAGACATCTTTGAGGTACTTCCCGGGCAATCCATTACTCTCGGCAGGACTTCCTGTACGAGAGAATTTTACTGGAAATTAAAAAGCCGCCCGCATAAGGATTCTTTTGAAAAAACAGTAGAAAAGACTGCATGGTTGGTAGAGGACGCCGTAAAGAAGCAGATGCTCTCTGATATTCCTATCTGCACCTTCCTTTCCGGAGGTGTAGACAGCAGCCTTGTAACCTCAATCTGTGCAAAGGAGCTGAAAAAGCAAGGAAAAGTACTGAATACATTTTCCTTTGATTTTGTGGATAACAATAATTACTTCAAATCCAACACTTTCCAGCCTAGCCAGGACCGTCCCTTTGTGGAACAGATGACCGCCTTCGCGGGTACAAACCACCGGTTTCTTGAATGCAGTAATCAGGAGCAGTTAGACTGCCTGTTTAAAGCAGTGGATGCCAGAGACCTGCCCTGTATGGCAGACGTGGAGTCTTCCATGCTGTATTTCTGTTCAAAGGTAACGGACTATAACAAGGTGACCTTAACCGGTGAGTGCGCCGATGAAATCTTCGGCGGATACCCTTGGTTTCACAGCAAAGAAGCCTTCCGGACTGATGCCTTTCCCTGGTCTATAAGTATGGAACCGCGTCAGACCCTTTTGGATGACAATGTCATCCGGGAATTGCACATGGAAGAATATGCCCACGCCGCTTATGAGAAAACGATTCAGGAAACGCCTGTCCTTGCCGGGGATACACCGGAAGAAAAAAGGCGTAGGGAAATCGCTTACCTGAACCTGCGCTGGTTTATGGTGACACTGCTTGACAGAATGGACCGGACCAGTATGTATAATGGTCTGGAAGCAAGAGTTCCGCTCGCAGATTATCGGATTGTGGAATATATTTTTAACGTTCCATGGCAGATGAAATGCCCGGACGGAATCGTAAAGGGGCTGCTGCGGTACGCCGGTGAAGGACTGCTGCCAAAAGAGATTCTGTGGAGGAAAAAGAGCCCTTATCCGAAAACCTATGATCCGGCGTATGAAAAACTGGTCGGAAACCGGCTTAAAGAAATACTTGATGACGCCAACGCCCCCATCCGTTCACTTCTGGATATAAAAAAAGTGGATGCTTTTCTGAACAGTCCCTGCAACTATGGTAAACCATGGTACGGACAGTTGATGGCAGGACCGCAGATGCTGGCTTATATGCTGCAGGTAAACTACTGGCTGGAGAAATACCATGTCCGTATTGTATAGGCAGTGCAGTGGTCTACCGGAGGACTACCGACTTTAGATTGTATTGGCCGTACGGCAGTTCACTGGAAAAATACCAGATTTGTATTGCATAGGCAATACAAAGTTTCCCTGAAAAAATAAAAGTACAGACCGGACTCCAAATGTCTGTTCTGTACTTTTATTTTTCCCCTCAGTGTACAGGGGAGACCTTTCCTATTTTGGCTCTTCTCTCAATCCGAGAATTCCTTCCACCAGTATCCTCACATCATCAAAGATATAATCGAACGCCCCCGCCTGACACATATTGATTACAACCATCCCGATTGGTACAGATAGAATCATCCCCAATACACTGCCGATTCTATATCCAATGTACAGCAGCAGCAATGTAACCAACGGGTTCATTCCCATGCTGTCGGCAACCAGCTTTGGCTGTAACAGTTGTCTGGATATCTGTGTGACGATATAGATGACAACCAGCAGGATTGCTATCTCATAATTTCCCATAAAAAACTTGTACAATGCCCACGGAATCATCGCTGTTCCGGTTCCGAAAAACGGCAGGAAATCCAAAAATGCAATTAAAAACGCGACAAGGACAAAATAATTAACTCCAAGCATAGCGAATCCAATTGCAAGGATTAAAAATACAATCCCCATAATTTTGAACTGTGCCTTAAAATATCCGCCTACCGCATAGCGGAGATTGTCCATAACGAGCGTCATACGTTTTTCCACCGACGGCGGAGCCACACGGTGCATCCAATTCAACACTTCCTCTCTCTGTACGGTAAAGAAATAGGCAGATAAAAGCGCTACAACCAATGAAATCAGATAGGATGGCAGTCTTTTTGCAAAATTTCCGGCCGCAGCTACCGTCGGCTCACTGACCTTTGTCACAAACTCGCCCATATAATTATCCAGATTTGCAACCATTGTATTCCACCCATTCTGGATTCCCTGCGGCAATCTGACAAACACACCGGACAACGTGCCTCCTATCTGGCGCAGTCCGCTTTCCAACTGACTGTATAATTCCGGAATATGTTCAATTAAATCCCCGGTTTCCATTACAATCCTGCTGACAGCAAAGTAACTGATTAGCACAATCAAGGCGATAACAAGGACAACAATCAATGCTGAACCAAGTTTTTTCACGATGTTAAATTTTTTTTCAAGCCAGTTTACAACCGGAGCCGCAACCGCTGAAATACACCATCCGATGACGAACGGCATAAGAAAAAGCAATATTTTCCATCCAATCAATATGAAGGCGGCTGTCGCAAGTATACTGAACAGCAGGCTTACGGCAACCTGCCAGTATGGCCGCTTGTTTTCCATATCATCATGCACCTCGATTTCTTCCACTCTTAGTCTGTTTCTTCAGTATGGTTCAAATATTCTGTCTCAACAAGTTCCCATATTTCATCCCGTCCCTGTTTTGTGACAGAAGAAAATGGAATAATCTTTGTTCCGGGCACCAGATTCAGACCCTTCTTTACCATCTTTACATGTTTCTGGATCTGACTCCTTTTCAGTTTATCCAGCTTTGTCGCAATGATAATCGGCTCGAATCCCTGATTGATAATCCAGTCGTACATCATTTTATCGTTTGCGGAAGGCTCATGCCGGATATCAATCAAAAGAAAAACAGCACGCAGTTGGCTGGAGCCATGAAGATACCGTTCAATCAGCTTGCCCCATTGTGCTTTTTCCTGTTCGGACACTTTTGCATATCCATATCCGGGCAAATCTACCAGATACAATTCTTCATTGATATTATAAAAATTGATGGTCTGTGTCTTTCCCGGTGTTGCGGAAATCCTTGCATAAGATTTGCGGTTCATCAGCGCATTAATCAGAGATGATTTTCCAACGTTGGACTTTCCGGCAAAAGCAATCTCCGGAAGTTCATTATCCGGAAGCCTGCTTGTAATTCCGCAAACCGTTTCCAAATTTATATTCTTAATTACCATATGTTCTTCTGTTCTCCTTCTCATTCACAAAAACCCGTGCAAGCCTCTCACCCCGGATACTGACATGCTCACTCACTCTACTGAACATATCTCCTCTATCATTTATCAGGAGACGAATGCATGTTCCAATACTTCTTCCATAGACTCTACAGTGAGTATCTCCAGCCCTTTTGTAATCTCTGTTGCCAGCTCTTCTACGTCTGCTTTGTTTTCTTTCGGTACAAGCACTGTTTTGATTCCGGCATTTTTTGCTGCCAGCAATTTTTCTTTTAACCCGCCAATCGGCAATACACGCCCACGCAGGGTAATTTCACCGGTCATCGCAATATCTGCCCGTACTTTTTTCTCTGTAACCGCAGATAGAATTGCAGTTGCCATTGTAATTCCGGCAGACGGACCGTCCTTCGGAACTGCTCCTTCCGGAATATGTACGTGAATGTCGTGTTTCTCAAAGAAATCTTCTGCAATCCGGTAGCGGCGGCTGACGGAGCGGATATAACTGATTCCTGTTCCGGCGGACTCTTTCATTACGTCACCAAGCTGGCCTGTCAGCATAATTTCGCCTTTCCCCGGCATAACATTTACTTCAATCTGAAGTGTATCACCGCCCACGCTCGTCCATGCCAACCCACGGACAATACCGACTTCATCCGCGGCATTAGCCATCTGATAGGTATATTTCTCTTTTCCGAGATATTTGTGCAGATTCTTCTCTGTTATTGTAACCTTTTTCCGGTCTGTTGTCAGTATTTCTTTTGCAACCTTCCGGCAAATATTCCCGATTTCACGCTCCAGTTGCCTTACGCCAGCCTCCTTCGTGTAATTTCCGGCAATCTTCCAGATTGCCGGCTTACTGAATGTCAGCATTTCCGAAGTTAATCCATGTTTCTCCAACTGTTTCGGAATGAGATGCTCTGTCGCAATATGAAGCTTTTCATTTTCCGTGTAACTGCTCACTTCAATAATTTCCATACGGTCCAGCAATGGACGTGGTATCGTCTGCAGCGAATTAGCGGTTGTCACAAACATTACTTCGGACAGATCCAAAGGAACTTCCAGATAATGGTCGCGGAACTTTGCATTCTGCTCACTGTCCAGCACCTCAAGCAATGCAGAAAATGTATCGCCTTTATAGTCTGTGCTGACTTTATCGATTTCATCCAACAGCATAACGGGATTTTTCACACCTGCCGCACGGATGCCATTTGCGATTCTTCCCGGCATCGCCCCTACATAGGTTTTGCGATGTCCGCGAATTTCCGCCTCATCCCGCACACCGCCGAGTGAAATACGTACAAATGGTTTTTTCATTGCTTTCGCCAGCGATTTCGCGATAGAAGTCTTACCGGTTCCCGGAGGTCCAACCAGACACAGAATCGGACTGTCGCCTTTTTTCGTAAGCGAACGCACCGCCAGAAACTCCAGCACACGCTCTTTCACCTGCTCCAACCCATAGTGTTCTTCCTCCAGCACTTTCTTTGCATATTCCATATCATTGCTGTCTTTCGCTGCCTTATTCCAGGGCATTTCCAGCAATGTTTCTATATAAGTGCGAATAACACCGCTTTCTGCCGGAGAATTCATAGAACTTTTAAAACGGTTGATTTCCTTTTGCAGCTTCTCCTTTACAAATTTTGGCGCCCTCAGTTTTTTTTTCTCTGCCTCAAACTCCTCGGCATCCGACACCGTCGTATCTTCTCCGAGTTCCTCACGAATCAGCTTTAGTTGTTCACGTAAAATATATTCTCTCTGGTGTTTGTCTACACGCTCTTTTACTTTGGTCTGGATTTCTTCTTTAATGTCAATAATCTGGACTTCGTTTACCAGTTTAAATGCCAACGTCTCATATCGTTTCCAGAAATCTGTCTGGTTTAATATTTCCTGCAAATCCTGATAGTAAAGCGGGATATTTGCGGCAATCTCATCCACCAGTTTTTTCAAACCTTTTGTTTCCAGAATCTGGGCAACGGATTCTTTGGACATCTTTCCGTTTTTCGCGGCATATTCTACGAACATATCTTTCAGTCCACGCTCCATCGCCTGTCCATTCAAATCCTTCGGAACCGCAACTTCCACATCATCAGCCACTTCAACCTCAGCCCGCAGATACGGTTCTTCGTGCTCTATATTTCTCAGGATTCCCCGCGACTCTCCGGCAACCAGTACCCGAAGTATATGTTTCGGCAGCTTAATAATCTGTTTGACGGTTCCTACGGTTCCTACTTCATAGACGTCTTCCTGTCCCGGCTTTTCTGTTTCGATATTGCGCTGTGTCACGAGAAATATTTTCTGTTCCTCTATCATCGCCTCCTGCACAGCCGCAATTGACGTTCCTCTGCTAACGTCAAAATGAACGACCATTTCCGGCATGATGGTCAACCCACGCAGTGCAACCATCGGTAAACTTTTTCTTTCATTTGCCATGCTGTTTCTCTCCTTTGTAGAACAAAGAGCCTGATTTTCAGGCTCCTGCGCCGAAGCGCGGTCACGCAAGTGACCATTTTCCAGATGCGCATAGTGCGCACCGCATCCCCGCAGGGTTTTTATCATATAGAACTATCCTATATGATAAAGAAAGCAGGCGGATACATGGAATCACCATAGTACCCGCCCTCGTTAAACTCTTACCAGAATCTGTTTCTTCTGAAAAGATATTATGCACTCTCTGATGTCAGGAAGGTCTGGCGTTCTTCACCATCTCGTTCATATAGAGGTTTTCCAGTTCCTTTTACAACATCTTTTGTAATCCTGCACTCTTTAATTGTCTCATCTGATGGCACACAGAACATCGTGTCCATCATAATGCCCTCCATAATTGCCCTCAGGCCTCTGGCTCCGGTCTTTCTGGCGAGCGATGTTTCCGCGATTGCAGTCAGTGCCTCTCTGTCAAATACCAGTTTCACACCGTCCAGCTCCAGCAGTTTCTGGTACTGTTTTACGATTGCACTCTTTGGCTCTGTCAGAATCCGCACCAGTGCCTTCTTATCCAGCATATCCAGTGATACCGTAACCGGAAGCCTTCCTACCAGCTCCGGAATCAGCCCGAACTTTACCAAATCCTGAGGAAGCGTCTGTTTCAGCAGAACATCCACATCATATTCATGCTGCAGTGCAATCTCAGCATTAAATCCGATTGACTTCTTATCAAGACGAGTCTCGATAATCTTCTCGATTCCCTCAAATGCTCCGCCGCAGATAAACAGAATGTTCGTTGTATCAATCTGAATCAGTTCCTGATGCGGATGTTTTCTCCCGCCCTGCGGCGGAACCGATGCAACAGTTCCCTCGATAATTTTCAAAAGTGCCTGCTGGACACCTTCACCTGATACATCCCGGGTAATGGATGGATTCTCAGATTTTCTTGTAATCTTATCAATCTCATCGATATAAATGATTCCGTGCTCGGCACGTTCAATATCTCCGTCTGCTGCCTGAATCACTTTCAGAAGAATGTTCTCCACATCCTCTCCGACATATCCGGCTTCTGTCAATGCAGTAGCATCTGCAATGGCAAACGGTACATTTAAAATCTTCGCAAGGGTTTGTGCAAGAAGTGTCTTCCCACATCCGGTCGGTCCCAACATCAGAATATTGCTCTTCTGGAGCTCTACTCCCAAATCCTGTCCTGCCATAATCCGTTTATAATGATTATAAACGGATACCGACAATACTTTTTTCGCTTCATCCTGACCGATTACATAATCATCCAGAAATGCCTTAATCTCTTCCGGGGTCAGAAGATTGATATCTGCAAATTTTTCTCTCTCTTCGTATTCAAATTCTTCCTCGATAATCTCGGAACAAACATCGACACATTCATCACAGATATAAGCTCCGTTCGGCCCGGCAATCAGCTTGCGAACCTGACTCTGCGTCTTATTACAGAAAGAACATCTGACTGTATCATCAACATTTTTTCCTGCCATAATACTCTCACCTCATATTGCCTTCTAATGACTGGCAATTACTTCATCAATTAATCCATACTCTTTTGCTTCCTGTGCAGACATGAAGTTATCCCTGTCTGTATCCACCTGAATTACCTCAAGAGGTTTTCCTGTGTTGGCTGCCAGAATCTCATTGAGTTTCTGACGTGTGCGCAGAATATGTTCAGCGGCAATCTGAATCTCTGTTGCCTGTCCCTGTGCCCCGCCCGATGGCTGGTGAATCATAATCTCTGCATTCGGAAGTGCAAAACGTTTACCTTTTGCGCCGCCGGAAAGCAGGAACGAACCCATGCTTGCGGCCATACCGATGCATACGGTGGACACATCGCACTTGATGTACTGCATCGTGTCATAAATTGCCATGCCGGCTGTGACAGAACCTCCCGGACTGTTAATATAAAGCTGGATATCCTTGTTCGGATCATCTGCTTCCAGAAAAAGTAACTGTGCCACAACAATATTTGCGGACACGTCGGTTACCTCTTCTCCCAAAAAAATAATTCTGTCTTTTAATAATCTGGAATATATGTCGTAGGAGCGCTCTCCACGGCTTGTCTGTTCAACGACGTATGGTACTAAACTCATAAGAATATCTGCTCCCTTCTAATTTGTCTGAATGATGGATATTAGGCTTCAACAGCAGCGTCAGTAATCAATGTTACAGCTTCCTGAACTGCGATATCCTCTTTCATCTGAGCTGCCTCATTCTCACCCATGTACTCTTTGAGCTTATCGAATTCCATCTTGTAAGCATCTGCCATCTTCTGAATCTCTTCGTCCAGTCGCTCGTCAGATACTTCGATGTTCTCAGCTTTTACAATTGCCTCAAGCACAAGTCTTGTCTTGATTCTCTTCACTGCCTGTGGCTGGAACTCTTCCATCATCTTCTCCTGTGTCAGTCCTGTGAACTGGAAGTACTGCTCTACAGTCAGTCCCTGCTGCTGGATACGGCGCGCGAAATCATCTGTCATCTGTCTCACCTGAAGGTCAATCATTGCCTGCGGAATATCCATCTCGGCATTCTCAATTGCCTGGTCTACTACCTGATTCTCTTTCTTTTCTTTTCCTTCCGCTTCTTTTCTGTCTTTGATTTTCTGTTTTACTTCTGCTCTGTAAGCTTCCATTGTCTCACACTCAGACACTTCTGATGCAAACTCATCATCAGCCTCCGGCAGCTCTTTTGCTTTGATTGTATGAACTGTGCATTTGAATACAGCAGCTTTTCCAGCCAGCTCTTTTGCCTGATAATCTTCAGGGAATGTAACACTCACTTCTACCTCTTTGTCAATCTCTGCTCCGATTAACTGCTCCTCAAATCCAGGGATGAAAGAACCTGAACCAATAGTCAGCGGGTAATCTGTACCCTTTCCGCCTTCGAAAGCAACTCCGTCAACAAATCCCTCAAAGTCCAGAGTTACCATATCTTTGTCCTCTACCGCACGGTCTGTTACTTCGATTGTTCTTGCGTTGCGTTCACGCTCTTTATCAATTTCCTCTTCAACTTCTTTCTGTGTGACTCTTGTAGAATATTTGTCAACTTTCAGTCCTTTATACTCACCCAGGGTTACTTCCGGTTTTACAGCCACTTCTGCTGTGAAGATGAACTCTTTTCCTTTCTCAAGCTGAACAATGTCGATTGTCGGCTGAGAAACGATATCCAGTCCGCTCTCATCATATGCTTTACCATATGCTTCAGAAATCATGTGGTTTGCTGCCTCATCGTAAAAAATCTCCGGTCCATACATTTTTTCAATCATCTGACGCGGAACTTTGCCCTTACGGAATCCCGGGATACTGATTTTTCCACGTTCTTTTAAATATGCAGCCTGCAGGGCCTTCTCTACTTCCTCTGCTGCAACTTCGATAGTAAGTTTTGCCATGTTATGTTCTAACTTTTCTACCTGTAAACTCATCTTTACATCCTCCTTGATTTGTATCTTTTCAACATCTGACTGATGCTGATTTGCATCCATTAAAAATATGCATTCGCAGTCATTGAGACAGTATATCACAAAAACGCCTGAATTACCAGCATTTTTTAACGTCATCTGTAAAATTTGTCACCTGTAAAATTGTAAAATCTGCCTGCCACTATAGAATCTGCAAAATTAAAACAAAATTGACATTCCGACTTCCTCTGCCTTTTCTTTCCCACACAGCCGTTCTGTCAATTTGAGTGCAAACGGAATGGCGGTTCCCATTCCCCGGCTTGTCGTGACAGATCCATCCACCGCAACGGGTTCCAATACTACATTCCCCGCATTTAATTTTTCCTCAAACGACGGATAACAGCAGGCAGTACGTCCCCGGAGAATACCAAGTCCTCCCAGTACGCTCGGTGCCGCACAGATTGCAGCTATCTGCTTCCCTTCTTTATTATATGACAGCAGAAGCTCTTTGAGCCCTTCGTGATTCTGTAGATTTAATGTCCCCGGCATTCCTCCCGGCAGTACAAGCATATCACAGTCCGCAAAATTCATTTCTGAAAACAGCACATCCGCCTTTACCTCAATTCCATGCGCGCCCCGAATGGCTGTTGTCTCCATAACAGATACCATCGTGACACGGACTCCTGCCCTGCGCAGGATATCCACAACCGTAAGACCTTCTATCTCTTCAAATCCTTCCGCCAAAAATACACATACTTTTTTCATTGTCCGCACCTCCTATACTGCATTTATTGTAATATAGCTCCTATAAAATAACAAGAACCGGATTCAGATTGCAAAATAATCCGGAAATGTATATGATGACTATAGTCAAAGGCCCCGCTTCAAGCAACGGGACATCAAATTTGACACGCCCCAAGGGGTGGGGTATTTGGTCTGCACTCCGCCTCAGTCGGTGCTAAACGAGTGCCACCGGCGCTCTGCACCCCTCGCGGCAGTCGCCAAATATCCATGCAGGCATGGCTGCTTGGCTCGTTGCCCGCGGAAATAAAACAAATCTGGAGGTAATCATACTATGGAAATCGAACGTAAATATCTGATTCAGGCAGAGCAGATTCCGTTTCATCCGGAAGACTACCCATGCCGCCTTATTGAACAGGCATATCTCTGCACAGAACCGGTTGTCCGCATCCGCAAAGATAACGACGATTATATTCTGACCTACAAATCCGCAGGACTTATGGTCCGGGAAGAATACAATCTGCCCCTCACCAAAGAAGCTTATGCCCATTTGCGGGAAAAGGCAGACGGACGCATCATAACAAAATGCCGTTACATCATTCCGCTCCATGAATTCATACGGGAAGCCCCCTATTCTTCGCTGTCTGTTGAACTGGATGTATTTTCCGGAGATTTAAACGGACTGCTCCTTGCCGAAGTAGAATTCCCGGACGAACGCTCCGCCAAAAATTTTACCGCTCCGTCATGGTTCGGAGAAGATGTCACCTTCTCATCAAAGTACCATAACAGTACACTGAGCAAGTTCTAACGGTTTTGTAAATATTTGTTGTCTTTTTATATTTTTGCCCTATTTCGTTGCGTATAATCTTTTTCAAAAGGGAAATTGCTATAATAGATAAAGTTTATTGTATTTTCATTTTCCTGATAAGGAGGCGGCGAAGTGGCAAACCTACAACTTGCAAACAATTTGCGCAAATACCGGCAAGCCCGTGGATTCACACAGGACAAGCTCAGCAAGCGTCTGAACATTTCCCGTCAGGCGTACTCGAACTATGAGAGAGCTGACCGTGATCCGGACATCTGTATGCTAATCAAACTTTGTGAAATCTATCAGCTTACTCTGGAGCAGCTTATCATCCAGCCGTACAATCCAGACTATGTCATTCACGAAAACTCTTCCTATACATTAGCTTCTGATGAAAAATCCAAGGATACGCTTTATATTACAAAAGAAGAAATGGAACTTCTCATGCAGTTTCGGAGTTCAGATAAGCCGACACAAGACGTAATTAAGAAACTGCTTGATATCAGATAACCATGATATCCGAGCCATGTTTATTACAAAAGGGGAATGTGACCATCACTCCAGCCATGACGGTCACATTCCCCTTTCTTTTTTTCAGTCGCCCAGTCCAAAGCGGTCGTGTACTGCCACCATTGCACGATCTACATCATTTTCATCAATCAGAACGGTAATCCGCACTTCTGATGTGGAAATCATGTTGATATTGACTCCGGCATTGAACAGTGCCTCGAACATCTTTGCCGCAACACCCGGATTGCTCATCATCCCGGCGCCGACAATCGACAGTTTTGCCACGTTATCTTTATGCTTGATATCCTGAATCGTCAGTGTTTCTTTGTTTTCATCCAGAATACGCAATGCCTCATCCAAGTCATCCTGCGCAACTGTGAATGAAATATCTTTTGTACCTTCTCTGCCGACAGACTGCAGGATAATATCGACATTGATGCCTTTTTTTGCAAGTGTATTAAATATTTTAAATGCGACTCCCGGCTTATCATCCACACCGATAACAGACACACGAGATGTATTTTTGTCCGATGCCACACCGCTGATAATCATTTTTTCCATTTTCTTAACCTCCTTGACAACAGTACCCTCTTCCCGATTCAGACTGGAACGCACAACAAGCTGTACACCATATTTTTTTGCCATCTCAACCGAACGGTTGTGCAGCACCTTTGCCCCAAGTGACGCCAACTCCAGCATTTCATCATAACTGATAACGTCCAGTTTCTTTGCATTCGGCACAATACGCGGGTCCGCCGTATATACGCCCTCGACATCCGTGTAAATCTCGCAGGCGTCGGCATGCATTGCAGCCGCGATTGCAACCGCAGTTGTATCAGAACCGCCGCGTCCGAGCGTTGCATAATCTTCGTATTTATTCACACCCTGAAATCCGGTTACAACCACAATCTTGCGGTATTGCAGCTCATGCTGAATACGCTCTGTATCAACGCGTTTAAATCTGGCATTTCCATAAACCGATGTACAATGCATCCCAACCTGATATGCATTTAAAGATACTGCCGGCACGCCAAGCGAAGAGATTGCCATTGCCATCAGTGAAACGGATACCTGCTCACCTGTGGTCATCAGCATATCCAGTTCCCTCTTGGAAGCATTCGGATTAATCTCCTTCGCTTTCCACAGCAGCTCATCCGTTGTATCTCCCATCGCCGAAAGTACAACGATGACATCATTTCCTTTTTTGTATTCTTCAATACACCGTTCTGCCACATTGAAAATGCGTTCCCTGTCTGCGACAGAACTTCCCCCAAACTTCTTTACTATAAGCATAATGCCCTCTCTACTTTAATTTATTTTTTCTCCATCAAATGGTCGATGAGTGTATATCCCTCTTCCTCAAGGATTCCGCTGGCTTTTCCAGTCCTCTCATTATAAGCATCTGCTCCTGCGGCTGCTTTTGTACTGTCATAAAGCATATATGGGACTGGACTTCCTGTGTGAGTACGCACACAAACCGGCGTCGGATGATCCGGAAGGACGAGCATACGGAACTCCGTGCCAGACGCATGAAGTGCCTCTGTCACCGGTCCGATAATATGTTCGTCAATCCGCTCGATTGCTGTAATCTTTTTCTCAACGCTGCCCTGATGTCCCATCTCATCCGGTGCTTCGATATGCACATAGACAAAATCATACCCATCCTCTGTCAATGCTTTGACCGCAGCCTTGCCTTTTCCGGTATAATTCGTGTTCAGTCCGCCATTGGCACCCTCTACAATAAGATTATCCATTCCTGCGCCGACCGCAATTCCCTTTAACAGGTCAACCGCGGAAATCATTGCACCCTTTACACGGTTCTTTTCTTCAAATGAAGTCAGCGCCGGTCTTGTGCCCGCCCCCCAGAACCATGCTGAATTCGCCGGGTTCAGCCCGTTCTTTTTCCGCTCGGTATTGATTGGATGGCTGACAAGAATCTCATAGCTCCTCTGCATCATCTCACGCAGCACTTTGTCCTGCGGCAGATAATCTCCAATCCGTTTTGTCAGAATATCATGCGGGGCCGTCAGTCCTACAACTTTGCCGTGATTCCAGATGAGCAGATGACGGTAGCTTGTTCCTGAATAGAACTGATATCCATCCCGCTTTAAGCCTTCTTTCAGCGCCTCCATGAGGACTGCCGCATCTTCCGTACTGATTTCATCTGAACTATGGTCCAAAATCTTCTTATCTTCATAATTGTCCTCTTCCTCCGAGAGCGTTACGATATTACAGCGAAATGATACATCATCCGGTTTCATATCCACGCCGATACTCAGTGCCTCCAGCGGAGAACGCCCGGTATAATATTTTTCCGGATTGTATCCTGCTACGGACAGATTTGCCGTATCACTTCCCGGTGCCATGCCAGCCGGCACAGTCCGCACCATCCCAATCTCTGATGTCTTTGCAAGGCGGTCCATGTTCGGCGTATGTGCAGCCTCTAAAGGTGTTCTTCCATCCAATTCATCAATCGGCTCGTCAGCCATTCCATCGCATAAAACAATTGCGTACTTCATTCTTTCCCCTGTTTATCCCTTCCTGTATCTGAACTTTCTGCCTGTATCCCAGTGTTTCAGAGCGAGTTTTAAAACTGCCCTATCCCTCCACACGAATCATGTGAAGGATTCCCGGAAATTCTTTTGCTTTTTCTTCATATGTGCCTTCTGTCATCATCTCTGTCACAAAACCGAATTCTCCATTCAGTCCTTCTGCCTGCACAATTTCAATCGGACCGAATGTACTTTCCAGATGTGCCTTCAGCGCCTCCGGCTCTCCTTTGATTCGTACAAAGAACCGCTTACTCGTATCACGCACCGGAAGAAGTTCCAGTTTTTCACTCTTCCACATCGTCATAATATTACGGTTCAGATGCTTTGCTTCATCTACAACATCTGCTACAACCGCACTCGCCGTCGGAAGTTTTCCTGCGCCGCTTCCATAGAACATTGCGTCGCCCAGTACATTCCCATGTACAAAGATTGCATTGAACACATCGTTTACATTATAAAGCGGATGTTCTTTGCCCAGCAGATACGGTGCAACGATTGCATGAAGATGATTTTCGTGACGCTTACTGGATGCCAGCAGTTTAATCGTCATTCCCATCGCTTTTGCATACATCATATCCTGCTTAGTGATGTGGGTAATGCCTTCCGTATAAATGTCTTCAAAATCCACCTGCTGCCCGGAAATGAGAGAAGACAGGATTGCTATCTTACGGCAGGCATCATATCCTTCCACGTCTGCTTCCGGATTCCGCTCTGCGTATCCTTTATCCTGAGCCTCTTTGAGTACCTCGGCATAATCCGCGCCCTCATAGAACATTTTTGTCAGCATATAATTTGTCGTTCCATTCAGGATTCCGGTAATTTCTTCAATCTCGTCTGCCGTAAGTGAAGAATTAAGCGGACGGATAATCGGAATCCCCCCTCCTACACTTGCCTCGAACAGGAAGTTAATATTTTTTTCACGCGCAATGGAAAGCAGTTCCGCGCCGTGCTTTGCAACAAGTGCTTTATTTGAAGTTGCAACACTCTTCCCTGCCTGAAGAGAGCGTTTTACAAATGTGTAGGCAGGCTCAATCCCTCCCATTACTTCTACTACAATCTGCACGTCTGAATCGTTGACGATTACTTCAAAATCATGTACCAGTTTCTCCTGAATCGGCTCTCCCGGAAATTCTCTTAAATCCAGAACATATTTGATATTCAGCTCATCGCCGATTCGCTGATTGATTCTCTCCTGATTGGTATTGATAACCTCTACCACGCCGGAACCGACTGTGCCATATCCTAATACTGCAATATTTACCATGTTATTCTCCCTTTCGTCTGTGTCTTTGTTACCGTCCGTCCTTTCGTTCAATGTAATAGCATCCGGCTCATTCCAAGCCGCTTCCGGCGTGGACCAGATGCTTTGTCTGTTTCTTTGCTTTCGCTCCCGGCCGCTCAGCAAACGGGGCGGCCGGAGACTGAACTGTAACATGTCTTTTATTTTATACTCAGGTATGCATTGATAAATGGATCAAGATTTCCATCCATAACACCATTTACATTACTGATTTCCATATTGGTACGATGATCTTTTACCAATGTGTATGGTTGCATAACATAAGAACGGATTTGGCTTCCGAACCCAATTTCTTTGATTTCCCCGCGGATACCAGACACCTTGTCCGCCTGTTCCTGCTGTTTCATCAGATACAGCTTGGCTTTAAGCATCTGCATCGCTTTATCTTTATTCATATGCTGAGACCGTTCATTCTGGCATTGTACCACGATTCCGGTCGGAAGATGCGTGATACGGACCGCGGATGAAGTCTTATTGATATGCTGACCGCCCGCTCCACTGGAACGGTACGTGTCAATCCGCAAATCATCGTCATTAATCTCAATTTCAATCTCATCTTCAATATCCGGAATGACGTCACAGGAGGCAAAAGAAGTCTGCCGTTTTCCTGCCGCATTGAACGGCGAAATACGGACAAGACGGTGCACACCTTTTTCAGAACGCAGATATCCGTATGCATTCTCTCCCTGCACTTCAAAAGTCACCCCTTTGATTCCCGCTACATCACCCTCCAGATAATCCAGCACTTCCACTGAAAACCCCCTTTTTTCTGCCCATCGGGTGTACATCCGGTACAGCATATTTGCCCAGTCACAGGATTCTGTTCCTCCGGCACCCGCATGGACGGTCACAATCGCATTGCAGCGGTCATATTCTCCGGTCAGTAATGTCTGGATGCGCAAATCCTCAAACTCTTTGCTGAACCTATCCAGTTCTTCCTGAATCTCTGTGATTGTCTCTTCGTCCGGTTCTTCCTCACTCATCTCAATTAAGAGCTGCATATCTTCATAATCTGAAAACATCTGCTCAATCTGCCTGACCGAATCCTGAAGCCCGCGCAGATATTTCATCGTCTGCTGCGATTCCTCCGGATTGTCCCAGAATCCCGGTTCCTCAATTCTTCTTTCTAATTCTTCAATTCGTTCTTTCTTTGACGCTAAGTCAAAGTGAATCCCTCAAATCTTTCAGCGGTTCTTCATATGCAGTCAGATTTTGTTTCAGCTCATCTAATAAAACCACCTTATTCACCTCTTTCAAAACTTTTATTTTCTTCCGCAGCACTGCTTATATTTTTTCCCGCTTCCGCACGGGCATGGATCATTTGGATAAATCTTCTTCTCTTCACGCTTTTTCGGTGCACGGACAGCCGTTTCGTCTTTGTTAGTTCCGGTTACCTTTGCAACCTGCTCACGCTCTACTTTCTGTTCTACACGGATATGGAATAATGTCTTGATTGTCATTTCCGCAATTGCATTGGTCATCTCACCAAACATATCATATCCCGTCATCTTGTATTCCACAAGCGGATCTCTCTGTCCATATGCCTGTAGTCCGATTCCCTGACGGAGTTGGTCCATATCATCAATATGGTCCATCCATTTTGCATCGATTACCTTGAGCAGAACCACACGCTCCATCTCACGAATCTGCTCCGGCTCCGGGAACTCTGCTTCTTTTCCCTCATATGCTTTGACTGCTTTTTCTTTCAGCAGGTGCTTCAGCTCTTTCTGCTGCATAGTTTCTGCTTCTTTTGCGCTTGGGAATGCAAGCTGCGGGATTGTATCGTGGAGGGAAACTTCCAGCCCGGTCATATCCCAGTCTTCGGAATCCGCATCCGGTGAAGCATAACGGTCCACACTGTTTTCCACATACTCCGTAATCATGCTGTAGACCGTATCACGCATACTTTCCCCATCTAGGACTCTGCGTCTCTCACCATAAATAATCTCACGCTGTTCATTCATAACCTGGTCATATTCCAGCAGATTCTTACGGATACCAAAGTTGTTGCTCTCAATCTTCTTCTGTGCCTTTTCAATCGCACCGGACAGCATCTTATGTTCAATCTGTTCTCCATCCTCGACACCAAGTGCATTGAATACATCCATCAGCTTCTCGGAACCGAACAGACGCATCAGGTCATCTTCCAGTGAAATGTAGAAACGGGATTCTCCCGGGTCTCCCTGACGTCCGGCACGGCCACGGAGCTGATTGTCAATCCGTCGGGATTCATGACGCTCCGTACCGATAATTTTCAGTCCTCCTGCGGCTTTCGCCTCTTCGTCCAGCTTAATATCCGTACCACGTCCCGCCATATTCGTTGCGATGGTAACTGCACCATGCACTCCCGCGTCAGCAACGATTTCTGCCTCCATCTCATGATACTTTGCATTCAGTACGTTATGCTGGATGCCTTCTTTTTTCAGCATCTTACTCAGCAGTTCGGATACATCAATCGTAATCGTACCAACCAGTACCGGCTGGCCTGTCGCGTGTGCCTCTTTCACTGCCTCGACAACTGCCTCATATTTTTCACGCTTTGTTTTATAAACAGCATCGTCCAAATCGCGTCTCTGAACAGGAAGATTCGTAGGAATCTCAATAACATCCATCCCGTAAATATCACGGAACTCCTTCTCCTCAGTCAGGGCTGTACCTGTCATACCGCTCTTCTTCTCGTACTTATTAAACAGGTTCTGGAAGGTGATAGTCGCCAGCGTTTTGCTTTCGCGCATTACCTTCACATGCTCTTTTGCCTCGATTGCCTGATGAAGTCCATCGGAATACCGGCGTCCCGGCATAATACGTCCGGTAAATTCATCGACAATCATAACTTCACCGTCCGGAGTCACAACGTAATCCTGATCACGGAACATCAGATTATGTGCGCGCAGCGCCAGAATGATATTATGCTGGATTTCCAGATTCTCCGGGTCTGCGAGGTTCTCAATATGGAAGAATTTTTCTACCTTCTTAACGCCATCCTCCGTCAGGTTCACCGACTTTTCCTTTTCATTAACAATGTAGTCGCCCGTCTCTTCGATATCCTCTCCCATAATGGCATTCATCTTGGAGAATTCTCCGCTCGCTTCACCGCGCTCCAACTGGCGGGCAAGCACATCACATGCCTCATACAGTCTCGTGGACTTATTGCTCTGACCGGAAATAATCAACGGCGTCCTCGCCTCATCAATCAATACGGAGTCAACCTCATCGATAACCGCAAAATTCAGTCCCCTCTGAACAAGCTGTTCCTTATAAATAACCATATTGTCACGCAGATAATCAAATCCAAGTTCATTGTTCGTAACATAGGTAATATCACAGTTGTAAGCGGCACGGCGCTCGTCGTTATCCATACTGTTCAGAACAACACCGACCGTAAGCCCGAGGAATTCATGGACCTTACCCATCCACTCCGCATCACGCTTTGCCAGATAATCATTGACAGTAACGATATGGACGCCCTTTCCGCCCAATGCATTCAAATATGCAGGAAGTGTGGAAACAAGTGTCTTACCTTCACCGGTTCTCATCTCTGCTATTCTTCCCTGATGGAGAATAATACCGCCAATCAGTTGTACCCGGTAATGCTTCATGCCAAGGCTTCTGTATGCAGCCTCCCGGACTGTCGCATAAGCCTCCGGCAGGATATCATCCAGCGTCGCTCCCTCACTGAGACGCTCTTTAAATTCACGCGTCTTATCTTTCAATTCTGCATCAGAAAGTGCCTGCATCTCACCATCCAACGCCTCAATCTGATCTACAATCGGATATATCCGTTTTAATTCATTTTCGCTGTGCGTACCGAAAATCTTCTCAATCAAACCCATAATCAGTCGTATGCTCCTTGTCTAAATTTACTCTACGCCCCATTTTAACACTAACCAGCGCTAAAGTAAAGTTGTTCATAAACAGTTTACATTCCTGTTACAAATGCTTTATAATCTTATCGTATGGTATCTTGCCGCCAAACAAGTCAAGCGCACTTCCAATCGTATAATCCAGATTTCCTCTGCTTATACTCCGGAAATTTTCCAAATCTTCCATACTTCCGATTCCCCCTGCATAGGTAACCTTCGTGCCTTTCCACTCTCCGAGCAGCCGGACCAAATCCTGTTCCACACCAGACGCCTTTCCTTCTGCATCGACGCCATGGACAAGGAATTCATCGCAATGGCCTGCAAGCTCTCCCAGCATCTCATCATCCAGCTTCACATCCGTAAATGTCTGCCAGCGGTTTGTTACTATATAATAGGAACCCTGCCCCGTTGTCTGCTCCATCCGTTTCCGGCAGCTTAAGTCAAGCACCAGATGCTCCTTTCCGACCGCGCGCTCCAGCTTTTCCAGATTTTCCCAATGAAATACCCCGTCCTGAAAGACATACGAAGTCACAATCACATGGCTCGCCCCTGCTTCCAGATATCCCACTGCATTGTCCGCCGTAATCCCACCGCCAATCTGCATCCCGTCCGGATACGCGCCAAGCGCCGACATTGCCTGCCGTCTGGTTGCTTCATAATACTCCGAAGATGGTGGATTCAGTAAAATGATATGTCCTCCCTTCAGCCCATCCCTCGCATACATCGCCGCATAATAAGCCGCATCCAGCTCTGACGAAAAATTCGTCACTGCCGCATCGCCTTTATCCCTCAGGCTTCCGCCGACAATCTGTTTCACTTTTCCGTTATGTATATCAATACAAGGTCTGAATTTCATCCTCTTGTCTCCTTTTCGTTTTCCATTCTCACTTGCAGCGGGTTGTTTTCCCATTTTAGCACACGAAAGTAAAAAAAGAAAGGGGCAACTGACGTATGCCAGCTACCCCTTTCCATTTATTTTGTTGCGTTGTCTGTCGTTTTCTCTGTTGTTTTTTCTGTCGTTTCGTTCGTTGTGTTCTTCTCATCTACTGTTTTATCAGTACGGTTGCCGTCTGTCACATCATCGACTGCATTGTTGATTCCATCTGTCACATCATTCACCGCATTGTCAACCACTCCATCTCCATTGCGGTTTACGGTTCCGTCTGTTGCACCGTTTGTTCCATTATCTTTCATTTCATTCGTATTGTTGGTTGTGGTGTTTGTTCCCTGGTCTGCACCATTCGTCCCGTCGTTTCTTGTTCCGCATGCGGTAACACTTCCTATTACAAGAATACACATCATTAATAACAACACTGTTTTACATTTTTTCATGATTATTTCTCCCTTTCCACAAAAATCTTGTACCAATACTATGTGCAGTTTCCAGATTTTTATGTTTGGAAAAATTTTCCTGAAACTGTTTATAAGCGTTCCTTAATCTCACCGCTTCTGTAGGCTGCCAGAAGCATCTCCAAATCGGCAATCTGTTCTTTTAACTCTTTTCCGACATCTGTATCTTCTACCAGACGCCGCTGGACGACACGCCGGATTACCATACTCTCCGAATGGATATCGCTTTCCTTTTCAATTGCCGCCTCCGTTGATTCAAACGGCTCATGTGCGACCAACAACAGACCATAGGAATTATAAATCAGCGTATATCCTGCAATTCCGGTTTCTTTTTGATATGCCTTGGAAAAGCCGCCGTCAATAACCATCACCTTGCCGTTACATTTTACCGGACTTTCTCCGTCCATCCGCTTGACCGGAACATGACCGTTGATGATATGGCAGTCCTCTGATTCAAATTCCAGTCCAAATTCTTCCATGATAGAACTGATTACCTTCGGGTCTTCAAGGAAATGGTAGTACGGATTTTTCTTTTCCACATGCGTTTCCTTTTCAGCCAGAAAATACCGTTCAAAGGTAGCCATTTTATCTTTGCCGAACAGCGGAGAATTCGGATTCAGCCAGATATACCACATAATATCCTTTCCATTCTCCCAATCCTCACTGTCTACTGCGAAAAATCCTTTTCTCACATAACGGTCCAGCGCGTCATATAAGGAACGTCCCTTAAACTTTTTCCCAAATAACTCCACTTCCTTCAATGAGCCATCTTCATTGAGCGGTACGCATCCATGATACAGCAGGTTATTATTATGTACCTTATAAAGACTTCCCTTGCTCAGCAGGAACCGCATATGTTCCTGAAGTTTCTCACACCCGGTAAATGCCCGTTCCAGACGCTCCATCACATCTTCCTCTTCCGGAGACAGTTCGTATGGATGCTCCGGATTAATGGTCGGGAAATTTGTATCCAAAAGCTTATACTCGTTTCCATCCAGCGTAATCGTACCTTTTTCATAATCAATCCGATGCAGAAGCGCCCGGTTTTCCAACTTGAAACTCGGCTGCCGCTGAATCGTCTGTCCTTCAATCTTAAACTGAAGGATGGAGACAGCCTTATGCATTTTCACATCGAGTTCCATCTCTGCAACGTTTTTTGAGGCATCCCCTTTCAGTTGGAAACAGCTACACGGATCATCCGCATATGTATGCAGCGCAAATGTAGCCAATGGAAGCAGGTTAATTCCATATCCATCCTCAAGAATATCCAAATTGCCGTATCTTGCACAGATTCGGATGACATTTGCGATACAGGCGCGCTGTCCAGCCGCCGCGCCCATCCAGACAACATCATGGTTTCCCCACTGGATATCCACTGAATGATAATCCATCAGCTTGTCCATGATAATATGCGGTCCCGGTCCTCTGTCGTAAATATCCCCGACAATATGCAGGTGGTCGACAACAAGACGCTGTATCAGGGAAGAGATAGCAACAATAAACTCTTCTGCCCTCCCGATTCGGATAATTGTCATAATAATCGAATTATAGTAAGACTCTTTATCGTTGACCTCGTATTTTTCTGTAATCAGCTCCTCAATCACATAAGAAAAATCCTTCGGAAGTGCTTTTCTGACTTTGGAACGGGTATACTTGCTTGCCGCACGCTTGCTCACCTCAATCAGCCGGTACAAATTAATCTTGTACCAGTCCTCCATGTTGGATTCTGTTTTTTTCACCTGAGCCATTTTTTCTTTTGGATAATAAATCAGAGTAGCCAGCGACTGTTTATCCCTGCTGCTCAACGTATTGCCGAACACATCATTAATCTTCCTCCGCACCGAACCGGACCCATTCTTCAATACATGTGAAAATGCTTCATATTCCCCATGTACATCTGTAATGAAATGTTCTGTTCCTTTCGGCAGATTCAGAATCGCCTGCAGATTGATAATCTCCGTTGATGCTGCTGCTATTGTCGGATAAATATCCGATAGCCGGTCCAGATACCGCTGTTCCAAATTTTTCATAACCTGTTTCCCTTCGCCCCTTCTGATTGTCCGATTACTGCTTGTTGTAAAATAAATCTATTCTTATTTTAAAATACGATTACACTCTTCAAAATGCAATTACATCACTCATATCGTACATGCCGGCCGGTTTTCCTGCCAGGTATTTTGCAGCCTCCACAGCCCCTTTCCCGAATACACTTCTGGAATATGCAGTATGCCTGAACTCTATCACCTCGTCTGTTCCGGCAAAAATCACCTCATGCTCTCCGACAATTGTACCTGCACGCACGGCTGAAATGCCAATCTCCTTCTGCTCTCTCTTTTGGCGGACCTGACTTCTGTCATATACATAATGATATTCGTTATCCAGTGCCTCGTTGATAGAATCCGCCAAAGCCAGTGCCGTTCCGCTCGGGGCATCCAGTTTCTGATTGTGATGCTTCTCAACCAGCTCAATATCATAGCTTGCCGGTGCAAGTACCCTTGCCGCATCTTTCAAAAGTTTCAGCAGCAGATTGATTCCCATTGACATGTTCGCAGACTTCAGAATGGCTACTCTGGCAGACGCCTCCTGAATCTTCGCAAGCTGTTCCTCTGAATAACCGGTTGAACAGATAACCGCCGGAACCTGTTTTCCGACGCAAAACTCCAGCAGCCCTTCCAATGCTGCCGCATTTGAAAAATCAATCACAACATCCACGTCTGCATCACACTCTGCCATACTTGTAAACACCGGATAAGTATTCTGGATTCCTGTGTAAGTATCCACGCCAGCGACGATTTCCACCCCGTCATCTTCTTTCACCAGCCCGGTAATCATCTGTCCCATCTTTCCGTTGCATCCACTCATCAGTATCTTTATCATTTTTATTTCCTCCTACTTTGTATAAAAGACTGCTCCTTACGCGCAATCGCCACGCGTAAAGCGAAACAATTATCTCATCTTTGCGGGCTGCGCATCATCACACGCAGTGTGTTTTTATGGTATAGGAAGTTTGCAAAACTATACCATAAAAAAGGATATCATATCCGAGCCGATTTCTCAAGAAATGATATCCTTTTAACATACTTTCATTTTTTACACTATTCTTCGATACATTCCAGTTTGCTTACAGACACTTCATACGCCGTCCTTGTCTCGGTTTCCTCCTCCGATATTTTTTTGACATAATTCCGGCTCTGAATCCGTCCCAAAAGCTGCACATGCTCGCCAACTTCAAATCCCGAGGCAAAGCGTGCATTTCTCCCCCAACAAATGCATGGGATATAATCTGATTTTCCATATGGGCGGTTGACTGCGAGAAGCAAATCTGCAATTTCTCTTCCAAGCGGGGTTTTCCGGTAAATGGGCTTTTTACAGATATATCCCTCCAGCAGAATATGGTTTGTCTTCTCTCCGTCCAGTTCTTCCTCAATAAACTCCAGTTCCCGTGCGAACACAGACAGTACCAGTCTGTTTCTCTGTTCCTCATGCCGGTTATAGGAGCGGAACTGTCCGGAAACCATCACAAATTCTCCGGTATAATCCTGTGTCACATCAATCAGCCGTTCCGAAATAGTAACCGGAATCCTGTCCTCGGAATTGCTGAGCCTTTTGACCAGAACATCCATCATATAGAACCCTTCTCCGAACACTTCATGGCTGTATGTAAGCGGTGATGCCACCTCTCCCATAATTGTTACCTGGTTGTTTTCAATAATCTTATCTGACATAATTTGTAGTTCTCCCTTCCTCTGAGCGGTATTTTTAAGTCACTACTAAATCTATGTGAACATTCCTCTCTTTAGAACCTTTTTTTCATCGGAATCCTTCGACATGAAAATTCGACATCCATACATCTCCTTGTTCTTTTTTCAATCCAAAGCCGCTCTTTCCTGAATTTTACCAAACCGATACTTGTAAATTTCAGATTTTGTGTTAGAATGAAAAAGTTGTAACTTTATCATGATTTATATAGGAAAGAGTGCGAGACTATGAAAACAAAACGAGAAGATGTTAGAAATATTGCAATTATCGCTCATGTTGACCACGGTAAAACAACTCTGGTCGACGAGCTTTTGAAACAGAGCGGTGTGTTCCGCGCAAATCAGGAAGTGGCAGAACGTGTCATGGACTCCAATGATATCGAGCGGGAACGCGGTATCACCATTCTGTCCAAAAATACTGCCGTATATTATAAAGGCACGAAAATCAATATCATTGACACACCGGGACATGCGGACTTCGGCGGCGAGGTAGAGCGTGTCTTAAAGATGGTCAACGGTGTTATCCTTGTTGTCGATGCGTTTGAGGGTGCGATGCCGCAAACAAAATTTGTTCTCCGGAAAGCACTGGAGTTAAGCCTTCCGGTTATCGTTTGTATCAATAAGATTGACCGCCCGGAAGCAAGACCGGATGAAGTCATTGATGAAGTGCTGGAACTTTTTATGGATTTGGATGCATCCGACGAGCAGCTTGACTGCCCATTTATCTATGCATCTGCAAAATCCGGAATCGCTGTCCTTGATTTGACTGATGAGGAAAAAGATATGAAACCTCTGTTCGAGACAATTCTGGATTACATCCCGGCACCGGAGGGTGACCCGGACGCCGCTACTCAGGTTCTGATTAGCACAATCGACTACAACGAATATGTAGGGCGTATCGGTGTCGGAAAGGTAGACAACGGAACCATCGCAGTCAATCAGGATATGGTACTTGTAAACCACCATGATCCGGACAAAAAAGAAAAGGTGAAAATCAGTAAGCTGTACGAATTTGACGGTTTGAATAAGGTGGAGGTCAAAGAAGCATCTGTCGGCTCTATTGTCGCGATTTCCGGTATCTCAGATATTTCAATCGGAGATACCCTCTGCTCTCCTGAAAACCCGGTTGCCATACCATTCCAGAAGATTTCCGAGCCGACCATTTCCATGCAGTTCATTGTAAACGACAGTCCGTTTGCCGGTCAGGAGGGAAAATTTGTTACTTCCCGCCATATCCGGGAACGTCTGATGAGAGAACTGAATACCGATGTCAGCCTCCGTGTAGAAGACACTGAAAACGCCGACAGTTTCAAAGTTTCCGGCCGTGGTGAACTGCATCTGTCCGTCCTGATTGAAAATATGCGCCGCGAAGGTTATGAATTTGCAGTCAGTAAGGCAGAGGTACTGTACAAAACAGATGAAAACGGAAAGAAACTGGAGCCTATGGAACTGGCTTATGTCGATGTCCCGGACGAATTCACCGGAACCGTCATTGATAAACTCAGCCAGAGAAAAGGGGAACTGCGCAACATGGGAACTTCTAACGGCGGTTACACCCGTCTGGAATTCTCCATTCCGTCCCGTGGTCTGATTGGATACCGCGGAGAATTTATGACGGATACAAAAGGAAATGGTATTCTGAATACAAGTTTTGACGGATACGCTCCATACAAAGGTGATATCCAGTACAGAAAACAAGGCTCGCTGATTGCATTTGAGACAGGTGAATCCGTAACTTACGGTCTGTTCAGCGCACAGGAGCGTGGCACATTGTTCATCGGACCCGGTGAAAAGGTATACTCCGGAATGGTAATCGGCCAGAACGGAAAAGCCGAGGATATCGAGCTGAATGTCTGCAAGACAAAGCACCTGACCAATACGCGTTCCTCCAGTGCGGATGAAGCGCTTCGGCTGACGCCGCCCCGCATTTTAAGCCTGGAAGAGGCACTTGACTTCATCGACACAGACGAGCTTCTGGAAGTTACTCCTAAGACACTGCGTATCCGAAAAAAAATTCTGGATGCCAGAATGCGTAAAAGAAGCAGCCTGAATAAATAGGACTATGACTTTTCTGTTCTGATTTTTTCATTCTTTTTTCAGACAATTAATCTATACATTACTGTTGTTTCATGTTATAATATGCTCATAAATACAGGAGGTAACTCACTTCCTCCTGTATAATATGAACAAAAGGAGTTGAGCATCATGAAATTTATTATCAGTGGTAAGAACATCGAGGTAACGCCTGGATTAAAAGACACGGTGGAACAGAAATTAGGAAAGCTTGAAAGGTATTTCACTCCTGAAACTGAAATTATTGTAACACTTAGCGTTGAGAAAGCACGCCAGAAGATTGAAGTGACGATTCCTGTAAAGGGCAACATCATCCGCTCTGAGCAGACAAGCGATGATATGTATGTATCCATCGACCTTGTGGAGGAAGTTATTGAACGTCAGCTTCGCAAATATAAAAACAAACTGGTTGCAAGAAGTCAGGGACACCCGACCGCATCCGGTTCAGGCAACAATTTTAAGAAAGAATTTTTTGAATCTGAAGAAGAATCCTCTGAAGATGACGAGGTTAAAATTGTACGCACAAAACGGTTTGGCATTAAGCCGATGTATCCTGAGGATGCATGTGTCCAGATGGAATTGCTCGGACACAACTTTTTCGTATTCTGCAATGCCGAGACAGACGATGTCAATGTAGTATATAAAAGAAAAGACGGTTCTTTCGGATTAATCGAACCGGAATTCAATTAGTACTTAATTTTAGGACATGATTGATGTATGAATCACAGAGAGGTACAGTGCCAATGATATTTCATCGGCGCTGTACCTCTTTCTTTCCACACATTTCTATCCGGATATTTCCGTCAGAATATATCCATCAGAATACTACCATTTTTCCGTCAACATTTGCAAAGCAGCACGTCTCCACACGCCCGGCAGTGGCCTGCCCGTTTGTAACTTCGGTAATCTCACGAACCAGCGGCTGCTCTTCTGTCTCCGGAATCAGGATTTCAATTTCTACTTTATCGGTATAATCAGAGTTTACAATTTGAATTCCCTTTTGTCCCAACAAATACTGAATCTTTCCGAGCCCCGTATAATCCGTCTCTATTTTCAGCCGGTATCCTTCTATTCTTGTGATAACCGTACTTTGTTCCAGCCCCGCCTGCGATGCCTGTGTATAGGCACGGACCAGACCGCCGGTGCCCAACAGTGTACCTCCGAAATAACGGGTCACAATAATCATTGTATTATGCAATTCCTGACCGCAAATCACTTCCAGAATTGGTTTTCCCGCGGTTCCGCTTGGTTCCCCATCGTCACTGCAACGCTCCTGCACCTGCTTTTCCCCGATAACATAAGCCCAACAATGATGTCTGGCATCCCAATACTGTTTCTTAATCTGTTCCAGAATCCTCATTGCCCCTTCTTCTCCTGAAACCGGAAATACATCGGCTATGAACCGTGACTTTTTTTCAACAATTTCCGCGCTTGCTCCATGATATACTGCTCTATACTCCATTGGCACTCCTGCTGCTCCTTTTTCTTACGTTTCTCATTGTTTACACTATAACAAAACGGGAAAAACTACAAGAACTTCTGAAGATTTTTTTAACAAATATAAACTTTTTAAATTAACCTTTATTTAAAATAGTAAGTTTGTTATAATAGAAACCAATGGATAAAGGAGGATATTATTCATGAATTACGGAAAAGAAAATCTTACAAGGAGGAAGAAGGGAATTTCATCAAAGAAAAAAATGCAGAAAAAACGAGTCGGCGTCCGCTTTTTTAAAGCACTCATTATCTGCATCCTTCTTCTTGCGGTTATTGCTGCTGCCGGTGCCGGCTTATTCGTGAAGAAAATTGTTGACAATACGCCGTCTGTCACACCGGATGACGTCAAGCCAAGCGAATTCACCTCAACAGTGGTAGCAGAATCCGACGGAACGGTTCTTGAATCGTTCAAAAAGTCTGGCTCTAACCGTATTTATAAAACCATTGACGAGATTCCCGAGAATCTTGCACATGCTTTTGTGGCAATTGAAGATGAGCGTTTTTATCAACATAACGGTATTGATTTACAGGGTATACTTCGCGCCGCTGTAGTCGGAATCTCTTCCGGAGGTAATTTTTCCGAAGGTGCCAGTACTCTGACACAGCAGTTGATTAAAAATAATGTATTCCCAAATTTCGTGGATGAAAAGACATTCTATGACCGTCTCGAACGCAAGATACAGGAGCAGTATCTTGCCGTTGCCATCGAAAAGCAGATGTCAAAGGATGAGATTCTGGAAGCTTATATGAATACCATTAACCTTGGACAGAACTGTCTGGGTGTACAGTCAGCCGCAAAACGTTATTTCGGAAAAGATGTTTCCGAACTGACGCTTTCTGAGTGTGCAGTGATTGCAGGCATTACCCAGAATCCAACGGAATATGATCCGGTTGTATACCCGGATGCGAACTCCAGACGCCGGGACAAGGTTCTGAAAAATATGCTGGAACAGGGTTACATCACACAGGCTGAATATGATGAGGCAAAGGCTGATCCGGTTTATGAGCGCATTCTGCCAAACGCACCTACTGAGGACACAACACCATATTCTTATTTCAACGATGCCCTTGCACAGCAGATTATCGAGGATTTAGAAAGCAGGAAATCTTATACCGAAACACAGGCTTACAACGCACTGTACAGCGGAGGTCTTACCATCATTTCCACACAGGACCCGTCAATCCAGCAGATTTGTGATGAGGAAGTTGCCAATGAGGCAGTTTATCCTGCCGGAACAGAGTACGGATTGGAATACGCACTGACGATTTACCGTGCAGACGGCACAACGGAAAACTACAGTAAAGAGATGCTTGCAGACTATATTGCCAGCGCGTGGGGGGATGAATATCCGCTTGTATATTTTTCACCGGATGAGGCGAATGCTGCAATAAACGAATACAAATCCACGCTTGGCATTGCCGAAGGCGATACTGTTGACGAAAATATCAGCATCACCCCGCAGCCGCAGGTTTCTGTAGTGGTTATGGACCAGTACACAGGCAAAGTAAAGGCAATTGTCGGCGGACGCGGTGAGAAGACATCCAGTCTTTCTCTGAACCGTGCAACAGACACAACCAGACAGCCCGGTTCCTGTTTTAAAATTGTATCCACCTATGCTCCTGCACTGGATTCCTGTGGATACACGCTTGCTACCCCAATTAAAGATGAGGGGCCATATGTTTACGCAAACGGAGATAAGGCAGAAAACTGGGATAAAAAGTACCTCGGAAGCGCAAGACTCCGCTATGCAATTGAACATTCCATGAATGTCTGTGCATTGAATACCATTACGGCAATCACCCCGCAGACTGCATATGACTATCTGAGAAACTTTGGATTCACTACACTTGTAAACTATGATAACGATAAGTATCCGGGAATGACTGACGTACTTCCTTCCACGGCATTAGGTGGTATTACGCGCGGCGTATACAACATGGAGCTGACCGCAGCATATGCTGCGATTGCCAACAACGGAACGTACATCAAACCAATTCTCTATACGAAGATTCTGGACCACGATGGAAATGTCCTGATTGACAACAGCACACCGGAGACACATCAGGTCATTAAAGATTCCACTGCCGCACTCCTTACAAGTGCAATGCAGGATGTTATCAACAAGGGAACCGGTACTGCAGCAAAACTCAGCAACATGCCCGCAGCCGGAAAAACCGGTACAACCGAAAATAGTAATGACCTCTGGCTTTCCGCTTACACACCTTACTATACGGCATCTGTATGGGGCGGATATGATGCGAATAAGCCTATGGAAAACATTTACAATCAGGTATGGCATGAAACACTTTGGAAGAATATTATGACTCGCGTCCATGCGGAGCTTCCATCGAAAGATTTCACAATGCCGTCCAGTGTACAGCAGAAAACAATCTGTACACAGACCGGACTGCTCGCCACATCAAGCTGTCCGTCATTGACAGAATATTTTGCGCAGGGTACGGCGCCGACACAAAGCTGCTCCGGACATGCTGTAACAAAAGCACCTGATACTAACGATGCTGCCGAGGAAAATTCCAAAACAACCGACAATTCTTCCACCGGAGGCACGACAACGAACGGCGGAACATCCGGCGGCAATACCGATGGCAATGCCGGCGGCGATAACGGCGGCGGTAACACTGGAGGCAACGGCGGTGATACCGGCGGCGGTAATGGCGGCGATAACAGCGGTGATACCGGCGGCGGAAGTACGGAAGGAGGAACTCCCGAAGGACAATAACCAAACTTATACTTTTGCATAAAAAGAACAGGTTTAAAACACGTAACCAATGTTTTAGACCTGTTCTTTTCTGTTGTTTCACCTATAAAACAATGATGCGTCTATCTGTTCTTTGTAAGATTGTCCTGCACTCTCTTATACAGTTCCTGGGCTGCATTATATCCCATCTTTTTCTGTCTGTGGTTGACAGCCGCAGATTCCACAATAATTGCAAGATTACGTCCCGGACGGATAGGAATCCGGTGACATACGACCTTGTTTCCAAGGAACTCCGTATAATTCTCCTCCAGGCCAAGACGATCGTATTCTTTATCCCGGCTCCAGTCTTCCAACGTAATTACAAGGTCAATATTCTGTGTTTCCCGAACACTCTGCACACCAAACATAGACTTCACGTCCACAATGCCGATTCCCCTCAATTCGATAAAATGTCTCGTAATATCCGGCGCGGAACCTACCAGTGTCTCATCGCTGACCTTTCGGATTTCAACAACATCATCTGTCACGAGACGATGTCCTCTCTTAATCAACTCCAATGCTGCCTCGCTTTTACCGATTCCACTCTCTCCCATAATCAGTACGCCGACACCATATACATCGACCAAAACTCCGTGGATGGAAATACACGGAGCCAGCTTGACATTCATCCACCGAATCAATTCCGCCATGAATCCAGACGTCTGCTTGGCTGTCTGGAATACCGGGATATCCTGTTTCTCTGCCCTTTCCAGCATTTCTTCCTCTGGTTTCAGATTCCTGCTGTATACAATACACGGAATCTTGTGTGATAACAGCTCGTCATACATCTCCAGTTTCTGCTCATACTCCAGGCTTTCCAGATACGCATACTCCACATGTCCGATAATCTGTACGCGGTCTGAATCAAAATGGTCAAAAAATCCGGTAAGCTGCAGAGCCGGTCTGTTCACATCCGGAACATTTACCGTTTTATCTGTCAGGTCCAGTGTCGGTGTCAGATTTTTTAATTCCAGTTTTTCCGCTAATTCACTTAACTTAACGCCTCGTCCCATAACTTTTCTCCTCTTCTATGCTTTTTCTTCCCTTGCAGGTACGCAAGTGATGCTCTTCCTTCCGAGGTAATTATATCACTGGTGAAAAAATTTGTACACCGATTCCGCTGCTTTTTCATTCATTGACGGAATTTTCGCAAGTTCCTCCACCGAAGCCGCTTTGATTTCCTCCAGACTGGAAAAACTGCGCATCAAATCCTTTCTCCTCGCAGGTCCGATTCCTTCGATATCATCCAATATCGAGTGAACCTGTCCCTTTCCTCTAAGCTGTTTGTGGTATTCAATCGCAAAACGGTGCGCCTCATCCTGGATTCTCGTAACCAGCCGAAATGCCTCAGAAGAACGGTCAATCGGGATTTCCTCATTTTGATAATACAATCCTCTTGTCCTGTGATGATCATCTTTCACCATCCCACAGACCGGAATCTTCAGATGCAGTTCATCCAACACTTCAAGTGCAACATTGACCTGCCCTTTTCCTCCATCCATGAGAATCAAATCCGGAAATACAGTAAATCCACCAAGCTCCTTACTTTCTTCCCGCTCCTTCAATCCATGTTTAAAACGGCGTGTCAGGACCTCCCGCATACTGCCATAATCGTCAGCACCTTTGATTCCCTTGATTTTAAACTTCCTGTAATCGTTCCGCTTCGGTTTCCCCCGCTCATATACCACCATGGAGCCAACTGACTCGAATCCATTTGTGTTGGAGATATCATATGCCTCCATCCGGTAAATATCCGGAACACGAATCAGTTTTTCAATTTCTTTTACTGCACCGATAGTTCTGCCTTCTTCCCGTTTCAGACGCTCCTTGTCCTTTGCAAGAACCATTTTCGCATTATTTGCCGCCAGCTCAACCAATTTTTCCTTAGTCCCCTTTTTCGGCACACGTAAATCTACTTTTCCTCCACGTTTGGCAGACAGCCACTCTTCAATCAGCTTCGTGTCCTCCAACTCTTCCTGTACCATCAGAACCCCCGGAATAAACGGTGTGCCCGCATAATACTGTTTAATAAAGCTGTCCAGAATATCTGCCTTCGGTTCCTCCTTCTGAATCCGCAGATAAAAATGCTCCCGTCCAATCAGGCGTCCGCCCCGGATAAAAAACACCTGTACAACTGCATCTTCCCCCTCGGTCGCCACTGCAAGGATGTCCCTGTCCTCTCCGCTGCTGTCCGTAATCTTCTGCTTTTGCGCAATCTTTTTCACGCTGTTCAATAACTCCCGGTACTCAATCGCTTTTTCAAACTCCAAAGCCTCCGATGCGGCATCCATCTTCTCTTCCAGTTCTTTTAATATCCCATCGTAATTTCCGTTCAGGAAACGGATTACCTCATTGACTGATTTTCCATATTCTTCCTGTGAAATATACCCCTGACAGGGCGCATCGCACTGCTTAATATGATAATTCAGGCAGGGACGTTCCTTCCCTGTGTCCTTCGGCAAATTCCGGTTACAGCTACGGATATGATACAGTTTATGCAGCAAATCAATGGTGTCCCTTACCGCCTGACTGCTCGTAAACGGGCCAAAGTACCGTGCCTTATCTTTCAGCATCTTCCGTGCAAGCAACACTCTTGGATACGGCTCATTCGCGGTCACCTTGATAAACGGGTATGCCTTATCATCCATCAGCATCGTATTATACTTCGGATGATGCTCCTTAATCAGATTGCATTCCAACACCAACGCTTCCAGCTCGGAATCCGTCACAATATACTCAAATCTCCGGATGTGCGTTACCATCTGCTCAATCTTCACGCCCTTATTCCTGCTGCTTTGAAAATACTGACGTACACGGTTCTTCAGGCTGACAGCTTTCCCGACATAAATAATATGGTCATTTTCATCATGCATCAGATATACCCCCGGTTTCCCCGGAAGCTTTTTCAATTCCTCTTGAATATCAAAATTGTTCGTTTCCATTCCATCATTCCATTCTACATTATATCATAGGGGACTGTCCCCTTTGCGAATCTTCCGAAAAAAGCAGGGATACCGTTCCCTGCTTTTTCATTTCACTCTTCTGTTATCTCAGCCTCAACAGACACTTTCGCCTCCTGCGCGGGCTTCATTGAAATCCGTTCCTCTTTGGCAGAATCTTTGGTTCCTTCTTTTCCTTCCGGCTCCGGGATTCCTTTGACTTCACGGAATATCTTCATGAATTCTTTTCCGGTTATTGTTTCCTTTTCAATCAGGAAGGCGGAAATTTTATCCAACGTCTCTCTGTTTTCTGTCAGAAGGCGTTTTGCCTCTTCGTAAGCTTTTTTCAGCATTCCCATGACTTCTGTATCAATTTCTGCAGCCGTTGCCTCTCCGCAGTTCATAACCGGACGTCCGTCCAGATACCGGTGCTGTACAGATTCCAGTCCAATCAGCCCAAACTTTTTGGACATACCGTACTGTGTAATCATAGCTCTTGCAATCTTTGTTGCCTGTTCGATATCATTGGATGCACCGGTTGTCACGGTATCGAATACGATTTCTTCTGCGGCACGTCCTGCCAGAGCCCCGACAAGCATTGCCTCCAGTTCTTTCTTCGTATTCAGGAACTTCTCCTCTTCCGGAGTCTGCATGACATAGCCAAGCGCGCCCATTGTTCTCGGTACAATGGTAATCTTCTGTACCGGCTCTGCATCCTTCTGCAGCGCACTTACAAGTGCATGGCCGACTTCATGGTAGGACACAATTCTGCGCTCTTCTTTACTCATAATCCGGTCTTTCTTTTCCTTACCGACAAGGACGACTTCCACAGCCTCGAACAAATCTTTCTGGCTGACAACCTGGCGTCCGTTCTTTACTGCATTAATTGCAGCTTCGTTAATCATATTGGCAAGGTCCGAGCCCACCGCACCGGAAGTCGCAAGCGCAATTGCTTCCAAATCTACTGTCTCATCCATCTTTACATCTTTGGAATGTACCTTCAGTGTCTCGATACGCCCCTTCAAATCCGGCTTGTCTACGATAATCCGCCGGTCAAAACGTCCCGGCCTCAACAGTGCCGGATCAAGAATCTCCGGACGGTTCGTCGCTGCCAGCAGCAAAAGTCCCTTGTTCGTATCAAATCCATCCATCTCGGCAAGCAACTGATTCAGTGTCTGCTCACGCTCGTCATTTCCGCCGCCCATCGCGGTATCTCTTGTCTTGCCAATTGCATCAATTTCATCGATGAAAACAATACATGGCGCCATCTGCTGTGCCTGCTTGAACAAATCACGCACACGGGAAGCTCCCACGCCAACGTACATCTCTACAAAGGCAGAACCGGAAAGCGAGAAGAATGGTACCTTCGCCTCTCCCGCAACGGCCTTTGCCAATAATGTCTTACCGGTTCCCGGAGGTCCCACAAGCAATGCTCCTTTCGGAAGTTTCGCTCCGATTCCGGTATATTTTCCCGGGTTATGCAGGAAATCCACCACTTCCTGCAGCGATTCCTTCGCCTCGTCCTGTCCGGCAACGTCCTGAAATGTCACGCCGGTTTCCCTTTCCACATAGACTTTCGCATTGCTCTTGCCTATTCCCATCATGCCGCCGCCCTTTGTCATGCGTTTCATAAGGAAATTAAACAGAATCATCAGTAATATAAGAGGCAGAATCACTGTCACAAACAACTCAAACATCATTGATGACAATGTGTCGGGAATCTCCTGCCCGTAATCAACGCCAGCCTCATATAATCTGTCGGAAAGACCGTCATCATTTACAACGCCTGTATAATAATCCGGCTCCCTTTCCTTCTCCCCGTCTGCCTGCCCGGCCGCCTTTTCCATTTGCTCCGTCAAGTCATCTACCAGATTCTCATTCGCGTCTGCTGTCCCCGTGCTGTCCGATGCAGCATCTTCCGAAGACTTTTCGGCATCCGCCCCATCCTTCATCGTGATGTAAATCCGGGATGAACCAATCGTTACTTTCTCAACTTTCCCGTCATCAACCATTTTTAAAAATTTATTATAACTGATTTCCTGCGGGTTCTTATCCTGCATCAGCGAATAGAGTCCCATAACAATAAAAACAGCCAGCAGTGTCGTTATGAGGACAATGCCCCATCCCTGCCGGTTATTCTTGGGATTGTTGTTATTATTTTTATTTTCCATTCTGTTCCTCCTAAAATCCACTATTACCATTATAAATTCAGCGTCTCCATAAATCAACAAAAAAATAGTGAAAATATTGTAAACATAGGGCTTGTTATAGTATACTGAGTGAGTAAAATGTCATACACTAAAGAGAGGTAAAAATGAAAACAGGTTTTGATAACAAAAAATATTTAAAAATGCAGTCCGAACACATCCAGCATCGAATCGACCAATTCGACCACAAGCTCTATCTTGAGTTCGGAGGGAAACTATTTGACGATTACCACGCATCTCGGGTTCTTCCGGGATTCGAACCAGACAGCAAGCTGCAAATGCTCAAGCAACTCAGCGCACAGGCAGAAATCATCATTGTCATCAGTGCCAAAGATATTGAGAAAAATAAAGTCCGCGGTGACTTGGGGATTACCTACGACTCAGACGTTCTCCGTCTGATGGACTCCTTCCATGACAACGGGCTCTATGTTGGCAGTGTCGTAATTACACAATATTCAGGGCAGGAAAGCGCCCTGATGTTCAAGCACCGTCTGGAGAACTTAAACATCAAAGTATATCTTCATTATAATATACCGGGATACCCATCCAACATCCCGCTCATTGTCAGCGATGAGGGATATGGTAAAAATGATTACATCGAGACAAGCAGACCGCTCGTCATTATCACCGCCCCCGGTCCGGGCAGCGGAAAGATGGCAACCTGCCTTTCCCAGTTGTATCACGAACACAAGAGGGGCATCCATGCAGGTTATGCCAAATTTGAGACGTTTCCAATCTGGAATCTGCCGCTGAATCATCCGGTGAACCTCGCCTACGAGGCAGCCACGGCTGATTTGAATGACATCAACATGATTGACCCATATCATCTGGAGGCGTATGGGAAAACGACAGTCAACTATAACCGTGATGTAGAAATCTTCCCGGTACTCAACACGATTTTTGAGAAGATTTACGGGAAAAGCCCTTACAAATCTCCAACCGACATGGGTGTCAACATGGCTGGAAACTGTATCTGTGACGATGAAGTATGCAAGGAGGCTTCCCGGCAGGAAATCATCCGCCGCTACTACGAATCCCTGAACGCAATTCTAAAGGGGACCGGCTCTGAGGAGACCGCTCAGAAACTGGAGCTTCTGATGAATCAGTCCGGTGTCACGATTCAGGACCGGACGGTGGTTTCCGCCGCACTTGCACGCGCAAAAGAAACCAACGCCCCTGCCGCTGCACTGGAACTGCCGGACGGGCAGCTTATAACCGGAAAGACAACCAAACTGCTGGGCGCCTCCGCGGCACTTTTACTGAATGCCCTGAAAGAACTTGCCGGATTGGAGCACAAACTCAAGATTATATCCCCTGAGTCCATTGAGCCAATCCAGAAACTGAAAGTAGACTATCTCAAGAGCGTAAACCCGCGGCTCCACACAGACGAGGTACTGATTGCACTTTCCGCGAGCGCCGCACGAAACGAAACCGCCGCACTCGCTTTAAGACAGCTTCCGAAACTCCGCGGATGTCAGGCTCATACCTCGGTGATGCTATCCGATGTGGATATCAAGATTTTCAAAAAGCTTGGGGTTCAGCTTACCTGTGAATCAGACTACGAAAACGGCCATGTTTACCACTAAAATATTTTTCAAAAAAATACTGTATTTTTTCAAAAAATGGGTGTATACTTTTTAAGTATTTTTTATGAGAATGCTATAAAAAGAAACATTAGCAGTACCCCGAATATAGCAGAAACTTATTATTCGGTGTACTAGAGAGATTTTACAGAGGAGGATACTATGGCAGTAAAATATGTATTTGTCACCGGAGGAGTTGTATCTGGTCTTGGAAAAGGAATCACTGCTGCATCGCTTGGCCGTTTGCTGAAGGCACGAGGATATACCGTTACGATGCAGAAGTTTGACCCATACATTAATATAGATCCGGGAACAATGAATCCTGTACAGCATGGCGAAGTATTTGTAACAGACGACGGAGCAGAAACAGATTTGGATTTGGGACACTATGAGCGTTTCATTGATGAGAGCCTCACACGCAATTCCAATGTCACAACAGGAAAGATTTACTGGTCTGTACTCCAAAAAGAACGCCGTGGTGATTTCGGCGGAGGTACCGTTCAGGTCATCCCTCATATCACAAACGAAATCAAAAGCAGATTTTACCGCAATCCTGCCGCTGAAAATACAGAGATTGCAATTATCGAGGTCGGAGGAACTGTGGGCGATATCGAGAGCCAGCCTTTCCTTGAGTCCATTCGTCAGTTCCAGCATGAAAAAGGTCCGGAAAATGTAATCCTGATTCATGTAACACTGATTCCTTACCTGAGGGCATCTCAGGAAATGAAAACAAAACCGACACAGGCAAGTGTAAAGGAACTGCAGGGAATGGGAATTCAGCCGGACGTCATTGTATGCCGTTCCGAATACCCGCTTGACAATGGAATGAAGGACAAGATTTCTCTGTTCTGCAACATCCCTGCAAATCATGTGCTGCAGAATCTGGATGTTGAATATTTATATGAAGCCCCGCTCGCGATGGAGAAAGAACACCTGGCACAGGTCGTATGCGAGTGTCTGCATCTGGACTGTCCGGAACCGGATTTGAAAGACTGGACCGAGATGGTCGATAACCTGCGCCACCCGACACAGGAAGTGACGGTTGCCCTTGTCGGAAAATATATCCGGCTCCATGACGCTTATATCAGTGTCGTTGAAGCATTGAAACACGGCGGCATTTACAGCCACACAACGGTAAACATTAAATGGATAGATTCCGAGACTGTCACACCGGAAAATGTCTGCGAAGTTCTTGGCGATGTCAGCGGTATACTTGTACCCGGCGGGTTTGGCGACCGTGGAATAGACGGGAAAATCGAGGCAATCAAATATGCCCGGACCCATAATGTACCATTCCTCGGGCTTTGTCTCGGAATGCAGCTTTCTCTTGTTGAATTTGCAAGAGATGTCGTCGGGTACAATGATGCACACAGCATGGAGTTAAATCCGAATACCACCCACCCGGTTATCCATATCATGCCGGATCAGATTGGTATTGAAGATATCGGTGGTACACTGAGGCTTGGTTCTTATCCATGTGTATTGAAAGAAAATTCCAGGGCATATAAGATGTACGGCACGAAAGAGATTCACGAGCGCCATCGCCATCGTTATGAGGTAAACAACGATTACCGTGAAGTGCTCGAAAAGAACGGAATGATGCTTTCCGGACTTTCACCGGACGGGCGTATCGTAGAAATGATCGAGATTCCGGAACACCCTTGGTTTGTTGCTACACAGGCTCATCCAGAGCTGAAATCCAGACCAAACAGACCGCATCCGCTGTTCAAGGGATTTGTCGAGGCTGCTTTGAAACATGCAGGAAAATAGAAAATCGTACCATAAAAACAGGAGACTGTGCATTTCAATCATGCACAGTCTCCTGCTTTTACTGCTGCCCATCCGGAAAAGATACCGATGAGACTTCCTGCCAGCACATCACTCGGATAATGTACGCCGACATACACGCGCGATAACGCAATAAGTACTGCTAACACTACCGCACAAATCCCATATTTTCTCGGCATCATTTTATAAATCACCGTTGCCGATGCAAAGGAGGCACAGGAATGGCCGGACGGAAAGGAAAAATCACTCTGCGGCTTAATGATAAGCCGCAGTCCGTCAATCACCTCATATGGCCGGAGCCTTGCCACCAGATTCTTCAGCACCACATTCGTAACCAGCGCACCGATGACAAGTGCAAGCAAGGAAACACATCCTATTTTTCTTGTTTTCTTAAAACACAACAGTATAATGGATAATGCAATCCAGAACCATCCTGCATTTCCCAATTTTGTAATCGTTGTCCAGAATCCGTCCATCCAATCCTGGCGGATATAATCCTGAATAAACAATAAGATGTTTCCATCCAGTTCCAATAATTGCTGCATATTACAGAATCCTCTTATCTACTATTTTTCTTCACATTTCTATGCATCTTTGCCGCTCTTACTTAATCAGTTTTTTTCCGATATCAAAACAGTCAAATGTCGCGAAATAGTCATTCGGCGCCTCAGCACGGCGAATCAACTGTACACTCCCGTCTTCCTTCAGCAGGAGTTCCGCGGATTTCAATTTTCCGTTATAGTTATAGCCCATGGAAAATCCGTGTGCACCTGTATCATGAATCACGAGGTAATCCCCCATATCAATCTTCGGCAGCATACGGTCAATTGCAAATTTATCATTGTTTTCACAAAGAGAACCTGTCACATCATACTTGTGGTCGCACGGTGCGTCTTCCTTGCCGCTTACAGTAATGTGATGGTATGCTCCGTACATTGCAGGGCGCATCAGGTTGACTGCACAGGCATCCACGCCAATGTACTCTTTGTGTGTATGTTTCTCATGGATTGCTGTTGTAACAAGGCATCCATAAGGTCCTAATATGTAACGGCCGAGCTCTGTGTAGATAGCCACGTCGCCCATGCCTGCCGGTACAAGCACTTCCTCATATACACGGCGCACACCCTCTCCGATTGCATGGATATCATTTGGCTCCTGATCCGGCCGGTATGGGATGCCGATTCCGCCTGACAGGTTGATAAATGTAATATGTGCACCCGTCTCCTTCCGCAGTTTTACTGCCTCCTCAAAAAGTACCTTCGCCAGCATCGGATAGTAATCATTCGTGACTGTATTACTTGCCAGGAATGCATGGATTCCGAATTCTTTTGCCCCTTTGGATTTCAAAGTCCTGAATGCTTCATACATCTGTGGAGTGGTCATGCCGTACTTTGCATCCCCCGGATTGTCCATGATATCATTACTGATTTTAAACAGTCCGCCCGGATTGTAACGGCAACTGATTCTCTCCGGAATATGTCCGATGGTTTCCTCAAGGAATTCAATATGTGTAATATCATCCAGATTAATGGTTGCCCCCAGTCTGTCAGCCAGCTTGAATTCATCCGCCGGTGTGTCGTTGGATGAAAACATAATATCCTGCCCGACTGCTCCGACTGCCTCCGATATCATCAGCTCCGTGTAAGAAGAGCAGTCGCAGCCACATCCATATTCCCGCAAAATCTGTATCAGGAACGGATTCGGTGTCGCTTTTACCGCAAAATACTCTTTATATCCCGGATTCCATGCAAATGCTTCCTTCAATGCTTTTACATTTTCACGGATTCCTTTTTCATCATACAAATGAAATGGTGTCGGATAGGTTTTTGTAATCTCATCCAACTGCTCTTTTGTTACGAATGGTTTCTTATTCATCCTTTTTGTTCTCCTTGCTTATTTTCATTAATTTTATCTCATTTGCCAGTGCGTTTTTATACAGCATGACAAAATTTTTCTTTCCCGAATACAGACAGGTATTCATACTTCCCCTTCCGTACTCTCCGGTCAGCACATGTCTGGAGTCCGTAATAATACCAATCTGTTTTTCCTTTGGCTCACCGACATATACCTGTCCCCCCTTGAACGGAAATGCCCCGTCCGTCAGAATCACGACTTTTTTCTTCTGGCGCTGAAGAAATTCCAAATCCCCCCGGAACTCATCCAGACACACAAGCGGACAGGAAATATAAACGCGCTCCTCTGTCTCCCTCAGCAGATTGTGTATCTTATCCTCAATGTTCATCTCGCCCTCAATGGTAATATATCCCTCTTCTTCCACATGCTTATCGGGCAGATTTTCCAGCATCCAATCACGCTCTTCCTGCATTCGCCGGATACAGTTCCCGCAAAACTCTTCCAGCCCGACCGGAATATATTTTTTTGCGTTTTCTTCCAACACATAAGCCGCTCCTTTTTCCGTCAATGCAGCAAGCGCACTGTACGCATTTGACCGGGAAATTCCGGTTAACTTTGCAATCTCATATCCGGTCTGTTTTCCATCCGTCAGAAGCCTCTGGTACACAAGTGCCTCCTGTCTCGTCAGACCGAAATGAATCAGATATTCTATAAACTGCCGCTCATCCATACCTATCCCTCTTTTTAATGCTCAGCACACTAGTAGTTCTGTACAGGAACACCATATAACATTTCTTTGAAAATGTCAAGAGGATGTCTCCTGCTTTTTTGCAGAAAACATCCCCCTGATTAGAAATTCGTCTTTCATTTAAAAGTCTCCACCGGCTGCCTCTTTGCTGTACTCCCCCAAAAGTGCAAACGCGTGGTTCATCGGACCGGAACCTGCACCCAAATCCAACATTGCCTCAAGCGCACCGGATATATATTCTTTCGCCCGCCTTATCGATTCATCCATATTGTACCCTTTCGCCAGATTAGACGCGATTGCACTGGACAGGGTACATCCGGTTCCGTGTGTGTTCGGATTTTCAATCCGTTTTCCATAAAACCAGCGGCTGTTTCCATCCTGATACAATAAATCATCGGCGCTGCCCAGATGGTGCCCGCCTTTGCAGAGCACCGCACAATGATAAGTCTCGCTGATTATTTTCGCCGCACGAACCATATCCTCCGCTGTCTTCACCTCTATTCCCGCCAACACCTCTGCCTCCGGGACATTCGGTGTCACCAGCGCCGCCATTGGAAGAAGACATTGTTTCATTGTATCCACTGCATCCCCGTTCAGTAACTTTGAACCGCTTGTTGCGACCATAACCGTATCCACAACAATATTTTCTGCATCATATTCCTTTAATTTTTTTGCAATCGTCTGAATCAGCGCCGCGGAGGAAACCATTCCAATCTTCACGGCATCCGGACGGATATCCGTAAAAACACTGTCGAGCTGCTGAGCCAGGAAATCCGGGGTCACTTCCATAATTCCGGTCACACCCACCGTATTCTGCGCCGTCAGCGCGGTAACTGCTGTCATGGCATATACGCCATTTGTAATCATCGTCTTAATATCTGCCTGAATTCCGGCACCCCCACTGGAGTCACTTCCGGCGATTGATAGTGCTGTCCTCATCATTTCTCTCCTGCTGATTTTCTGAACCTAATTCTCTTCATCTGTTACTCTCCGCCAGAATGCCTGAAAATCATCAAACTCCGGCAAATACACATCTGCCGTATTCCATATTTTCCCTAGCTTCCGGTCGTTTGCCCGGTCGTAAACCGCAACTGTCAGAAACCCGGCTTTCTTCGCAGTACGAACGGCATGATAAGCATCCTCAAATACGAGTACTTCATCCGGGTCACAGTCCATCTGTAAAGCCGCTGTCAAATAAATATCCGGTTTATTTTTATCGGTCTCAAGTTCCGTACAGGTCAGAATCCCCTCAAACAGGTTGCGGACTTTAAGCCGATTCAAAGCTGCCTCCAGATTTTTCCGGTCACCCGTCGTCGCAACCACCATTGGAATATGCTGTTCCCGGAACCCTTCCAGAAATGCGCGCACGCCTTCTTTTAATGGCACACGTTTTGCATAATATTCTTCAATCTCTTTATTTACGCCATCCATCACCTGCTGCGCAGTCAGTTCCAAATGGTATTCTTTAATCATATATTCTGCGCCCTGCTCCATACTCATCGTAAACAATACATCGCCCAGACCTTTTTTTGCCTCAATACCAAGAGATTTCAGATATAATTCCCCCAGATTTTCCCATATGGGCATTGAATTCAGCAGCGTTCCGTCTGCATCAAAAATCGCTCCTTTTATCATGTCTTTTTACCTCACATCACCCAGTACACGGTTTCTCTTACACTGCACATAATAATTTCCTGCCGTGCAGAATCCGGAATCCAGAAATCCATCCATATTTTATGATGCTTCCACCATACGCTGTGTCAGCGCTTTCAGTTCCCGTGCTGCATCCTCGATATCAGGCTGGGCAAATATCGCACTGATAGCAGCAACTCCACAGATTCCGTTTCCTGCAAGCTCCATTACATTATGCGTCCCAATTCCGCCAATTGCAATAACCGGAATAGAAACCGCCCTGCAAATTGCCTTTAATGTATCCCTGCCAACCTCAACCGCATCCGCTTTGGAATTGGTCGGAAATACAGCTCCGACTCCAAGATAATCCGCGCCTCTGCGCTCAGCCTCCAGCGCCTGCTCCACTGTCCGTGCAGAAACCCCAATAATTTTGTGTTCCCCCAGCTTTTCACGCACATCCCCTGCTTCCATATCATTCTGTCCGACATGTACCCCGTCTGCGTCTATTTCTGCCGCAATACCCACATTGTCATTGATGACAAACGGAACACCATACTTTTTACACAATGCTTTGATTTCTTTTGCCTCCGCAAGAAAGGCATCCCTGTCCAGCTCTTTCTCCCTCAACTGAATAAAGGTTACCCCGCCCCTCAGGGCTTTTTCCACCTGTTCGTAAAGTGTCTCTCCATTGAGCCAGTGGCGGTCTGTCACCGCATATAATAATAATTCTTTTTTTTCGCACTTCATCTTGTATTGTCCCCTTTTCTATCATACATCATACCTTGCGCCCTGTTCCGGTATCCCTCCGATCAATCATGTCCCCCGTGAACAGGGGACAACACGCCATCTGTCCACTGAGGGTATAAACAGCGTCAATGATGCAAAAGCCGGGCAGCACTTCCCGCCCGGCAAAACTTTGTTCAGGTTCCGTATCAAAAATCCTTATTTCAGGAAATTTTCAATGATAACCGCTTCTGCCTCCTCTTCCGTCATTCCAAATGTACGCAGTTTTACCAACTGTTCATCATTGATTCTCCCAATTGCAGCCTCATGGACAATCTGTGCATCCATATGTTTTGCATTTATCTCCGGAATGGAACTGATTTCCGCTTCGTCCATAATAATAGAATCACACTGTACATGCGCATGACATAAATTTTCTCCAATTGCCCTCGGATGGAATACTTGTTTTGATTCTCCTTTTGCCACAGAACGGGAAATAATTCTGGCAGAACTGTTCTTTCCCTTCAGCTCAACATCCATATTTGAAATTGCTTTCTGTGCGGCATGTGTCATTAATTTCTCCGTGACATAGACTTTTGCATTCTCCGCCAGTTCAATATAATTCTCACGTTTCGTGGAATCAACACCTTTAATCTGGGAAGTCTCCAGCGTAAATACTGAATTCTCCCCGACAAAAATCTTTGTCACCGGATTGAGCACTTTACTGCCGGTTCCATTCCCCTCGGCATAATGGTTTTCCACATACTTCACATTCGCATTTTTCCCGACATGAAAAGCATGGATGCCATCGTGGCGCGTCTCGCTGCATCCTTCTCCGTGAATGCCGCAGCCCGCGACAATTGTCACGTCCGCCCCGTCTTCCACATAGAAATCATTGTATACCACGTCAACTCCCGGCTCTGACATCACAACAGGAATATGCACCTGCTCCTTCTGTGCCTCTGCGCTGATAAAAATGTCAATTCCCGGCTTATCTTCTTTTTTCACAATCCGGATATGGCGGCTGTCCCCATGGCACACTGCCATTCCGTTCAGGCGCAGGTTATAAGCGCCCTCCTGCTTAAATCCATAGGAGTCGATTACTTTCAATACATCTTCCGTTACCTGATTCAGTTCCATTAAAGCTCTCCTCCCTTCTGCTGTCTGCAATGACAGGAATTAATTTCCTGCCCGAACAAATGCGGCATAATCTCTTCCGCCGCCCCGATAGACTCAACCTTGCCGTCTGAAATCACCATAATCCTGTCTGCCATCTGGATAATCCGTTCCTGATGGGAAATGAGAATCAGGCTTTCCCTCTTTTCCCTGTGAATCTGCTCAAACCGCTTAATTAGCATCGAAAAGCTCCACAAGTCAATTCCGGCTTCCGGTTCATCAAAAATACAGATATCGTGATGTTTTGCAAGTACCGTTGCAATCTCGATTCGTTTCATCTCACCGCCGGAAAGTGTTGCATCTGCCTCCCTGTCAATATATTCCATCGCGCACAGTCCGACACTGCTCAGCAGTTCACAGCACTCATCCTCGCTCAGTGCTCTTCCCGCCGCAAGATGCAGCAGCCTTCTGACTGTCATCCCTTTGAACCGCGGCGGCTGTTGGAATGCAAATCCCATCCCTGCTTTTGCCCGCTCATCAATCGTCATCTCCGTGATATCGGTTCCGTTCAGTGTGATTTTTCCTGCCGTCTCTTTATTGATACCCATCAGCAGCTTCGCCAGCGTAGACTTCCCGCCTCCGTTCGGTCCGGTAATCACAAGCATCTCGCCGTCTTTCACAGAAAAACTTACATCCGACAAAATCTCGGACTGCCTGCCCTCTTCCTGTACATCATATGATAAATGTTCTACCTGTAACATTTTGTCACTTCCTTTTCTCTAATCTGCAATTGCGAAAGATTCCTGTCCATTCGGAACAGCATGCCGCATATCCGTCTGCCGCACAGACTGTCCGTTGCGAAAGCAGCCCTGCTCCGGGGCATTACGAAAATTCTTCAAATAATTCCTTGTACATATCCGCATAAATGCTTCCCCGCCTCCAGACAAAAGTAAAATCATGGCTCACGTCAAAATCCGTCAGCGGAATCCTCCGTAACTCTCCCTTTTTTATCTCTTCCTTCACTGCGACCTCATATAAAAATGTAATCCCACACCCTGCTTTTGTCAACTCTTTAATTGTCTGAAGGCTGCTGATTTCAATCATTTTTGCAAATTCCTGGATACTTCTGTTCTGCGATGCCAGATAGCGTTCCAGTACTTCCCGGGTTCCCGAACCCGGTTCCCTTAGAAGAATCCGCTCTCCGAATACGTCCTCCAGTCTGTCCTGCTGTTTCCGGAACGGATAATGCGGGCTGCTCACCGCAATAAACCGCTCCGTTGAATAATGAAGATATTCATATTCACTTTTATTAAAATATCCTTCCACAAGGGCAAAATCAATCTCCCCGTTGTCCAGACGCTCCAACAACGTCTGTGTATTTGCCACTTCCATATGTAACTGAGCATCCGGATAATGAAGTAGATAACGCTCCAACACCTTTGACATCACGGCATCCCCCACAGTCATCGTTGCCCCGAACCGGATATCCTGAAACCCGTCATCCGAATGCAGCATCTGGTTCTGTAAAGACTGCTCATCATGCAGCATCGTAATAGCCGCACTCTTCAACAGCTCCCCTGCCGATGTCATTTTCAGTTTCTTCCCCGAATAACAAAACAACTTCGTCCTGTAATGCTCCTCCAGAAACCGGATATGCTGCGACACTGCCGGCTGAGTAATATGTAATTCCTCCGCCGCCCGCGTAAAATTCATACACCGGCAAACCATCAAAAACGTTTCCATACGAAAATCCAGCATCGTAATCCCCCTTTATAAAGATTTAATAGAAATTTAAGGGGGACTGTCCCCTTTGAACCCCCCTCTGAAACTTAATAAGGCGAGACTTCACACGCATGTAAGTCCCGCCATGTATTGTTACTACTCTCCCTACAATTACTATAACATATATTTATAGATAAATAAATATTTATAATTATATTTTATTGTACTTTTTTGATACAATTATTTTGCAAATCATTAAACATATCTTTTAGGACAATATGAAGTGACCTCACATGTGTAACAACGTGGATTTACCTGTATACTGAGTTTTGGAAAAAACAATGGT
>DCKD01000003.1:0-17242 GCA_002320245.1 Lachnospiraceae bacterium UBA1683
GTCACTTCATAACGGAGGTATTAAGTTGAAAGAATTTACAGATGCAGTCATCAATCACCGGAAATCTGTCGTGATTGTATCTCTGCTATTCATGGTATTGGGCGGGTTGCTCTTTTTCCTTGTACCAATCAATTACAATCTGACAGATTATCTTCCGGAAAGGGCTAATTCCACAATTGCATTGAATAAAATGCAACAGGAATACTTAATTTTTTTACGGTACGGGGAATCTTGCCGAAAAAGGTAGTGACGCCTATGCGATTGAGCTGGAATTCGGGACAAACAATACCATGGTCCTTCTTGTCCCGAAAGGGGACAGTACAAAAGAGACTCTGCTCTGTCGACAGCTTCAGGATATGGATTATGTAACGAGTGTAATCTCCTACCCCTCTGTGGTTTCCAATTCAGGAAACAAACCGTTGATACAACACCGGAACCCGAGCAGAAAAAAGGGGTGGTTGACCGATTTGATTATTCGGACGGAATACCACAAAATAGCATCCCGGCAATTTATCAATAGAAAACATCCGTCTCTGTCACCACACTTTCGGTGAGACGGATGTTTTTGTGCTTTACAGACGATTCCACACTTCCCGTATATCCTCCTTCATCGTTTTCATATCCGTCTGTTTTTCAATCTGATTTATTATGTTCTCGCTGCTTACATTTACTATCCTCACATCCTCCTGTTCCATCCACACATAGCAGACAAAACAGAGAATCGCAACCGCTATCCGTAAATAAAATGTACTTTTTACCGGCTCCTGCTCCCTGTCATACAGATTATGATACAAATGTCCGTAACGCGGGTGGATTGCGGGAAACATATCCTGCTCGTGATATAACTGTTTCGTCTGCCGTAAAAGCTGCCGTCTGCGTTCCTCTTCACTCATATTTCACCCTCCCGATGCAAAGGGGACTGTCCCCGGTCAGAAGGGACTATCCCCTTTGCACTTCATTGTTGAAACAAGACATACAATACAGTTCATTTACTGTATCATATGTCTTGTTGTCTTAAGTCAGAACACAATTGTAAATTCTATCTGTCAGCCAGTTCGTTTGTGATATCTTCCCATGTGACGCCACGCTCTACCATCAATACCATTGCGTGATACAGGAAATCGGAAATCTCGTATTTGATTTCTTCCGGATTTGGGTTCTTTGCGGCGATGACGATCTCGGTTGCCTCTTCACCTACTTTTTTCAGAATCTTATCGATTCCCTTGTCGAACAGATAGTTGGTATAGGAGCCTTCTTTTGGATTCTGTTTCCTGTCCACTATTGTGTTGTAGACGGATTCGAATATCTGAAGCGGATTCTTTGCATCAAAGTCATTTCCGACAATCTGCTGGAAGAAACAGCTACGGTTTCCCGTATGGCAGGCTGCGCCTATCTGCTCTACTTTTGCAAGAATGGTATCTTTATCGCAATCGGCAATCATGGATTTGACATACTGATAGTGACCGGAAGTCTCTCCTTTTACCCACTGTTCCTGTCTGCTGCGGCTGTAATACGTCATGCGGCCGGATTTGATTGTATGGTCAAACGCCTCTTCGTTCATATAGGCGAGCATCAGAACTTCATTTGTCTTATAATCCTGGACAATTACCGGAATCAGTCCGTCTGCATCCAGTTTCAATTCGGAAAAATCCATCATACTCTCGAATGACGTCATCCGAATACCCTCCTTGACACAGACATGCTTGAATTCATCAAAATTCAAATCCTGCTGGCTGATGAATAACCCGGATACGCCTTTTACACCGCTAGATTTTAAAATCTTCAGAATCTCAGCGCATTCCATTGTATCTGTCACAACCACACATGGAATCTCCGTTATGTTTTCTACGGATGCCAAATCCAGTCTGTGCATGAACACCATCTCCGTGCAGTATTCCTCAATCAAATGCTGCTGCTTGAATAACTGGTCAAAATCATTCATAGATACGGCAATCCGTTCTTTCCCGAATCGTTTGGACACCTCTTCGAGCAGCTCGATAGACACCGGCTTTGAGAGGTTCAGCATGGCACGTTTTGCTCCGGCGTACAGGATTTTCTTGACGTCTTCCTGCCGGCGGATATTTCCTCCTGCCACCATCGGAATACTGATGACACGGTTAATTCTCTTCATCAAATCAATGGACTCATCGTGATCCTCATCGGAATTGGACAAGTCAAATACAAGCAGTTCATCTGCCCCGTTATCACTATAATGTTTGGCAAGTGCGACCACATCCTCAGCTACTACTATCCGGTCGTCAAACCATTTTACTGCTTTCCCTCCATCTATCAGAATGCAGGGGGTCAATCTTTTATAACTCATTCTATCCTGTCTCCTTTATAAGCTGCCTTTTGTAGACCATACTCCGTTCATCCTCGGCTCTGCCATGGTTGCTGCATCCAGTGATTTTCCAAAGGCTTTGAACAATGCCTCTGCCATATGATGGCTGTTGCCCCCATCTAATATTTTCAAATGCAGGTTCATCGCCGCGCTGTAGCTGACCGCATAAAAGAACTCCCGTATCATCTCTGTATCCAGCCCGCCGATATGTTCTGTCGGAAAATCTGCGTCAAAATTCAGATATGGACGTCCGGATAGATCAATTGCGCTTAAGGCAAGTGTCTCATCCATCGGAAGGAGAAAATAGCCATAACGCTTTATTCCGGCTTTGTCGCCGAGTGCATTGGCAACAGCCTGTCCGAGTACAATTCCGGTATCTTCTACAGTATGGTGGCAGTCAACATCCAAATCACCGACAGCCTCCACTTCCAAGTCAAAAAGACCATGTCGTGCAAATCCATTCAGCATATGGTCAAAAAACGGAATTCCCGTATCAATATGATTCCTGCCCTGTCCATCCAGATTGATGGTAATTGTAATCTCTGTCTCTTTTGTCTTCCTCGTACAGCTCCCGATTCTGTCCTGCATGGGGAATTCCTCCTTATTTTTCTTCAAATCTCACTTTAATCGAATTTGCATGGGCTGTCAACTGTTCCGCCTGCGCAAATTTCTCGATATCTTCATGAATCAGCTCCAACGCCTCTCTGGAATAAGAGATGATGCTGGACTTTTTCAGAAAATCATCTACAGATAACGGGGAAAAGAACTTCGCGGTTCCGTTAGTCGGAAGGATATGGTTCGGTCCTGCAAAATAATCTCCCAGCGGTTCACTGCTGTATTCACCGATAAAAATAGCACCTGCATTGCGGATTTTCGTCATCACCTCATGCGGATTTGCTGTCATAATCTCAAGATGCTCGGATGCAATTTCATTTGCTGCATCAATGGCATCCTCCAACGTGTCTGCAACAAGGATATGTCCGTAATTATCCAGCGACTTCTGAATAATCTCGCCGCGGGACAGTTCTTTGATAAATGCATCCGTCTCATCAGAAACCTTCTGTGCAAGTTCACTGCTTGTCGTAACAAGGATTGCGGATGCAAGCTCGTCATGCTCTGCCTGAGACAGCAAGTCCGCGGCTACATACCGGGGATTTGCCGTCTCATCCGCCAGTACAAGGATTTCACTCGGCCCGGCAATTGAATCAATGCTGACATGACCATATACGGCTTTTTTTGCCAGTGCAACGTAAATATTTCCCGGTCCGACAATCTTGTCTACCTTCGGAATGCTCTCGGTTCCATATGCAAGTGCGGCGATTGCCTGGGCGCCTCCGACTTTATAAACGGCGGTTGCCCCTGCCTCCTTTGCCGCAACTAGTGTGGTCGGATTGACTTTCCCATCTCTTCCCGGCGGAGTCACCATAATAATCTCTTCCACTCCTGCAACCTTTGCAGGCATAATGTTCATCAATACGGAAGACGGATATACCGCCTTTCCACCGGGCACATAAACGCCGACTCTTCGGAGTGCAGTTACTTTCTGTCCGAGCATTGTTCCGTCCGGCTTGCTGTCAAACCAGCTATACTGCATCTGTTTTGCGTGATAGGATTCAATATTATGCAATGCCCTGCGGATGATTCGAAGCAGTTCAGCGTCCACCTGTGCATAGGCTTCTCTGATTTCCGCTTCTGTCACCTGAATATTGTCAGCGTTGATTACAGCTTTGTCAAATTTTTCCGTATAGGCAAAAATTGCCTCGTCCCGCTTTTCTTTTACGGTATCTAAGATTTCCTGAACGCTGGACTCATAAGATGCGTAGCTGTTTGGGCTGCGCTTAAGCAGGTCTTCCAAAAGATTTTTCTTTGTACTCTCATCTAATGTTTCAATTCGCATGTTTTTCCTCCTGTAACAGATTACGCAAATTGGTAATCAGCTCTTTGATTCTGTCGTTTTCCATACGCATACTGACCGGATTCACAATCATCCGGGCAGACAGCGGGCATACTTCTTCCAATACAACCAGACCGTTTTCTTTTAGTGTCGTTCCTGTCTCCACGATATCCACGATTACTTCAGAAAGCCCGACAATCGGGGCAAGTTCAATAGAACCGTTCATCTTCACAATCTCTACCGTCTGATGTTTTTTATTGTAAAAATAGTCTTTTGCGATATTCGGATACTTTGTAGCAACACGGATTAATTCATGATGCTGCAATAATTCCCGTGCGCTTTCGTATCCACACACGCACATTCTGCATTTTCCAAAGCCGAGGTCAAGCACTTCATGTACCTCCCGTCCCTCTTCGACAATCGTGTCCTTACCAACGACGCCGATATCGGCTGCCCCATACTCCACATAAGTCGGAACGTCCGGTCCTTTTGCGAGGAAGAATTTCAGTTTCAGTTCCTCATTTACAAAAATAAGTTTTCGCGAGTCTTTGTCCTTCATTTCCTCACAGGTAATGCCAAGATTCTCCAGCATTTCCAGTGTCCTTTTTGCCAACCGCCCTTTTGTCAGCGCAAACGTCAAATATCTCATTTCTATAATGTCCCCTATTCCTGTTGCTGATTTTGTCCTTTCATATTGCTGATTCTCACACGCTTTTCCCTGCCTGTCCGCAGGTTGACCATAGTGATGGTTCTGTCCTCGTTCAGATACAGCAGACTGACTGCCTGCATCTGTATGCCATATTCCACATACATCTCTTTTGACTCAATTTCTTCCCGTTTCAAAAGCTCCATACATTTTCCTCTGGCGCGGAATTCTCTTGCAAGAGAAACTGCCAATTTTAATGTAGTTTCTGTATAAACAATCAGATTGACCTTTTCCGTATCGACTGCAATCTTCTGTCGGCTCAGCGCACTCATCAGCTCATCAATGATAATGGCAAAACCAATCGAAGGCGTCTGCTTTCCAAATTTCTCTACAAGCTGGTCATAACGTCCCCCTCGCACAACCGCATCTCCTGTTCCATAGGTATATGCGCGGAAAATAATCCCTGTATAGTATCCGTAATTTCCACACATACTCATATCGAAAGTAACGTAATCTTCCACACCGTACAGTGCAAGGATTTTGTAAATCTTAAGCAGGCGGGCAATTGCTTTTTTTGCGGTGCCGGCTGTGGCAATTTCCGCCGCCCGCCTGAGTACTTCTATCCCGCCCATCAGCTCAGGCAGGCTCTGAAAGGACTCCCGGATGTGTTCGCTGATATGTTCCTGCGCCAGAATCTCATCCACCCCAAAGAAATTCCGGTTTGCGATCAGTGTATAGACCTCTTCTTTTCTTTCATCAGACAGGCAGGTTTCTGCCATCAGGCTCTTTAAAAAACCTACATGCCCGATACTGACCTGAAATTCTGTCAGTCCGATTTTCTTCATACCGTCAACAACCATCGCAATCATCTCTGCATCTGACTCGATGGAGTCTTCACCAATCATTTCCGCCCCAAGCTGTGTATTTTCCTTCAGACGTCCCTGATAGCTGGAGTGGTTGATAAACGTATTTCCCACGTAGCACAAACGGACCGGGACCTTTTCTGTGTCAAACAGCGTAGCTGCCGCACGTGCGATAGACGGTGTCACATCCGGACGAAGGGCAAGCGTATTGCCGTCCCGGTCAAAAAATTTATATAATTCTCTGGAATCAATTGTGCCGATTTCTTTTCGGAAGACATCGAAATATTCAAATGTCGGTGTCTGGATATCCTGATATCCGTACAGATGCAGAAGCTGATGCAGTTTATCCTGCACTGCCAGTTTCTTCTTGCATTCTGAATTGTAGATATCCCGGACCCCCTCCGGTGTATGTAATTTCTGCTCCATATTTCTTTGCTCCTTCACTTTATCGTGCTAAAACACTAAAATCTTACGTTATTATACGAATTTTCACACGGAATGTCAATCCCTCGTATCCAAATCCTTCTGAACATAGTTCAGATAAGGTACAAATGCCCTGTTTTTCTGTTGAATCACATATTCCGGGTTCAGTTCTTCAAAACGGAAACTTTTCCTTCCGCCAGACATTGCCCTGTCCCAAAACTTTTTGATTTCCTGAAACCTCATATAGTACAGTAAATCTTTTGCACTGTAATAGATAATCAGGAAAGAGATTCCCCCCTGTTTCTCGTATTTTTCCATGAATGCCATCTGATGCTCATGGACATTCTGCAGGGGAAATGTATCTGCACTGCATTCTTTTGCATCAAAGCAGACAGGAATTCCCTGAACTGCACCGATGTAGTCCACGGTACTGATTTTATCAAAGTACGCCAATGTAATGTGACGGTGTTCTTTGTCAATCTGTACCGGCGTGATCGGAGTTGGAATTTTCTGAATCAAAGCCAGTCCCAGTTCCTCATACTGTTCATTTGTACGGTTAATCAAATCCTCCAGTGTGGAGCCGCGAAGCCCCCTCGAATTCCAAGTTCCCATTACATCACACCCTTGTCTTTGCAAATCTTCGCAAAAAGCTCCGGTAATTCTGCGGTAAATGTTTTTCCGGACAGATAGCCGAGCGTCCCTCCGGATTGCGGAATCTCCAGCCGGCACGCATGCAAAAGCTGAGATTTCAATCCATAAATCTTCCGATAGGATTCGTTGACCGCAGGATTTCCATATTTGTAATCCCCAATCATCGGATGTCCGGCGGAAGCCAGATGCGCACGTATCTGATGCGTCTTTCCGGTAATCAGATGAACCTCCAGCAAACTTACCGCTGTATTTTTTTTCAGCACCCGGTATTCTGTCTCAATCTGTACGCTCCCCGGACGTTCCTCTGCCAGAATCCTGACCTTATTTGTTTTTTCGTTCTTCCACAGATACCCTCTGATATATGCGTCTTCCCGAACCACTCCCGCAACAAGGCAGCGATAATACTTCGCAATGCTGCGCTCCTTAAAGAACCGGCTCATTTCCTGCAATGCAGGCAGTGTTTTTCCGGCAACGAGAATCCCGCTTGTATTTCTGTCAAGCCGGTTGCACACTGCAGGATGAAATGTCCGCAGCTGCGATTCGCTCAACTGTCCCGATGACAGCAAGTATTCAATCAACAGCTCCACAGCGGACACATCACTCTCCTTTGCCTTCTGTGAAAGCATCCCAACCGGTTTATTCAGCAGAAGAATCTGTTCGTCCTCATAGAGGATATACAATGTTTTCCGGCTGCCTGACTTGCCCTGCACCGCTTTTTTTACCACAGGGTTTCCCGAAACCGGGGCAGAGAACTTTTCGATTGTCTCATCGGAAAAGAATAGTTTTACAATATCCCCCGCCACAAGTTTTTCGTTCCCGGAACATTTCCTGCCATTCAGTGTAATATTCTTTTTTCTCATCATTTTATACAGAAAACTCTTCGGCGCCTGATTTAAGAACTTTGCAAGCAGCTTATCCAGCCGTTGTCCCGCCTCATTTCCTGTGACATGTAACTCCTGCATAAATCTATCCTTTTCGCCATAATAATCGCTTATAAAAGCTATGTTATAAGGAGATGTGAAAAATCACCTGACGGATTGCCTCCTCCTGCTGCCTGTTATCATTCTTTTCCACCTCTTCGATGTTATTCAGCCCTTCTACCCTTGCCAAAAATGCCGGATACTGGTTGAATAGTTTCACTGAAACAGTAGGGAACTGATTGTCATGCAATATATTTTTGATATGTTTTGCCGCATAATTTAAATCTACCTTCTGACTGGACGTATAACCGAAAACCTTATCCCCGGAAATAACAATACAGTCGACAGGCATGATTTTATCCGTGCTTGTCACAACCAAGTCAAAGGCTGTCGTCAGATGTGAAGCCCTGCGCTTTATATCATCCGCCCAATCCAGCGCTACCGAATGATAGGGAAGTCTGGTAATCACCCCGACCAGTGCCTTGCATGCCGGAAGGCATCCGACAATACCGACAACCGTCAGCAGATTTTTCTTCGTATGTGTCTGACTGTACCCAAGCAATATAATTGCCGCGACAATCGCAAAATAAAGAACTGTACGGGTAATTTCCACTTTCTTTTTGTATTCCAGATATCCAGGCATACCTTTTTCTACTTTTTTCATTCGTTAAAATCTCCTTTAAAATTGCCGGACATCAGATTCAGGATAACATGATGCGGCAAAATTTTTGTCACAATATATGCGGCTTTCATCCGTCCCCCATAAACCGACACATCTTTCCGTTTTCTGGAATCAAGCAGTGCTTTCCGCACGACATCCGGCGCCTTTACAAGCGCCAGCTTTTTCAGCGCATTATCCAGTTTGCCGGAGGTTTCAAAAAATTCCGTATCGACAGGTCCCGGACAGACTGCGGTAACATAGATTCCGCGTTTCTTCAGTTCTGCACCCAACCCTCTTGAAAAGCTTAATACATAAGATTTTGTAGCAGCATATACGGTAAATCCGGGCTGAGGACAAAATGCCGATGCCGACGCAAGGTTTACAATACGGCTGCCGGCATGCAGGTAAGGCAGACATGAAAATGTCATTCTTGACAGTGCGAGACAATTCAAATCGACCATTTGAAGCTGAAGTTTTTTATCTTCTTCGAGAATCTCTTCCACCAAACCGCTTTTTCCAAAGCCTGCTGCGTTAACAAGCATACGGATATCCGGATTTTCCTCCTGAAGCGCCTTTCTCAATTCCACGTAAACCGGCTGTTTCAACAAATCCCCCTCAAAAATCCGCAGCGGGACAACAGTCCTTTCCTGAAGTGCCTCCAAACGGTCCCGCCGCCTTGCAATCACCCATATTTCATCCAGATTCTCATAAAAGAATCCAATCTGTTTTACAAATTCTCTTCCCATTCCTGAAGATGCCCCGGTAACTACTGCTATTTTCATATCATCATCTCCTGACTGCCTTCCTGTTCCTTGCCCTTTGCCTCTGTTTTCCGGCTGCAGCCTCTCTCTTCTCTTTCGAAAATTGCCGCGGACGGATCAGACAGTTTGCCTCAAATCCAATCAAATCTGTCCGCCCGGCTTTCACGAGCGCTTCTTTTACAAGTTCATGGTTCGCCGGATTCCGATACTGAATCAATGCCCGCTGCATTGCTTTTTCATGTGGATTTTTCGGCACATAGACCGATTCCATTGTCCGCGGGTCCAATCCTGTATAAATTCACACAGTTCTTTCAGGAAAGTCTGGTCTTTATCTTCCAGCAGATAATCAAACCGGATTCCGGAACGGATGAATACTTTTTTGACCTTCGGCAGTTTCCGCAATGCCCGCAGGATGTCCACATATTCCGTGTGCTCTGCATCCAGATTCTTGCACGGCTGCGGAAAAAGGCACTGCTTATTCGTGCATACCCCGTATTTCAACTGTTTCTTGCAGGACGGATGGCGGAAGTTCGCAGTCGGTCCGCCTACATCATGAATATACCCCTTAAATTCCGGCTCCTGCGTGCACAGTTTTGCCTCCTGAATCAGAGATTCCTTACTTCTTGTCTGGATGATACGCCCCTGATGAAAGGTGAGTGCACAGAAATTACAGCCGCCGAAACAGCCACGGTTGCTTATCAGGCTGAATTGAATCTCTTTTACCGCCGGAACGCCTCCCGCCTGTCTGTAAGAAGGATGATACGTCCGCATATACGGCAGTGCATACACATCATCCATCTCCATCTGACTCAATGGCTTCGCAGGTGGGTTCTGCACGACATACAGGTGCTCGGAATATGGCTCCACCAGCCGTTTTCCGGAATACGGATCGGTATTGCAGTACTGGGTGTAAAAGCTTTCTGCATAAGTCTCTTTCTTTTCCTTTAGCTCCTCATAGGAAGGCAGGATGTGTGCGTCAAAGACAGAATCCAGATTCTTCACCTTTACGACAGTCCCATCCAGATAAGTCAAATCCTGTACATCAATTCCTGCGTCCAGTGCATCGGCAATCTCTACTATCGAGCGTTCTCCCATCCCGTAGGAAATGATATCTGCCCCGGAATCCAAAAGAATCGAGCGCTTTAACCGGTTGGACCAGTAATCATAGTGTGCAAGCCTCCGGAGGCTCGCTTCAATGCCTCCGAGAATAATCGGTGTATGCTTGTAGGTCTGCCGGATTAAATTGCCATATACAACTGCCGCATAATCCGGCCGTTTTCCCATCACGCCTCCCGGGGTGTAGGCATCTGTCTGCCGCCGTTTTTTTGATACCGAATAATGATTGACCATCGAATCCATATTTCCCGCGGAAACAAGGAACCCAAGACGAGGTTCTCCAAAAACCGTTACACTGTTTTTTTCTTTCCAGTCCGGCTGGGAGATGATTGCTACCCGATACCCTCTCGATTCCAGCACCCGGCTGATAATTGCATGACCAAAAGAGGGGTGGTCCACATAGGCGTCCCCGATGACATAGACAAAATCTGCCTGTTCCCATCCTCTCTTTTTCATATCCTGTTCACTGAGCGGTAAAAACGTTTGATTCAGCATAACTCCTCCAGCTCTTTTTGCGTCAATTTTCTGTATTGCCCCGGTTTCAGCGTACCGTCCAGAGATAACGGTCCCATTCTCAGACGTTTCAGATACACAACCTCTTTTCCTACAGCCTGAAACATCCGTTTGACCTGATGGAACTTTCCTTCCCGGATGGTCAGCTCAATCTCTGATTCGTCTCCGGACGAAAGAATATGAAGCTCTGCCGGAAGTGTAGGCCTATCCTCACCGATGTCGACACCATTCCTGAACACTTCGGCGTCTTTCTCTGTCACGGTGCCGCGGACTCTGGCATAATATACTTTATCGATATGTTTATCCGGTGAAAGCAGACGGTGCGCCAATGCGCCGTCATTTGTGATGAGAAGCATTCCCTCTGTATCCCGGTCAAGACGCCCGACAGGGAACAAATCCTTCCGCCGCCTGTCGGCGATTAAATCTACCACTGTCTGCTCCCCTTTGTCCTGCGTGGCAGAGATGACGCCTGCCGGTTTGTTCAGCATATAATATTCATACTCCGCATAGGATACCGGGTTCGAACAATACATCACTTCGTCTTTGTCTGTATCTAATTTTGTCTCCGTTTTTTTTACAACGGAACCGTTAACCTGTACCAGACCTTTACCGATTGCTTTTTTTACCTCACTTCTCGTTCCAATGCCCATATCAGCAAGATACTTGTCCAGTCTGAGTTTCATCCATCCATTCTCCATTTATGTTTTCTGTAGGTTAAGACATCCACCGCCAGCCCGGCAGATATTTATTTTTCAACGTCTGGTTTGCAAGTTTTCCAAATCCAAGCGGATATCCATCCACGCAGACAAGATACCAGCCCTTCTCTTTTCCGGAAGTAATATCCCCGACATCCAGCGTCTCCCCTTTCAGGTATTTGATAACACGGTCATCTGCTGCCGGGAAATCCAGAATTCTTGGATATTCTTCTTTTTTCAGGCACATTGCAAGCGCCTGGCTTGGCTCAAAGCGGTTTTTCTTCACTTCACCCATCAGCAGCCCGGAACGCAGGAACCGAATACCCTTTAATTGTGGCAGTCCTTCCGGCATATAATATACACGCTCTTCACGGATATCCAGCCGGCTCCTGTCGATTCTCCATGTCAATTCCCTGAGAAATGTATCCAGCTCCTCTGGTATGTTCTTTGGGGCTTTGTTTCCTTTTTGGGGCTTTGTTTCCGCTCCTGTTTCCGCATTTCCTTTCTTGAGCAATGCAAGATAGTGTCCCTCTCCCTGCATTTTGTGCGGGAAAATACGCACCGTCTTTTTGTAGGCTTCACTTTTGCTTTCCGTAAACTCCGGTTTCCCCTCGCAAAAGCCCTCGTACCCTTCCATACTGCAAATCTTGAACCCCGGATAGGTTTCCAGAAGATATTCGATTGTCTGCTCATTTTCCAATGCATCAAATGTACAGGTTGAATACAGAATCATGCCGCCCGGTTTCAGCATCTGTGCCGCCTGTGTAATGATACTCCGCTGTAGTTTTGAGAAGAACTCCGGTCCGTGTTCTTCCCACGCCTTTACCATCTTTTTGTCCTTGCGGAACATTCCCTCGCCGGAGCACGGCGCATCAATCAGGATTTTATCAAAATACTCCGGAAAGTACTCAACCAGCTTTCCCGGCTCCTCACTGATTACCATCATATTCCCGATGCCGAATAATTCCAGATTCTTCAGCAGCCCCCGCGCCCTGGAATTGCTGATATCATTTGCAATCAGCACCCCCTGTCCGTTTAACCTTGCACCTAATTCCGTTGCTTTGCCGCCGGGTGCGGCGCAGACATCCAGCACCCGCTCTCCCGGATTCACCGGGATACGGCTTGCCGGAGTCATCGCGCTCGGCTCCTGCAGGTAATACAATCCTGCAAAATAATAAGGGTGTCTGGACGGCTGAACCAAATCTCCGTCATAATAGAATCCGTTTGGAATCCATGGAACCGGTTTCAGCGGCCACGGTGCAATCTTCAGGAAATCTTCCACCGAAATCTTATTTGTATTGACACGCAGTCCGTAATGGCGCGGTTCCTCATAACACTGCACATAACTTTCATATTCGTCCTGCAGCAGATTCTTCATTTTTTCTTCAAATGCCTGCGGTAATTTAATCATAATCTCTTTCCGTATCGCTTTATTTACACTGTTTTAATATTTCTTTTAAGACTTCCCATGTCTTTTGTGTGGATTCAATACTCAGTCTCTCGTTGTAGGTATGAATATCGTACATCTGTGGTCCGAAAGAAATGCAGTCCAAATCCGGTTTTTTCCCGCTTAAAAGTCCACACTCCAGACCTGCGTGAATGGTTGTAATCTCCGGTCTGATTCCGAATACTCTCTCATATGCATCTGCCGTAACCGGTCGGATTTTGGATTCCTCTTTGAACATCCATGCCGGATACTCTCCGCTGATTTCGTAAGCCGCTCCAAGCAGTTCGCACCAGCTAATGAGTTTTTCCTTAAACTCAACCAGTTTTGTAGCAACTCCGCTTCTCGTCAGGAACTTGAATGTGATGGAATCTTCTTCAGTTGCAACTACACCCAGGTTATCCGAAGTCTCTACCATTCCTTCCAGAGAACGGCTGAATTCATCCACTGCATTCGGACAGTTTATCAGGAATGTAAGCACCTTTAACTGTGTTTCTTCGGTCATTGCCTGATAGGTTCCCTGAGCTCCGATTGCTGTGTTCACATAAAGATTCGGTTCGTCATGGACGAATTCCCCTTTCCATGTTTCGAACATCTCTTCAGCAAGGGTTTTGATCTTCTCCGGTTCTGTTGTCACAATCTGCATTCTGCAAAGCCCCGGAATAACATTGTCCTTCGTCCCTCCATTGACAGAAATGACAGACATGTCTGCCTGCTTGTACATATGATACAGCATTCTGCCTGCAAGTTTATCTGCATTTCCTCTCTGACGGTCAATCTCAACGCCGGAGTGGCCACCCTTCAGCCCGCCGATTTCCAAATCTACGCAAGTTCCTTCTGCCGCCTTACGTGTGACCGGTAACTTCATGCCAAAGACAAATCCCCCGGCACAGCCTGCAATCAATGTTCCTTCATCCTCCGAATCGAGATTCAACAGCATTTTTCCTTTCAGTGGGGATAAGTCAATATTCAGCGCCCCCGTCATGCCGACTTCTTCATCAACCGTAAATACCGCTTCAATCGGAGGATGTGCTATCGTATCGCTGTCCAGCACTGCCAATGCCATCGCAACAGCAATTCCGTCATCTCCTCCAAGCGTTGTATCCTTTGCTGTCACGAATCCGTCCTCTACATACATTTCAATCGGATCTTTTGTAAAATCATGATTGGAGCCTGCGGTCTTCTCACATACCATATCCAGATGTCCCTGGATAATTACCGGCTCGCTCTGCTCATAACCTGCTGTTCCCGGTTTCTTAATAATAATATTATTCCATTCATCCTGAATCACTTCCAGTCCGCGTTTCTCAGCAAACTCCACACAATAATCACTGACGGCCTTTGTGTTAAAAGTTCCCCTCGGGATCTGATTAATCTCCTCAAAAAAATGAAATATTTCTTTTGGCTCAACGTTTAAAACTGCCATTTTAAAATCCCCTTTCCAGACTGTATGCTTTTTATTTTTTTATGAAAAATACAGCCGACTTTCCTGTTCCATTTTGTCACAGGAAACATAAAAAATCAAGCCGTTTCATATATCTTTAATAATCGAACCGATGATTCTGGTACACCGGATATAAATTAACTGCTGCGAATCCATTATTCTTCGTGAATATAGCAGGAACTTATTATTCAGTGTACTAGATGGAGACCTCCACATGAAACGCAGAATCTTTGGGCTTGGAGCCGTAGTTTTCTTCCTGTGCATGCTGATTGCACCAAAAGCAGTCTTTTCCGGTGCAAGTGAGGGACTGCTGCTCTGGTTCCAGATTGTCCTTCCCACGCTGTCCCCATTTCTTATCATTAGTAATTTTCTACTTATAAGCGGAAATATGCGTTATATCACAGACGCACTCGGCAGTTTGTTCATCCGCCTGTTCCGCGTTTCCGAGCCCGGAAGTTATTGCGTCCTTGTCGGGTTTTTATGCGGATATCCCATGGGCGCGAAGACAGCGGCCGATATGGTACAATCTAAACTCATTTCCAGAGAAGAAGGGGAGTATCTGTTATCCTTTTGCAATAATACAAGCCCATCCTTTATCATGAACTATCTCGTCCTGAAGGCGCTGCACAAAGAAACGCTTATGCTGCCGACAATCGGAATCCTGTTTCTTACCCCGGTGCTTGTCAGTTTCATAACCAGAAGAAAATTGCCGCCACAGACAGGTTTGCATACACACGCACCAGTATCTGTGTCAAAGTCTGCATGGTCACTGCGAGATTTGGATAAATGCATCACAGACAGCGCCGAAACCCTTGTGAAAGTCGGCGGATACATCATACTTTTTTCCGTTCTGCTCTCCCTTTTACGGACGGTCCCGTTACAAATCTTCTGGTTTGACTATGTGCTTTCTTTCCTTGAAATCACAAACGGAATCTACATACTTGGCAATGCTGCACTTCCATTTTACATCCGCTACGCATTGCTGCTTGGACTTACCGCATCTGGCGGCCTGTGTTCCATCGCCCAGACACAATGTATGATACAGGATGCACATCTTCCTATTCTGCCTTACATAACAGAAAAACTGGCAGCCGCATTGACCGCCAGTCTATTAGGTATCCTGTATCTGTCCTTATTCTAAATCCATATCCTGCTGTCCATAGTCAGCGGAATCATCCTCCGGGATATTCAGTTCCGCACGGTTTGTGCGGACAACGTCATAACATTCCTGAAGGGAATTAATCAATCCGTCATACTTTGTTGAATAGCTGTCCAGTGTATGTCCAATAATGCTTTCTGCATTGGCGAGCAGATCATCCGTATACTGGATAGCACCAATCCTGATTTCGTTGGCATCGGACGTTGCATTATCCATAATCTCCTGTGCCTGTGCAGTCGCCTGTGTCACAATCTCATTCGCCTGCGCATATGCCTGCTGCATAATCTCGTGCTCACTGACAAGTTCAGTTGTCTGAACCTGTGCCTCCTCAATCATAGCGTCTGCTTTTGCCTGCGCATCCGCCAGAATCGCATCCCGGTTCGCAATGATTTTCTGATAACGTTTAATCTCATCCGGTGTCTTCATGCGGAGTTCCCTCAGTAATTCATCCAGATGCTCTTTATTTACAATAATCTTCGTCGTAGACAGCGGCTGATACTTACAGTCTCTGTCGATATACTCCTCAATCTCTTCAATAATCTGTTCAATACGGCTGCTCATGATTACACTCTCCTTTTTTCTTTCATCTTCTGCTCAAGTTGCCCGACCACTGCTTCCGGCACAAACTGCGTGATATCTCCCCCAAAAGCAGCAATCTCTTTGACCGTTGTAGAACTCAAATAAGAATACTCAATACTTGTTGTTAAAAATATTGTCTCAACCTCCGGATTCAGCTTGTGATTCGTCTGGGACATCTGTAATTCATATTCAAAATCCGTGATTGCGCGGAGTCCACGAATAACAACGCCGGCTTCCATCCTTGCTGCAAACTCAATCAGCAGCCCGTCAAATGGAAGAATCCGTACATTTGGTATGTCTTTTGTTACTTCCTTTAACATTTTAACACGTTCTTCCACAGAAAACAACGGCATTTTCGCATTATTGTTCAACACTCCGACAATCAGTTCATCCACCATCTTACAAGATCTTCTAATGACATCCAGATGTCCGTTCGTAACCGGATCAAAGCTCCCCGGATAGATTGCTCTTAACATATTTCTTCCTTCCCCTCTTTTTCAATGAAAACGTGCTTGTTTGTCTTATACATCTTTTCCTTAATGATACAGAATCCAAGTTCGGGAACATAAGAAAAGTCTGTTTCCTTCGACGCCTCCACAATAATCACAGTATCCTCATATATCAGTTCCGAACCCGCAAGATATTCCAGTATTCTCCGCTCCCATCCCTGATTGTACGGCGGATCCATGAAAACATAGTCAAATGTTTTTTCGCCCTCCAACTGATACAGAGCAGTCAACGCATCCTTTGTCAGTGTCAGAGCCTTTCTGTCCAGTTTTGTATATTTCAGGTTCTCTTTGATACAGGCCATTGCCTTCGGGTTATTTTCCACAAAGACTGCCTCGCGCGCCCCGCGGCTCAATGCCTCAATGCCAATTCCTCCGCTGCCGCTGAACAAGTCCAGAAATTCACAGTCATACATGTATGGTGCAATCATATTGAACAATGTTTCCTTAATGCGATCCGTCGTCGGTCTGGTATCCATGCCCTCCACCGTCTTCAATTGTAACCGTTTTGCACTTCCTGCTATTACCCTCATACAATTCCTCCTGTCTAACTATGGTGCATTTTAGCAGAAAAAAGCACTTAGGTCAATTCCCAAGTGCTTTTTCTTCGCATTTCTATGCGTCTT
>DCKD01000003.1:17359-57929 GCA_002320245.1 Lachnospiraceae bacterium UBA1683
TATTTAAATTTGTCTAATGCACCCTTTGCTTCTGGCACGGCTGCACGGTTAGATGAACGACTTGCCATTTGTGTTTCCTCCTTCTGCAACTTTTTGTAACCTTTTCTTGTTACATTTTTCGTCTTTGTTTTGTAACTTGATTGCTTGTTACATCCATAGTATGTGAAGGATTCAAACTTTTACACTAGAAGTTCCTGCCTGTTTTTACATTATTTTGAAATATAAATTTAACGCCTGTAGCTGCTGCTTGGAACCGCCGCAAATTTATAACGTCTTCTCTAACATAACTTCCGAAATCATGCGGTCCAACGCATGTTTTAACGGCTGATGGACGTCTTTTGCAAGTCCGGGGTCATCTTCCAGCAATTTTCCCGCCGCCTCACCTGCACACTGAAGGATTTTCGAATCCTGAAACACATCCCCAAGCCGGAAATCCAACAGTCCGCTCTGACGGATTCCGAACAAATCGCCCGGACCCCTCAGCCGCAAATCTTCCCCCGCAATGAAAAAGCCGTCGTTGGAATGACTCAGAATGTCCAGACGTTCTTTCGTCTCCTTTGATTTTGATGCACTCATAAAGATACAGTAAGACTGATATTTCCCGCGTCCCACGCGGCCGCGGAGCTGATGGAGCTGTGCCAGCCCAAACCGTTCCGCGTTTTCAATAAGCATGACTGTAGAGTTCGGTACATCAATCCCAACCTCAATTACGGTTGTTGATACAAGAATCTGAATTTCGTTTTTGGAAAATGCATCCATAATCTCATCTTTTTGTGACTGCTTCATCTTTCCGTGCAGGCAGCAGACTTCAATTCCTTCCCCCATCACTTCGCGCAGGCTCTCCGTGTAGCCGGTAACATTTTCCGCCTCAAGGCTTTCACTTTCCTCGATCATCGGACAGATAACATAACACTGCCTGCCTTCCTGAATCTGTTTCTTCATAAATTGGTATGCTGTATTTCGATATCCGGTATCCACGACACAATTTTTAATCGGAAGCCGGTTTTTCGGGAGTTCATCCATCACGGAGATATCGAGATCCCCGTATAGAATAATTGCCAGCGTACGCGGAATTGGTGTCGCACTCATTACAAGAATATGCGGATGCTGTCCTTTTTCCGCCAGATTCTCACGCTGGCGGACTCCGAACCGATGCTGTTCATCCGTCACGACAAGCGCCAGATTTTTATACACTGCTTTTTCCTGAATGAGTGCATGAGTCCCTACAACTATCTGCACTTCTCCGGATGCGATTCTGCCGTAAGCCGCCCTTTTTTGTCCGGCACTCATAGAACCTGTCAGAATCTCCGCTGTCAATGGTACATGATATGTTTCTAACATGGTTCTTATATTTTCATAATGCTGCCTCGCCAATACTTCCGTCGGCGCCATCATCGCTGCCTGATATCCATTCAATCCGGCAAATATCATCGCAATCAACGCAACGATTGTCTTGCCGGAACCAACATCTCCCTGCACAAGCCGGGACATGACATGAACGCCCGTCATGTCATGCCTGATATCCCGCCATGTCCGCTTTTGCGCGTTCGTCAAATCGAAGGGAAGATGCTGTAAGAAGGAATCCAGCTCCGGCTGTTCCCGGAAACAGTACTGATTCAGCATCCGGTCCTCATTCCCTTTCATCATACGGATGGAAAGGATGAACACTAGGAATTCTTCAAATACAAGACGTTCTCTTGCCCGATAAAACTCTTCTTTTTTTTCAGGAAAATGAATGCCCCGGATTGCCTGCGGATAAGAGATAAGACGATATCGCTCTTCCAGTTCTTCCGGAAGGACTCCGTCGCCTGCATCTGCTGTATCGAGTACCTGATGTACCGCTTTTATGACCGCACTGTTCGTCATCCCTGTAGTTAATGGATAAATCGGCTGGAGGCTGTCTTGTTTTTCCGCGTATCTGGAGCTCGGATAGAAAATCTCCGGATGCTCCATCACAAGACCATCTTTCTTGCGGATGATTCGTCCGCGCAGTGTGATAACACCGCCTTTCGACAGTGTGCTGCGCAAAAAAGGCATACGAAACCATACCACCTTTAATGTTCCCGTAATATCTTTTAAATATAACGTAGTGATTTGCATTTTCGGATTTCCGCCAACCTGCACTCTCCCATAAATAGCTCCGGTCACGGTCATTGTCCGTCCCTCTTCCAATTCACTGATTGCCACCGGTTCTTCATACACATCATATCCGCGTGGAAAATACTGAATCAAATCACCGACTGTATAAATTCCGGCTTTCTGAAAAATCTTTTCTGTTTTCTCGCCAATCCCTTTAAGCGCACTGATTTTTGTGTGTACGTCCATTCTGTCACCTCGTATAAAAAGAATCAGCCTCCCAATATTACGGAAAGCTGATTCGCCCGTTACTTCTCTTCATGTTTCCAGTACCGCATAAACAAAATCTACGGATACTGTATTCGTCACTCAACAGACATCACATAGTAATAAATCGGCTGTCCGCCGCAGTGCAAATCTACATCTGCCTCCGGATACATCTCCTCGATTTCTGCCGCAAGTCTTTCTGCTTCTTCTTCCTGAATATCTTCCCCGTAGTACAGTGTAATCAATTCACTGTCTTCATCTGCCATCAGGGCAAGCATCTCTTTCGTGGTCTTCTCCACAGATTGCCCGACCGCCAGAATTCCGGTATCACCGATTCCCATGATATCTCCCTCATGAATTTCTTTATCGTCAATATGTGTATCACGCACAGCATAAGTCACCTGCCCGGTCTTCACGTTCTTGATTTCCTCATTCATGGTTTCTTCATTGGTCTTTACATCTTCATCCGGCATATAATTGATTACTGCCGTAATTCCCTGCGGTACCGTCTTCGTAGGGATAACAATGATATCTTTATCATCTGTCAGCGCCTGCGCCTGATTTGCCGCAAGAATAATATTCTTATTATTCGGCAGAATGAAAATATGGTCGGCATTTACCTGCCCGATTGCGTTGAGCATATCCTCTGTGCTTGGATTCATAGTCTGTCCGCCTTCGATGATATAGTCAATGCCAAGTTCACGGAAAATTTCGTTCATCCCTTCACCAATGGAAACAGCAATGAACCCAACCGGTTTCCGGGGTTCTTTCTTTGCCTGCTCTTCTGCCAGTTTCTCCGCATCCCGGATTAACTTCTCCTGATGCTCCTCGCGCATATTATCAATCTTCATGCGGGAAAGCTGTCCGAAAGTCAGCGCTTTCTGGATTGCAAGCCCGGGATCATTCGTATGGACGTGCACTTTCACAATATCATCATCCGCCACGCACACAATCGAATCCCCGATTGATTCCAGATAGCGCTTGAATTCATGCTCATCCTTTTCTGTAAATGCCTTTTCTGTCATAATGATAAACTCAGTACAGTACCCGAACTTAATATCTGCCTGTGCCTGCGCGCCCGGTTTTACCATAGTTGTGCCTGCACTGGACTCGATTGCACTGTAATCAATCTCTTTTCCAAGAAATGCATCATATGCGCCATTGAGCACCTCCAGAAGTCCCTGTCCGCCGGAATCCACAACCCCGGCTTCTTTCAATACCGGCAGCATATCCGGTGTTCTGGAAAGAACCTCTTTTGCAAACGAAATGACCTCCGGAATAAATGTGGACAAATCGTCTGTTGTCTCCGCCATCTCTCTTGCCTTTTCCGCAGCCCCCTTTGCAACAGTCAGAATGGTGCCTTCCTTCGGTTTCATGACTGCTTTATAAGCCGTTGCGGTCGCACGCTCACAGGCGGCGGCAAGAACCTGTACATCAATCTCTTTATGTCCGCGGATTTCTTTTGTAAATCCACGGAGCAACTGAGACAGGATGACTCCTGAGTTTCCCCTGGCGCCACGCAGGGAGCCGGAAGAGATTGCCTTGGAAACAGTCTGCATATCCGGTCTGTCCAGACCGCGTACTTCTTTTGCAGCAGACATAATGGTCAGCGTCATATTCGTTCCTGTATCCCCATCCGGAACCGGAAACACATTCAGTTCATTAATAAATTCTTTTTTTGCCTCCAGATTTGCTGCTCCTGCAAGAAACATTTTAGTAAGCAGCTCTGCGTTTATCGTATTTGTTGCCACGACAAGTATCCTCCTTAATCAATCACTCTGACACCCTCAACGAAGATGTTAATTTTATCGACCGTCATACCAGTAAATTCCTCAACCTTATATTTAACATTGTTCATCAGGTTATCAGAAACCGAAAGAATATTTACACCGTATGCAACAATCACGTGAAAATTCAGCGTAATGCTGTTCTCATCTGAAATTTCAATCTGAATTCCATGTGTCAGGCTTTCCCGTTTTAATAATTTTACAAGACCATCTTTCATATTAACGGCTGCCATCCCGACAATTCCGAAACACTCAACCGCAACGGAACCTGCATACTTCGCAATTACATCCGGGCTGATTGTAATGATTCCCAGATCTGTACTCATACTACCTTTCATTCTATATACCTCCGATTTCAAATGGATTTCAAACCTATACTTTATCATACAGACATGATTATTCTAGCATGAAAATGTAATTCTGTGAACCACAATTCGCGAAAAATAAAAAATAACTTCCAGTAATTGCAAAAAATACTTGCATTGTGCTCTCCTTTCTGCTAGAATATCATTGTTGTGAGTCCATAACAAGGACTATTTCAGATTGTTAGGAGGTGTTTGTGATGGCTAAATGTGCTATTTGTGAAAAGGGTGCCCACTTCGGAAACAACGTAAGTCACTCTCATAGAAAATCACCAAAAATGTGGAAATCAAACGTGAAGTCCGTTAGAGTTAAAACAGAAGGCGGAGCTCAGAAAATGTATGTATGTACATCTTGCCTGAAGTCAGGACGCGTTGAACGTGCTTAATAAAAAGTACAGCCGAATAAAGCGAATTGTAAATGACCGCTTTACAGACACGGAAATTTAAAAGACTCGGTATTCTTTATGAATATCGGGTCTTTTTCTTGCTCTTTTTTCCTTCCTTTTCATTTCCCTATTTGCAGAACAGCAGGTATCCTGCTGCGATACATCCGATAAATAAAATGATTCTCAAAAATGACGTTGCCGGAATCATAAGAAGAATCAGCATTCCAACCGAAATGCACAACAGGGCAAAACCAATCAGCCTTTTCATGCACACTCCCATCTGTACGGTTTCAGATTGTTATATATTATGCATGACTCTTCAAAATCATTCTAAATCGTTCGCATCATCCAGTACATCTGCGATATCCTCTTCTGTCACTTTATCCTCTTTTCTCGTTGTGAACTTATCCAGAATATCCGGTACCATATCCAGCAGTTTTGTGACGGTATCCTGATTCTTAATATTCACAAGACGTGTAGTTCCGTCTTTGATGACGAGAACCGCGCTCGGCGTCACCTTCCCGCCAATTCCTCCCATTCCTTTTTCTTTCTTTTCCCCTTCAAAAGCTCCCGCTCCCAGTCCGAAAGATACATCAATCAAAGGAAGAATCGTAATGCCGTCTGCATGAATCGCATCCCCTACTACCGTCTTCGAAGATACAACACCATCCATTCCTTTAAACAGTGCCTCTACCGTATTTTTAAAATTATTTGCTTCAGACATTGCCGTTTCCTCCTTAATCAAAACTAAATTTCTTTATATGGCGAACCGTTGCCCGCACTTCTTTGCTGCATAACAGATTGAAAGCTGCTGCAGCTGCAATCCAAAACTGTAATCTTCCTTTGAGGAACATATTTCCTTCCAGAACCTTCTGTTCAAAATCCGGTTCAATTTCTGCATGTTCACCGAATATCGGATATAACATACTGATTCCTGCCAGCAGGATTCCTGTATGGGACGGATTCCCGAACCCAAAATGCACGTTTATGCGGAATTCCTTCGGCTTCATCCGTCTTAGAAACTTTTGGAATTGTTCTAATAACTTGAAAAACGCCGCTTTGTGTATCTCATCTGTGATAAACGCGGTCAGGATTTCTTTTTTCCTTAATAATGCTTTTATCTTATCACAAAACGTTTGAAATGTACACGTTATCCTCTGGAACCGCATGGAGAGTTTATCCGTACAGGTATCTTCCGGAATTTTTTCTGAGCCTGACGCCCCGGCTGTATGTCCCCCGGATTCCGCCGCCGTGCACTTTCCGGTACGCTTTCCGGACTCCGCCGCCGTGCACTTTCCGGTATGTTCCCCGAATTCCCTGGCTGTGCACTTTTCAGGACATTCTTTGGACTCTTCTGCCGTACGCCCTCCGGACGAGGTATCCTTCACCGGTAATCTTTGCTTCTGCTCATCGGGTTTTTCCGCAACGGATTCTTTCTCTTCTCCTTTCTTCCCAAACCGTTTCCAACCGATACTCATTTCCCATGCCAGTGCCTCGTTTTCATACTGCACGCTTCCCCGAATCAGGTGCAGCAGGAATGAAAATCTGGCATTGATTTGCAGACTTTCCAGACTTCCCCCGCAGCTCCCGCTCACAAAGTAACGCAGCGGCGTCAGGAGCATCACACAGACAAGCAATACAAAAAGAGCGAGTATTGCAAGTAAAATCCACCCTATTATTTTTAAAACAAACAGGAGTATATGCACCATCTTCTATCCTCTGCTTTCCTCAAATAACAGTTGCTTTTCCAAAATAAAACGACGGATATCCGTGCCGCCTGTGTCAGCCAGCACCTGCCGGAGAATCCGCTCTACAAGTTCCACCGCGGACTCATAACTTTCCGCGAGCCCTACGACGAATATCTCGTCATTATCATATACATACTGCCGCAGCAGAATGGCAGGAAAAAATTCCAGATGATTCTGCTCTCCCTGCGCGAGTGTAAGTATATAAACGGAAGGTGCCAGCCTGCGCTCCATCAGTTTTGAGATGACTTTATTCCGTTTCCTCTCCAATGAGGTGCTTACATACAAATTACAATAACATTTTATACGCATCCCGCATCTTTCCTATCTGTAATAATACGAATCCAGAATCTGCTTTGCAATCGGAACGGCTTTGGCGCCGCTGTTTCCGTCATATCCTTCAATGATAATGCTGATTACCAGTTCCGGGTTATCTACGTTCGTGAAGCCGACAAACCATGAGTGTGTCTTCTCCCCGTCCACCATACTGTACTCTGCCGTCCCGGTTTTTCCGGCTGCCGTGTAGACATCATTATTGAGCAGCGTTCCGGTCCCCTCTTCCACCACTGCCCGCATGTACTCCTTAAGCTGTGATGCTTCATCGGAAGTCATCAGTTTTTTATAGCTTTTCGGAACATTTTTACTGATTTCGGAGCCGGTATAATTAGTCACTTTTTCTACAAGATAAGGCTCCATCAGCGTTCCGCCGTTTGCAATTGCTGACGTAATCAACGCCATGTGGTATGGGCTTACAAGCGTATTCCCCTGTCCCATAGCCGTCATCATCATCTCTGCCTCTCCCGTGCTCTCATCCACTGCAAAGGAACTTTTGGAGTAATCCAATACACACGGCAGTTTTTTGTTAAAAAGCAAGTCTTCCGCGGTACTTCGGTAAGAGGTTTTATTCAGGGATAATCCAATATTCGCAAACGATGAATTACAGGAATTTGCAACGGAACTCCGTAAATCTTCCAGACCATGTACAGTGCTGTCAAAGCAATGTATGGTCGTATCATTCCATGTAATCTCGCCGGCGCAGTCATAAGTGTAATTCGCATAATCCGGATTTTCCCGCATGTATTCCAGTGTTGTCACAAGTTTGAATGTAGACCCCGGCGCATAAGAACCCTGCGTCGCACGGTTCAGAAGCGGACTGTTCTCCGAATCTGAATTCAAATAATCCCACTGTTCCTCTATCTGGTTCGGGTCATATGACGGCTTGGATACCATCGCCATAATCTTTCCGGTAGAAGCCTCCATAACAACAACTGCACCCTTATTATCCCCCATTGCATCGTATACCGCCTGCTGAAGATCGGCATCCAGTGTAGTAACTACCGTATCCCCAATGTTCTTTGCATCCTGAAACTCATTTTTTAGTTTTTCCATAAAAAATGCATTTGATGTCAGTAAGTCAAAGTTTTCCGCTGATTCCAGCCCCGTTTTCCCAACGGATGCGTTGTAACCGACAACATGGGCAAATACATCCCCGTATGGATAATTTCTTGTTTCGCTGCCATCCTCTTCTACTGTTGTGTCCGCAAGTACGACACCGTTTTTATCTGTGATACTGCCGCGGACAACCTGTTCTGCAAACTTGTTCTGACGCTCATTATAAGCACTGTTCACAATTTTCTTTGCGCGGACCAGGTTGAAATATACAAGATAAGCCATCAGGGCAAGGAACAAAATCACAAAGAAATACGTGACTCTAGCGAACTCTTTGTTTCGGGACTTCTTCGAACTTTGTTTTCGGTTTTGTTGATTTCTTTTTGGTCGTGCTTCCCGTTTCATGTCTTACTTCTCTCTCTTTTCTTACTTTTCTATTCTCAATTTTCTCGGCTTCGTCTTCTCTTACAATATAAAGTCCCTGAATAATACCAAACATAATCATTGTACTGAGCATGGAACTTCCTCCGTAACTGACAAGCGGAAGGGTGACTCCGGTTGACGGAATAAACTTTGTCACACCACCGATGGTAAGGAACACCTGGAAGATGTAACAGGTTCCAAGCCCAAGCGCCACCAGTTTATAAAACTGATTGCGGATCTCCATCGCTATATTCAGAAACATAACATAACAGCTCACACATACAAGAATAAGACACAAGGCAAAAATCAATCCCAATTCTTCTGCAATCGCGGAAAAGATAAAATCTGATTCAGCGACCGGAATCAAATCCGGGCTTCCCTGCATCAGCCCCATGCCGAACCAGCTTCCGGTTCCAATTGCAAACAATGACTGCGCCACCTGATATCCGCCTTCGCTATATGAAGCAAACGGGTCTTTCCAGACCGCCACGCGCACTTTGATATGAGAAAACAGCCGGTATCCGAGTACCGCGGCAACGCTGCCCGCCCCGATTCCTGCAAGGGCATAAAGTGGCTGCCTTGTTGCCACATACAGCATGACCAGATACACGATAAAGAAAATCAGCGCCGCACCGAGGTCCGTCGATATCACAAGAATCAGTACATGGGCTGCCGCAACTGCCGTTGTAATTACTATATTTTTAAAATCCGTTGATTTCCGAAGGCTGGACGCAACATAAAAAACAAACAGGATTTTCACGAATTCCGATGGCTGCACGCCAAATCCTGCAATTGTGAATCCAAGTTTCGCACCGCCGGAAGTCGCCGCGAACACCGCAACCACTGCCAGCAATGCGAATCCGGCTCCCGCATAAATATAGGTCCAGTCAATCAATGTCTTCATATTCCGAATGATTACCGGGACAACCAGTCCTATGACAGCCCCGATTACGGCATAAATAAACTGCTTTACCGCATTCTCAAAGTTCAGCCGGGTAATCATAATCAGCCCGACACTGATTAACATACACATGTTGTTAACAATCAGGCGGGATACGCTCGGATAGATAATTTTATAAAGTATGATTACCGCCAGAAAAAATACAACCTGACACAGATAAAAAACTATCAGTTTCTGTTCATTGGATTTCAGATATAAAACCATGTATGACATAAAATTCATGGAAAACATCAATACATTCTGCCGGAATAAAATATGCCTCTCATCAGCCTCATACTCTTGTACAAAAATTGAAAAGCATGAAAATGTATAGGCGGTCATCAAAAAGATAATGATGTATTTTGAAAGTTCTACGATAATATTAACCACTGTTTCACCTGCCCTTTACTTCTTTCCTTTTCTTTTTCTCAAGAAACCCCGCGATGGAAATGTCCCCGTGTATACTGTTCTTCCTGAATCTCCGGAGTTACCCTCTGTAAAAATGACTGCCGGTACTGTTTCAGAACCGTTTCTGTTTCTGCCTTGTCCTCCGTGGAAAACTGAATACGGTAGCCGCCGGCATGCAAGGTTTCCAGCTCGTGCCGCAAATCAAGCAAATAGAGCGGCTTGGAGTTATAGATTACATTATAGCAATCCCTGCAGTAATTCTCAACCTTGAATGCATTCTGATAGCGGTCTTTCAGCACCGTTATTTTTCTGGTTTTTGTGCATCCTCCGACCGTGCCGGTCACACACTGTGCAGTCACCATTGCCGGAAGATAACCATAAATAATCATCTCGCCGCCTGATGCTCCAAGTTTTTCAATCTCCGCCTTATTCAATTCTACCGGAATGGTATAATCGGCCGCACCATTTTTCCTCCAGAAATTCTTTGCAAATCGGTTCATAATATACTGATTATAGTCCAGTATCATCTTTTTCTTATAGCGGTATTCCCTCAGAAATTGATATTCCTCGTAACTCCGTACAAGAACACCGTCAAATATCTTCCCGGTAACGCTTTCATATGTCTCTTCAAACAAAACTGCCGTCTGTTTTCTGAATATCCGGGGCATCGCCAGAAATAACTCTATGCCAACCGCATGTACACGGTCAGCCATCTTCTGCCAGAACTCCGGCAGCATTCCGTCTCCACATAAAATACTATCAGCGTAAATGCGCCGGATTCCTTCCGGCTGATTCAATACACCCTCAAATTGCCCTTCTGTTTCCACCAACACGGAAAGATGTGTTTCCTTCCCTGTCAGGGCAGCGCTTTGCCCTTCGGCATAAGACACTGATTCCCGTGGTATACCTGGAACCCCCATGTATCCCGCCTGTGGATTCCTGTGGAAACTGCCGCAGATTTTTTTCTCCAGTTGCTCCAGCGCAGAACGTCTCATCCCATTCAGTTGCTGCATCGGAAGAAAGACGTCATCTTTCGCCTCGATGTCAAGCGTCCCGAATACAAATTCCGTATTTCCTGTCTTATTCATCTGCTTTCGAATACGCTCCTCAGGCAATGGGCTTTTGACAGGCTGTTCAACCACGTCTTCCGACTTTACTTCCACACTGTATTCGTCCTTACAGACAACCAATTTTGCAGACTCCCCTACAGAAAGATGCAAAAAACCATAAACAGGCTCCTGTACTTTTCCATCCAGATACTCCGATGCCAACTGTTCCAAAAGCTGTCCGTTCCGCACACGGTACAGCTCTGTCCCAATCGGCAGCCGCACTCCCTTTGGCACCAGAATAACGAGTTCTTTTCCCTTTTTACAATATTGTCCACATGTATACCGGTCTGTGCCATTCGGAAATTCAATCAGGTCACCCCCGGATATCTCTGTCAATGCGCGTACAGTAAGTTCCCGTCCTTTCTGTGATAACACGCGCACTGCCCTTACACCAATATGATTCGGTTTTTCCATAGAAACCATGTCGCGTCCATTCCGGTGCTTATAATATCCCTCGTGAAAACCACCGCGGTTAAATAAGTCCATCAGCATTTCTTTGTCCGCAGAATCTACACGATATGGCTTGTCCGGATGCTGTAAATATAAGTCCACATACTTCCGGTACATAGATGTGACTCCCGCCACATACTCCGGACGTTTCATCCGGCCTTCAATCTTAAATGAGTCGATTCCGGCTTCAATCAGCTCCGGAATCAAATCCAATGTACAGATATCCTTCAGGCTGAGCAGGTATCCTTTCGTGCCTTCTGCGCTGTAAGGCAGACGGCACGGCTGGGCACACTGCCCACGGTTTCCGCTTCTTCCGCCAATCATGCTGCTCAGGAGGCACTGCCCGGAATAACTGTAACAAAGCGCCCCATGGACGAAACACTCAATCTCCATTCCGGTTTCCGCCTTTATGGCACGCACTTCGGCAAGGGACAATTCTCTCGCAGGGACAACACGGACCGCCCCCATTTCTTTTAAAAACCGTGCTCCATACGTTCCGGTCAGAGTCATCTGTGTGCTGGCATGAATTTCCATGTCCGGAAATTGTATGCGGACCACTTCCATTACGCCAACATCCTGTACAATCACCGCATCCAGCCCGCCGCGGTAAAGCGGTTCCAGATACTCTGCCAGACAGTCAATTTCATGGTCCTTCAAAAGAGTATTGACCGTCAGATAAAACCGGCGTCCATGCAAGTGTGCATAATCAATCGCCTTCAGTAGCTGTTCCTCTGTGAAGTTCTCTGCAAACGCTCTCGCTCCAAAACGGGAACCACCTGCATAAACCGCGTCTGCCCCTGCGGCAACTGCCGCGCGGAAACTCTCATAAGAACCCGCCGGTGCAAGTATTTCGACTTTTTTCTCTCTGCTGTTTTTGAATATGCTGCTCCTCTGAATCATTGATGCTCCTTTGTAGAACTTTCCTGTGTTATAAAAAGCAGGCTGTCCGTTTCCGACAGCCCACGATACTTTACTTTCTGCGATTCTTCATCTCGGTTTCGAGTTTTACAATCTGCATCTGTAAATCATTATTTTCTTCCTTCATCTTCGCCAGCTCTTTCTCCGCATTATCCAGTTTAATCTGGACAGATATCAGCTCATGCTTCAAATCATACATCTCTTTGTCTTTCAGTTCAATATCACTCTCCAGCGAATCTCCCTGTTTTTTCGCTTTGAAATAGTCATCAGCGATATTCAGAGCAAGGAGTACATTCCGGGTATCCGCACTTTGCTTACGGTATCCTTCGCTGTTCGTGCACTCTGTAATCTTATGGTTCAGATAAGAAGATACCTTCTGTAAATATTCTTCTCCTTCAAATCCACTTAACGTATAAACTTTTCCACCTATTAAAACTTCTGTAAAATGTTTTGCTGAACTCATAGCTTCCTCCTCGCGTTTCTTATCTGTTATTATAAACTATCTAAACGCAAAAACCAACCATTTTTTCAATGTTTTCCAATTCCTTCCTCTATTCCTCTGTCGGAATCCCCAGATGCCGGTATGCAAATTCTGTGACGACACGCCCCCTTGGCGTTCTCTGGATGAAACCATTTTTCAGCAGATAGGGCTCATAGACATCTTCCAGTGTCCCGGCATCTTCGGAGATAGATGCTGCCAGTGTGTCCAGCCCGACCGGTCCCCCCTGAAACCGTTCAATCATTGTCAGCAGAATGTTCCGGTCGATATGATCTAGTCCGTATTTATCAACGTCCAACAAATCCAGTGCATAGTTTGCGACGGTCTCGGTAATCACACCGTCATATTTTACCTGCGCGAAATCACGCACGCGCTTCAGCAGACGGTTTGCGAGACGCGGCGTCCCCCGGGAGCGCTTTGCAAGTTCCCTTGCACCATTTTCTTCAATCTCAACCTCCAGCACTTTTGCTGAGCGCAGAATGATTGTAGTCAGTTCTTCTTCTGTGTAAAACTCCAGATGGTGAATCACGCCAAACCGGTCGCGCAATGGTGCAGTCAGCATTCCGGCACGGGTAGTCGCGCCGACCAATGTAAACTTCGGCAAGTCCAGACGAATGGAACGGGCGGTCGCCCCCTTTCCAATCAGAATATCTATCGCATAGTCTTCCATCGCCGGGTACAATACTTCTTCTACCTGACGGTTCAGACGGTGGATTTCATCTACAAACAAGATGTCATTTTCCTGCAGGTTGTTGAGGATTGCCGCCATCTCGCCCGGCTTTTCAATTGCAGGCCCGGAGGTAATTTTTATATTTACCCCCATCTCATTGGCAATAATGCCTGCCAGCGTTGTCTTTCCCAAGCCGGGAGGGCCGTAAAACAGAACATGGTCCAGCGCATCCCCCCGTTCTTTCGCTGCTTTGATATAAATACCAAGTGTTTTCTTTGCCTTTTCCTGCCCGATATAATCCTTTAAATACTGCGGGCGGAGATGATTTTCTATTTTGATATCTTCTTCCAGATTCTCAGTTGTTATAATTCGCTTTCCCATAGATTTCCTCACATATTTTTCAAAGACTCTTTGAGCACTTCTTCGACCGTCGTATACTCAGCAGATACCTTTTTCACAGCTTTCAGACTTTCCGTGCTGCCATAACCAAGGGCAACCAATGCCTGAACGGCTTCTGCCTGTATCTCATTCGTGTAAAGCATCTCATTCCCGGACACAGGAATATCCGGGGCAGCCGTCTGATTCAGCATCTCATTCAAATCCAGTTTATCTTTCAGTTCAATAATCAGTTTCTCTGCTGTTTTCTTCCCGATGCCCGGTGCCGCAGAAATTGCTTTTACATCACCGGATAAAACTGCAAACCGCAAATCATCCGCCGATAATTTTGACAGAATGCTAAGTCCGCCTTTCGGACCAATTCCGCTGACCCCAATCAGAAGCCGGAACACTTCCATGTCATCCCTCGTCAGGAATCCATAAAGCTGCATCGCGTCCTCCCGGACGTTCAGATATGTATGTATCTTTACTTCATTCCCCGTCTGAGGCAGCAGTCCCATTGACTGCTCCGGCATATAAATCCCCCACCCGATGCCATTTACATCCACAATCACTTTCTCCCTCTCTACCGCCACCAGTTCGCCTTTTATATAAGAAATCATTGAATCACTGTCACCTTCCGTCTCTTTATACTTTCACAAATTGTAAATTTAAAAATACGAAACACTTTAATAATAAAAATCATCCCAGATCCACGCCCCGAAGGCGTTTTAATACTTCATTGGATACAACTCCTATCAGCGCTCCCGTCAGGACACCCGCAATTAACAACACCGGAAAATAGTATCCTACCCGGTATGTCTCTACCACCGCCATCGCCACAAGCAACTGTCCGATATTGTGTGATACGCCTCCTGCAATGCTGACTCCCATTACACTGAACGATTCCCGTTTCTTCAGTAAAGCCATTACAATCAGGCTAAGCGTACCGCCCGCCAGACTATATATGATACTGAACAGATTCGAAAACATAAATCCTGCCAAGACAATCCGTACAACGGAAAGCATCATTGCCTCTTTTGCATTTCTCTTATACAGCATGATGACAATCATCAGGTTTGCCAGCCCCAGTTTGATTCCCGGAATCCCGAATTGAATCGGTATCAGCATTTCCACATAACTTAAAATCAGTGCAAATGCTGTAAATACGCCGAAATATGCTACTTTATTCTTCAACTTCACACCTCTAATACGTTACTGCATCCATTGTCTTCTTGTCACCGCCGACAATGGAAACAACAATTTTATTCGGCAGACAGATAATACTCTCCCCTTCTTTGGAGATTGCTTTCTGATTCACACAAATCTGGTCCGGACAGTCCGCCCATACCATCTTCGCTTTGCCTTCTCCAATCTCCAGACGGTTCGTATCCCGAATTGTTACCGTCTGATTTTCATCCAATGCATAAGTACCATACAATACACCATCAATCGTAACCTCTGCAACGCCGCCTTTCACGCCCGGTGTAAGCAAGTGCATTCCAAAGAAAATTCCGGCAACCACAAGAACCGCCGCAATTAAAATCCAATCATTTTTTTTCATTTTTCAAACCTCTCAGCAACTATCATAGCACACACATCCTCGGAATGCAATCACATGTTCGATTGTATAATTTTCTGTTTTTCGTTATAATAGACATTATCTATTCAAAAAATCGAGGTATGACATGAAAAAGAATTTTATTCTGGCCGTTGCGGCTTTGCTGACACTTTCTCTTTCTGCATGTACATCGTCTCCGGAAAACGAAGGATTAAAGGTGTCAGGTATATATTTTGATACGATTGTGCAGATTGAGGCATGGGGAACCGATATTTCCGTTCTGAACCGATGCAAGGATATCTGTAAAACATACGAGAATAAATTCAGCAAAGAAATCAATACAAGCGAGATTTCTAAAATCAATTCTGCGAAAGGCTCCCCCGTAGAAGTTTCTGACGATACGATTGAACTGATTCAGAAAGCGCTATATTACTGTGAACTTTCCGGCGGCAAATTCGATATCACGATTGCTCCGGTCAGCAGTCTGTGGAATTTTAACGGTGAACACAGCGGAGAGATCCCAAATGCAAATGCCATTGAACAGGCGAAAAGCCATGTTGACTATCATAAGGTGAAAATAGACGGAAATACCGTCACACTCGAAGACCCCGATGCACAGATTGATTTGGGCGGGATTGCGAAAGGATACATTGCCGACAGACTCAAAGAATATCTGCAAAACCAGAATGTAAAACATGCATTGATTAATCTCGGCGGGAATATTCTGGCAGTTGGAGACCGATATGATGGAACCCCCTTTACAATTGGGCTGCAGAAACCGTTTGACAAACAAAACGAAGCGGTTGCGCAGCTTGAAATCCGCGATAAATCGGTAGTATCTTCCGGAAATTACGAAAGATATTTTGAGAAGGATGGTGTTATCTACCATCATATTCTGAATCCATCGACCGGATATCCCTATGAAAATAATTTGTATCAGGTAACCATTATTTCTGACAGTTCGGTTGACGGCGATGCACTGAGCACAACCTGTTACGCACTCGGTCTGGAAGAGGGGACAGAATTGATTGAACGTTTGGACGGCGTGAAGGCAATCTTCATCACCAGTGATTATAAATTACATTCCGTCGGAGATATATAAAACTTTATCGCAGACGTATATATTTTATCCAAAACATATATAAATTCTATCAAAGACATAAAAATCCTATCGAAAACATATAAAACAGCCGGGAAAGCACGAATCTGATTCGCCACAGACTCTTTGATTTCCCGGCTGTTTTTCATGGTGGATTAATCTTCTTCTACAAATTCGTCTTTTCCAACTCCGCAGATTGGGCATACCCAGTCTTCCGGCAGTTCTTCAAAAGATGTTCCCGGCTCGATTCCCGCATCAGGATCTCCAATCTCCGGATCGTATACATATCCACAGGGTTCACAAACATACTTTTTCATTTTCATCCCTCCTTTCTTTATAATATTATGATGTTAGGTTCAAAAGGTATTTTCTCCTTGGCATCATCTTGTAACAATATTGTCATCCAGTTTATTATTTTTATTCTGTGTAAGTATATTCATCCAAAAAAGATAAAAACTCGACATCAGAATCATGTACTTTCACCTGAATCGGCTTTGCCAGATTCAGCGACAGAACTCCAAGCAATGACTTGGCATCAATCGTAATGTTCCCTGTTATTAAATCAACATCAAATCCATATTCCTGTACTTTCCGTACAAAATCAACAGCATTATCCGTGTCCCTGAATTTGATTTTTCTTTGAATTGTATTGTCCATATTTTTTATCCTGCCTTTTTATTTACTCAAAAACAGACATAATCATATCGCAAAAAATTTTGTTAGTCAATACAATTTTTGTTAATATATTGCCAAAGTTTGTTTACGACACCGGAATCTTCCGGGGTGTGATAACCTTCCTTGGGCATTTATCGGCACAGACACCACAATTGGTACACTTGAATGCATCTATATGTGCAAGGAAATTTGTTACTGTAATTGCTCCCGCCTCGCAATTTTTCTCACAGAGGCGGCAGCCGATACAGCCAACCAGACAGACATCCATCAAAGCCTTTCCTTTATCATTCGAGTTACATTGTACGAATGTTTTCTGCTCATACGGAATCAACTCAATCAGCTTCTTTGGACAGGCCGCCACACATTTTCCGCAGGCTTTACATTTTTCTTTATCTACAACTGCAATTCCGTCCACAATATGTATTGCATCAAACGGGCAGGCTTTCACGCAAGTCCCGAACCCGAGGCATCCGTAATCGCAGCCTTTTGGTCCCCCATCCTGCATCATATTTGCCATCACACAGTCCTGTACACCATGATATTCATATTCATCCTGCGCTTTCTCACAGGTCCCCGCACATTTTACAAATGCAGTCTGCCGCTCCTGCTCACCCGCAGCAACCCCCATGATTTCTCCGACTTTCTCCGCAACCGGGGCGCCGCCCACCGGACAGCCGCCCACTTCTGCTTCTCCTGCAACGATGGCAGCGGCCAGACCGGAACATCCGGCATATCCGCAGCCGCCACAATTGTTGCCGGGAAGGACGCCGAGAATTGCCTCCTCGCGTTCATCCACCTCAACGGCGAACTTCTTCCCGGATACTCCGAGGAAGATGCCGATAAACAACCCGGTTCCGCCAACAATTACGGCAGCCAGTAAAATTCCTGTAACACTCATGCTTTCTCCCTCCTAAATCAATCCTGAAAATCCAAAGAATGCAATCGCCATCAGACCTGCTGTCACAAGCACGATTGGAGTTCCTTTGAATGCCTCCGGAACGTCATTATATTCGATTTTCTCGCGGATTCCTGCCATCAGCACGATGGAAACAAGAAAACCGAACGCAGTTGCGATACCGTTTACAACGCCCTCTAAGATGCTGTAAGACTTCTGTACGTTTGTCAGCGCCACGCCAAGTACCGCACAGTTTGTTGTAATCAGCGGAAGATATACCCCCAGTGCATTGTAAAGCGGCGGCATTGCCTTTTTCAAAAACATCTCGACAAACTGTACAAGCGCGGCAATAACAAGAATAAATACAATTGTCTGTAAATACTCAAAACTTGTCGGGACAAGAATAAATTTGTAAATTAATCCCGTTACGAAAGATGCAATTGTAATAACGAAAATAACTGCACCGCCCATTCCGGCAGCAGTTTTTGTATTTTTTGATACACCAAGGAACGGACAGATTCCAAGGAACTGACTCAGTACAACGTTATTTACAAACGCTGATCCAACCGCAATCAACAATAGTTCTTTCATTCCTGTTCCTCCTCTCCGCTCTTAGCTGTTTGTTTTACCGTTTCTTTTTCTGCTGCACTGCCCCCGCATGTAAGCTTTTTTGCACAGCTCTCACAGCCTGCCCCGCAGCCAATCTTTTCCGCATCCGGACTGCCTTTTGCGATTGCTTTTTTCTTCATTATATTCTGGAGCGCTGTCAGGCAGGCAAGGACGAAGAACGCTCCCGGAGCCAGAATGAAAATTGTAATCGGCTGGTAACTTTCCGGCAGTATCTGCATATTGAAAATCTTACCCGCTCCAACCAACTCACGGACAATACCGATTGCTGTCAGACCCACCGTAAATCCAAGCCCCATGCCAATCCCATCGAACATGGATGGCAATACCGGGTTCTTTGACGCATAACTTTCTGCTCTGCCAAGAATAATACAGTTTACAACAATCAGCGGGATATACAGACCGAGTGAGTCATACAGACTCGGAACAAATCCCTCTAACAGGAACTGTACAATTGTAACAAAAGATGCCACAACTACGATAAATGCCGGCATTCTGACAGAATCCGGAATGATTTTACGCAGCATGGAAATCAGCATATTGGACAAAACCAGCACCACTGTAGTAGAAAGCCCCATACCAATCCCATTGATTGCCGATGTAGTAACCGCCAGTGTCGGACACATACCAAGCATCAGCACGAAGGTAGGGTTTTCTTTTACAAGACCGTTATACAGCCGTTCTGTATACTTATTCATTGACACTACCTCCTAACTCACTCTGAAAATAGACAAGTGCGGAATCAACTGCGTTGGTTACCGCATTGGTCGTGATTGTTGCACCGCTCAGCGCGTCAATCTTATTCTCTCCTGACTCTCCTGTCTTTGTGTAGGAGAACTTTTCAACCTGCTTATCTTTAAACTGCTCTTTGAATACAGGCTCTGTTGCCTTCATACCGAGACCTGCTGTCTCATTGATAGAAAGCATTTCGATTCCTTTGACCGTGCCGTCATTTGCAATACCGACAGAAATTTCAATATCTCCGCCATATCCCTCATGGGACATCACCGTAATTACATAACCCATTTCCTCACCGCTTTTGTCCAGCGCGACAGCGACTTCGGAAATGTCATCACTGCTGTATCCCGCCCCCTTGAGCACATCCGCAGCCTCTGATTCCTCAAACCCATCATATGTTTCGAACGAATCCGCATCTGCAAGAACCGTCTTATACGCCTCCTGCTTTGCGCTTTCCTGAGCTGCTGCAATCGGAGCCTTTGTCACCTCGTAAACAAGACCAAGAAGGCAGCCTGCCACTAATGTGATTGCAGTCAGAATCCATGTATTTTTTACAATCTTATTCATTACTTCTCTCCTCCTTTACCAAATGGTTTTGGAAGAGTAACCTTTTCAATCAGCGGAACCAAAAGGTTACTGATAATGATGGCATAGGAAACTCCCTCCGCAGAACCCCCGAACAGACGGAATAATCCAGTCAGTACACCGAGGCAGATACCATACACTATCTGACCGCTCTTCGTAATCGGCGATGTCACATAATCCGTTGCCATAAACCATGCGCCAAGCATAATTCCGCCTCCGCAGAGATGTGCGGTGATGTACTGCGGGTCAGCTCCGTGCCCGCCGAAAATTGTAATAAAGATTACGAATGTCAGCAGATAAGTTCCCGGAATCCGCAAATCAATTACACCAACGAGCAAAAGGAACATCGCACCAACCATAATTGCAAGAACCGAAGTTTCTCCAATGGTGCCGCGGATATTTCCAAGCAGCATATCCATTGAATTCACGGCTTCTCCTGCTTTTAACTCCGCCAGCGGTGTCGGACCTGTCACTCCATCATAGACAAAATATGTCATCTGTCCTGTAAATGAAATCAACAGGAAACATCTTGCTGCAAGTGCAGGGTTCATGAAGTTCTGGCCCAGACCGCCGAAAAGCTGTTTTACGACAAGAATCGCAAATACGGAACCAAGCGCCCCCATCCATACCGGCAATGTCGGCGGCAGGTTCAGCGCGAGAAGCAGACCGGTTACAACGGCGCTGCAGTCCTTGATTGTCACCGGTTTGTGCATTAATCTTTCATAAATGTACTCCGTCAGCACTGCAGTGGCTGTCGTAACGACAACAAGCACCCATGCATTTTCATGACGGAAATTATAAATACCAAAGAAGGTAGCCGGCAACAGTGCGATTACTACCATCAACATGATATTGTTGGTTGTCACTCTATCCCGGATATGCGGGGAAGAGGATACTTTCAATTGTTCATTCACTGTCTCTCACCTCTATTTCTTCTTTTTGTTTGCAAGTGCAATTTTACGCATCGCCCCGATGGACTGTTTCAACTGCCGTTTTGCGGGACAGACATAACTACAGGAACCACACTCCACGCATTCCAGTCCATTCCATTTCAGAAACGCTTCCTCATCAAAGCGCTGCGCATAATCTGCAAGCCTGGATGGGACAATCCGGCTTGGACATACCTCTACACAACGTCCGCAATTGATACATGCAGTCTCCGGATTTTTAGCTACGGCATCTTTCTCAAATGCAAGAATGGAAGAAGATGTCTTTGTGATTGGTGCGTCAAGTGAAATCATCGCGAATCCCATCATTGGCCCGCCGGAGATTACCTTTTCCGGTGATTCCTTAAAGCCACCGGCAGCAGCAATGACTTCCTGATGGTTTGTTCCAAGCAAAACCTTAAAGTTACCTGGGTGTTCTACTGCATCACCGCTCACTGTGACAACTCGTTCCATCAATGGCTTTCCAAGAATCACAGCATTATGTATTCCAATCAGTGTCTCTACATTGTCCACGATACATCCTGCATCTGCCGGAAGCATGGATGAATTAATTGCGCGTTTTGTCAGCGCATAAATCAACTGGCGCTCAGCACCCTGCGGATATTTTGTCTGAAGCACACGGACTTCCATGCGCGGCTCATCCTTTGTTGCCTCTTTTAATTTTTGAATACAGTCTTTTTTGTTGTCCTCAACACCAAAAATTCCCTTTGCATTTTCAAACAACGACAATACAACACGCATACCGCTGACAAGTTCCTCTGTATTTTCAAGCATCCTTCTGTAATCCGCTGTGATATACGGCTCACATTCTGCACAGTTTGCAATAATGTATTCGATTTTCTCCGGCTCTTTCGGGGTAAGTTTTACTCTGGTTGGAAAACCAGCACCGCCCATACCGACAATACCTGCATTTCCTATCATTGTCAGTACCTCATCTCTGGACAGTTCATTCAGCGGCTTTATCTGAGGGTATTCCACCTCATTGTACTCCCCGTCGTTCTCAATCACAACGCAGTCAACACTATTTCCTGCCGGATTCAGATGTTTTTCAATTCCTACAACGGTACCGGATACAGACGCATAAACCGGAGCAGACACGAATCCGCCGGCTTCAGCGATTTTCTGCCCCTTCAGCACAGCATCTCCCTTTTTCACAACCGCAGTTGCCGGAGCGCCGATATGCTGAGACAGCGGATATATCAACTTGCCTGTTGGAAGTATTTCTTTAATCGGCTGGTCTTTTGCAAGACTCTTCCCATCATTTGGATGGATTCCACCTTTAAAAGTTAGAAGTCCCATTCTAAATCTCCTTTCTTTTTTACCACATTACTATTATTCTACTAGATTATGTATACAAAATCCAGTCAAATCATTTAGGTTCTTGTATCTTTTAACAAACATCTTGTCGAAATTTTAACACTGTAGGATACATTTTTGTATAATAAAAAGACCAACTTCCGTTAGGATGCTGGTCTCTTATCTCTGCTCGACCCGGTAAAATCAAAGACCCCGCTGCAAGCAACGAAACATCAAATTTGACACGCCCCGGAAAAAAGGGGGCGGGGTATTTGGTCTGTGCTCCGCTTCGGTCGGTGCTAAACGAGCGCCACGGGCACTCAGCCCCCCTCGCGACAATCACCAAATATCCATGCAAGCATGGCTGCTTGGCCCGTTACTCGCGGGAATAAAGAATTTATTCTTCTGTATCTTCTGCCTGTGTATCCTCAGCGTTCTCAAGAGCCTTCATGCTTAGGCTGATTTTCTTCTCTGCCTCGTTCAGGTCTACAACTTTTGCTGTAATTTCCTGTCCGATAGAGAGAACATCAGATGGTTTTTCAACATGTGCTCTGGAAATCTGAGATACATGAAGTAATGCATCTACTCCGGGTGCTAATTCTACAAATGCACCGAAATCTGTCATACGTGCAACTCTTCCTGTGATTACAGAACCAACGGCGAAATCTTCTGCTGCATGTGCCCACGGATTCGTCTCCGGGAATTTCAGGCTGAGTGCAATCTTTGTATCGCGGATATCTTTAATCAGAACCTTCAGGGTGTCTCCAACATTGAATACTTTCTTCGGATTTTCAACTCTTCCCCATGACATCTCGGAGATGTGAAGAAGTCCATCTACTCCGCCAAGGTCAATAAATGCACCGAAATCAGTTACATTCTTAATAACACCTTCCACGGTATCTCCAACCTGAAGTTTGGCAAACAATTCTTTCTGCTTTTCTGCTCTCTCAGCGACAAGAAGCTGTCTCCTGTCTCCGATAACACGGTTTCTTCTCGGATTGAACTCGCTGATTACAAACTCAATCTCCTGCCCGTCATACTTATTCAAATCCTTTTCATAAGAATCCGATACAAGACTTGCCGGGATGAACACTCTTGCTCCGTCAACTTCAGCGCAAAGCCCGCCGCCAAGAATCTGTGTTACAGTAGCTTTTAATACTTCTTTATTTTCAAAAGCTTCTCTTAATCTCTCATTACCCTTTTCTGCGGCAAGTCTCTTATATGTCAGCAACACCTGACCTTCTCCGTCATTTACCTTCAAAACTTTTACTGTCATCGTATCGCCGACTTTGACTGCCTCTGTCAGCTCAACAGACTGATCATTAGAGTATTCGTTCTTTGTGATGATGCCGTCTGCTTTGTATCCGATATTGAGGATAATCTCTTCCGGTTTCACCCCGATTACTGTACCCTCTACAACCTCTCCGTTGTGAATAGTTTTGAATGACTCGTCTAACATTTGTTCAAAAGATAATTCTGACATTATTTTGAACCTCCTCAATTATATTGTTGGGCGTGGATGCCCCTGCTGTAATACCTACTGTTTCCACTGACCCTAATTGATTCAAATTCAAATCTCCAAGTGTCTGTATGTAGTACGTATCTTTACATGCTTTTCCGCATATTTCAAATAACTTTTGGGTGTTGGAACTATGCTTGTCACCAATCACTATCATAGCATCCACCTCTTCTGCAATGCGCTTTGCCTCAGTCTGACGCTCTTTTGTAGCATTGCAGATTGTATTTAAAACACTTACATCATAACTCTTTTCCGAAATAATTTCAACTAAATCTTTAAATTTATTGTAATTAAATGTCGTTTGAGAGACAACGCAAACCTTTTTGCCATCCGGAATCGACAGATTGTCAATGTCTTCCGGAGTCTGTACAACGGCGGCCTGCTCTCCCGCCCATCCCCTGATTCCCTCCACCTCCGGATGCTGCGGGTTACCAACGATTATGATGTATTTTCCCTTTGCGCTTTCTTTTTGGACAATATTATGAATCTTTTTTACGAACGGGCAGGTCGCATCAACAATGCGGATTCCCTTTGTATTCAGCATATCGTAAATTTTTTTCTCCACGCCGTGCGACCGGATAATTACAATTCCCGTATCCAGCGCATCCAGTTCGGTTTCACTGCGCAGCACGGTAACCCCTTTTGCCTCCATATCTTTTACCACTTCTTCGTTGTGGATGATTGGACCGTAAGTGTATATTTTCTCTTCATTTTGATTTTCCAGTTGTGTATAAACAGTATCCACCGCACGTTTTACCCCAAAACAAAACCCGGCTGTTTTTGCACGTATTACTTTCATATATAACGGTCTCCTGCATTTTTCCTTTTACATAGTTACATAGTCATTTTATATACTAACCGATACAATAGCTACAGATTGTAGAGACAACCTCTTCAATTGTCATATTGGAACTGTCGACCAGAACCGCATCTTCTGCCTGTCTGAGCGGCGCTGTCTCACGGTTCATATCGCGCGCGTCACGCTCCTGGATATCTCTGGCTATTTCCTCATAATCACAGTGCTCGCCTTTTTCCGTCAATTCATTGTATCTCCGCTTTGCACGTGTCTCCACACTGGCTGTCAGATAAATTTTCACATCCGCGTCCGGAAGAACATTGGTTCCGATATCTCTTCCATCCATAATCACATCTTTTGCCCTTGCAAGCCCCCGCTGGAGCTCCAGCAGTTTTTCCCGCACTTCCGGGATGGCAGATGTTTTTGATGCCATATTCCCTGCCTCTTCGGTGCGCAGCATGGATGTTATATTTTCCCCGTTTAAATATATCTGCTGTTCACCATTTTCATATGCAATAGTCACTTCCGCATCCCCGCATGCCTCGATTACCTTTTCTGTCTCCTCCGGCCGAATCCCTTTTTTCAGAAAATGAATTGCCAATCCACGGTACATTGCTCCGGTATCTACATAAATATATCCTTTTTCTTTCGCCACCAATTTTGCAATGGTGCTTTTTCCGGCGCCGGCCGGGCCATCAATCGCTACGTTATATCCCATTTTCTTCCGTCCTCTGTTTCATTGTTAATTTGTAACTGCTCAGAGCCATACGCATCTGCAACGGTTTTATGCGTTGGATGCCTGCATACATAAGCATAAATCAGTGCAGATGCATCTGGCGAATACGCCACATCTCAAAATCCACAGGATTCTGAGATTGTTCTGAACAGTTACGTTAATTTTATATGCATCTTACACTGCGCTTCCCGCCAGATAGCCGGTTGACCATGCAATCTGCAGGTTAAATCCTCCGGTCAGCGCATCCAAATCCAATACTTCCCCGGCAAAATACAGTCCCTTGATTTTTTTTGATTCCATTGTGCCCGGGTCGATTTCCTTTACGCTGACACCACCTTTTGTGATGATTGCCTCCTGAAAACTGCGCAGCCCGGTCAGAGTCATCCTGAAATCTTTCATCAGCCCAACAAAATTCAGCCGCTCTTCTCTGGAAATCTCATTTACTTTTTTATCAGGAGAAATGCCGCTCAGCTCAATCATAACCGGTTTCATCTTTGCCGGGAACAGTTTGTCAACCGCATTTTTAAACTGCTTATTTCTGTTCTCTTCAAAATCACGGAGTACCCTTTGATTAAGCTGTTCCTTTGTCAGCGCCGGTTTCAAATCAATGGCAAGCGTCAGCTCTTTTTCTTTTAATCGCTTTCCTATCTCACTGCTTGCACTGATGATAACCGGACCACTGACGCCATAATGGGTGAACAGCATTTCACCAAATTCCTCATAAAGTTTCTTTTTCCCATCATAAACCGCTGCATTCACATTTCGAAGTGAAAGCCCCTGCAGTTCTTTTGCATACCATTCCTTCACTTCCATCGGGACAAGCGACGGATAAAGCTCTGTCACTTTGTGCCCGCTCTTTTGCGCAAACCGGTATCCGTCTCCGGTTGAACCTGTAGATGGATAAGAAATGCCTCCGGTTGCAACAATGCAAGCGTCTCCGGGAACATACTTTCCGTTTTTCAGAATCACCCCGTAAACACGATTTCCCTTTGTCTGAATCTCCTTCACTTCACAGTACAGGCTGACTTCCACATTCAAACGGTGCATTTCACGGTTCAGTGCGCTTATGATGTCCGATGAATGGTCGGATTCCGGGAACACCCGGTTTCCCCTCTCTACTTTCAGCCTCACGCCAAGTTTCTCAAAGAAATCCATAGCCTGCTCGTTCGTAAAACTGTAAAACGCACTATATAAAAACTTGTGGTTGCTTTTTACCGATGCAAACAACGTGTCCATATCTCCTGCATTCGTTACATTGCAGCGCCCTTTTCCCGTGATAAATAATTTCTTCCCGATTTTTTCGTTTTTTTCAAAAAGATGGACTTCGTGTCCGTTTCTCGCCGCAAAAATTGCAGCTATCGGTCCCGCGGCCCCGCCGCCAATAATCAGTACTTTACTCATAAATATACGCTCATTCTTTTGAAATTTCTTTTAACGGATTCAATTCATCTCCGCTGTACACCTGATATTCCCCCCATATTTGTTCCAGTGTCTCCAATGTGGAAACCACTTCTTTCTGCTTCTTCATACACAATGCCACAACCAGTGCATTGATAACACTCAGCGGCGCAACAAGAGAATCAACAATAGATGCCATATCACTTCTTGCAATCAGATTGCAGGAGGAATACAGATTCATCGGAGAATGTACGCTATCCGTCAATGTAATTACCTTTGCTTTCCGGTTACTGGCAAATTCCAGTGCCTTTAGGGTACGCATGGAATAACGTGGAAAACTGATGCCGATAATTACATCTTCCTCATTAATCCGAATCAACTGCTCGAAAATCTCACTTGAGCTGTTTGTGTTTACCGCAGTTACATCCTCACATACCAGATTAAGATAAAAGCTCAAAAACGCAGCAAGCGGAGCGCAACTGCGGATTCCGATCACATAGATTTTCCGGGCATTCAGAATGGTGTCTATCGCCAGCTCAAATGCTTTCTGGTCAATTGCCCCTAAAGTCAGCTTGATTTTCTCGATATCGGACTGCAGAACCGTTTCCAAAATTTCCGACTGACTGATTCTCCCGTAAGTCACTTCCATACGTTGAATAGAATTCAGCTTATTGCGCACCAATTCCTCCAATGCCTTCTGAAACCCCGGATATCCCTTATACCCAAGCTGTGTCGCAAACCGGACCACGGTAGATTCACTGACTCCCACCACTTCTCCAAGTTTTGCCGCCGTCAAAAATACAGCTTTATCGTAATTTCCTGTCACATAATCTGCAAGTCGTTTCTGACCTTTGCTCATCCCCCGATACTTTTCCTCAATTCTCCCCTGTAGCTCGTTCGTACTGTTTTCGCCCACGTTGTATTCCCCTGTTTCTAATCTGTTTTATTCATTTTTCTGGCCAGTCTCATTTTTCCTGAACCAAAACATATAAATTATACAATACTGTACTCACATTTGCAAGGCATGAACGGTAACAGTTCAGCCTTACGGCAGAACTGTTACGCATCCTGCCATTTTGAATCGTCTTTGGCGATAGGCAGGATGCGCTCAAGTCACAGCGTGCATCCCCGTACTCAATCAGTGTTATAAGTACGGGCTGACATGTTACCATAACATTCATTCAGACCGCTCTCGTATACTCCTTCAGCCATTCCCTTTCTTCTATATTTAAGTATGGGGAAATTGTTTCATATACTTTCCTGTGATAATCATTCAATCTTGCTTTTTCTTGTTCTGTCATTAGTTTCGGCTCGATTGCATCCAAATCAACCGGCACATATGTCAGCATCTCAAATTTCATAAACTGTCCATATTCATTCTTTACATCTTTACAGACGAGCAGCTCATTCTCTATACGGATTCCGTGGGAATTTTCAATATATATTCCCGGTTCATCCGTAATTACCATGTTTGCTTCCAATGGATACGCACCGTCCGTACTGTACTTCCACTGAAAACGCTGCGGAGGCTCGTGAATATTGCCAAGGTAGCCGACACCATGCCCGGTTCCGTGGTTAAAGTTCAGATGCTGTCTCCAAAACGGCTCCCTTGCAATATAATCAAGGTTCATGCCCGTACTGCCATACAGGAATATGGCATTTGCGAGACTTAACATACTGATTACTACTGTGGTAAAATGTTTCTTTTCCTCCTCCGTCACCTTTCCAAGTGCTACCGTGCGTGTAATATCCGTAGAACCTTCCCAGTAATTTCCACCGGTATCCGTCAGGAGCAATCCCTCCGGTTTCAATTCCACATCTGTTTCAGGACTCGAGGAATAATGTACGACTGCCGCATGTTCCCTGTAGGCGCAAATCGGCTCAAAGCTCGGCCAAAGATACCCTTCCTGCTCGGCACGCAGCAATTCCAGCTTTTCAGAGGCGCTCATTTCCGTTATCTTTTCTTTCCCGATATGTGTTTTCAGCCAATACATAAATTTTGTGTGGGCAATACCATCCTTGATATGTGCATTGCGGATATTGGCAATCTCAGTTTCATTCTTTACTGCTTTCATCTGCACAACCGGATTTTCCTTCTCCACAATATGCACGTCCGCAGGAATGTTATGAAACAATGCGTAATTCAACTGTCTGGAATCTACCAATACCGTGTCCTTTTGTTCAAATTTTTTAACCCGGCTGTAAATAGAATTATATGGATATACATGTATACAATTTTTTTCGAACTCATTTATCATCGAGGAATCGAATTTGCGGCAATCCGCATACAGTTCCACCTCAGTCTCTTTGACAATTGCATAAGATAGCAAAAGCGGAGAATACTCAACATCCCGTCCTCGGATATTCAACATCCAGCCGATATCATCCAGACTGGTAATCAGTTGTACCGTCGCATGTTCCTCCTCAATCTTTTGACGAATTCTTTCCAGTTTGGATTCCACTGTTTCTCCCGCATACTTCAATTCCAGAGCAAACGCCTGCTTTTCAGATACCGGCGGCCGGTTCTCCCAAACCTCATCCACCAAATCTTTCTCATATACAAGACGCCCCTGCTTTTCCTCTGCAATTTTTTTATACTCCTCTCCTTCTTTCACACCTACCGTTCGTCCGTCAAATCCAATACCCGCGCCGTCCGCCAGCTTATTATTCAAATATTCCTGAATGGTCGGTACCCCCGGCTCACCCATTTTTTGCAGGGTAATCCCTGTTCCTTCAAGCTGCGAAGCTGCCTGGATAAAATATCTGCCGTCCGTCCAGACACACGCTTCATCTGCGGTTACCACCGCTGTCCCATTCGAACCGGTAAAACCGGTAAGGAATGCTCTTGCCTTAAAATATTCTCCTACATATTCGCTCTGATGATAATCTGCCGTCGGTACAATATAAGCACCGATATTATCTCTTTTCATAAGTGTACGAAGTTCTGTAATCTTTTCCGGTACGGTTTTCATCTCTTCTCCTCCTATACCATAAAAAAGAACCTGTCTCCCAACTTCAGGAAAAAAACAGGTCCTTATGTTTATTCTTTATACCGGATAAGCTCCGTTCTCTGTATCTGCAACTGTTGCGTCTACTTTTGTCTGCTGTGCCTCTCTGTATTTGAAGAAGTCCACTGCAACCTGTGGGAACAATGCGTATGTCAGCACGTCTTCATCCTGCTGAATCCACTGTGCACATTCTTTGCGGAGTGTATCCAACTCGTTTGGAATCAAATCTGCAGGACGGCATGTGATAACCTCTGCATCTTCGCCGATAACTTTCTTCTGCACTTCCGGATTAAACGGTTTTGCCGTTGCGCCATATTTTCCTGACAGAACATCTTTTGTCTCTTTTGTAGCCATCTTGTAACGCTCGCCCATCAGGACATTGAATACGGCCTGTGTTCCGACAATCTGGGATGACGGTGTAACAAGTGGCGGTTCACCGAGGTCTTTACGGACACGAGGCACTTCTTCAAGTACATCGTAGAACTTGTCCTCTGCACCCTGCTCCGCAAGCTGAGATGTCAGGTTGGAAAGCATTCCGCCAGGTACCTGATAAAGCAATGTCTTGATGTTCACTCCGAGGTTCTTTGGATTCAAAAGTCCGCTGTCGAGTGCCTCGTCACGAATTGGTCTGAAGTAGTCTGCAATCTCAGAAAGCAGGTTCTGATCCAGTCCCGTATCGTAAGGTGTTCCCTTGAATGTCTCAACCATAACTTCTGTTGCCGGCTGAGAGGTTCCCATAGCAAATGGGGATATAGCTGTATCGATAATATCAGCTCCCGCCTCAACGGATTTCAGGTATGTCATTGCTGCAACACCGGACGTATAGTGTGTATGCATCTCGATCGGAATCTCAACTGCATCCTTCAGTGCCTGTACAAGCTCTGTTGCTTTGTAAGGGACAAGCAGTCCTGCCATATCTTTTACACAGATTGAGTTTGCACCCATATCCTCGATTCTCTTTGCGAGGTCCATCCAGTATTCCAATGTGTAAGCATCGCCAAGAGTGTAAGACATTGCTACCTGTGCATGAGCTTTTTCTTTGTTCGCCGCTGTAACTGCCGTCTGCAGATTACGGATGTCATTCATACAGTCAAAGATACGGATGATATCAATTCCATTTGCAACAGATTTCTGTACAAAATACTCTACTACATCATCTGCATATGGACGGTATCCAAGGATATTCTGTCCACGGAACAGCATCTGAAGTTTTGTGTTTTTGAATCCGTCACGGAATTTACGAAGTCTTTCCCATGGGTCTTCTTTGAGGAAACGTAAGGAGGCATCAAATGTAGCGCCCCCCCAACACTCTACTGCATGGTATCCGACTTTGTCCATTTTTTCCACGATTGGCAGCATCTGCTCTGTTGTCATTCTTGTGGCAATCAGAGACTGATGTGCATCACGCAGAATTGTTTCTGTAATTTTAACTGGTTTTTTTACAACTTCTGCCATTTTGTTAATCCTCCACTATTCTTCTACTTCACACCGAAGATTGCCATGAATGTTCCGGCTGCAACCGCAGTACCGATAACTCCTGCAACGTTCGGTCCCATTGCATGCATCAGCAGGAAGTTTGTCGGATCTGCTTCCGCGCCAACTTTCTGTGAAACACGTGCTGCCATCGGTACCGCAGATACACCCGCAGAACCAATCAATGGGTTTACTTTTCCGCCTGTAACCTTGCACATAATCTTTCCGAACAGTACTCCGGCTGCTGTACCGAATGCGAATGCAACCAGACCAAGTACAACGATCTTAATTGTATCCATGTTCAGGAATGCTTCTGCACTTGTAGTCGCACCTACAGATGTACCAAGCAGAATAACTACAATGTACATCAATGCGTTGGAAGCTGTCTCTGTCAACTGTCTTACAACACCTGACTCTTTAAACAGGTTACCTAACATCAGCATACCAACCAGTGGAGCTGTTGTAGGAAGAATTGTACAAACTACGATTGTAACAATGATTGGAAACAGGATTCTCTCCAGCTTGGAAACCGGACGGAGCTGCTCCATTTTAATCTTACGTTCTTTTTCAGTAGTAAGAAGCTTCATAATCGGCGGCTGAATAATCGGCACGAGGGACATATATGAATATGCTGCCACTGCGATTGGTCCGAGCAGTGCCGTCTGTGAAAGCTTTCCTGCAAGGAAGATGGATGTCGGTCCATCCGCACCGCCAATGATAGAAATTGCTGCCGCTGCCTTGTCTGAGAATCCCATTGCCATAGCTCCAAGATACGCAGCGAAAATACCAAACTGTGCTGCCGCACCGAGAAGGAAACTCTTCGGGTTTGCGATCAGCGGTCCAAAGTCGGTCATCGCTCCGACTCCGAGGAAAATCAGAGAAGGAAGGATAGACCATTCATCTAATACATAGAAGTAATAGAGAAGTCCGCCTGTTCCGTTTGCTGCATCTTCCGCATGCAGCATAATATCCGGATAGATATTTACAAGCAGCATACCGAATGCAATCGGAACAAGCAACAGCGGTTCAAAACCGTGTCTGATTGCTAAATATAGGAACACACATGCAACACCGATCATAATTAAGTTACCTACGGTAAGATTCATAAATGCGGTCTGCTGCACGAGGTTCGATAATGTATTTGAAATATATTCCATTTGTCAAACCTCCTGGTAAACTAGTTTAATGTAGCTAAAACTGCTCCTGATTCTACAGCATCTCCTACTGCTACATCAATACTGGCAACTGTTCCTGCCTCTGGGGCAACTACTGGGATTTCCATTTTCATAGCTTCGATGATAACAACTGCATCGCCAGCCTGTACACTCTGTCCGACGTTTGCTTCAATCTTGAATACTTTTCCTGCCGCTCCTGCTTTTACTTCAATACTTCCTGCTCCTACAGCGGCTTTTGGCGCTGCGGCCGGCGCTGCTACCGGGGCTGCCGCAACCGGGGCTGCTGCGGCCGGTGCTGTGCCTGCGCCTTTTTCCTCAACTGTTACATCATATACATTGCCGTTTACTGTAATTGTATAATTTTTCATTTTTATTATCCTCCTGATTAACTCCACTTATTGGATTTTCTTCTCTTAATGGAACGAACGATGAAACCGTCCGTTGAAGTACCCTCTGCTGCGGCAATCGCTGCTGAAATTACAGCGGCAAGCTCACTGTCGTCCGCTGCGGCTTTTACAGGTACCGGCGCTTCCTTCGGCGCCTCTTTCGGTGCTTCCGGTTTGCTTTCAGCTTTTGCTTTCTTACTGAATTTTTCCTGAATTGCAGGAATATACTTAAACAGGGAAATAATGAATGAAATGAAAATCAATACAACAAATACTGTTCCCATTCCAAGCAATGTGTTAAGTCCTGCTTTTTCCAGAATCTCACCCATTGTGTAATCTGCGTTAACAGTGATGCTTTCCATGTTCATGTCTTCATCAAACGAAAACTGTATCTCACCATTTCTGTCTGAACCCTTGAACTTAGTAGTCAATACTACACCACTGTTCTTTACTTCCATCTCATAATCGCCGAAATCAGAAATTGCACCGCATTCATTCTCTCCTGCCTTCCATGCTTCAAGCATGCCCTTAAAATCATCGGACGCAATCGGAAGTCCGGACTGCAGCAATGTCAGATTCAGTTCCAGGTCAGACATCTCTTCAAATTGAGCCATCGTCTCGTCATTCATATTGCTGAAACTGGAAACGATTGTATCGGCATACTGTTCCATTTTAGCCTGATCATATACTGTCTCTTCTGACTTGTCTCCACATCCCACAAGGCTAAAGACCAAAATGAGGACAAGTCCTAATAAACTGATTTTTTTCTTCACTTCGCCTCACCTCACTAAACCGTACCGTGCTTTTTGTCCGGACGGTCCTCTCTCTTTGTGAACAGCATTTCAAATGCTCCAATTACATATTTTCTCGTGTCAGCCGGCTCGATGATAGCATCCACATATCCTCTTCTTGCTGCTGACATCGGGCTGGACTGCAGCTCTTTGTACTCTGCTGCCTTTTCCTTCAGGGTATCGGCATCTGCATCTGCATACATAATCTTAGCTGCAAGAGTAGAATCCATCATCCCTACCTCTGCTGCCGGCCATGCGTAAACCATATCCGCACCGATTGATTTACTGTTCATTGCAACATAGGCGCTTCCATAAGCCTTTCCAACGATAACATTTACTTTCGGTACAGTTGCGTCAGCAAATGCATAGGTAAGTTTTGCAACGCATCTTGCCATATCTTTCTCGGACTCCTTTGTAGCAGCAAATCCTGTTACATTGGTCAGAGTCAGTACCGGAATAGAGAATGCATCACAGAAATTGATAAAATCTGCCGCTTTTTTACATCCGTCTACTGTCAGGACGGAATCAAAGCTCTCTGCGTTTCCGTCTGCGTCATAAATTTTCGCACGGTTTGCAACAGCACCGACTGTCATGCCATTCAGACGGATAAATCCTGTAACCATCTCTTTGGCATACTCTTTCTTTGTCTCAAAAAATACATTGTTATCGGCAATTGTTGCCAATGCAATTCCTGTATCCTCAGCGGCATTTGCAAGGTCTGCACATACACGGTTCAAATCATCTGTACACTCTTCATAAGAAAGGTCATCTTCATTATTTGCAGGAATCATACTGATTAATGCACGGATCTGCCCGAGAACTTCTGCTTCTGTACCAATTCCGTCAACCAGTCCGGCTGTCTTGCTCTGATATTCGGCACTGGCTGTATCACACTTGGATACTTCATTGCCCTCCAGTGCATTCGGGGAATTTACAAAAAGTTTTCCTTCTTTGCTTTCCATAAATGTGAAATCTGTCAAACCAGGAACTACTGCGAGTCCGCCACCGCACATACCGAAAATTGCTGTAATCTGCGGCACAACTCCGGAAGCCATTGCCTGTTTGTGGTACAGGCTTCCAAACGCCTCAAGAGCATCCGTTGCCTCCTGCAGTCTCAGGCCTGCACAGTCAACAAGACCGATTACAGGCGCTCCCATCTTCATTGCCATATCATAAATGTTGGCAATTTTCTTTGCGTGCATCTCACCGATTGCACCCTTTAATACAGTAGCATCCTGACTGTATACATACACAAGATTACCGTCAATCACACCATACCCGGTAATCACGCCGTCAGACGGAGTTTCGTTTGCCTGTAAGTTGAAATCTGTGTTTCTTGCTGTAACAGCGCCACCAATTTCAACAAAGCTTCCCTGATCAAGCATTGCGGCAATTCTTCTGCTTGCTGGGTTTCCAGTTGCATTGTAGCTCATATTTTAGCCCTCCATATTTTAAAATTTGCTTAAATTAAACCAAAATTTTTGCCTATTCTAGTATAAACTAATCTGTACCAAATTTCAATCAACAAATAAATAATTCGTCATTTTTTTCACACATTCCCTCCCCATTGTAATTCCCTGCTGCTTCTTGTTCTTATTTATATTCCCCTCAGTGCATTGTAAAATACTGTTCCGCTATCCTTGAGAAACACCATGTGAAATTTAATTTTTCAACAGGTCCTGTCGTTCTGATTGGATATTCCAGTACCGTTTCCCCATCTACAAGATACCGCACATTTCCGACAACCGTATCCGCTTTCACCGGAGCAATAAGCGTCTCTTCTGTTTCTGTCTGGATTTCTACAGACTGGTCACGCCTCAACAGCAAGGACAGATTCTTCCCTGCAGACCCAAGTGTGACTTCTGCTGTGGATTCCCCGCTTAGCCTCCCGCCATCCGGCACTCCGCCCGCTACATGTATATATGTATTCTTTATGCTGTTCTGTGCAGGTATGCAATCAAGCATTACCATTTGAAACTGTTCCAGCCCATAGGTCATAAGTGCTCTTGTATCTGACCATTTATATGCTTTATTGTTGGGCCATCCACATGCCAGCAGTGCGACAATCAATTTCTTTCCGTCTTGTTCCAATGCACCGACATAGCAATATCCGGCATCATTTGTAAATCCGGTTTTTCCGGACAGCACCCCCTCCATCATGTGCATAAAAGCGTTGTGATTCGTGCATGAATACGTGTATACATTTGCACAATCCTGAAACTGATAGCTGTCTGTACCTGTAATTGCAAGGAATTGCCCGTGTTTTGAGGAGTCCTGTATGCAATATTTCATAATTCTTGCCAGGTCTTCTGCATTCGTATGATGTATTCCATTCTCATCGGAAGCATCCAGCCCATTCGGCGTAATAAAATATGTATTCATGCATCCGATTTCTTTTGCTTTTGCATTCATCATATCTGCAAACCCCTCTACAGTTCCTCCAATCTGCTCTGCTATCATTACTGCCGCATCGTTGTGGGACTCAAGCATCATAGAATACAGCAAATCACGCATATAAAATTGTTGTCCCTCTGTAACCCCAAGCCGCACCTGCGGCTGCGACGCCGCAAGCGCACTGGCAGTCACGACAGTATCAAGATTTCCATATTCCAGCGCAAGAATACAAGTCATTATTTTGGTCGTACTTGCCATTGCACGGGCCTGTTGTCCATTTTTGGCAAATAAAATACGCCCGCTGCCGGCATCCATCAAAACTGCCGACTGGGCGTATAAGTTTTCAGGTTCTCTCACTGCTATTTCTTCCTGCGTTTCTTCCATCGTTTTTTCAACGTTTTGGGATTCCACAGTAATTGTCTGTTTTTCATTCTGCATCCCTCTGCCGTCACTTTGCGGATACATCATTCCGATCCCTGCCAGAGCAATCATCACGCAACCTGCGACAACGTTTTTTTTCACAATAGATTTACATATTCGCTTTACAGACATAGCTATTCCACGTACAATTCATTTTTACTATCATATATATGAGACAGTCACAATCTCTAGCACACCGAATAATAAGTTCCCGCTATATTCACGAAGAATGATGGTTTCGGGTACAAGACGCCTGAATGAGGCGTAGCGGTGGCTACGACGATTGAGGGCAACGATGTAACCGAGACATCCGTCAAATGCATATAGCAGTTAATTTATACCGGGGCACTAGTACAGGGAACATTAAATATGTACCATATGACGCAATTATTTAATGGACGCTGTGCCGGTACTTCGCCTAAATATCCAGTTTCAACTGTGCTTCTTCTTCTGCCTCTTCTTTAAAATGCTCCATCTGTTCCGGATTCAGTGACGGCAGTTCATCCAGAGACTGAACACAGAATCTCCGCAGGAACTCTTCCGTTGTCCCGAACAGAATCGGACGTCCGGGGGCATCCAGCCGCCCTACTTCTTCTGCAAGCCCGTATTCTACCAGTTTATTCACTGCATGATCCGACTTCACTCCGCGAATCTTTTCAATCTCTAATTTTGTCACCGGCTGTTTGTATGCAATAATAGATAATGTTTCCAACAACACATCGGTCAGGACATAGCGTTTGGGCTGGCTTGCTACACGAATCAGATACTCGTAGGCCTCCTTTTTTGTACACATCTGAAACGCATCATTCAGCTCAATGATACGAATTCCCCGCTCCTCAGCATCATAGTTGTCCATCATCGCATGAATCATCTTCCGTGTCGTTTTTTCGTCCTGCTCAATCGCCTTCGCGATTTTGCTCAGTTCAACCGATTCCCCCATCGTAAACAGGATTGCTTCAATGGCTCCCTGTAATTTCTTGATTTGTTTCATCGTTGTCTTCCGCTCCTTACATTTGGGATTCTATCATAATTTCACCACAGGTCTGCTCCTGTTCCACGCGAATCATTCCCATCTTCATCATCTCCAGTATTGCAAGAAAAGTTACAACCACATGCATTTTGCTCTTTTGCTTTTCCAGAAGCTGACGGAAACTAAACCTGTTATGTGTTTTTGCATACTCTTCTACATATTCCATCTTAGCCGGCAACGGCACTTCTTCTTTTTCAATTTTCCCAAATTTGCTTCGCACCGGGTCAATTTTATTCTCTTGCCGTTTCATGACATCCTGAAAAACCGCATGTAGTTTTTGCAGCGTTAATCCTCCCAATAATTGCTCCAAATCCACCGGCTCCGCATATTCCCTGACTTCATCCGGCAAGGTCGGAGGCTTGTACATCACGTAATCCGCATCAACCTGCCGGTCTCTCAATTCATATGCCATATATTTATACATCTTATACTGCAATAACTGCTCCACCAGTTCCTGACGCGGATCTTCCTCTTCGCCCTCTTCATTCACTTCTTTTGGCAGAAGCATCCTGCACTTGATGTCAAGCAGTGTTGCCGCCATCAGAAGGAATTCACTCATGATATTGAGATCCTCCCTGTTCATAGCACGGATATATTCCATATACTGATTCGTAATTTCCACAATCGGAATATCGTAAATATCTACTTTATTCTTATCAATCAGGTGCAGCAGCAAGTCCAACGGGCCTTCAAACACCTCTAATTTAACAGGAATTCCCATAGTTTCCTCACACTTTCTCCCATTTCCTTATTTTACGGCAAGCCCCATGATTTTCTTATTTTCCGGTAAGTTCCATGACAACAAGCTCTGCCGGATTGAACAGTCTTATATTTACCGTATGTGTTCCTAATCCGCGGCTGACAATCACCGTCTGATCCCCCTCTGCCGTCATTTCCCCGGAATATTTTGGAAATAAACGGAATTGAGGAGTAATCACGCTTTTCCCATTTGGAAAACAAATCAGTCCGCCATGCAGATGGCCACACAGAATCAAATCTGCGCCCCATTCCAGATAACTCTTACAATACGCCGGATTATGTGCCAGAAGTATCTGGATTTTCTGTCCTTGTATATTTGCAAGCCGTCTTGAAATTTCATGTTCGGAAACTTCATATCTTTTAAACTTTTCATAACTTTCCAACGGAAGTTCAAGACCGCTGATTTGAAGTGGATTTCCGGCAAGCAGCACCTCCCTGCTGCGGTTTTCCAAAAAGATAACCCCTGCATTTTCAAGCTTTGCTTTGTACTCGGAATATGCATTTCCATATTTCCCCGGATTTTCTTTCATCCTCTGTTCATGGTTTCCGTTGGCGTAATACACCGGACAAATCTTCGTCAGCGCCTTCACAAACTCTCTTGCCGGCTCTGTCGATATATTTTCCTTTCCTACAAGTATATCTCCTCCAATCAGAATCATTGCCGGAGTTTCTTTTTGAATTGCCGTAAGCAGCTTTTCATTTTGCTGTCCGTACAGATGGTTGTGCAAATCACTGATAAATATAACCTTTCGGATTTCTTCCCCTCTCCATTTCACGCAGGGCACGCGGTAACGCGTAATCCGGAACGTATGTAATTCCCGATATATTTCTGCACAAAGCAAAATACATCCAAGTGCACAAACCAAAACACAAATCTTAAACATATATCTTCCTTAAAAATCCCATTCTATTTATTTCAGATTAAACCTAATTTATCTTATCATCTCTTTTGCCAAAATTCAACCAAAACGCAAATTGCGTAGCAGATTGCTCTGCTACGCCCGAAAATATCCCAATAATTTCTTGAAATAATCAAAAAATCCCGCTTTTTTTACGCTTTCCGACGCAAGAACTCTGACGCGCCCGATTTCCTTTCCCTCCAGCTCATAGGATAAACTTCCGATTTCCTGTCCTTTTGTAACCGGAGCGGTCAGCTCCTTTTCTATTTTTAACTTACTTTTTATCTTGGATAAATCCGCTCCTGTCGTATCCAAATATGAAAACGTTGTTTCATATTCACACGAAAGCATATCCTTTATACCGCCTTTTACCGGAATCTCTTCCAGCCGCTGCGGTTCATCATCCTGATAAAGCTGACATTTTCCAAATCCATAATTCAACAGCGCAACCGCATCCTGAAACCGGTCTTTTGAATTTTCCGCCGCCATAATCACAGCAATCAATTCTACATCATTTTTCTCGGCGGATGCAGAAACGCAAAATTTTGCATTTCCTGTGGAGCCTGTTTTCAGACCAGTTGTATACTCGTATTGCCGCACAAGTTTGTTTGTATTCGTAAGCCCGAATTCACTGGTGCCTTTCTTTGTCGTATGCGTGATGTTTTCCATCCAGACCATACAATAATCATGAATCTGCGGATACCTCATCAACAGTTCTCTGGACATTAATGCAATATCCTCTGCACTGATTTCATGGCCGTCTGCATCCAATCCGTTACAATTCACGAAATTCGTATGCTCCATTCCAAGCCCCTTTGCCCGTTCATTCATCCTCCGTACAAATTCCTCTTCACTGCCACATATGTACTCAGCCATTGCCACACATGCGTCATTCGCACTTGCAACAGAAATACATTTTATCATCGTATCCACCGTCTGTGTCTCTCCTGGTTCCAGAAACACCTGCGAACCCCCCATAGATGCAGCATTTTCGGAAACACTGACTTCATCGGTCAATTGAATCCTTCCTTCCGAAAGTGCATCAAAAATCAGGAGCAACGTCATGATTTTTGTTACACTCGCCGGAGGTCTCGGCGTTTCTGCATCTTTTTCATAAATCACGGTACCGGTAGAAACTTCCATCAGCACAGCAGACGGCGCACTCACCTCCGGTCCACCTGAATTCTCTTTTGCATTTTGCGACGGTTCTTCTGCCTGTACCACAGTCGGTAATGCCGTAAACACTGCTGAGAGCAACAGAATCAGACTTAAAATGATGGACAGATTTTTTCTCATGCAAACTCCTCGGACCTTTTCGTCTGTTATTATTATTATATATAGAATCTTTTCAGAATTATGCTTTTTTATAGATAGAATCTTTTCGGAATTATGTTTTTATAGACAGAACCTTTTCGGAATTATGTTTTTCTATTATTTTTTAATATCCCTGTCCGGCTGCAGCCCTGTCTTCGAATTTGTCAGTTATTTTTATATTATATAGCGGCGGCCACGCGGACTGTTTCACAGTCTTTCCCCACGACAAACGCATGAATGAATAA
>DCKD01000028.1 GCA_002320245.1 Lachnospiraceae bacterium UBA1683
ACAGCCTCTGGTAAAGCCGCCAATAACTCACCTTGCTACTTCATTGTTTCAAACTTTCTCATTTCCTTTCTTCATTCTGGCAATCAGTTCACCGGAGGATAAATTCGCAAGTTCAAGCTGCCGCTGCATTTTATCGTGTATATATTCCATGACAATCAGATAAACAGCAAGCAGAATAATTGATACAATCCAAAGTACAAGAAATACCAGTTTGGATTCCAGACTGAACATCAGAATCAGGAATACAAGCGGAAGAATGAGGATTGTGAAAAAGCCAATTCGGATATTCCGTTTATATCCGGCTTCAAACCGTGCCGCCTTATCGGCAAGTTCCGTGCGCATCCGTTCATCGTTGAGCAGAGCATGCATGAACATGGACACTTGCGGGGCGGCGCATTCTGTGCTTTCCGTCTCGCAGAGCATCAAGTCTGTTGCTGCCAGTTTCTTATCAAATAAATGATTCAGGTTTATCAGCAGCGGGCGCAGTCCCAATCCGATGATAAGGGCAACTGCAAGAAAGACAGACAGAATCAGAAGGTCGTTTCGGAATGTGTGGCCATACATTCCGGCAATTGTCTCCCGCATGGCGTTGATTCCGTATGTAAATGGAAGAAATGGATGCAGGTTCTGGAAAAATTCCGGCGTCATCTCAATCGGATATGTCCCGGAAGAGCCCGGAATCTGAAGGATAACAAGCAGAACGCACAATGCCTTCCCGACATGCTTAAACGCCAGTGCCAGCGCGTAAATCAGACTGACGTAAACAACAGAGCAGACCATTCCTGCTGCCAGAAATGCAACCGGCTGGACACACTGTGCTTTCAAAAGCCAGATGTCACCCAGACATACAATAACGCTTTGGACCAGCCCAAGCATCAGAAAAAGAAAGTACCTGCCAAAATAAGATGCCCTGACTGAAGCAATCGGAATGGTTTCATTCCGGTCCACTTCCTGTTTAAAGATGGACACCAAAATCAGACCGCCAACCCACAGCGCAAGGTTCGTATAAAACGGAGTCATGGCGGAACCGTAGTTTTTCACCGGATAAATGGCTTTTGTATCCACCGTAACAGGGGATGACATAAAGCTTGAAATCTTCTGGGAGTCAATGCCCTCCAGTGAGAGGAACTCTTGATAAGCACTCGAACTTTCCAATGCAGTCAGATCCGTCATAAGGTTCAGAAGCCGTTTGTCTATCGCTTGCAGGGCAGAACCGGTGTCAGAAAGTGCGGAAGAACTCTCCGACAGGTTATCCTTCAATTGCTCCAGAATTCCCTTTAACTCTTCGACAGACGGCGCGATGCCTGACATCGTTGCAGACAGGCTTCCGCTCAGTGTGGAAAATGTGTCCAGCGACTGATTAAGCTGCGGCAGCATTGTCTGGTCAAACTGATTCCGGTAATTCTGGAGAGACTGCCTGCTCTGGGATACAATGGATTCCAACTGCGTGCGTGTATCCGATGCGCTGGTCAGTGTATTGGATACCCTGTCATTTCCGTCTTTTAATGTATTAAGCACATCTTGAAGCTTATCATTCTGTGCCTGTAAATCTGTTATTTTCGCAGAAATCAGAGCGGATAATGCCGGTTCGCTAATCTGGTTACTGATTTCCTGTAAGTCGTTTAACAGTCCGGTGTTTACATCAATCAGATGCTGCACGGATGAGATGCTTTCACCGATTGAACCATTTGCCGTCTGTATCTCATTTTCGATAGCTCCAAGTTTCAGGGATGTGGAACTGTAAATATCATTTAAAAATAAATCGCTGTCGGATATACTTTTAGAAAATGCAGAGGAAAATGCTCCGACGGAATCCCTACTGCTGCTTAAAATAGAAGCAGCGCTGTCCAGTGTGTCAGAGCCGGACCGGGCGGCAGCACCAACCTGGTCTAATGTCTGTACCGTATCTTGAATCAGCGCAGCGCCGTTTCCCACGGTGGACTGAAAATCTTTTAATACGGTCTGGTAATCATTCAGATTCCGATGGATGTCCGAGAGCGCTTTCAGAACCTCCGAATTCATCGTGTCCATGGAACCGGAGACTTTGGACACTTCCTGGATAATCAGCCGGGAAACTGTATCGGCTGCGACCGAAGAAAATGTATCGTTGATTTCCTGCTGTACAGTTCCGGCTCCGGTATCGGTAATTTTCGGAGCAATTGCGTTTTTCTTTTCATTAATATAATAGTCCAGCTTCGGAGCGGTCGGCGTTCCGGATATGATGCTCAAAAGGGAGCTGCTGAAATTTTCCGGCAGGACAATGGCGGCATAAAATGTTCCCGATTTTACACCGTCAAGCGCTTTCTTCTCATCGACAAATGTCCAGCCGAGCTGGTCATTCTCTTTTAAATTTTTCACGATTTCAGCACCTGCATCCAACGTCAGCTTATCGGTGGATGCTTCCATGTCATTGTTGACAACGGCAACTTTGATGCCTTGTGTATTGCTGTATGGGTCCATATTTGCCGCAATGTTGAACCATGCGTACAAGGATGGCAGGATACAGACACCGACCACGACAAGGGCCGCAAAGGGGTTGCGAAGCAGCCGTTTCAGGTCGCGTTTTAATATTTGAAATGCTGTTTTCATCTCTGGTCAAATCCTCCTTCAGATATAAGTCATATATACTTTCCATGTCCCTCTGTACACGAAGGGTATTATCAGTATATCAAAAAACAAAAAAGAATACTATACAAAAAATGACGAATGGTCATTTATTAAATGGCAAATATTTGGAAGATTCTACGATTAATAAGTATCTATAAGAAAATATTACAGATAGACAACCTGCGGCGGATTGACAATCGTGGGTAAATAGTGGTAGGTTTATTATAGTCATTGAAAACAATAGCAAATTTAAGAATATTGAGGTGCAAAAGATGCAGGAATTAAAACCGATTAAAGAAGGTAAAGTACGAGAGATTTATGATAATGGTGACAGCCTGATAATGGTTGCAACGGACAGGATTAGCTGTTTTGATGTGATTTTGAATAACGAGGTGACTAAAAAAGGTACGGTTCTGACACAGATGTCAAAGTTCTGGTTTGATTTGACAGAGGATATCCTGCCGAATCATATGATTTCTGTAGATGTAAAAGATATGCCGGAATATTTCCGGCAGGAAAAGTTTGACGGGAACAGCATGATGTGCCGCAAACTGGAGATGCTGCCGATAGAGTGTATTGTCCGCGGTTACATTACAGGAAGCGGATGGGCAAGCTATCAGGAGAACGGCAAAGTATGCGGTATCGAGTTGCCGGAAGGATTAAGAGAATCCGATAAACTGCCGGAGCCAATTTACACACCGTCTACAAAAGCTGAGATTGGGGACCATGATGAAAATATTTCATTTGAACAGAGCGTTGAGCATCTGGAGAAATATTATCCTGGAAAAGGAAAGATGTATGCAGAGCAGCTTCGGGACAATACAATCGCATTATATAAGAAGTGTGCGGAGTATGCGCTGAGTAAGGGAATCATTATTGCGGATACGAAGTTTGAGTTCGGTCTGGATGAAAACGGAAATATGGTAATCGGTGATGAGATGCTGACACCGGACAGTTCCCGTTTCTGGCCGGCAGAAGGATATGAGCCGGGACACGGACAGCCGTCCTTCGATAAACAGTTTGCACGTGACTGGCTGAAAGCGAACCCGGATAATGACTGGACACTTCCTCAGGAGATTGTTGATAAGACAATTGAGAAGTATCTGCAGAGCTATGAGATGCTGACCGGAGAAAAAATCAAATAGGATTGGTAAGCAGCAAAGACGCATGGAAATGCGAGGAATAAATTATAAATAAAACCTGCCTCCCGGAGATGGATGAAAAATCTTTCCGGGAGGCGTTTGGTTTCTACAGTATTCCCGTACTTGTATTTATAGTATAGCCGTATTGGCAGTTGAAAAATGAATGCGGATATCATAAAATTAAAATAGTAACAGTCTATAATCAGTAACACATTATAAAAGGAGAAAGTATGATACAGTACGAAAAATGTAAGCCTGTTATATCGGATTTTAGAAAAAGATAAGATATTTTTAATAAAGGTTAAGATTTAATTTGTGTATATCTTAAGAGATGAGGAGTAAAGTGTGGGCATACTCTTGATAGAAGGGGAAAATACTTGGAAAAATATTCTTAATTTAAAAATTCCAGTAAAGAAATAAAGAGGGAACACACATGAATAAGCCTATTTATAATAAGTCCAAATGGATACCCTATATTTTGCTTGCCATTTTTACAGTTTTCTTCTGCTGGCTGTTTTGCATGAAGTCGGGCGTATTTGGCGGAACGTCAGACTGGATTAGCCAGCATAGTGTACTGCCGGATTACTTCCGACGGCAGTTTTATGAGACAGGACGGCTTTTCCCGGAATTTGCTGCAAATATCGGAGGCGGACAGAATATATATAACTTTTCTTATTATGGTCTGTACAGTCCATTGTTTCTGCTTTCTTATGCATTGCCTTTTGTGAAAATGTCTGACTATGTGATGGCAGTGCAGTTCTTTTGCCTGATGGCCTCCGTGCTGCTTTTGTATCAGTGGCTAAAAAGGAGAGGGTTTCGGGAAAACATATGTTTTGGGACAGCGGTTATATTTCTTCTGACCGGGCCTGTGATTTATCAGTCTTACAATCAGATTATGTTTGTCAATTATATGCCCTTTTTGATTCTGGCATTTTTCTGTGTGGACAGGTATTTTGAGAACCGGCATTATCATAAGGCAGGTGCTTCGGGGGCTCTTGCAATCAGTATATTTCTGATGATTATGACCAGTTTCTATTTCAGTATTGGCGGGATGCTTGCCCTTGTGATTTATGGGGTATACCGTTATGTGCAGGTATGCGGGGAGCAGGGGAAAAAGATTACGGTGGGAAATTTCCTGGCGGAGGGGATTCGTTTCCTGATGCCATTCTTTACGGCTGTTTTGATGAGCGGCGTACTGCTGATACCGACAGCATTTGCGTTGATAGGAAGAGGGAGTATGGGAGATGGCGGAGGCAGTGCGAATCTTTTTTCACTTTTGGTTCCCCGGATACAAATGGATGAATTTTTCTATTCTGCTTATGGACCTGGCTTTAGTACACTGATTCTTACAGTGCTTTTTGCATCCGTGGCATATCGGAAATGTCAGGAGAGGGTGCTTGCATGGAGTATGGCTGCCGTCTTGTTTGTGCCGCTTTTTTTGTATCTTTTGAATGGCGGGCTTTATACCCGGGAAAAAGTGATGATTCCAATGCTTCCGCTTATGTGCTATCTGATGGCGTATTATCTGGAAAAGCAGAGGAATCAAAGCTTTTCATGGAGTGGGTGCATTCCCTATTTGCTGACTTGTGTATGTATTTGGGCAGGAAGAAAACAGATACACATACATCTGTATCGGAAGTTGCTGTTATTGGATGCGGTGGTAATGCTTATCTGTTATATAGTGGCCGGCAGAAGGAAAAGTACATCCGTTATCATGGTTTCTGCAATTGTTTGTTTATTCTTGTTTGAGATTATTTATCACAATATGGAGGGAAGTATGCTGAACCGTGATTTTTATTCGGAGATGACAGACGTGACAATCGAAAAGACAATTTCGGATGTGGCAGAGAAGGATGCAGGATTTTACCGCACAATGCAGATTGGGACAGACCGGGAGAATGCCGCGAATCTTAACAGAATCTGGAATATGGAACAATATATTTCATCCATTTACTCTTCCTCCTTCAATGAGGGTTATCAAGAGTTCCGTCAGAAAACATTTGCACTTGAGGAGCCTTTTCGGAATTTCCTGATGCAGTCGGCAGAACACAACCCGGTATACCAAAGATTTATGGGTGAGAAATATCTGATATCCCGGAGAGCGGTTCCGGGATATCAGCTCTATGAGAACAGCGGAAAATGGAAGGTTTATACCAATGCGGACGTCTCACCGGTCGTATACGGAACGAATCAGATTATTACAGAAAAAGAATATAAGAAATTCCGGTTTCCATATTCGCAGATTGCACTGCTTTCCGGCGCGGTAGTGGAGAATCCGGACAGGATTCAGGATTCAGAACTATCTGCGCAGGCATTAAACGAGCAGTTGCAGGCAGAAATACAGCCGGTGAAATTAAAAGAGGAGTATCATATCGATACGAAAGAAAAACAGACCGAGCAAGTGGATATTCCGCCGCAAAAAGATGGGGCAGACGGAGAACGCGTGCTGTTCCTACAGTTCCATGTGAAGAATCTGCATCCGTCGGAAGATGTGGCGGTATGGCTGTCCGGCGTGCGGAATAAGCTGAGTGCGGAAAATCACATTTACTATAATGGAAATACGACATTTACCTATGCGGTTGCGTTGAAAAAAGGACAGAGACAGGCGGAGCTTACTTTTGGACGGGGTAAGTATGAGATTACGGATGTAAAAGGATTTCTTGGAATACTTCCGGGAACTGCCCTGTATCAGTCGGAATTTCAGATAAACAGAGCGAAAACAAAAGGAAATGTCATTGCCGGAAGGATGGACATGGAAAATTCAGGGTATCTCATTACAACTATACCTTATGATAAAAATTTTGAAATTCTGATTGATGGCAAAAAAGCGGCAATCGAGAAGGTAAACACGGCGTTTCTTGGATGCAGAATGGAAAAAGGGAGACATCAGATTGAAATTTTGTTCCATGCTCCGGGGATGGTGGCAGGAAAGGCTGTGTCACTTGCCGGAATCGCAGGACTTCTTTTGCTTGTGTACTGTGATTGCAGAAAGCGAAACCGGTTTGTAATGCGGAAAGTGTAAAGCCGTTACGGTGTGGTTCAGCCATTGGGTTCGGAGCCTGCAAGTGCGGGCTCCTAAGGAGCTTCCGGAAGAAGAGCTTGGACTTGCCGCAGAAGATAATGGGCAGGAGAAGGTCGGCTTTCTTGAGACAATCAAGCTTCTTCTGCAAAATAAGTATTATGTCCGCTTGTTGTTTGTAGGAATTTTCTACAACATGATTATGAACATCACAAGTGCAGTAGGTATTTACTACATGAAAAAAATAGGTTTTGAAATCCCCGGAGAATTATTTCCGGGGATTCACTTGATGAAATATTAAAAAAGCGAAAAACCTTGCATAATCAAGATTCTTCGCTTTAAACCTTAATGCGGAAGATGGGACTTGAACCCACACAAGCGCAATGCTTACAAGATCCTTAGTCTTGCTCGTCTGCCAGTTCCGACACTTCCGCATATGTTTTGTAAGTATTTTGTACTCACGCGACAAGTAGTATAATACAGTGTATCGGGTCAAAAGTCAACACATTTTCAAAAGTTTTTTAAAAAACTGCGACTGACATTTTGCTGGATATCTGACAAAAATCTGTGAAGTTTCCTGATATAATTTAATGATTTCAGATAAATATATGTTATAATACTAATAATTATGTGAATGATGTAAAAAAGAAATTAAAATCAGAATCAAAGATGTGTATTACAGGGAGGAATGATTATGTTAGAGAAGGTGGATTTGACAAAAACAATGACAAAAGAAGAATATAAAGAAAAGATGCCGGAGCTGGAAACGAAGCTTGGTGAGTTGCAGCGTCAGTGCAAGCATTTGGGAATACCGGTTATGATTGTATTTGAAGGATTCGGTGCATCGGGAAAGGGTGTCCAGATTGGAAAGCTGATTCAAAGCCTGGACCCGAGGGGCTTCCGGGTGTTTGCAATTAAAGATGAGACGAAGGAAGAGCAGATGCATCCATTTCTCTGGAGATTCTGGACGAAGACACCAGAGCGGGGGAGGATGGCGGTTTATGATGGAAGCTGGTATCGGAAGGTACTGATTAACCGGTTTGATAAATCAACGAAAGAGCGCGATATTTCCAGGGATTATGAATCAATCTGTGCGTTTGAAAGACAGCTCAGTGATGACGGAAATGTAATCATCAAACTTCTGCTGGATATCGACCGACAGGAGCAGAAGAAAAGGTTTGATAAACTGCTGGACAACAAAGAGACTGCATGGCGCGTCAGCAAAGGGGATAAGGAAAGAAATAAACAATTTGACCGATATCAGTCTATGATGGAAGAGATGCTGCAGAAGACAGATACAGATTATGCACCGTGGACAATTATAGAGGCGATGGACAGAAGGTTTGCAACGGCAAAAATTTATACAGTGGTCATTAAAGCACTTGCAGAGAAGATAGAAAAGGTCGTGCAGGCACAGGCCGGCAAGGCTGCATCAAGTGTGGTGGGAGAGACGCAGGAAGAGGGAATTGCATCGGCAGCAGCAAAGATGGCTGCGGAGGCGGCGAATGACTTGCAGGAGTCTATTCTTGCCAAAACGGACTTAAGTCTGACGTGTTCACCGGAAGAATATCAGAAGAAACTGAAGAAACTTCAGGGTAAGATGGAATTACTGCACGGAGAACTGTATCGAAGACGGATTCCGGTTGTACTTGGCTTCGAGGGATGGGATGCCGGCGGTAAGGGTGGTGCGATTAAACGGCTGACGGAAAAAATGGACCCGAGAGGATTTGTTGTAAATCCAACGGCATCGCCGAATGATATTGAAAAGGCGCATCACTATTTGTGGCGTTTCTGGCGGGCAATGCCGAAAGACGGACATATTGCGATTTTTGACCGCACATGGTATGGAAGGGTTATGGTAGAACGCATAGAAGGCTTTTGTACGAAACAGGAATGGCAGAGGGCATATAAAGAAATCAATGATATGGAAAAGGATTTGGCAGACCACGGCACAATTGTTTTGAAATTCTGGATGCAGATTGATAAGGATGAGCAGGAACGGAGGTTTCAGGAGCGGCAGAAGAATCCGGACAAACAGTGGAAGATTACGGATGAGGACTGGAGGAACCGCGAAAAGTGGGAGCAGTATGAAGATGCGGTAAATGAGATGCTGCTTCGGACTTCAACAGATTACGCACCGTGGATTGTTGTAGAGGGAAACGATAAATATTATGCACGGATTAAAGTGCTGGAAACGGTCATTGATGCTATTGAAAAGAAATTGCAGAAAAAGAAATAAGAAATGAGGCGCCGGTATGACAATCAGAGAACAGCTTGAAGAACGGGAATTTGAATATTTGAGCCCTTATGCCACGCTTAGCAGCAAGTCAAAGGGCAGGGAGCGAAGTGAGGCACAGTGTGACATCCGCCCCGTATTCCAAAGAGACCGGGACCGGATCCTGCATTGCAAATCGTTCCGAAGGTTAAAACAGAAAACACAGGTGTTTCTGCTGCCGAGGGGTGACCATTACCGGACAAGGCTTACTCATACGCTGGAAGTGTCACAGAATGCCAGAACGATTGCGAAAGCGCTCCGTCTTAACGAGGATTTGGTGGAGGCAATTGCGCTGGGACATGACCTCGGACATACTCCGTTCGGGCATGCGGGAGAATATGCGCTGAATACGGTGTATCATTTTTCTCATAATGAGCAAAGTGTCCGGGTGGTAGAACGGATTGAGCGGGATGGACAGGGACTCAATCTCACATGGGAGGTGCGTGAATCTTGAGGCATTGCCCGAAGAGTTCCGAAGTGCATTGGAGCTTGACGATAATTGCGAGCAGCAGATTGTGTGCGATTATATTGCAGGGATGACTGACAATTATGCAGTGAAGAAATATCAGGAAATATTTGTACCGGAAGCATGGAACATCTGAAAGTGGACGGGAAAGGGTTGCGATGGATATAATTTTTGCAGAGTGAAAATAAATTTTATAAAAAAGAAAAGGAAATTTGAATCTTTTGTCGAATATAACAGTAGAGGATGCTTAAAAGGGAGGAAGACATGTATTATTCGGAAGATTTAATAGAAGAAATCAGAATGAAAAATGATATCGTAGATGTGATTTCCGGATACGTGAGGCTTCGGAAGAAGGGCAGTTCCTATTTCGGATTGTGTCCGTTTCACAATGAAAAGTCCCCCTCATTTTCGGTAAGCCGTTCCAAACAGATGTATTATTGCTTTGGGTGCGGTGCGGGAGGCAATGTGTTTACCTTCCTGATGGAATATGAGAACTTTTCTTTTGTGGAGGCAGTACAGTATCTGGCAGACAGAGCCGGTGTAGAGCTTCCGAAGATGGAATATTCGAAAGAGGCAAAGGAAAAGGCCGACCTAAAAGCAACCTTACTTGAGATAAACAAGACGGCGGCACAGTATTTTTACATTCAGCTTAAATCGGAACGGGGGAAAACAGCACATACATATCTGACAGAACGTGGACTTTCTGAATCGACGATTAAAGCATTCGGACTGGGATTTTCAAATAAGTACAGTGATGACTTGTATAGGTATCTGCGGTCGAAGGGCTACAGCGAAGATTTAATCCGTCAGGCAGGCTTGATTAGTACAGATGAGAAAAATGGTGTTTATGATAAGTTTTGGAATCGTGTCATGTTCCCGATTATGGATGTCAACAGTAAAGTAATTGGGTTTGGAGGCCGTGTGATGGGAGATGCAAAGCCGAAGTATTTAAATTCGCCGGAGACCGTAATTTTTGACAAAAGCCGGAACTTATATGGCCTGAATCGGGCACGTTCTTCGAGAAAACCATATTTTCTTGTATGTGAGGGATACATGGATGTCATTTCCCTGCATCAGGCGGGATTTACGAATGCAGTGGCATCACTTGGAACAGCGCTTACGACAGGACATGCTTCCCTGATTAAGAGGTATGTGAAGGAAGTATACCTTACCTATGATAGTGACGAGGCAGGAACAAGGGCTGCACTGCGTGCGGTGCCGATTATGAGAGAGGCAGGGATTGCTGCAAAGGTTATCCGCATGGAGCCGTACAAAGACCCGGATGAATTTATCAAAAATCTGGGAGCAGAGGAATTTGAAAAGCGGATTGAGAACGCCAGAAATGGATTCATGTTCGGACTTGAAATGCTGTCCCGGGATTATAACATGGAACAGCCGGAAGAGAAAACAGCATTTTTCCGGGAAGTGGCGCGTCGTCTGATTGGATTCGAAGATGAGCTGGAACGGAACAATTATGTGGAGGCTGTCGCAAAAGCATACCATGTCGGAGTGGAAAGCCTGCAGAAACTGGTTACAAAAACGGCGATTCACGACGGTATGGCAAAACCGGTAAGCAGACCCAAGCAGCCGGGAGAAGACCATATAAAAAAAGAGGATGGGATACGGACTTCCCAGAAGATTTTACTGACATGGCTGATTGATATGCCAAAGCTGTTTGGTACGGTGGAAAAATACATTGCACCGGAAGACTTTACAGAAGAGTTGTACAAAACAGTGGCTCAGCTCCTATATGAACAATACCGTTCCGGAGAGGTAAATCCGGCAAGGCTTCTGAATCATTTTACCGAGGAGGGGGAACACCGGGAGGCGGCAGCACTGTTCAATACAAGGATCCGCGAGCTGTCTACGTCTGAGGAACGGGAACGGGCATTGAAGGAAACGATACTGAAAGTAAAGTCGAACAGTATTGACCAGCAGACACGGAATCTGAATCCGACCGATATGGCGGGGCTGCAGCGGCTGATGGAGGCAAAGCAAAAACTGCAGGACCTTACGAAACTGCATATTTCTTTAGATTAAGGATAAAATAAAACAAGGTGTCTGCGTCTGTGGCGCGGGCAGAGGAAGGAAGGACACATGGAAGATAGCACACAGAAATTTTTGGAGCGTTTGAGAGAACTGGTTGCCCTGGGAAAGAAAAAGAAGAGTATTCTTGAAATTCAGGAAATCAATGACTTTTTTCACGATATTGATCTAAGTCCGGAACAGATGGAGAAGGTATTTGAGTATCTGGAATCCAATAATATTGATGTTCTGCGCATTAATTCTGACGATGACGATGATGTAGATGTGGATTTGGACAGCATCATGGCAGAGGAAGAGGAAGTAGATGTTGAGAATATCGACCTGTCTGTTCCGGATGGAGTCAGCATTGAGGATCCGGTTCGTATGTACTTAAAAGAGATTGGTAAAGTACCTCTGTTGAGTGCGGAGCGTGAGATTGAACTCGCAAAGCGGATGGAAGAGGGCGATGAGGATGCCAAAAAGGAACTTGCAGAGGCAAACTTACGTCTGGTAGTCAGTATTGCAAAGCGCTATGTCGGCCGTGGAATGTTGTTCCTTGATTTGATTCAGGAGGGAAACCTTGGTCTGATTAAAGCGGTTGAAAAGTTTGATTATCACAAAGGGTATAAGTTCAGTACCTATGCCACATGGTGGATTCGTCAGGCAATCACAAGGGCGATTGCGGATCAGGCGAGAACCATTCGTATTCCGGTTCATATGGTAGAGACAATTAATAAGCTGATTCGTGTGTCCAGACAGCTGCTGCAGGAGTTAGGACGTGAACCTGCCCCGGAAGAGATTGCGAAAGAGATGGATATGCCGGTGGACAGAGTCCGTGAGATTCTGAAGATTTCTCAGGAACCGGTGTCGCTGGAAACCCCGATTGGTGAGGAGGAGGACAGTCATCTCGGAGATTTCATTCAGGATGATAATGTACCGGTTCCGGCGGAGGCGGCTGCCCAGACATTGCTGAAAGAGCAGCTTGACGAGGTCCTTGATACACTGACGGAAAGGGAACAGAAGGTATTGAGACTCCGCTTTGGAATGAATGACGGACGCGCGAGGACACTGGAAGAGGTTGGCAAGGAATTTGACGTAACAAGAGAACGTATCCGTCAGATTGAGGCGAAGGCACTCCGGAAACTCCGTCATCCAAGCCGCAGCAGAAAGCTGCGTGATTATCTGGATTAGAGGAAACGGATATGGAATTATCAAAAAGATTACAGGCTGTTGCCAATCTGGTGACAGCCGGATATACTGTTGCGGATATAGGTACAGACCATGCCTATATCCCAATTTATCTCGTGGAGAAACAGTTATCACCGAGGGTGGTTGCAATGGATGTGAATGCAGGTCCGCTTGAACGGGCACGGGAGCACATCAGGGAATGCGGGCTGGCGGCGGATATACAGCTCAGGCTGTCTAATGGCTTTGAACGGCTCTGTCCGAAAGAGACGGACGCGGCAGTGATTGCCGGAATGGGCGGCGGTCTTGTGATGAAAATATTAAGAGAGCACTGGGATGTGACGTGCAGTCTGAAAGAATGTATTCTTCAGCCACAGTCTGAAATTGAAAAAGTGAGAGCCTTTCTGTTAGAGGAAGGTTTTTTATTTATGCAGGAAGATATGGTGTTGGACGACGGAAAATATTATCCTATGATGAAAGTCAAACCGCCGAAGAAAAATGGTCCTGCAGGTCCGGTAAATGAGATGTGGACGGGGACGGAACTTCAATACGGAAAACTTTTGCTGGAGGGGAGGAATGTGGTACTGAAACAATTTCTGCAAAGGGAGCAGGATATCCGTATGGAGATTCTCGAAGGTCTGAAACAACAGTCCAGAGAGCGGATTGCCCTGCGAAAACAGGAATTACAAAAAGAATTGGAATATATTCGGGAAGGATTGGAATATTATGCAGTGTAAGGATATCGTGAAAGAGATTGAACAGGTGTACCCGAAGAGCGCCGCGCTTTCATTTGACAATGTGGGGCTGCAGGCAGGGCGGAAAAATCGGGAAGTGAAAAAGATTATGCTGGCACTGGATGCGACCGGTGCTGTGGTACAGGCGGCAATTGATGCGGAAGCGGACATGTTGATTACCCATCATCCGCTGATTTTTTCGCCGTTAAAGACTGTGACAGATGAGGATTTTATCAGCAGGCGGATTCTCCGCCTCATTCGGAATGACATTTGTTATTATGCAATGCATACCAATTATGATGTACTCGGTATGGCGCGTCTTTCAGAGAGAATACTTGGTCTCTCCGATACAGAAGTGCTGGATGTGACGGCAGAATCTGACGGGATACCGGAAGGAATCGGAAGGGTGGGAAGCCTTCCGGAAGAAATGACGCTAAGGGAATGCTGTGGTTATGTAAAAGAACGGCTAAAGCTTCCGCAGGTCAGAGTATTCGGAAATATGGATACACTGGTCAGGCGCATGGCAACTTCTCCCGGCTCCGGAAAAAGTGCGGTATGCCCGGCGATTGAAAAGGGGGCAGATGTACTTGTGACAGGGGATATCGGGCACCATGAAGGACTGGATGCTCTTGAGCAGGGGCTTTGCATCGTTGACGCGGGACATTATGGCACAGAGTATATTTTTGTTGAAGATATGAGGAATTTTTTAAAAGAACGTTTTCCGGAAACGGACGTAATAACCGAGCCGATATCACATCCGTTTCATGTAATATAAATATGTAATTCAGATGCCCTCAGTGGACAAAGGCGTGTTGTTCCTTATCCACTGAGGGTAGAGACGGTTCAGACAGACAATATAAGACAGAAAGGCTGATGGGGTATGGAGACAAGGACTTGTACGGTAAAAGTAGGCGAGCGGACAGCCCAATATGAGATTGGAACGAAGTTTGAAAAAATTGCAAAAGATTTTCAGAAGTACTATGAGCATCAGATTGTACTTGCGTTTGTGGAAGGCAACCGGCTGCAGGAGCTGAGTAAAGAACTGGAGAAGGACAGCGAGCTGGAGTTTATCACTACAGCGGATAAGATTGGAAATGACACCTACAGAAGAAGTATGTGCTTTTTGCTTGTCAAAGCAGTCCATGATGTCGGCGGACATCAGCGGGTGGAGCGTGTGCGGATACATTTTTCCATAAGTAAAGGCTATTACTGCACAGTGGAGGGTGCGGTTACGTTGGACGAGGACTTTCTTCAGCGCGTGGATGCACGTATGAGGGAACTATCGGAACAGTGCATCAAAATCGGGAAGCATTCCATCCATACGACGGAAGCGGTGGAAATGTTCCGGAAGCATAAGATGTATGACAAGGAGAGGCTGTTCGAATACCGTCGGGTTTCCAAGGTAAATATTTATACCATCAATGAATTTGAAGATTATTATTATGGATATATGGTGCCGGATACCGGATATCTGAAATATTTTTCCCTGCATTTGTATGGAAATGGGTTTGTTATTCAGTTTCCGGTTCCGGAGCATCCGGAAGAGGTTCCGGAATTTGTACCGCGTCCAAAGCTGTTTCATGTACAGGCAGAATCGGTACAATGGGGCGATTTGCAGGGGATTGATACAGTAGGCGCACTGAACGATATGGTTACCCATCAGGATATGCGTGAAGTAGTACTTGTGCAGGAGGCATATCAGGAACGGAAAATCGGCGAGATTGCCAAACAGATTGCGGAGTGTCCGAATGTAAAATTTGTATTGATTGCCGGACCGTCGTCGTCAGGAAAGACAACATTTTCCCATCGGTTATCTATCCAACTGCGGGTGAACGGACTGACACCGCATCCGATTGCCGTGGATAACTATTTTGTGGATCGCGAACATACGCCAAGGGATGAAAACGGTAATTATAATTTTGAGTGTCTGGAGGCAATCGATGTCGAGAAATTTAATCAGGATATGACGGCTCTCCTCAACGGAGAAAAAGTTTATCTTCCGATTTTTAATTTTAAAACCGGGCAGCGGAATTATTCTACAGTTCCAAAGCAGCTTGGCAGGCAGGACATTCTTGTGATAGAGGGCATTCACTGCCTGAATCCAAAACTGACAGAAAATTTGAATGATGCAAATAAGTTTAAGATTTATATCAGTGCGCTTACGCAGTTAAATATTGATGAGCACAACCGGATTCCATCGACAGACGGCCGTCTGGTCCGCCGGATTGTCCGCGATGCCAGAACACGGGGGACGTCCGCAAGACAGACAATCGCAATGTGGGATTCGGTCAGAAGAGGAGAAGAAAAAAATATCTTCCCGTTTCAGGAAGAGGCAGATGTAATGTTCAATTCCTCGCTGCTGTATGAACTTGCCGTTCTCAAGCCGCATGTGGAACCATTGCTGTTTGGCGTTGACAAACACTGTCCGGAGTATGCAGAGGCAAAACGACTGCTGAAATTTTTTGATTATTTTGTGGGTATCGGCAGCGAAAATGTTCCGACCAACTCCCTTTTGAGAGAATTTATCGGAGGCGGCTGCTTTTTCGTTTGACAGGTATTATGAGTGACTCCGTAATTCTAAAAGGAAAAGGATATGAAGATAGAAGAACAGATTGGGGAGAAAATCCGGGAACTTCGCGGTTGGAATGGCTGGTCGCAGCAGGAACTTGCAGACAGAACAGAACTCACAAAGGGGTTCATTTCCCAGATGGAACGCGGGCGGACAGCACCATCAATATCAACTTTGCAGCATATTGTGGAATGTCTGGGAACGAATTTGTCTGATTTCTTCTATGAAGAAGAAAACCACCAGATTGTATATCCGAAGGAGACATATTTGGAAAAGGAAGATGACAGCTCTAATCTGATAACATGGCTTGCCCCCGGAGCTCAGGATACATGTCTTCAGCCGGTTCTTCTGCGTATTGAACCGGGGCAGTCACTTTTACAGGATAATCCTCATGAGGGGGAAGAGTTCGGCTATGTGCTCGCGGGAAAGATAAGGCTGGATTATGGAGCAGAGACCTATACGGTCAGGGCAGGAGATTCCTTTCTTTTTCCGGCGAACAGAAAACACAGGATTAGTTCGGACAGTGCACAGGTATCCATAGTTCTGTTGGTTCATAAAGGGGAACGCAAGGAACGCAAAGGGGACAGTCCCTTCTGAGAAGGGACTGTCCCCTTTGCGTTCCATTTCCAGAATATTCTGTTGATTTACACTTATTTCTCATAAAATTTTATGATATTATCCATCCGGCTATACATATTCTGCAATAGTAAATCTGCAATGGTAACTGCAGCCATGGATTCTACTACCACGACCGCTCTGGGGACGATGATAGGGTCATGTCTTCCGTTGATGATTAACTCAGTATTCGCTCCGGCTTCAGTTACTGTCTGCTGTGGCTGCGCGATGGATGGGGTTGGCTTTACTGCTGCGCGGAAGATGAGCGTATCACCGTCGCTCATGCCGCCGAGGACGCCGCCGGAGTGATTGGTCTTTTTGCGGATTTTTCCGTTTTCCGCATAGAACGCGTCGTTGTTTGTGCTTCCGTTGAGAAGTGCGGCTCTTACACCGTCCCCGATTTCAAATGCCTTTACAGAACCGATGGATAAGATTGCTTTTGCAAGACATGAGTCTAGTTTTTCGAAAACGGGTTCACCGATTCCTGCCGGAAGTCCGGTGACACGGCATTCAATAACTCCGCCGGCAGAATCTGCCCGTGCCATCATCTCATCGAGATAAGCCTCGGCCTTTTCGGCCGCAGCATTATTTGGCATATACAGGCGGTTTTGGCTGATTTCATCAAAATGGTAATCCGATTCATCGACCGTGACAGTTCCGATTGCTTTTGCGTAGGTACAAAACCGGATGCCAAGTTCTTTCAGGAGAAGAAATGCGACCGCACCCGCTGCAGTCCTGCCGATAGTTTCGCGTCCGGAGGAACGCCCGCCGCCGCGGAAATCACGAAAACCGTATTTTTGCGTGAAGGTATAATCGGCATGTCCCGGACGGTAAGTTGCAGCGATATTTCCATAATCGCGGGAACGCTGGTCCTGATTGCGGACCATCAGAGAGATTGGCGTTCCGGTTGTGCGTCCCTCAAACACACCGGAGAGAATTTCGACCTGATCATTTTCCTGACGCTTTGTAGTGTATTTACTCTGGCCGGGTTTCCTCCGGTCCAGAAAACTTTGAATATCGGACTCTTTCAGTTCTAATCCTGCCGGGCATCCATCAATCACAACGCCGATTGCGGCGCCGTGGGATTCCCCCCATGTTGTAATCTGGAAAAAACGTCCGTATGTTGAACCACTCATATAAAAATCTCCTTCCTCTGTCAAGGCAAAATAAGCCATAGCATCAAGGGGCAAAATATCTTTTGACCTCTTTGATACATGGATTGCTTCGCATTTCATGCTCCCGCAATCCTAAAAACATTCGAAATTCACCCTAATCCGGCTGCTTTCTCATGTTTTGCGGGTCTCAAAGTTATGTTTTTTCATGTAAGCATGAAACACATGACCTTTTGACACTGGTATCATATGTATTATATAAGAAGAAAAAACATCCTGCAATCTTTTATTTCTAAGAGTTTTTAAGATTTTATGAAATTACCTAGAATTTACTGTACAATTCTTTTAATTCATAATATAATAAACTAAATATGGACTAATTATAAAGGGGAGACACAAAATGAGCAAGGGTGACATCCATGAGAATGAATACAAAGACGACAGTGTCAATTTTGATGAGTATGGGAATGAATACGGTTCTGATGGTTTCGGGGATGCAGAAGACTTTGAAGAATTAGATGATTCTTTAGAAGACGAAAAGTTTGAAACTGCAGAATTTGAGGATGAAAAGTCCGAAACTACAGAATTCGGAGATGAAGAGTTTGAAATGACAGAATTCGGAGATGAAGAGTTTGAAGATGAAGAATTTGATTGTGAGGAGGAAAAACCCCACGCTGCAAAGCGAAAGAAAAAGGGTTCCAGAAAGGTTTGGATTGCAGCCGGCGGAGCAATAGCGGCGATAGTAGTCATATATCTTTGTATTTCTGTATTCTTTATGAGTCATTTTTATGCAAATACAGAGATTAACGGGCATGATTTTTCTATGAAGACAGCAGCAGATGTGGAGTCCTATATGAAAAAACAGGTAAAGGACTATGCGTTGAAAGTACTTGAGATGGATAATACATCCGATACCATCCGTGGTTCCGATATTGATTTGGTATATAAATCGGGCAGCGAGATTCAGGATGCGATTAAGAAACAGAATGCGTTCCTGTGGCCGTCAGGATTTTTCTCAAAAAAATCAACAGATATTACAGTGAATGTGTCTTACGATGAGCAAAAACTGGAATCCGCAATCAATGGTCTGCAGTCTGTGCAGGCGGAACAGGTACAGCCGATATCTGCAAGTCCGAAGTTCGATGGAAATCAGTTTGTAATAGAACCGGAAGTGCTAGGTACGGCAGTGAATATGGATGCATTACATACAAAGATTACACAGTATGTTTCTGAGTTTAAGGCAGAATTGAATATGGAGAAGGAAGGATGCTATGCACTTCCGAAATACACATCCGGTTCAAAAGAGGTAAAGAATGCCTGCGATACGATGAATGCGTATTTAAAAGCAAATATTACCTATACAATGACGGAAAATGTTGTTGTGGATAAGAGCGTGATTTCCGGCTGGCTGACGGTGGACGGCGATATGAATGTAACATTGAATGAAGGCGCTGTGCGGGAATGGCTGGCAGCGTTCGGCGATAAGTATGATACGGTTGGTGCGACAAGGACCATCACCACTCCAGGAGGAAAAACGGTGGAAGTATCCGGAGGTACTTATGGCTGGTCGATTGATGAGGATACAGAGTTTACAGCGCTTGTAAACAGTATCAGGAATGGGGAGACGGTGACGAAGGAACCGGCTTACTATCAGACGGCGGCATCTCACAGCGCACAGGACTGGGGGAATACTTACGCAGAGGTGGATTTGTCCTCGCAGCACATGTGGTACATTTCCAATGGTTCCGTTGCATTGGAGACAGATGTTGTAACCGGTGTACCGACTCCGGAGAAAGAGACACCGGCAGGAGTATACTATATTCTGGAAAAGAGTTTGAATAAGACACTCGTAGGGGATATTAAACCGGAGACGGGAAAACCGGAATATGAAACACCCGTCGATTACTGGATGCGGGTAACGTGGAGCGGCATCGGATTCCATGATGCAAACTGGCAGTCTGCTTTTGGCGGAAGCCGTTATACAGATGGGTTCGGCTCTCACGGATGTATTAATATGCCGGTGGATATGGCAGCGTCACTGTACAATATGATGCCGGAGGGAACCCCGGTTATCATACATAATTAATTGGCAGGGCGGATATCGAATTATAAATTTCAATAGAAAGGGACAGCCTTTGGGGACTGTCCCTTTTAGAAAGAGGAAATGATGTACGAATTATTAAAAAAAGACGGAAATGCAAAGCGCGGTCGGTTCCATACAGTGCACGGAATTATTGAGACTCCGGTGTTTATGAACGTGGGAACCGCTGCGGCAATCAAAGGAGCTGTGTCAACGGATGACTTGCGGCAGATTAAGACACAGGTGGAGCTTTCCAACACGTACCATCTGCATGTACGGCCGGGGGATGGAATTGTCAAAAAGCTCGGAGGACTGCATAAGTTTATGCATTGGGACAAACCGATTTTGACGGATTCGGGCGGATTTCAGGTGTTCTCGCTGGCGGATTTGCGAAAAATCAAAGAGGAAGGCGTCCATTTTCATTCACATATTGACGGAAGAAAAATCTTTATGGGACCGGAGCAAAGTATGCAGATTCAGTCGAATCTGGCATCTACCATTGCGATGGCATTCGACGAGTGTCCGTCCAGCGTAGCTGACCGTGCGTATATGACAGATTCGGTTGCAAGAACCACCCGTTGGCTCAAACGCTGTAAAACGGAGCTGGACAGACTGAATACACTTCCGGACACCATTAACAAGGATCAGATTTTGTTTGGCATCAATCAGGGCGGCGTATATGAAGATATCCGAATCGAACATGCAAAACAGATTTCGGAACTGGATTTGGCGGGCTATGCAGTTGGAGGTCTTGCAGTCGGTGAGAGTCACGAAGAAATGTACCGGATTCTGGAGGCGGTAGTTCCGGTGCTGCCAGAGAATAAGCCGACGTACCTGATGGGTGTCGGCACTCCCGCTAATATTCTGGAGGCGGTTGACCGGGGAGTGGATTTCTTTGACTGCGTATATCCATCCAGAAACGGAAGGCATGGACATGTTTATACCAATCGTGGAAAGCTGAATCTGTTCAATGCAAAATACGAACTGGATGACCGTCCGATTGAGGAGGGGTGTCAGTGCCCTGCGTGCAGAAGTTACAGCAGAGCGTATATCCGCCACCTGCTGAAGGCGAAAGAGATGCTTGGTATGCGTCTCTGTGTGCTGCATAATTTATATTTCTATAATACAATGATGGAGGAAATCCGGGAGGCGATTGAAGCAGGTAATTACCGGGATTATAAGAAGAAAAAACTGGAAGGTGTACTTCAGACCAAAAATAACGCCTGAATTATAAAGATTATAAAGAAAACGGAAATTATACTTGAAGATTGACACGATTTTGTGTATGATTAATGTATTGTCTTTAAGATTGAATTTAGGAGGATGTAAAATGAATGGAGTTTTAGCAGCAGCTTCAGGCAGTGCTGGCATGGTAAGTGTGATTCTTGTTTATGTAGTAATCATTGGTGGTATGTGGTTCTTTTTGATGAGACCGCAGAAGAAAGAGCAGAAGAGGATCCAGGCAATGCTTTCTACAATGGAAGTAGGTGATACCGTTTTGACTACAAGCGGTTTTTATGGAGTGATTATTGATATTTCGGATGATGATGTCATCGTGGAATTCGGGAATAACAAGAACTGCCGTATTCCAATGCAGAAAGCGGCAATTGCACAGCTTGAAAAACCAGGTACAGCAGAATAAGAACTAAGAGAAGAACCGGAGGCATTTGCTTCCGGTTTTTTTGTTCTATAGGAAATTGTGCTGCAATTCCTATGAAACAAAACCCTCCGGAGGAGCACAGAAGCGCAGAGAAGGAAGCTGTTGCTTCGCAGCCGCGCCTCACGGGGCGTTCGCAGGCGGACTCTTTGCTATTGTTGATACTTTTACGAATTAAAGGGTTGAAACGTTTTGGAAAATACGGTATGATAAATACATTCGAGTATTGGAAGGATGCTCTGACCGTATTCTGCGGATAGTATCTGTACGGAAAAGTACCATTTTATGTATGGAAGGGTGAAATATTATGAAACTGAACATTGGCGTGATTAAGGGAGACGGCATCGGACCGGAAATCGTCACTGAAGCGATGAAAGTATTGGATAGAGTAGGAAGGGTGTACGGCCATGAGCTTAATTATACACAATTGCTCATGGGCGGAGCATCCATTGATGTTCACGGGGTCCCACTGACAGAGGAAACAATTGAGCTGGCGAAGCAGAGCGATGCGGTGCTGCTTGGCTCTATCGGCGGGGATGCAAAAACTTCTCCATGGTATCAGCTTGAACCTTCAAAGCGCCCGGAGGCAGGGCTTTTAAAGATTCGGAAAGCATTGAACCTGTTTGCAAACCTGCGGCCGGCCGTGCTGTATGATGAACTCAAGGGCGCATGCCCGTTAAAGGAAGAGATTACAGAGGGCGGCTTTGATATGATGATTATGCGGGAGCTGACAGGAGGACTGTATTTTGGGGAGCGTTCGACCGAAGTCAGAGACGGAGTCCTGACGGCAACCGATACACTTACATATAATGAAGATGAGATTCGCAGGATTGCAAAACGTGGATTTGATATTGCGATGAAACGCCGCAGGAAAGTAACAAGCATTGATAAGGCAAATGTACTGGATTCTTCCCGTCTATGGAGAAAAACAGTCGAGGAAGTGGCAAAGGATTATCCGGAAGTGACACTGGAACATATGCTTGTGGACAACTGCGCAATGCAGCTTGTAAAAAATCCCCGTCAGTTTGATGTCATTCTGACAGAGAATATGTTCGGGGATATTCTTTCCGACGAGGCAAGCATGGTGACCGGCTCTATCGGAATGCTTGCATCCGCAAGTCTGAATGAAACAAAATTTGGGATGTATGAGCCGAGCGGAGGTTCCGCACCGGATATTGCCGGAAAAGGAATTGCAAATCCAATCGCGACCATTCTGTCAGCAGCAATGATGCTTCGTTTTTCTTTTGATTTGGATACAGAGGCAGATGCAGTTGAAACTGCCGTGGAAAAGGTACTAAAAGACGGATACCGCACAATTGATATAATGTCAGAAGGAAAGACACAGATTGATACCGCAGAGATGGGCGATAAAATCTGCGCATATATTTCAAAGTAAAAGACCCCGCTGCAGGCAGCGGGAATAAGAGTCCATAAAATTATTATAAAACGAAGCAGTAAGAAAAGAGAGGATGAACAAACTATGAGAAGTGATACAGTAACAAAGGGGATGCAGCAGGCACCTCACCGTTCCCTGTTCAATGCACTTGGATTAACAAAAGAAGAACTGGAGCGCCCGTTAATCGGTGTAGTCAGCTCTTATAACGAGATTGTTCCGGGACATATGAATCTGGATAAGATTACAGAGGCAGTGAAGCTCGGTGTCGCAATGGCGGGCGGGACTCCGATTATGGTTCCTGCAATCGCAGTGTGCGACGGAATTGCAATGGGACATATCGGTATGAAGTATTCCCTTGTAACAAGAGATCTGATTGCGGACTCTACGGAAGCACTGGCAATGGCACACCAGTTTGACGGATTGGTTATGATTCCGAACTGCGACAAGAATGTGCCGGGACTTCTGATGGCGGCAGCCAGAGTAAATATTCCGACCGTGTTTGTCAGCGGAGGCCCGATGCTTGCCGGATATGTAAAAGGGGAGAAGAGAAGTCTTTCCAGCATGTTCGAAGCAGTAGGTTCTTATGCGGCAGGTAAATTCACAGAGGAGGATGTCTGTGAATTTGAAAATAAAGTATGTCCGACCTGTGGTTCCTGTTCCGGTATGTACACGGCAAACAGTATGAACTGTCTGACAGAGGTGCTTGGTATGGGGCTTCCGGGAAACGGAACAATTCCAGCGGTATATTCTGCAAGAATCCAGCTTGCAAAACATGCAGGTATGCAGGTAATGGAACTTGTAAGAAATAATATCCGGCCGAGAGACATTATGACAGAAGATGCAATTCTGAATGCGCTGACTGTTGATATGGCACTGGGATGTTCTACAAACAGTATGTTACATCTTCCGGCAATCGCACATGAAATCGGGATGGATTTTGAAATTGATTTTGCAAATGGTATCAGTGAGAAGACTCCGAATCTCTGTCATCTGGCTCCGGCAGGCCCGACTTACATGGAAGACTTGAATGAGGCAGGCGGTGTTCCGGCTGTTATGAATGAGCTGAATAAAAAAGGGCTTCTTCACACAGATTGCCTGACGGTTACAGGCAAGACAGTCGGAGAGAATATTGCAGGCGCTGTCAATAAGAATCCGGAAGTTATCCGCCCAATTGAAAACCCGTATACGCCAACCGGCGGTCTGGCGGTCCTGAAAGGAAATCTGGCGCCGGACGGCAGTGTGGTAAAACGTTCCGCTGTTGTTGATGAGATGCTGGTACACGAAGGACCTGCAAGGGTATTTGATTGTGAGGAAGATGCAATTGCAGCAATCAAAGGCGGAAAAATCAATGCAGGCGATGTTGTAGTTATCCGATATGAGGGACCGAAAGGTGGACCTGGTATGCGTGAGATGCTGAATCCGACATCTGCAATCGCAGGTATGGGACTGGGCTCATCGGTTGCGTTGATTACAGACGGACGTTTCAGCGGAGCCTCCAGAGGGGCTTCCATCGGACATATATCACCGGAAGCAGCAGTCGGCGGTCCGATTGCGCTTGTGGAAGAAGGCGATATCATTAAAATTAATATTCCAGAGCTTTCCATCCGGTTAGATGTGCCTGCTGAAGTGCTGGAGGAACGGAAAGCAAACTGGCAGCCAAGAGAGCCAAGAGTGAAGACCGGATACCTGGCGAGATATGCGGCAATGGTTACCTCAGGAAACCGGGGGGCGATTCTGGAAGTACCAAAGAATAATTAGGAGGTGCCCATTGTGCAGTTAACAGGAGCAGAGATTGTAATAGAGTGTTTGAAAGAACAGGGCGTGGATACAGTATTCGGCTATCCTGGCGGAGCAATTTTGAATGTCTATGATGCGTTATACCAGCATCGCGCGGAGATTCGCCACATTCTGACCTCCCATGAGCAGGGGGCGGCTCATGCGGCGGACGGCTATGCCCGCGCGACCGGAAAAGTCGGTGTATGCCTGGCAACAAGCGGACCGGGAGCGACAAACCTTGTAACCGGAATCGCAACAGCATATATGGATTCCATTCCGGTTGTGGCAATTACATGTAATGTCGGTGTGCCACTTCTTGGAAAGGATAGTTTTCAGGAGATTGACATTGCCGGAATTACAATGCCGATTACCAAGCATAACTATATTGTAAAAGATGTAACAAAACTTGCCGATACCATCCGCAAGGCATTTCAAATCGCGAAATCCGGTCGGCCCGGACCTGTACTGATTGATATACCAAAGGATGTGACAGGTGCGAAATCGGAGTATGTGAAAGAGGAGATTGCCGCATATATGCCGGACAGCAACCAGATTGAGGATGCTGATATCGATACGGCGGTCGCGATGATTGAGGAGTCTCAGCGCCCATACATTTTCGTGGGCGGAGGTGCAGTGCTTTCCGGCGCAAGTGAAGAACTGAAAACGTTTGTTGACAGGGTAGATGCACCGGTTACAGATTCCCTTATGGGGAAGGGTGCATTTCCGGGAACGGACAGAAGATATACCGGAATGTTGGGAATGCATGGAACAAAGACATCAAACTTCGGCGTCAGCGAATGTGATTTGCTGATTGTCATCGGTGCAAGATTCAGCGACCGTGTGACAGGAAATACCAGGAAGTTTGCCCGCAATGCAAAAATCCTTCAGATTGATGTGGATCCGGCAGAGATGAACAAAAACGTCCTGATTACAACCGGTGTGGTCGGAGATATCAAGGAAGTGCTGAAAAAAATGAATGCAAAACTGACACAGCAGTTCCATGCGGAATGGCTTGAGAGGATGCAGGAATACAAAGAAAAGTATCCGCTGAAATATCATCCCGAAGGTTTAACCGGTCCGTTTGTAATCGAAGAAATCTACCGCCAGACACAGGGGGAGGCATTGATTGTAACTGAAGTAGGACAGCATCAGATGTGGGCGGCACAGTATTATAAGTATACGCAGCCGAGAACATTGCTGACTTCCGGTGGTCTGGGGACGATGGGATACGGTCTTGGCGCCGCACTTGGGGCAAAGACAGGATGTCCGGAGAAAACAGTAATAAATATCGCGGGAGACGGATGTTTCCGGATGAATATGAATGAGATTGCAACTGCAGCAAGACATCATATTCCGGTGATTCAGGTAGTAATTAACAACCATGTACTTGGCATGGTGCGCCAGTGGCAGGATTTGTTCTACGATGAACGCTATTCTGCGACAGTACTTAACGATGCAGTCGATTTTGTGAAACTGGCAGAGGCGATGGGAGCTGTTGGTATTCGTGCAACAACTCAGGAGGAATTCAAAGAGGCGCTTGCAAAGGCGCTGGAGCTTGGCACTCCGGTTCTGCTAGACTGTCAGATTGATTCTGACGACAAAGTATGGCCGATGGTAGCTCCCGGAGCAGCAATCAGCGAAGCGTTTGACGAGGATGATATGAAAAAAAGAGAATAAAAGGGAGGAATAAAACATGAGCAGAGTGTATAATTTTTCAGCCGGACCGGCTGTGCTTCCGGAGGAAGTGCTTCAATCAGCAGCAGATGAGATGATGGATTACAATGGAACAGGAATGTCCGTTATGGAGATGAGCCACCGTTCCAAAGCGTTTGAAGAAATCATTACGACAGCAGAGGCGGATTTGAGGGAGTTAATGGGAATCCCGGATAACTACAAAGTGCTATTCCTACAGGGAGGCGCATCTCAGCAGTTTGCAGCAATTCCGATGAACCTGATGAAAAATGGTGTCGCAGACTACATTATTACCGGACAGTGGGCAAAGAAAGCGGCTGCCGAGGCAGAAAAATACGGAAAGGTAAACCGTATTGCATCGTCCGAGGATAAAACATATTCTTATATCCCGGATTGCTCCGACCTTCCGGTTGATGATGACGCAGATTATGTATATATCTGTGAGAACAATACCATTTACGGAACAAAATATAAACAGCTTCCGAATACAAAAGGGAAGATTCTCGTTGCAGATGTATCTTCCTGTTTCTTATCCGAGCCTGTTGACGTTACAAAATATGGCGTCCTTTATGGCGGCGTACAGAAGAATATTGGTCCGGCGGGTACTGTGATTGTAATTATCCGCGAGGACCTTATCCGTGACGATGTGCTTCCGGGGACACCGACGATGCTCAAATATAAAACACAGGCAGATGCAAAATCCCTGTACAATACTCCGCCGGCATATGGTATTTATATCTGCGGAAAAGTCTTCAAATGGCTCAAGAAAATGGGCGGGCTGGAAGTAATGAAGGAGCGCAATGAAAAGAAGGCCCAACTGCTTTACGATTACCTCGACCAGAGCAAGCTGTTCAAAGGAACGGTCGCAAAAGAGGACCGTTCACTGATGAATGTACCGTTTGTTACAGGTGACAAGGATTTGGATGCCAGATTTGTAAAAGAGGCGAAGGAAGCCGGACTTGAGAATCTGAAGGGGCATCGTACAGTCGGAGGTATGCGTGCAAGCATCTACAATGCAATGCCATACGAAGGCGTAGAGGCGTTGGTTGCATTTATGAAGAAGTTTGAGGAGGAGAATCTGTAAGATGTATAAATATCATTGCCTGAATCCAATTGCACAGATTGGACTTGAAATATTTGATGAAAATTATGGAAAGACAGAAACTGCAGAGGGGGCGGATGCGATTCTTGTCCGCAGTGCCGGAATGCATGACATGAAATTTTCAGATTCACTGAAAGCGGTTGCCCGGGCCGGGGCAGGCGTCAACAACATTCCGCTGGATACATGTGCGGAAAAAGGTATTGTTGTATTTAACACACCGGGAGCAAATGCAAATGGCGTAAAAGAGCTTGTGATAGCAGGTATGCTGCTTGCAGCCCGTGACATCATCGGAGGAATCAATTGGGTAGAAGAGCATGAGGAAGACGGAGACCTTGCAAAGGAAACGGAGAAGGCAAAAAAAGCATTTGCCGGGACAGAGCTGGAAGGCAAAAAGCTTGGCGTAATCGGTCTTGGCGCCATTGGTGTGCTCGTTGCGAATACAGCCGTACATCTTGGTATGGATGTTTACGGATATGACCCATATGTTTCTGTAGATTCTGCATGGAAACTCTCCAGAAATATTCATCATGCAAAGACGGTGGATGAACTGTATAAAGAGTGCGATTATATTACAATCCACGTGCCGGCGCTGGAGAGCACAAAGGGAATGATTGATAGAAATGCGATTAGTCTGATGAAGAAGGATATCGTTGTGCTTAACTTTGCCAGAGACATCCTCGTTGAGAGTGAAGCAATGGTTGATGCGCTTGTATCTGGTAAGGTGAAGCGTTATGTGACAGATTTTCCGACACCTGAGATTGCCGGTGTGAAAGGAGCAATTGTAATTCCTCATCTTGGTGCATCCACAGAGGAATCCGAGGACAACTGTGCGAAGATGGCGGTAAAGGAAGTGCGCGATTATCTGGAGAATGGCAACATTACACATTCCGTAAATTATCCGGATTGTAATATGGGAGTAAAAGAGGAAGGAAACCGGATTACAATACTGCATAAAAATATCCCAAATATGCTGGGGCAGTTTACGGCATTGCTTGCTCAGGAGAATATGAATATCTCTCAGATGACAAATAAGAGTAAGAAAGAATATGCATATGTTATGATTGACGTTGAGGCAGAAGTGACGGATGTACTTGAAGAAAAACTGAATGCAATTGAGGGCGTGCTGAAGGTCCGCGTAATCAAATAATGAAAGACCGGGGACCATACGCACAGACAAGATGCGTCAGGACTCCGGCAAACTGAATGAGGGAATATAGAAAAAAGGTCCGATGGGGGATTATAACAGAGGTGTTATAGTCTCTCAATCGGGCCTTTGTTACAGTCCGGTTTTATAATATGGTTTTATAATATAACAGTTCTGCCGGAAGGCTGAACTGTTACGCATCCTACCATTTTGAATCGCCTTTGGCAATGGGTAGAATCCATTCCGGTCAAAACGTGAATCCTCGTACCCAATCAGCGCTATGATTGAGTACGGGCTGAGCCGTAACTTTATGATTCAATTATACGGAGTAACGTATTGACAAAATATGTATAAATGTATACAATTATACACGGATGTAAAACTGCAATCCGATTAACGGCATTGTTTCTGCTGAGGAGGAATTTGAACATGGAAAACAGAAAAGTATTTATGAATAAGCAGACCAATCTTCTGGAACTGGAAGAGCATATGTATCCGCTGGTTGATGTTGAGACGCCGAATGTCTTCCGCAACCTGTTTCATTACGATGAAATCCCGAAGATTGCATTTAACGATAGAATTGTACCACATCATATGCCGGATGAAATCTGGATTACGGATACAACATTCCGTGACGGACAGCAGTCCAGGGCACCGTATACAACGGAACAGATTGTAAAAATTTACGATTATTTTCATAACCTTGGCGGCCCACAGGGGAAAATCCGTCAGAGCGAATTTTTCTTATACAGCAAGAAGAACCGCGATGCAGTTTACAGATGTCTGGAGCGCGGATATAAGTTTCCGGAGGTGACAAGCTGGATTCGTGCAAGTAAGAAGGATTTCCAGCTTGTGAAAGACATCGGGCTGAAGGAGACTGGTATTCTGGTAAGCTGTTCTGATTACCACATTTTTTATAAATTGAAAATGACGAGAAAGGAAGCGCTGGAGCATTATCTGTCTGTTGTACGTGAATGTATGGAGACAGGGGTTCGCCCGAGATGTCATTTGGAAGATATCACACGTTCTGATATTTACGGATTTGTAATTCCATTCTGTCTGGAACTGATGAAGTTAATGGAAGAGTATCAGATTCCGGTAAAAATCCGTGCCTGTGATACAATGGGATATGGTGTCAATTTCCCGGGTGCCGTGATTCCGCGTTCTATCCCGGGAATTATATATGGCCTGATGGCACATGCGGGTGTTCCGAGTGAATTGATTGAATTCCATGGACATAATGATTTTTATAAAGCAGTAAACAATTCTACAACTGCATGGCTGTACGGAGCGAGCGGAGTCAACTGTTCCCTGTTCGGCATTGGGGAGAGAACCGGAAATACACCGCTTGAGGCAATGGTATTTGAGTATGCACAGCTTCGCGGAACACTGGATGGAATGGATACACGGGTGATTACAGAACTTGCAGAGTACTACGAGAAAGAGATCGGATACAGAGTACCGTTCAGAACACCATTTGTTGGAAAAAATTTCAATGTGACAAGGGCAGGGATTCATGCGGACGGAATGCTGAAAAATGAGGAAATCTACAATATTTTTGATACAGATAAATTTCTGAACAAGCCGGCATTGGTATCCGTATCCAACACATCCGGGGCGGCAGGAATCGCATATTGGATTAACGCTTACTACAAACTGCCGAAGGGACGTCAGGTAGATAAGGGGTCCGCACTTGTTACCACATTGAAGACATGGGTAGACAAAGAATATGAGGAAGGACGCGTTACGGTCTTGACAGATGAGGAATTAGTTGACAAAATAGATAGTATATGTGAGGAACTATATATTACATTATAGATTCGGGAGGCAAGCGGATAAGAATGGAAGACTATCAGGATCATTCCTTGAGCAGCCGCGTATTTCAAAAAATACGTGACGATATTATAAAAGGAAAATATCAGGAACATGACGAACTGAGGGAGAATACAATCGGAAAGGAGCTTGGCGTAAGCCGGACGCCTGTCCGGGAAGCACTCAGGCAGTTAGAGCTGGAGGGGCTGGTTAGTATTATCCCGAATAAAGGGGCGTATGTGACTGGTATTTCCGCAAAGGATGTCAAGGACATCTATGCAATCCGTTCCACGCTGGAGGGGTTGTGTGCCCGGTGGGCAACGGAGAATATAACGGAAGAACAGTTAGATAAGTTGGATGAGATTGTTTTGCTTTCCGAGTTCCATATGAAAAAGGAAGGAAAGAGCAACGCAGAGCAGGTGGCGGTCATGGACGGCAGGTTTCATACGGTTTTGTATGAGGCAAGCGGAAGCAGGATTTTAAGCCGGACGCTGATTGATTTCCATAAATATGTCCAGAGGGCGCGGAAGAGTTCTGTTGTGTCTGAAGAACGTGCAAGAAAATCTATCCGGGAACATAAACAGATTCTGAGGGCAATCCGCGACAAGGATGCAGAGCTGGCAGAGCAGCTTGCAAATGAACATATCCTGCATGTGATACAGAACCTGAGGAGACAGGGATTTGAATAAGCAAAAGCCCCCGCTGCAAGCATGGCTGTATGGCTCGTTGCTCGCGGGAATCAATAACAAAATATAGCGATGTACAGTATAGAAAAAAGAAAACAGGAGGATGCAAAGATGGCAAAGATTAAAATGGCAACACCTATTGTTGAAATGGACGGAGATGAGATGACAAGAATTCTCTGGAAGATGATTAAAGAGGATCTTCTGGAGCCTTACATCGAGCTGAACACAGAGTATTACGACCTTGGTCTGGAGCACAGAAATGAGACGGATGATCAGGTAACGATTGACTCTGCACTGGCAACAAAGAAGTACAAAGTCGCTGTTAAGTGTGCGACAATCACACCAAACGCAGCACGAATGGATGAATATGATTTGAAAGAAATGTGGAAGAGCCCGAATGGAACAATCCGTGCGATTCTTGATGGAACTGTTTTCCGCGCTCCGATTGTCGTAAAAGGAATCGAGCCAAACGTAAAGAGCTGGAAGAAACCAATCACAATCGCAAGACATGCTTACGGCGATGTATATAAGGGTTCTGAAATGAAAGTTCCGGGGGCGGGAAAGGTAGAGCTTGTTTATACCGCGGCAGACGGTACTCAGACGAAAGAACTGGTACATGAATTTGACGGACCTGGAATTGTACAGGGAATGCACAATATCAACAAGTCCATTGAAAGCTTTGCAAGAAGCTGTTTTAACTATGCTCTGGATACGAAACAGGATGTCTGGTTTGCAACAAAGGATACCATTTCAAAAAAATATGACCATACATTTAAGGATATTTTCCAGGCAATCTATGATGCAGAGTACGATGATAAGTTCAAGGCGGCAGGGATTGAGTATTTCTACACGTTGATTGATGATGCGGTTGCCCGTGTGATGAAGTCAGAAGGCGGATATATCTGGGCATGTAAGAACTATGACGGAGATGTGATGAGTGATATGGTATCCTCTGCATTTGGTTCTCTTGCGATGATGACATCTGTACTTGTATCTCCGGATGGTTATTATGAATATGAGGCTGCACACGGAACAGTACAGCGCCATTATTATAAACATCTGAAAGGGGAGGAGACTTCCACAAACTCTGTTGCGACTATTTTTGCGTGGACAGGAGCGCTGAGAAAACGCGGGGAGTTGGATGGAAATAAAGAATTAATGGAGTTTGCTGATAAACTTGAAAAGGCGACAATTGACACCATTGAGGCAGGCGAGATGACAAAAGATCTGGCGTTAATTACAACAATCGAGAATCCGACAGTATTAAACAGCGAAGAATTTATCAAGGCAATTGCCACTCGTCTGTAAACGGGTTGTCCCGTACAGTAATGGAAGGAATATATCATGGGAAACTGCATTCCCATGATATAAAAGCCCATCCGGACCGCTACATACATAGAGAACGTGTCAAAGACCCCGTTGCTTGCAGCGGGGTCTTTGACTCACATGGCAGGCGTCTCAGGCGGATATGTTACTCGGCAAGTGTTCCCCACCGTTCGTATAATTCCTCAAGTTCTGTTTCGTTTGCTGTTTTTTCGGCTGCAAGCTCCTGACATTTAACAGAGTTGGAATATACATCTTCCTGTATCATCAGCCCGTCGATTTCTGAATTCCGCTCTTCCAGCACCGCGATACGTTCTTCTGTTTTTGCCAAATCATTTTTTCTTTTTCTTTCTCTTGCCTGTAATTCCTTTTGCTCCTGCCAGCTTAGCCTGTTCCCGGAGCCGGCGGATGCAGACCCGGAAACCGATGCTTTTGCGGAAGATAAAGCTGTGGCACCGGAGTTGGCTGCAGGAGATTCCGAAGCATATTTTGCAGTCAGCTCTTCCTTTTTTTCCAGATAGTAATCATAATTCCCAATATAATTTACAAACGTCTGGTTTACAAGTTCAAGAATCCGGCTGGCGGTCTGGTTGATGAAATACCGGTCGTGGGAGACATAAAGAACGGTTCCGGTGTAGTCATTGAGCGCCTGCTCCAAAATCTCTTTGGAGGTGATGTCCAAGTGGTTGGTCGGCTCATCGAGAATAAGGAAGTTTGCCTCGGAAAGCATCAGTTTTGCAAGGGATACACGCCCTTTCTCGCCACCGCTCAAATCACGGATTAGCTTGAATACGTCATCCGCCGTGAATTGGAAGGCGGCCAGTGTATTCCTGATTTCCGTGTTTGTCAGTGTTGGATAATCGTCAGAGATTTCCTCGAAAATCGTTTTTCCATCATGTAGCACATGGTGCTCCTGATCATAATATCCAATATGTACTTTAGAGCCAAGTGTAAATGCGCCGGAATCTGCATCTGTAACCTGATTTAGTATTTTCAGCAGGGTAGTCTTGCCGGTTCCGTTATCACCGATGATTGCCACGTGTTCTCCACGCTTAATTTCAAAACTGATATCAGAAAATAATACCTGTTCATCAAACTGCTTGGATATATGTTCCACGGATAAAACGTCATTTCCGCTGACACAGGAAGGCTCCAGTGAAAAGTGCATTTCCTGGACAGTCTCAACCGGTTTATCCATGACATCAATTTTTTGCAGCATCTTTTCACGGCTCTCGGCGCGCCGGATGGATTTTTCCCTGTTAAACGAACGTAGTTTTTCAATCACTGCCTCCTGATGTTTAATTTCTCTCTGCTGGTTCAGGTATTCCTTCATCCGCGCATCGCGGAGCTGCTTTTTCTTATCGGCATAGTCTTTGTAATTTCCGCTATACATGCACAGTTCGGCGTTGTCGATTTCCACAACCTTAGTAACCACGCGATTCAGGAAGAACCGGTCGTGGGATACGATAAATACTGCGCCGGGATAATTCAGCAGATAGGTTTCCAACCAGGAGATGGAATTCAGATCCAAATGGTTGGTCGGCTCATCGAGGAGCAGGATATCCGGTTTTGTCAGCAAGAGCTTTCCGAGGGAGACACGGGTTTTCTGCCCTCCGGACAGCGTGTCTGCCTGTTTGGAAAATTCCTCCTCCTGAAACCCGAGCCCCTTCAGTACACCGACAATTTCACTTTCATATGCGTATCCGTTTTTGGACTCAAACTCGGACATCAGACGGTTGTAAGTTTCCAGCCGTGCATTCAATTCATCACCGGAAAGTGACCGTAATTCATGCTCAATCGAACGAATCTGCTGTTCAAGGGCAATAATATCAGCCTTCGCTGTTTTTAATTCCTCGTAAACCGTGTTCCCACTGACCAGATTCTGCTGCTGTGCAAGATATCCGATGGTTTTTCCTTTTGTCAGGATGATGCTGCCACTGTCAGCGGGTTCTGTGCCCATAATAATTTTTAAAATTGTAGATTTGCCGGCGCCATTCACACCGACAAACGCTGCTTTTTCCCTGTCTTCAATATGAAAAGAGCCATTTTTTACAATGACACGTTCTCCAAATGATTTGTTTAGATTATGACATGCAAGTATCATAATGGTAAAGCCTCCTTTCGTCAGGACATACGTATTCTATTATAAAATAAATCAGATAAAAAACAACAGGAAAATATGAAATTAGGGAATTCAGGAAAAAACTTTGTCAAAAGTTTGACTTTATTCGTGCAATTTTATATAATAGGTAAAGATAACGGTTGGAGGTCGAGAATAGTGGGATCAAGAGGAATATCAAGAGCAGTTATAGGGAGGCTGCCGAGATATTATAGATATCTGGGAGAATTGAATGAGGCTGGAGTAGAAAGAATCTCATCAAATGACCTGAGTAAGAGGATGCATGTCACTGCATCGCAGATACGTCAGGACCTGAATAATTTCGGAGGATTTGGACAGCAGGGATATGGTTATAATGTTAAGTATCTGCGTACAGAGATTGGCAAGATTCTTGGGCTGGACCAGAGCCATAACATGGTGATTATCGGTGCCGGTAACCTTGGGCAGGCACTTGCGAATTATGCATCTTTTGAGAAGAACGGATTTATTTTACAAGGAATTTTTGATGTGAATCCGCAATTGCGCGGAAAAACGATTCGTGATGTTCCGGTGCGGATGATGGATGAGCTGGAGTTGTTTTTGCAGGAGAGAGAGATTGAGATTGCGGCACTGACCCTTCCAAAGTCAAAGGCAATTGAAGTTTCAGATATTCTGGTCAGGAACGGAATTAAGGCAATCTGGAATTTTGCACATACAGATTTGAATCTTCCAAAGGATGTGATTGTGGAGAGTGTACATCTCTCGGACAGCTTGATGAAACTCTCTTACAATATCATGCGACACAAGGAAGGACACGGAGAGTAGAGACGTGTAACGTGTAAACGGGGCCGGGCGCCTTTTTACACGTTATTTCTTTTTACAGGCAGATTTTCAGTCAGGCTCCGGCACTGTGAAAAGTAAAAATGTAAGATGGCGGATGGAAAGTGAAGGGAAGGTGAAATACAATGCGTTATTTACCGGATGGAAAATGGATGCAGAAGGCGGATGCACATACAATACAGGAGATTGGTATCCCGTCTCTTGTCCTGATGGAACGTGCAGCGCTGCAGACGGTTGCGGCAATGGAAGAAAAGCAGATAAATCTTGAAAACGCGTTGGTGGTTTGCGGTTCCGGCAACAATGGCGGAGACGGTTTTGCGGTTGCAAGGCTGCTTTTTCAAAAGGGGATGCAGGTTACAGTTGTATTTGTAGGTAAAGAAAGCTCCCGGAGTGAAGAATGCCGGATTCAGATGGAAATTGTTCAGAATATGGGAATCCCGGTGTTCACAGAATTATCCCGGAGAGAATATACTGTTATAATTGATGCTGTGTTTGGCGTGGGCTTAAGCAGGGAAATCACAGGTAGTTATGCAGACGTCATCAGACAGATGGGGCAAATGCAGGGTACAAAGGTTGCGGTTGACATTCCTTCCGGCATCAGTTCTTTTGACGGACAGATATTGGGGGTTGCATTTAAGGCGGATCTGACGGTATCCTTCCAGTGTGAGAAACTGGGATTGGTTCTGTATCCGGGCAATGAATATGCCGGAACGGTTGTCGTGCCCGATATAGGAATTGATACCGGATTTTATCGGGATGTTTCTGATATCTGTTATACGCTGGAGCCGTCGGATATCAAAAAACGGCTGCCGAAACGCATGGCAAATTCCCACAAGGGAACCTATGGAAAAGTGCTGATGATAACCGGAAGCAAAGGAATGGCAGGAGCCGCGTATCTGAGTGCAAAGGCGGCCTATACAAGCGGCGCCGGGCTGGTGCAGATTTATACAGCGGAGCAGAATCGTGTTGTGCTGCAGCAGCTTTTGCCGGAGGCAATTATTTCTACCTATGAAGAGTATTCGGAAGAACAGTTGAAAAAACGGCTGAGATGGGCAGATGTCGTTTGCCTTGGCTGTGGGCTTGGGCAGAATGCGGTATCGGAACAACTGGTAAAAGGGACACTTACGTTTTGTAACTGCCCGTGCGTGATAGATGCGGATGGCATCAATTTACTGGCGTGCCATATGGAACTGTTAAGAAATGCGGCATTTCCGATTGTTCTGACGCCGCATATGAAAGAGATGGCGGGAATTTTAGGGTGCTCCGTTGCAGAGGTGGCGGAGGAGCGTTTCCCGCGTCTGAAGCGTCTGACTGCCCGGTATCCGCTTGTCTGCGCGCTGAAAGATGCGCGGACGGCAGTGGCAGACGGCGCACATCCGGTGTTTGTCAATACGGCGGGAAATTCTGCGATGGCAAAAGCAGGTTCGGGAGATGTGCTTGCCGGGGTGATTACCGGACTGCTGGCGCAGCATATGCCGGCATATGAGGGGACGGTGCTTGGTGTTTATCTACATGCCTGCGGCGGGGATGAGGCGAAAGCTGCCTGTGGAAGTTACAGCGTGCTGGCGGAGGACTTGATTCAGGGAATTGCTGTATGTCTGAAAAAGCACTCATCGGAAATGGGGTCAATCCGAGATTCAATTTGAAGTAATATGGAGGAATCATGAACATGAAACAATACAACCGGGTATATGCGAAGATTGATTTGGATGCAATTGCATATAATATGGAACAAATGAAACAAAGAATCGGAGAAGGTGCAAAACTGATTGCAGTGATTAAGACGGACGGTTATGGACATGGGGCGCTGCCGATTGCCCGTATGTTTGAGACTACGGACTATGTGTGGGGGTATGCAACCGCCAGTCTGGACGAAGCAGTTCTTCTGAGAAAAGGAGGTGCCGGGAAACCAATTCTTGTATTAGGCTGTGTATTTCCCGACCAGTATGAAGATATGATTTCCTATGGAATCCGTCCGGCTACTTACACCGAAGAAATGGCACGGGATATTTCCAAACTGGCGGTGAAGATGGGAGAAACAGCGTATTTCCATATTAAGGTTGATACCGGAATGGGAAGAATCGGTTTCCCTGTAACAGAGGAAACTGCAGATGCAATTGTCAGAATCAGCAAATTGCCAAATACGAAGATTGAAGGAATGTTCACCCATTTTGCAAAGGCAGATGAGGCGGATAAAACTTATACTTATCAGCAGCATGAAAAGTTTGTATGGATGAAAGATGCATTGAGCAGACGCCATGTTGAGATTCCGTATATTGATTGTGACAACAGTGCCGGAATCATTGATTTCCCCAATATGAAACATAATCTTGCACGGGCAGGGATTTCCCTGTATGGTATGTATCCGTCAGACGAGGTTGATAAGAATGCAATTTCACTGAAACCAGCATTGGAATTAATCAGCCATGTGACTTTTGTGAAAGAGGTGCCGGAAGGAACTTCTATCAGTTACGGAGGGACATTTGTCACTCCGAAAGCAATGCGCATTGCTACGGTTCCCGTCGGATACGGCGATGGTTACCCACGTTCTCTTTCCAATAAAGGGGATGTACTGATTCATGGGAAACGCGCCCGGATTCTCGGAAGGGTCTGCATGGACCAGTTTCTTGTAGATGTGACGGAGATTCCGGATGTAAAATTTTTAGATAAGGTTGTGCTGATAGGTCATGACTGCGATGAGTACATTCCGGTGGAAGAACTGAGCGAACGCAGCGGAAGATTTAACTATGAATTTGTCTGCTGTCTTGGAAAACGTATACCAAGAGTTTATATTCGGAATGGAGAAGTGGCTGGCAAAACGGATTGTTTCGAATAAGCTGGAAAGATTTCCGTACTATATACCGTTTGTATAGAGATGAAAAAGGCGGGAATACTAATTATAGTAACCGCAGTAAGCAACGGGGCATTAAGCTTGATATGCCCCAAGGGGCGGGGGATTTGGTCTGCGTTCCGCTACGGCCGGCGCTAAATATTCATGCAAGCATGGCTGCATGGCTCGTTGCCCGCGGGAATAAAGGAAATCGGAGTGTGAATGAATTTGGTTATCAGGCGCGGAGATATATATTATGCAGATTTGAGTCCGGTGGTCGGTTCGGAGCAGGGTGGCATCCGCCCGGTACTCGTCATACAAAATGACGTGGGAAACCGTCACAGTCCAACCGTAATCTGCGCTGCAATTACATCCAGGATGAACAAAGCAAAATTGCCGACACATGTGGAACTCAGTTCGCAGAAATACGACATTGTCAAAGATTCTGTAATTTTGCTGGAACAGATTCGGACAATTGATAAACAAAGGCTGCGGGAATTTGTCTGCCATATCGACAACAGAATGATGGGAAAGGTAAGTCAGGCAATTCAAATCAGTCTGGGGCTGGATACATAACAGATACGATACATTCAGCCACTCTGTCGAATAAGATTCTGTCAAAAACGGGATTCTGTCAAAAACGGTAGCTGCCACTTTACAGATAAAAAAAAGAGTGGTAGAATCAAAAAGATAATATGCCCGGAGTATGTTAAATGCGCACGGGCATAGGAATAGAACAGGAAAGAGGAGAATTAAACATGTCAGGACATTCTAAATTTGCGAATATTAAGCACAAAAAAGAAAAGAACGATGCAGCAAAAGGAAAGATTTTTACGAAAATCGGACGTGAACTTGCTGTAGCCGTAAAGGAAGGCGGCGGACCTGACCCGGCGAACAACAGCAGACTCCGTGATGTAATCGCAAAGGCAAAATCGAACAATATGCCAAACGATACAATTGACAGAAATATAAAAAAAGCAGCAGGGGAAGGCGCTGCAGATAACTATGAACATATTACATATGAAGGATACGGACCAAACGGGACCGCAATTATCGTCAAGACACTGACAGATAATAAGAACAGAACTGCTTCCAATGTAAGAAACGCATTTACAAAGGGAAACGGAAATGTCGGCACCCCGGGATGTGTATCTTTTATGTTTGACGAGAAAGGCCAGATTATTGTTGCAAAGGAAGACTGCGGGATGGAGGCGGATGAGCTGATGATGCTTGCGCTGGATTCCGGGGCAGAGGATTTTGTAGAGGACGAGGATAGTTACGAGGTTCTGACAACACCGGAAGATTTCAGTGAGGTTCGTCTGAGACTGGAAGAGGCAGGGGTTGTAATGGCAAATGCAGAGGTGACAATGATTCCTCAGACTTACGTTGAGCTGACCAGGGAAGAGGATATCAAAAATATTCAGAAGACATTGGATTTGCTGAATGAGGATGACGATGTCCAGGATGTCTTCCATAACTGGAGCGAAGAAGAATAAATGATTCGGGAGCACTGTGCAGGACAGGCACAGTGCTGTCTGTGTATCTAGAAAACATGGAGGATGAAAAATGAGCGATTTCAAAATAGAGACAAAATGTATCCAGTCCGGATACAATCCGGGAAACGGTGAGCCGCGTGTACTGCCGATTTACCAGAGCACGACATTTAGGTATACAAGCAGTGAGCAGATGGGAAGGCTGTTTGATTTGGAGGAATCCGGATATTTTTATACCAGGCTGCAGAATCCGACCAACGATGCGGTTGCAGCAAAGATTTGTGATTTGGAGGGCGGAGCTGCGGCAATGCTTACTTCTTCCGGACAGGCTGCAAACTTTTATGCAATTATGAATATTGTGGAAGCAGGGGATCATATTGTCTGTGCGTCTGCAATTTACGGGGGAACATTCAATTTATATGCCCACACAATAAAAAAAATGGGTGTGGAAGCTACTTTTGTGGACCCGGACTGCAGCGAGGAAGAGTTAAACGCTGCATTTCAGGAGAACACAAAAGCTGTCTTTGGTGAGGCAATTGCGAATCCGGCACTGACTGTACTCGATTTGGAAAAGTTTGCGAAAGCCGCACATGTACATGGAGTTCCGTTTATCGTGGATAATACGTTTGCTACGCCGATAAACTGCCGCCCGTTTGAGTGGGGGGCGGATATTGTGACACATTCCACAACAAAATACATGGATGGACATGCAACCTGCGTCGGAGGTGCGATTGTTGACAGCGGTAACTTTGATTGGGAGGCACATGCAGACAAGTTCCCTGGATTGACAACCCCGGACGAGACTTACCATGGAATTGTGTATACACAGAAGTTTGGAAAGGCAGCATATATCACAAAAGCTACTTCACAGTTGATGCGTGATTTGGGCTCTATCCAGTCCCCACAGAATGCATTCCTTTTGAACCTTGGTTTGGAGACATTGCATCTGAGGGTTCCGCGTCATTGTGAAAATGCTCTTGCAGTAGCAAAATATCTGAAGAATCACGAGAAAGTTGCATGGGTAACTTACCCGTCTCTTCCGGGAGATAAGAACTACGAAAAAGCTCAGAAATATATGCCGGCGGCACATGCGGCGTGTTGACTTTCGGTCTGAAGGGCGGAAGAAAGGCTGCTGTTGAGATGATGGACAAACTCAAACTGGTTGCAATCGTAACGCATGTTGCGGATGCAAGAAGCTGCGTTCTTCATCCTGCAAGCCACACACACCGCCAGATGAACGACCAGGAATTGCTTGAGGCAGGCGTTCAGCCGGATTTGATTCGGTTCAGCGTTGGAATTGAAAATGTGGAAGATGTTATTGCCGATGTCGAACAGGCATTGAAGTAAATTTGAAATGGTATGGATGTATACAATTTACATTCGTACCATTTTTGCATTGAAAATAGCGGAAACCATTTGTGTCTGCACGGGAACAGCTTTGGATAGTATCCGATATGGAACTGCGTATATATTTCCCCATTCTTCCATATACTAACGGACAGAACGGATGGAAAGGTGTGAAATTGTGGACTGGATGAATGAAAAACAATCGGTATATAATGCAGGAAACGAACAGGAGGAAAAACGGGAAGAAGACAGGGAAAACCGGGAAGAGATAAAAGAAACCGGTACGTTGAAACTAGAGGGCGATGAGCGGCATCACCGAATTCAGCTTATGACAATTATCGGAGAAATCGAAGGTCATGAGGCAGTTTCCGGAAATACAAAATCAACAAAGTATGAGCATTTGCTGCCAAAGCTTGCTGAGGTAGAAGACAGTCAGGAGATTGAGGGCGCCCTGATTCTGCTTAATACGCTTGGGGGAGATGTAGAGGCAGGCCTTGCGATTGCAGAGATGATAGCAACACTGAGCAAACCAACGGTTTCGCTGGTGCTGGGCGGAAGTCATTCTATCGGCGGTCCGCTGGCGGTATCGGCTGATTATTCGTTTATTGTGCCGAGTGGTACGATGTTGATCCATCCGGTTCGGACGAATGGCATGTTTATTGGAGTCTACCAGAGTTACCGTAATATAGAAAGAACGCAGGACAGGATTACTGAATTTATTTCCGGGCATTCACGAATCAGCCAGAAACGTCTGGAGGAACTGATGCTCGACCCGACACAGCTTGTAAAAGATGTAGGGACAATGCTGGAGGGGGAAGATGCCGTGCGGGAAGGTTTGATTGATGAAGTTGGGGGGATTAGTCAGGCTTTGAAGAAACTGCATGAAATGATTGAAGAACGAAAGAAATGATGATATACTAGATATAGTATGTTCAAATACAAGGGGGAAGTATAATGGCTGCAAAGTCAACCAAAAAACGGAAGACGGCGAGAAAAAGTACAAAAAAACAGACGCAGGATAACACCGTCATCCGGGAAGAAATTACAATATTATGTGTACTGGCAGTGTGCATATTGCTCCTGATTAGTAACTTCGGACTAGGTGGTCTGGCAGGCGATGCGGTTTCATCCATATTGTTTGGAATCTTTGGCTGGATTGCATATCTGATTCCAATTGTTATTTTTGGTGTGGTTGCTTTCTTAATCTCAAATAAGGGCAACTCACACGCTTACATAAAGACAGCAGCAGTGGCTGTTCTTATGGTTCTGATAGCCACACTGTTAGAACTTGTTGGGAATCCTTACGATTCCGGTGCCGGGTTGATGTCATATTACCGGCAGTCCAGCCTGCATAAAAATGCGGGAGGACTGGCAGGCGGCTGTCTGATGAAACTGTTGTGCCCGACAATCGGAACGGTAGGAACTTATGTAGTTGTAATCATACTCGGAATTGTCTGTGTTATCCTGATTACAGAAAAATCGTTACTCAGACCGTTGGGGCATCACAGCAAGGCTGTGTATGAAGATGCAAAGAAACGTCATGAGACTTCGGTGATTAAATCCGCGCAGCGCAAAGAGGAACGTCAGAAAACCAAAGCGCTGCGGGCAGCTCAGACGGAAGGCGGGGAACTGGAAGGACAGGGAAAACGGGGCAAAGGAAACCGGGGGCGGGAGCAGAAAGTATCCGGTGTTTCTTTTGCAACGACTTTGAAGACCGGAAAACCACTTGGAAAATCACCGGAGGTACAGGAACTGACGCCGGAAGCAGGGGCTGATGTTTCTGCTTCGGCACCGGCAGGTTCTTTGTTTGATGAAAAAGCGACTTCCATAGAGAATTCATTGGATGATTTTGTAATCAACAGAGCGGTAGAACATGATATACCGGAAACGTTGGAGTCTGCGGAGGACAGTACGGTTCCTGTGGATTTTGAAACTGCATCGGCGGGAACGGCTGACAAACAGACAAAAAAACGGCAGACTGCGGAGGACGCACACGTTGTAAATCAAGAGGCACAGGCAGTAGAATCGGCGGTGCAGGCACAGGCGGAAGCACCGAAACGGGAATACCGCATTCCGCCATTGACGCTGCTTAAACGCGGAAAATCTTCCGGTGGGGATTCGGATGCCCATTTACGTGCAACCGCCATGAAACTGGAACAGACACTGCTGAATTTTGGTGTAAAGGTGCATGTAACAAATGCAAGCTGTGGCCCGTCTGTTACACGGTATGAACTACAGCCGGAGCAGGGAGTGAAGGTCAGCAAAATTGTGGGACTTGCCGATGATATCAAACTGAATCTTGCAGTCTCAGACTTGCGGATTGAGGCGCCGATTCCGGGAAAAGCGGCGGTTGGAATCGAGGTTCCAAACAGTGAGAATACGGCAGTAATGCTTCGCGACTTACTGGAATCACCGGAGTTTAAGAAAAGTAAGGCAAAACTTGCGTTTGCGGTTGGTAAGGATATTGCGGGGAAAGTAGTTGTTGCTGATATTGCCAAAATGCCGCATCTGCTTGTTGCAGGGGCAACCGGTTCCGGTAAATCGGTCTGTATCAACACAATTATTATGAGTATTCTTTACAAAGCCAATCCGGAGGATGTAAAACTGATTATGGTGGATCCAAAGGTTGTTGAGCTGAATGTGTATAACGGGATTCCGCATTTGCTGATTCCGGTCGTGACAGATCCCCGTAAAGCAGCGGGCGCCTTGAACTGGGCTGTAGCCGAGATGATGAAACGGTACCAGTTATTCGCAGAGCATAATGTCCGTGATCTGAAGGGATTCAACGAAAAAATTGCGTATATGAAACAAGAAGAAACGACACCGAAGAAGATGGCCCAGATTATCATTATTGTGGATGAGCTTGCAGACTTGATGATGGTTGCCCCGAAGGACGTGGAAGGTGCAATCTGCCGTCTGGCACAGCTTGCAAGAGCAGCCGGAATCCACCTGATTCTGGCGACACAGAGACCTTCGGTGAATGTCATCACCGGATTAATAAAAGCAAATATGCCGTCGCGGATTGCATTTGCCGTATCTTCAGGCGTGGATTCACGTACCATTATTGATATGAACGGTGCGGAAAAGCTGCTTGGAAAGGGTGATATGCTATTTTATCCGACCGGATATCCGAAACCGGTCCGTGTACAAGGTTCATTTGTTTCCGACAAAGAAGTGCAGCAGGTGGTAGACTATCTGATTGAACAGTCAGGAGGGGCTGCATACAGCCGGGAGCTGGAAGAACACATGAACAGTGATTTGGGAAATGATGGAGGAAGCATCATGCCGGGAACTGCATCCGATGCAGGTGATGACCGCGATCACTATTTTGCGGATGCGGGCAGACTGATTATTGAGAAAGAAAAGGCATCCATCGGAATGTTGCAGAGAATGTTCAAAATCGGATTCAACCGTGCGGCAAGAATCATGGACCAACTGGCGGACGCGGGCGTGGTCGGTCCGGAAGAGGGTACAAAACCGCGGAAAGTTCTGATGACGAAGGATGAATTTGAACAATATCTGACAGAGCAGCCAAAGCCCCCGCTGCAAGCAACGGGGCATCAATTTTGACGCGCCCTAAGGGGCGGCTGCTTTGCTCGTTGCCCGCGGGAATAAACGAAGGCAAAAAAGACCGGTAAAAGGTCTGGTTATAAATGAAATCCACAAGAAAAAAAGGAGGGCTACAAATGAAAACAGATATTCAGATTGCACAGGAGGCAGCGATGCTGCCAATCAAAGTAGTTGCAGAAAATGCAGGAATCACAGAGGATGATTTGGAATTTTACGGAAAATACAAAGCAAAACTTTCCGAAGAATTCTGGGATAAAATCAAAGATAATAAAGATGGGAAACTGGTGCTTGTAACCGCAATCAATCCTACCCCGGCAGGAGAGGGGAAGACAACGACTTCTGTCGGTCTGGGACAGGCATTTGCAAAAATGGGAAAGAAAGCAGTAATCGCACTGCGTGAGCCATCCCTCGGACCATGTTTCGGAATCAAGGGAGGAGCCGCAGGAGGCGGATATGCTCAGGTTGTTCCGATGGAAGACCTGAATCTGCACTTTACCGGAGATTTCCATGCGATTACGTCTGCAAATAACCTGCTTGCCGCGATGCTTGACAATCACATTCAGCAGGGAAATGCTTTACAGATTGATCCGAGACAGGTTGTATGGAAACGTTGTGTAGATATGAACGACCGGGTACTTCGCAATATTGTAGTCGGACTTGGAAATAAAATGGACGGTATGGTAAGAGAAGACCATTTTGTTATCACCGTTGCATCCGAAATTATGGCAATTCTCTGTTTGGCAGATGATTTGCAGGATTTGAAGAGAAGAATCGGCAGAATTATCGTTGCATACGATTTCAGCGGCAATCCGGTGACTGCAGATGATTTGCAGGCAACAGGTGCAATGACCGCACTTTTGAAAGATGCAATCAAACCAAATCTGATTCAGACACTGGAGCATACTCCGGCATTGGTCCACGGTGGACCGTTTGCAAATATTGCACATGGATGCAACAGTGTCCGCGCGACAAAGATGGCATTGAAAATGAGTGATATCACAGTGACAGAGGCTGGTTTCGGTGCGGACCTCGGCGCAGAGAAGTTCATGGACATCAAGTGCAGAAAGGTCGGGCTGAAACCAGACGCAGTGGTTCTGGTCGCGACCGTGCGTGCTTTGAAGTATAATGGCGGAGTTGCAAAGAGTGACTTGGCAGAAGAAAATCTGGAGGCACTGAAAAGGGGAATTGTGAATCTGGAAAAACACATTGAAAATATACAGAAATTTGGGGTGCCTGTAGTTGTAACACTCAATTCTTTCGTGACAGATACCGATGCAGAGAATGAGTATATCCGCAAGTTCTGTGAGGAGCGCGGCTGTGAATTTGCACTTTCCGAAGTATGGGAAAAAGGCGGTGAAGGCGGAATCGCACTTGCAGAAAAAATTCTGGAGACACTGGAGAATAAGAAGAGCAATTTCCATGTATTATATGAGGATGAACTGTCCCTGAAAGGGAAGATTGAGACAATTTCAAAAGAAATCTACGGAGCAAAAGGAGTCGTCTTTGAACCGGCAGCACAGAAACAGCTTGCGAAGATTGAAGAAATGGGATTTGGAAAATTTCCAATCTGTATGGCTAAAAACCAATACTCTCTTTCTGACGATGCGAAGAAACTGGGGCGTCCGGAGAATTTTGATATTCATATCCGCGAAGTATATGTCAGCGCAGGTGCAGGGTTTGTCGTAGCCCTTACAGGAGCGGTTATGACTATGCCGGGACTTCCGAAAACGCCTGCCGCAAATAACATTGATGTATCAGAAGACGGAAAAATTACAGGTCTGTTTTAAGGAGAATAGAAAAGAATGCAGTTGATAGACGGAAAAAAGATTTCAAAAGAAATCAGGGATGAGTTGAAGGCAGAAGTAGAGCTGCTAAAAAAACAGGGCAGGCAAGTATGTCTTGCAGTGATTCAGGTCGGAAAAGATACCGCATCTTCCGTATATGTAAATAATAAGAAAAAGGCATGTGCATACATTGGCATTGAATCTGCAGCTTATGAGCTGGAAGAATCTACCACAGAGGGAGAAGTGCTGCAGTTGATTGACCGCCTCAATCAAGACAACCATGTGAATGGAATTCTTGTTCAGCTCCCATTACCGGGACATATTGACGAGGATAAGGTTATCCGTGCAATTTCGCCGGAGAAGGATGTGGATGGGTTCCATCCGGTCAGTGTGGGGCGTCTGTGGATTGGGGAAAAAGGATTCCTATCCTGTACTCCTGCCGGGATAATCCAGCTTTTAAAGCGTTCCGGCATTTCCATTGACGGAAAAGAGTGCGTCATTGTCGGCAGGAGCAACATTGTAGGAAAGCCGATGGCGGCACTTTTACTGAGGGAAAACGGAACGGTAACGATTGCACATTCTCATACAAAAGATTTGAAAGAAGTTACGAAACGTGCGGATATTTTAATTGTTGCGATTGGAAAAAAACAGTTTATTACAGCAGACTATGTCAAAGACGGGGCTGTTGTGATTGACGTCGGTATGCATCGTGATGAAAACAATAAGCTGTGCGGTGATGTTGCATTTGACGAGGTGGCAGAGAAAACTTCTGCAATCACTCCGGTTCCGGGTGGAGTCGGACCGATGACCATCGCGATGCTAATGAACAACTGTGTGGAAACGGCGCGTAAGTAGGAGGAACCATTAGATGAAATGTACAAATTGCGGTGCAGAAATTCCGGCCAGCATGCTCATTTGTCCGGACTGCGGCACAGAAGTTCAGATGGTACCTGACTATAATCCACTGGATGACGTCCTTGCCAGAGAAGTAAAAGGCTCGGTTGAAGATGCTACAAGGCCGATTCAGGCGGATGCACTGCGGAATTATCAGAGACGTGCTGAACGTGAATATGGTAATTCTACACGTGTATTAAGTCAGGGAGAACTCGACCGCATCCGCGCAACGCGCAGACGTTCCGCTGATGCGGCGGGAGCACGGCGTCAGGGCGGTGACGCTCCCCGGCAGACAGGGAACATGCGTCAGGGCGGGAATCCCCATCAGACCGGGAATATGCGCCAGAATGGCGATGCCCGCCAGACTGCGGCGATGCGCCGAACGGGTGCTGTGCGTCAGAATACGGAAAATCTGCGCAGAAACGCAGAGGATAAAAAGCGCCAGCAGAACCTGCGGCGCGAGAAGGCAAAGAAAAAACGTAGAAATCTGCTGCTGGTGATGTTTACGGTCGTTGCAGTGGTTGCAATATGTGCGGTACTCCTGTACAGAAACTCTTATACCGGCATCATGAATCAGGGAGATAAAGCTTTACAGGCGGGGTCGTACCGTGCGGCAGAGAAGTATTATAACCGCGCGGCAGGAAAAGACGCGAAGAAAGCAGACGCTTATATCGGTTTGTCCAAAGTATTTATTAAGCAGGAAGAACTGGATAAGGCAGAAAATGTGTTTCTTAACGCGATTGATTCACAGCCGGAAAATACCGGCTTATATGAGGCGCTTGCAAAATTCTATCTGGATACGGAACAGGCGGATAAAATATCCGGCGTTCTGGAAGGATGCAGCAAAAACGTGCTGAAGCATATGAGCGCGTATGTTTCCGATATGCCGGAGTTCAGCCTGGAGGAAGGTACATATACCGAAGTTCAGCAGGTAACACTGACTGGAGACGGAACCATTTATTATACGACAGATGGTACAGAGCCTGTAGCGGGTGAAAACGGGCCTGCAACAGAAAGTACAGATACTTATTCAAATCCGATTCTGATTGAAGATGGAACAGTGGTAATCAAAGCGGTCTGCATCAATAAAAAAGGAATCCCGAGTCTGGTTGCATCCAAAACTTATCAGGTGGAGATTCCGATAGAGGATGCACCGGCAGTGACACCATCAACAGGGCAATATACTTCCGCTACACAGATTAGTATCACCGTTCCGGAAGGGTATACCGCGTATTACACGATGGACAATACAATACCGACAACCGCATCTGCACAATATACAGGGCCAATCGACATGCCGGAAGGGCAGACGATATTTTCCGCAATTCTCGTAAATAAAAGCGGGAAAACAACGCAGGTTACAAAACGGAATTATGTACTGGAATTGCAGTAGAAAACAGGAACAAATGCCTCGGAAAAAACCATTGTATTTATCAACAAAAATACAGTGGTTTTTTTGTTGATAATTTTGCCGCGGTTTTACAAAGAATCACTTGTACCAAAAGATTAACGGTGCTATAATGTATATGTTAAAAAAATAACACATACATAAGGAGATGCATAACATGAGTAGATTTACATTACCAAGAGACGTATATCACGGAAAAGGATGTCTGGAAGAACTGAAAAACCTGAAAGGTAAAAAAGCTATCCTCGTTGTAGGCGGTGGCTCAATGAAACGTCAGGGATTCCTTGACAGAGCAGTGAACTACTTAAAAGAAGCAGGAATGGAAGTAGAGTTATTCGAAGGTGTTGAGCCGGATCCATCTGTAGAGACTGTTATGAAAGGTGCAGCAGCTATGCAGGCATTCCAGCCTGACTGGATTGTAGCTATGGGCGGCGGTTCACCAATCGATGCAGCAAAAGCTATGTGGGCTTTTTACGAGTATCCGGATACAACATTCGAGGATTTGATTACTCCGTTTAGTTTCCCGGAGCTGAGGCAGAAAGCGAAATTCTGTGCAATCCCTTCTACATCAGGGACAGCTACTGAGGTAACAGCATTCTCTGTAATCACAAACTATCAGACCGGCGTTAAATATCCTCTGGCTGACTTCAACATTACACCGGACGTAGCAATCGTTGACCCTGACCTTGTTGCAGGACTCCCTGTAAAGCAGGTAGCTTACACAGGTATGGACGCATTGACACATGCAATTGAAGCATATGTTTCTACACTGAACTGTCCATTCACAGATCCGCTTGCACTTCAGGCAATCGAGATGGTACTGGAGTATCTGCCAGCATCTTACAACTGCAATATGAAAGCAAGAGAACAGATGCACTATGCACAGTGCCTTGCAGGAATGGCATTTTCTAACGCTTTACTTGGTATTGTACATTCAATGGCTCATAAGACAGGTGCTGCATTCTCAACAGGACATATTCCGCACGGATGCGCAAATGCAATTTATCTTCCGTATGTTATCAAATACAACGCAAAAGACCCTGTAGCAGCATCCCGTTATGCAGAGATTGCCCGCAGAATGGGACTGGAAGGAGTAGCTGAAGGAACTTTAATCAACAGCCTGTGCGCTAAGATTGATGAATTCAATGTAAAACTGAACATTCCTAAGACTCTGAAAGAATTTGGAATCAACGAAGATGAATTTAAAGAAAAAGTTGCTAAGATTGCTGAACTGGCAGTTGGCGATGCCTGTACAGGTTCTAATCCACGTGCAATTACACCGGCAGAGATGGAAAAACTTTTGACATGTGCATATTACGGAACAGAAGTTGACTTCTAATTCGCGCGAGTAAAGAGCCAAGCAGCCATGCTTGCATGGATATTTGGAGACTGCCGCGAGGGGTGCCGAGTGCCGGTGGCACTCGTTTGGCATCGGCCGAAGCGGAGCAAAGACCAAAGCCCCCGCCCTTTGGGGCGTGTCAAATTTGATACCCCCGTTGCTTGCGACGGAGTCTTTGACTTAATCTATTAGGATGTATAAGGACAGGTACTGAAAGGTATCTGTCCTTATTTATACAAAACAATACTTGCCAACCCCTCTCAGATGTCGTATTATAATGAAAGGGTTGTTTTTCATTATAATGCAGTAAAGTGCGGCAGATATTTTACGCCGGATTATGCGCGGTAAAATGAAAAACGCAAATACAAGGAGGAAGATCATGTATAAGATTTTAAAAGCAGAAAAACTGGCTGAGAAGATTTTTCTGATGGATGTACACGCACCGAGAGTTGCGGGCCATTGTCATCCGGGACAATTTGTTATCGTGAAGATGGACGATAAAGGTGAGAGAATCCCGCTCACAATTTGTGATTATGACCGTGAGGCCGGTACAATTACAATTGTATTTCAGGAAGTCGGAGCATCGACGGTAAAGATGGCTGACTTAAAAGAAGGAGACAGTTTCCGCGATTTCGTCGGACCACTGGGATGTCCTTCCGAATTCGTCCATGAAAATCTGGAAGAATTAAAAAAGAAAAAACTGGTTTTTGTTGCAGGTGGCGTCGGAGCAGCTCCGGTATATCCACAGGTAAAATGGCTGCATGAGCATGGAATTGCGGCGGATGTAATTCTTGGCGCAAAGACAAAGGATATGGTAATCCTTGAGAAAGAGCTGGAGGCCGTTGCGGGCAATCTGTATGTCACAACAGATGATGGCTCTTACGGACGTTCCGGTATGGTTACGGCTGTATTGGAAGACCTCGTTCAGAATGAAGGAAAAATATATGATACATGTGTAGCAATCGGACCAATGATTATGATGAAATTTGTGTGTCTTCTGACAAAAAAACTGGAGATTCCTACAATCGTCAGCATGAACCCAATCATGGTAGACGGAACCGGAATGTGTGGAGCATGCCGTCTGCAGGTTGGTGACGAGATTAAATTTGCATGTGTTGACGGACCGGAGTTCGACGGACATCTGGTAGATTTCGATCAGGCGATGAAGAGAAGCCAGATGTACAAGACAGAAGAGGGACGTGCTATGCTGAAACTGCAGGAAGGTGATACACATCACGGCGGCTGCGGAAATTGCGGAGGTGACAACTAATGGCAGATGTATTAAAGAAGGTTCCTGTAAGAGAACAGGATCCAAAGGTACGTGCAACAAACTTTGAGGAAGTTTGTCTTGGATATAATCAGGAAGAGGCGATGGAAGAGGCAGCCAGATGCATTAACTGTAAAAATGCAAAATGTATTCAGGGATGTCCTGTAGCCATCAATATTCCTGCATTTGTACATGAAGTAAAAGAAGGAAACATCGAAGAAGCATATAAAATAATCGGACAGTCTTCTGCATTACCGGCTATTTGCGGACGTGTTTGTCCTCAGGAGTCCCAGTGTGAAGGAAAATGTATCCGTGGTATCAAAGGTGAGCCGGTTTCTATCGGTAAACTGGAGCGGTTCGTCGCAGATTATGCTTTGGAGCATGATATCAAACCGGTTGGGGCTGAGAAGACGAATGGACATAAAGTAGCTGTTATCGGTTCTGGTCCGTCTGGTCTGACATGTGCCGGAGATTTGGCAAAACTCGGTTATGAAGTAACTGTATTTGAAGCGCTTCATGAGCTCGGTGGTGTATTGGTTTACGGTATTCCTGAATTCCGTCTTCCAAAACAGAAAGTCGTTGCAAAAGAAATCGAGAAGGTAAAAGAACTTGGTGTAAAATTTGAAACAAACGTTGTTATCGGTAAATCCACGACCATCGACATGTTAATTGAGGACGAGGGCTTTGAGGCTGTATTTATTGGCTCTGGTGCCGGACTTCCAAAGTTCATGGGAATTCCCGGAGAGAATGCCAACGGTGTATTCTCCGCAAATGAGTACCTGACCAGAAGTAATCTGATGAAAGCATTCAAAGACGAATACGATACACCAATCGCAGCAGGACACAAGGTAGCTGTAGTCGGCGGTGGTAACGTTGCAATGGATGCTGCAAGGACAGCGCTTCGTCTTGGCGCTGAAGTACATATTGTATACCGCCGTAGTCAAGAAGAACTTCCTGCACGGGTAGAAGAAGTACATCATGCTAAAGAAGAGGGAATTATTTTCGATTTGCTGACAAATCCAAAAGAAATCCATGTAGATGACAAAGGAAATGTTACGGGAATGACAGTTATCAAAATGGAACTTGGTGAGCCGGATGCATCGGGAAGAAGACGCCCGGTGGAGATTGCCGGTTCCGAATATACAATTGATTTGGATACAGTCATCATGTCACTTGGTACATCACCAAACCCGTTGATTTCATCTACAACAGAAGGCTTGGAGACAAACAGATGGAAGTGTATCGTAGCGGAAGAGGAAACCGGCAAGACATCCAAAGAGGGAGTATATGCCGGTGGAGACGCGGTTACAGGCGCGGCAACAGTCATTCTTGCAATGGGTGCCGGAAAGGCTGCTGCAAAGGGTATTGATGAATATTTGCAGAATAAGTCAAAGACCCCACAGCAAGCTTGATACTCCCCAATGGGCGGGGAATTTGGGCTCCACTCCGCTTCGGTCGGTGCCAAATGAGTGCCACAGGCGCTTGCCCGCGGGAATAAAACTATATGACAGTATCATAATGTAAAATAAGGCGGAGAGTACAAGCTGTATCCTCCGCCTTTCAATTCGGAGGGTGTGACTATGAATACAAAGGTTGAGAAAGCATTGGAGTTCCACAAAAAAGGATATAACTGTGCACAGGCGGTAGCATGTGCATTTTGTGAAGATTTCGGGATTGATGAAAAGGAGATGTTCCGGATGTCCGAAGGGTTTGGTTTCGGTATGGGAATGATGGAAATGTGTGGAGCGATTTCCGGGATGATGATGGTAATCGGACTTCACAATAGCGTCGGCAGTCTGGAGGGAAGTAAACCATCCAAGGCAGATACTTACAAAAAGGTGAAAGAATATGCATTACAGTTCAAGGAGAAGAACGGCTCTTATCTCTGCCGCGAGTTAAAAGGCATCAGCTCTGACGGACCATTGTGCAGTTGTGACCAGTGTGTTGAGGATGCAGTGAGACTGACAGAAAAATATTTGGCTGAAAATAAGTCAAACATCACCTCCTGTGCGCAGGAACAGATATGAAGATTACAGTAATCTCCGTAGGAAAAATCAAAGAGAAATATTTGCGGGACGCAATCGCAGAGTACAGCAAACGGTTGAGTAAATATTGCAAATTGGAAATAATAGAAGTAGCGGATGAAAAAACGCCGGCTCAGGCGAGTGAGACTGTGGAAGACAGCATCCGTACAAAAGAAGGCGAACGCATCTTAAAATATGTGAAAGATGACGCATATGTAATTACACTTGAAATACAGGGGAAACTTCTGACTTCGGAAGAACTGGCAGATAAAATAGAAAATTCAGGAGTGCAGGGAACCAGCCATATTACGTTTATAATTGGCGGTTCTATCGGACTTGGTGCGGAAGTGCTTGCGCGGTCAGATTTTGCGCTGAGCTTTTCAAAAATGACATTCCCGCATCAGTTGATGCGGGTGATTCTGCTGGAACAGGTGTATCGAAGTTACCGGATTATCAATGGAGAACCATATCACAAATAAGTGAATTTTGATGCAGCCAAATGCCCGTATTTCACATCCATTTTGGATGAAACTGATAAGTAGCTGTCCATAGATTTAATTGAAAGGAAAAGAGGAAAAGACAATGTTTGTTGGAATGATTGTTCTGGTAATTTTGGTTTTACTGATTATTTGGCTTGTAGGCTCTTATAACGGCTTTGTTACACTACGCAACAGGACAGAGGAGGCTTTCTCTGCAATGGATGTGTCATTGAAAAAAAGATACGATTTAGTCCCGAATATTGTAGAGACGGTAAAGGGATATGCTGCTCACGAAAAAGATACGCTGCAGAAGGTCATTGAAGCAAGAAATATGGCGATGACAGCGACAACACCGGAGGATAAGATTGCGGGAGAGAATATTCTGACAGGCTCCCTGCGTTCATTATTCGCGATATCTGAGAACTATCCGGAGCTGAAAGCAAATCAGAATTTCCTCGAACTTCAGAATCAGTTATCTCGGATTGAGGAAGAGATTGCGGGTTCCAGACGGTATTACAACGGAGTTGTGAATAAATTTAATACAAAAATCGAGCTGTTTCCGGGAAATATTCTTGCCGGGCTGTTTGGCTTCAGGCGGAAACCAATGTATGAAGTAAATAATGAGCAGGAACGTGAAAATATAAAGGTATCCTTTTAACAGGCACGGACGAAAGAGGGAAAAGTGATGGGAAAAACGAATCAGCGGTTGGCTGGAATTATAATCTGGTTCCTGATAATAGTCTTGGGTGGAAACATTGGTCTTCTGAGCCGGTTTTTCTCTTCCGGAAATGCAGGGAGTGAACCGATTACTGAAGATTCCTATATGACAACGCAGCGGTACAATACTACAATTGAAATTGAATCCGATAACTCCTATCGGATAGAAGAAAAAATATCGGTATTCTTTGATTCAGAGAGACATGGGATTTATCGTTATATTCCATGCAAGGGTGTGATCACTCAGGTGACACCGGAAGGAGAACAGCAGGATATCCCATATTATGCGGATATTCAGGAGGTACAGTGTTCGGAACCTTTCAAACAGTACTCCGAGAATTTCAACCAGGTATTTCAGATTGGTTCTGAGGATGTCACAGTTTCCGGGGAGAAAGAGTATTCCGTTCTGTATCATATAACACCCATTACAAGCAAAGGATATACAAATGTATACTATAATGTATTTCCCAAAGGCTGGCGAAATGAAATTCCCGCAGGAAGTACCTTTACTGTTGTATTTCCGGACGAGGTCGACAGGGATGCACTTCGTCTTTATTACGGAAGTTATGGACAGCAGAATGACGGGATGGATTTAGTAAAGCTGGACTGGTCCGGCGACACGGTTACAGGTACGCTGACAGAATCCCTTCCTGTCGGCAGTGGCATGACTTTTTATATGGCAGTGCCGGATGGATATTTCCAAAATGTACACACTATATGGAATTTCAATTTCATATACATTGTAGTGTCGCTGGCAATCCTTATTGCTGTTCTGATTCTGTTTTTCCTGTTTGGCCGCGATAAAGCAATCATTCCGTCTGTACAGTTTGCGCCTCCGCACGGGCTGGACAGCGCTGCGGTAGGATGTATCATTGACGGCAGCATCTCAAATGAGGATTTGATTTCACTATTCCTGTTCTGGGCGGATAAGGGGTATCTGAAAATCAGAGAGACAGACTCACAGGCACTGGCATTTATCAAGCTTCGGGATTTGCCTGATAATACGCCAAGATACGCGCGGATTCTGTTCGACAAAGTGTTTGGGACAGGCGGGGACAGCCTGAATAAGGAAGTGAAGGTTTCTTCTTTGAAATATCGTATGGCGGATACCTTTGCGACATCAAAAGAGCTGCTTCACATGCAATATCATAAGCAGCTTTATACAAAATCTTCACGTATTATGCGGTGGGTTTCTTTTTTCGCCGCATTGATACCTGTTTTATATTTTATTGCGTTGATGTATACCGTTGCGGCAATAAACGGGCTTGTATATCTTTTCCTTGCATTCTACGCAATTGGGCTGTTTATATTCTGCATGACTGTGGATTACTGGTATTCCAGAACACGAAGACGGAGAATATTATTTGGCAGCGCGGGAGCCGGATTGTGTATTATTCCGGCTATGGTGATGTTTGTGGTTTATGGAATTCCGATGTTGAATGGAAGTATCATAAACCTATTCCCGGCAATGCTTTGCTATGCAGTTGTGTCAGTAACCTGTATGGTACTGGTCGGGTTTATGAAAAAGCGGACAAATCAGTGTATCGAATGGATGGGATATCTGACAGGGCTCAGGGATTTCATTGAGACAGCGGAGCTGGAACGTATGCAGGTGATTGCTCAGGAAAGCCCACAGCTTTTCTATCACATTTTGCCATATGCCTATGTGTTCGGATTATCGGGCATCTTGCTGGATAAGATGAAGGATCTGACGATTCCGGCGCCGGATTGGTACGAATCTCCGTCACGGACACCATACTTCGATTTTTATCTGATGCATCATATACTGTACACCAGTATGCCACAGCTTACGACAACTATCGTGACTCCAAAACCAGAACAAAGTTCTTATGGCAGCGTCGGGGGTTCCGGAGGCGGGGGTTTTTCCGGAGGCGGTTTTTCCGGAGGCGGCTTTGGCGGCGGAGGCGGCGGAAGCTGGTAGCCCACAGCAGGCAATTCATTCTATGCAAAACAGAAAGGTATTTCATGTGCTTATGGATAAAAGAGAAATGATTACAGACATCCGGGCCAGGCTCGAACATCTGTCGGAGGAGGACTACAAAGACTTTAGTAAAAATCTGCTGCCGGGCGAGGAACATATATTGGGGGTACGCCTCCCTGTCTTGCGCAAGCTTGCGAAATCCATTGTGAAGGAAAATGCAATTGCGTATCTGGACGAGGCGCGGTATGGAGTTGCCGCAGACTCGTACCATGAGGAAATTATGCTTCAGGGACTTGTGCTCGGGCTCGCAAAGATGGACGATATGCTTCGCGTACGTTATTTGGGGGAATTTGTTCCAAAGATTCAGAATTGGGCAGTCTGCGACAGTTGCACGATGAGTTTTAAATTTATGGGAAAGACGCCTGATTTCTGGTGGGATTATATTCTCCGCTATGAAAACAGCAGCGAGGAATTTGAAGTGCGTTTCATGCTCATTTCCATGCTGGCACATTTTCTGGACGACGCGCATATTCATGAAATTTTGAAAATATGTAATAATACACATCATGATGGATATTATGTAAAGATGGGTGCTGCATGGCTTGTCTCTGTCTGCTATGTGAAGTTCCCGGCACAGACGAGAATATTTCTGGAGAGAAATCAGATGGATGATTTTACCCATAACAAATCCATCCAGAAAATCAGAGAGTCCTACCGGGTAAGCAAAGGAGAAAAAGCAGAACTGAATTTACTCAAGCGATGAGACAGGATAACAGGGAACCACTAAAAAATAAAAGGACTAAGATACACTATGGGCAATCGCAAGGATAACGACTTAGAAGCAGAAGGGATTCTTTTCTTAAATGAGGTGACAGGAAAACTAAAACAGAGACTGGAAGAGATTCATATTGACTTGTCGGAGGGACAGAAAGAAATTGATAATATGCAGGAATATTTCTGGGATAATTATGCTGAGATGGATGAATACGGATACGAGTATTACGATAATCAGCAGGCGCTGCTGCATCAGGTGAATTCCAACCGGAATAAGGCTGCAATGAAACATCGTCTGGAGTCGATGCTGGATGCTCCGTTCTTCGGGAGAGTTGATTTTTTATATGACGGTGATGAAGAACCGGAGCCGTTCTATATCGGTATCGCCAATTTCGCCGAGCGGGCAGGAATGCAGCCGCTTATTTATGACTGGCGGGCACCGGTCAGCAGTCTGTTTTATGACTATGATCAGGGAACGGCATCTTACGAGGCGCCTTCCGGAATAATCACCGGGGAAATTGTTACAAAGGGACAATATAAAATCAAAAATGGCACGATGGTATATGCGTTTGAGAGTGATATGCTTATTGATGATGAAATTCTGAAACAGGAACTTGGCAGCAGCGGGGATGTTCAGTTGAAGAATATCATTCGGACAATCCAGAAGGAACAGAATGAGATTATCCGTAATACGAAAGACCGGATTCTGATTATCCAGGGGGCGGCGGGCAGCGGAAAAACATCAGTTGCCCTGCACCGAATCGCTTATCTGCTTTATCATGACCGGAAAAAACTGAATTCTTCGAACATTTTGATTTTGTCTCCAAACAGTGTGTTCTCGGATTATATTTCCCATATCTTACCGGAGCTTGGGGAAGAAAATATTCAGGAGATGAGTTTCGATATTTTTGCTTATAAAGAATTGAAAGACGTTGTATCAGACTGTGAAGACAAGTATCATCAGTTGGAACGGCAGTTGAAGGGGTGTTCGGAGGAGGAACTGCGGCGTTTCCGATTCAAACAGTCAGCAGCGTTTATCGGACAGATAGAAGGCTTTCTGGCGGAATTGGAAGACCGTCTGATGGATTTCCATGAGGTAGAATTGCGCGGTGTGAGGAAAACAGAGGAGCAATTGATTACATTGTTCTATTTTAAATTTCAGGACACACCGGTTCTGTCCCGGATGAATGCGGTAAAAGAGTATTTTATTGATGAGGTAGAGACGCTTAAGGGGCGCAAAATCAAGGAGGAGGAACAGCAGGTTATTGATGAAAAGTTTGACCATATGTATCTGACAAAAGATATATATGTCATTTATAACTGGCTGATGGAGGAGCTTGGCTATCCTTTGTTGCCGGACTTGCCGCCGGAGCGCCGCGTACTTGTATATGAGGATGTCTATCCGATGCTGTATCTGAAATACCGTCTATGGGGACGCATGAAGCATCATCGAATCAAACATCTGGTGATTGATGAGATGCAGGATTACTCTTATCTGCAGTACACCGTTCTGGAGACGTTGTTTTCCTGCCGCATGACAATTCTGGGTGACAGGGCACAGACGATGGATGAAAAGGCACAGGATGTACTGGCATTTCTTCCCAGAATTTTCGGAAAGGATGTCCGGAAGATTATCATGAATAAGAGTTACCGGAATACAGTAGAGATTGCAAGTTATGCAGCACAGCTTACAGGGATTTGTGATTTGGAGTTGTTTGACAGACATGGGAAACCGGTCGTTGAACAGAAGTTTTCTGCGGTGGAAGCAACTATTGAGGAAATTCTGTTCCGGTTTCAGATTGCCGGTGACGGATTTGAAACTGCGGCAGTCCTTACGCGCACAGAGGAGGAAGCCTGGGAAATGTACCGGCTTCTGAAACGGAGAACCGATGCGGTTGCTTACATGGACCGGAATACTACGGTTTTCCGCAAAGGTCTGACCGTGACAACTTATTATCTTGCAAAAGGTCTGGAGTTTGATCAGGTATTTACAATCCGCGGAGGAGAAGATACACCGATGACAAGACAGGCAGATTATATCTGTGCAACACGGGCACTTCACGAATTATACATGTATACAATTGAATAAGACCAAAATGTCACGCATAGACTATTTATAAAAGGCGTATGCGTGGCATTTTTATGAAAAACGAACAGGAGCGGGATTTACTGAAAACACGGTTGGCATCTGCTGCCAGCCTGCCGAAAGATGTTGTGCTTGGCGCCGCTGTAGTATCGGTTCTCGGCAATCATGAAGTATGCATTGAAAATTACCGTGGGATTGTAGAATATACGGAATGCCTGATTCGGGTTCAGACAAGAGAACAGCAGATTCGCCTGCACGGAAGAGGATTGCAGATAGAATATTATACAAATGATGAAATGAAGATTACCGGAAAAATCTGTTCGATAGAATTTTGTGAGTGAGGTAACAGCTTTGATTCAGTTGTTGATTCGATATCTGCGTGGATATGTGAAAATCCGGGTGGAGGGATATTCTTCAGAACGGTTTCTGAATCTATGTTCCTATCATCGGATTTACATTTGGGGCTTGAAACCGTGCGGACAGGCGTATGAGTTATATATGGATTTGCGCGGAGTGCGAAAAATCCGTCCGATTGTGCGCAAGACACATACAAGAATCCACATTACAGGACGCTATGGTTTTCCGTTTTTCCTGCATCGTTACCGCAAGAGGAAACTGTTTTTTCTAGGCATCCTGCTCTGCATTGGCTTACTGTACGGATATTCCGGAAGAATATGGGATATACATTTCGGAGGGAATGAGAGCTGGACAGATGAAACACTGATGGAATTCTTAAATACAAAGAACATCCGGCCTGGTATGCCTAAGAAAGAAGTAGACTGTCCGCAGATTGTCACGGACATCCGGCAGCAATACAATGATATTGTATGGGTGTCAGCATCCGTTGAAGGAAGCCTTCTGAAAATTCAGATTAAGGAAAATGAGGACACATTTATAGAAGAAGAAAACACAGCTACGGACGAAAAACCGGACGCCAAACAACAGACAGATGCAGCGACAGAAACCCCGACGGATTTGGTTGCTTCTGAAGACGGTGTTATTACAGATATGATAACAAGGCGAGGCGTGCCGATGGTACATATCGGCGATTCGGTACAGAAAGGGGAGGTTCTCGTGTCCGGCCGGATTGAAATATGCAATGACGCAAATGAAGTGATTGGATACCGGTATGAAATATCGGATGCGGATGTATTTGCCGATACTACAATGGAATATACAGACTCTGTTCCGGTGACTTATGCACAAAAGCAATATAACCAAAAGAAACAGCGATGGGCAGCTTTCGTTCAGATTGGTAGTTACCGCATAGCAGTGGGCTTCCAAAAACATACTTTTTCAAAATGGGAAAGTTACTGTCTGGAAAGGCGGCTGAAACTGGGTGAGAATTTTTATTTGCCGGTTTTATATGGGTATTCCTGCGTTAAATCATATGATACAATTGAGAAACGGTATACGGAAAAGCAGCTTCAGGCACAATTAAGCAGTAATTTTACCCGTTTTTCAAAGGATTTAAAAGAAAAGGGTATTCAAATCCGTAGTAATAGTGTTAAAATACATCTGGACGAAGATTCTGCATCTGCATCGGGAACGCTGTATCTGAATCAGCGGATTGCAGAGCCGGCAGATACGGAGATACTTGAAATTGAAAGGAACGAACTTGAATGAGCTTATCGGAAGTGATGATTGATATACCGGCGGAACACGAGAAGAATGTGTTCGGTCAGTTTGATGTATATGCAAAAAAAGTGGAGCGGACATTCCATGTCACATTGATTGTGCGGGACGGAGAGGTAAAGATTCTGGGAGAGCAGGCGGCAGCCGGGAAAGCAGGACGGGTGCTTACTCAGCTTGTTGAACTGTCACGCCGCGGCAATGCAATTACGGAGCAGAATGTAGATTATGCGATTTCGCTTGTATTCGAAGACCAGGAAGAGGGCATTGTTGAGATTGACCGGGATTTGATTTGCCATACCTTACAGGGCAAGCCGATTAAGCCGAAGACATTGGGGCAGAAGAACTATGTGGATTCCATTCGGGACGGTATGATTACATTTGGGCTCGGACCTGCCGGGACCGGCAAGACTTATCTTGCAATGGCGATGGCAATCACCGCGTTCAAGAGCAATGAAGTAGGTCGGATTATTCTGACGAGGCCGGCGATTGAGGCGGGCGAAAAGCTTGGATTCCTTCCGGGGGATTTGCAAAGTAAGATTGATCCATATCTGCGGCCGTTGTATGACGCGCTCTATCAGATTATGGGAGCAGAAAGTTTTATCAAAAATCAGGAAAAAGGACTGATTGAAGTTGCACCGCTCGCTTACATGAGAGGGCGCACGCTGGACAATGCATTTATCATACTGGATGAGGCACAGAATACGACTCCGGCGCAGATGAAGATGTTCCTGACCCGAATCGGATTTGGCTCAAAAGTAGTCATTACCGGAGATTCTACCCAGAAAGATTTGCCGGCGGGAACGGTATCCGGACTGGATGTTGCAGTCAAAGTTGTGAAGGGTATCGACGATATCAGTATCTGTACGCTGACGAGTAAGGATGTTGTCCGTCACCCGCTTGTGCAGCGTATCGTAAAGGCATATGAGGAATATGAGAAAAAGGGAACACGCCAGCCAAAAGGCGGTGCGAAGAGGAGAAAGTCATGAGCTTATATATTGAAGATGAGAGCAGCATAACCTTGCCGCTGGACGCAGAAAAGGTTGCAGAGACGGTTGTGGAGGCTGCACTGGATTATATCGGATGTCCCTATGAGGCAGAGATTAATCTGCTTCTTACAGACGACGAGGCAATCCATGAGATGAATCAGGAGTTCCGCAATATGGATCGGGCCACCGACGTCTTATCATTTCCGATGATAGAGTACGAGGTCCCGGGAGATTTTTCCGGCGTGGAGGAACAACCGGAAGCATTTCATCCGGAATCCGGGGAACTGCTGTTAGGAGATATTGTCATTTCCAAAGAACATGTGCTGGAGCAGGCAAAGGCATATGGACATTCTCCGAAGCGGGAGTTCGCTTTTCTGATTGCGCACAGTATGCTGCACCTGTTCGGCTATGACCACATGGAAGAGGATGAACGGCTGTCCATGGAGCAGAAACAGCGCGAAATCATGGAAAAAATTCAGATATTACGTTAACTGACGGAGGAAGATATGGCAGGTTCACATAAGAATAAAAAACAAACAAAAAAGGATGATTTTCTTGTACAGGGAGCTATCCTTGCTGTAGCAATGTTTCTGACGAAAATCATTGGCGTTGTATATCGGATTCCACTGACTAATATTCTGGGAGATGAGGGGAACGGGTTTTACGGATATGCATTTGAGGTATATGCGATGGCACTGATGCTCTCGACATTCAGTCTGCCGGTTGCAGTATCCAAACTGGTGTCTGCGCGGATGGCGATGCATCAGAGACGGAATGCATTCCGGGTATTTATCGGAGCGCTTGTATTTTCCATTGTAGTCGGGCTTACGGTTTCTTTGCTGATTTTCTTTGGTGCGGGAGCGATATCTACGCACCTGATGGAATCGCCGCTAAGCGTATATGCACTCCGGGTGCTTGCAGTCGGGCTGTTTGTGGTCGCTGTGCTTGGTGTGCTGCGGGGATATTTTCAGGGGCTCGGAACGATGGTTCCGACTGCGGTTTCACAGATTATTGAGCAGGTTGTCAATGCAGTTGTCAGTCTCGCAGGAGCCAGTGTTCTGTTTAAAGTAGGTACTGCGGCAGGAAAGAAGTCGGGGGAAGAATTGCTTGGACCTGCATATGGTGCGGCTGGCGGTACGCTCGGTACGGTTGTGGGCGCTGTTTTTGCGCTGCTGTTTTTGCTGTTTGCAATTTCGGTTTATCGGAAAACAATTCGGCGGCAGTTGAGAACGGACCGGACCCGTAAAGTGGAAAGTTATCAGAGAATCCTCAAGATTCTGCTGATTACGATTGCACCGATTATTTTTAGTACCGCAATCTATAACATCAATCAGATTTTGGATTTGACTATTTTTAATAAGGTGATGGCTGCGCAGGGATTCACCGAAAAAGAGTATATGGCATTGCAGGGAATTTACACAGGAAAATATAATACGCTGATTAACGTGCCCCTCGCGATGGCAAACGGTCTGGCGGCATCGGTGATTCCGAGTATGACTGCCGCAGCGGCAATCAATGATAAACGCCAGATTTATGATAAAATCAGCCAGTCCATACGGTTTACAATGATGATTGCCATTCCATGTTTTGTCGGATTCGTCGTATTGGCATCCCCGCTGATGGTTCTGCTGTACAATGATTCCAGTGCAACTCCGGCAGCGCTGCTGGCAATCGGCTCGGTTACAGTCGTATTGTATTGCTGGTCAACCGTGTCAAATTCGATTCTCCAGGGACTGGACAAGCTGTCAGAACCTGCAAAGAATGCGGGGATTTCACTTGTTGTGCATTTGATTGCATTGTTTATCATGCTTGTTGTATTTAAGTGGAATATCTATGCGCTTGTAGGAAGCAACATTGTATTTTCTGTTTGTATGTGCGCGTTGAACGCGCGCGCAATCAGCAAAGCCTGCGGATATAAGCAGGAAATCGACCGGACATTTATCAAACCGCTGACTGCTGCTGTCATTATGGGAGTGGTTACATATGTTGCATATCTGTTTTTCGACCTTGCCATTGGGGGAAGATTTATACCTGCCTGCATGGCAATCCTGATTGCGGTAATCGTATATGCTGTATCGATTCTGAAACTTGGAACGCTTTCTGACGCGGATATCAAAGCACTTCCACAGGGAAATAAAATTTTCAGCCTGTGCAGGAAGTTCCATTTGCTTCCAAGACACCGTCTGTTCTAAATGAAAAGTGTATAAATGCGATTGAAAGAGCCAATACTGTATGAAAAAGGAGTGAAATCCTAATGAAGAAAAAATACCGTATTGGCCTTTGTATTGCTACATTCGCAGCCGTGTTGCTCCTTTGCCTCGCATATCAGGTAAGTTACCATTATGCCAGCGAAAGAGAGCAGGCGCGTTCGGATTCCCCGCTGCAGGCGGAAACAAATCCTAAAATAAAAGCAGATACAGAAGATGACAGTATTTCCACAAAAGGGGCAGCCGAAAAGACTGAATCCTACTATCTCATGAACCTGCATGGATATGTTACCGTTTATTATGAGGACAAGTCTACGATTTATGAGCTGACAGAAATTCCGGTAGATTCTCTCCCGGCGGAAGTGCAGGGTGAGCTTCTCAATGGAAAATACATTGAGACGACGGAGGAACTGTATGCATTTTTGCAAAATTATTCAAGTTAATAATAGACGAAAAATAAAAAATAGTGTAGTATAGATATGTTTGCAGTCAAAGACCCATCTGCAAGCAACGGGGCATCAAATCTGACACGCCCCCCAAGGAGCGTGGATTTGGTCTGCGCTCCGCTTCGGTCGGTGCTAAACGAGTGTCACAGGGGCACTCAGCACCCTTCGCGGAAGTCGCCAAATATCCATGCAGGCATGGCTGCTTGGCGCGTTGCCCGCGGGAATAAAACAGAACATATTCGTCAGAAAAATGAGTGAGGAAAGATTATGGATGAACAGAAGATAGCAAGAATCAATGCGTTGTATAGAAAATCAAAAGCGGAGGGACTGACTGACGCGGAGAAGAGGGAGCAGAAAGTACTCCGTCAGGAATATCTGGAGGCAATCCGGGGGAATCTGCGCAGTCAGCTTAACAATATCGACATTCAGGAGAAGGATGGAAGCATCACCAATCTTGGTCAGCGCTACGGCGAGAAAACCGGACACTGAAGCAAACCTGGAATCAGAGACTCGAAAACAGGAGGAATATTTCAAAATGTTGAATGGACTGCCGGGAGACCCGATAATTTTACTGAGTGTGGTTAATACAAAACTTCGGGACTATTATCAGAATCTGGATGTGATGTGTGAGGATATGAACCTCTCCAGAGCAGAATTGGAAGAGAAACTGAACGGAATTGATTACTGTTATGATCAGGTTCGGAATCAATTCGTGTAGGAAAGGAAATTGTACATATGAATAAAATTGATTTTACAAAAATTGATTTGAATGCGGAGGCTCCGGCGGCAGAACCGGAACGCCAGTATTATTATATTGCAAAAGCAAAAGCGTATGTTGCGGCAAAAGCAGAGGAGCTTGGACGCCCGCTCACCTTCTGCGTCACTACATTCGGTTGTCAGATGAACTGCGTATACGAGATATCACAAACTGCGTAAAATAGGCACATCTGATAATAAAAGCAGATGTGCTTTTTAATTAGAAGGTTATACCGGATTTTTGCCTTGCTGGAATCATGATTGTGAACTTGTTTCGCAATTACCTAAAATGGGATTTCTATTTCCTACTTCTATGAGAAGCTGTTTACAGTTTACTAATTCATATATTTCCATATATGGACTTAACATTAATCCCTGCTGTTGTTCAGTCATAAAAACACCGCCTATATTTGATATATACATTATAGCAAGCACAGACGGTATTATCTACTTTTCAGTGCCCTCATTTTACGGGTGTGGGCGACCAAAAGATTATCTAACGAAATCGTGAGAAATATTGAATTTTATATCCTAATATGCTATAATGCGATAAACCATACTTGTGTGGTACTGGTGATGTTTTTAGGAGGTGTCACGGTGGCAGTTTGCTATAATAAGCTTTGGAAATTACTTATAGATAAAAATATGAATAAAACTGAATTGAAGGAGGCGGCGGGCATAAGTTTTAATGTTATGGCTCGTATGGGTAAAAATGAGACTATTTCCTTTGAAAGTATAGAAAAAATATGTTCTGCTCTTAGTTGTGATATAGGCGATATTATTTCGGTCACTCAAGAAGCAAAAGATGAAGTACAGGCAAAAACTTTTACAACGATAGAATTATTTGCAGGAGCAGGAGGGTTGGCATTAGGTATTGAGAAAGCTGGATTTGATACAATTGGTTTAATAGAATTTGATAAAGCAGCATCAGATACTTTGAAATGTAATCGTCCCAACTGGAGGGTTATCAATGATGATATTGCCAATATATCCTGTTTAGATTTGGAGGAATATTTTGGGATTCAAACTGGAGAGCTTGATTTATTATCTGGAGGTGCACCTTGTCAATCTTTTTCTTATGCAGGTAAAAGATTAGGATTGGAAGATGCCAGAGGAACTTTGTTTTATCATTATGCGAAATTCTTAGAACAGCTTCAACCTAAAATGTTTTTATTTGAGAATGTTAGAGGACTGCTTACTCACGATAGAGGGCGTACATATAAAACTATTACTGATATTTTTGAGAATACAGGATATACAATTCAAAAACGGGTACTGAATGCTTGGGATTATGGCGTAGCACAAAAAAGAGAACGTCTTATTACCATTGGTATCAGAAATGATTTGGCTAATAAAATCCATTTTGATTTTCCAGCTCCGCATAAATATAAACCTGTGTTGCGTGATATTCTTATGGATTGTCCTAAGAGTGAGGGGACACCATATTCAGAATATAAGCGAAAAATCTTCGAACTTGTTCCCCCAGGTGGTTATTGGCGTGACATTCCTGAAGATATTGCTAAAGAATATATGAAAAGTTGCTGGTATATGGGGGGTGGCAGAACAGGTATATTAAGACGATTAAGTTTGGACGAGCCTTCTCTGACTGTACTGACTTCACCAAGTCAAAAACAGACGGATCGTTGCCACCCGTTAGAGCCTCGTCCATTCACAATTCGAGAAAATGCAAGGTGTCAAAGTTTTCCCGATGATTGGCAGTTCTGTGGTAGTATCGGACAACAGTATAAGCAAGTTGGAAATGCTGTTCCTGTTAATTTAGCATACGATATTGCGATAAAAATAAAAGAAGCATTGGAGGCGTTAGAATGTGGAATTTAACTTTTATAGCAGAAGAAGATTTTACAAATCATGTTAAAGCGACAATTGAAAAATATGGTGAAAAGTTGGAATCTTTTGATTTGAAGCGTTTTAACAAAAATATCATTGACCCGATAAAACTTATTTTTGATAAGACGGTTTATCAATCTTCGTGGGAAGAAATTGTGAGTAACGAAATCTTCCGCCAAAGAGATAAATCGAATAATAATGATATTGGGTATTTCCATCAGCGTATTTTTCAGTATATAGCAAACTGTCATGTTCCACCGAATGGCGAAGAAGGCGGTTGGGATGTTATATATGAAAATGCCGATGGAATTGAAATTCCTGACGCTGGCAGCGTTCATACTGTGTACGTTGAAATGAAGAATAAACACAATACGATGAATTCTGCTTCAGCAGGTAAAACATTTATTAAAATGCAAAATCAGCTTTTGAACGATGATGATTGTGCTTGTTTCTTAGTTGAAGCAATCGCACAGCGTTCTCAAAATATCAAGTGGGAAACCACTGTTGACAAAAGAAAAGTTGGTCATAAGCTAATTCGTAGAGTGAGTCTTGACCAGTTCTATGCACTTGTAACAGGACAAGATGATGCTTTTTATCATATGTGTATGGTATTGCCATCTGTAATTGAAAAAGCGGTAAAAGATTTTGAAGGAACGATTGTACCGCACGATACAGTTATTGATGAATTAAGAGAAATGGCTGTCAAACAGAATATTGAATCCGAAGATTTAGCAATTGCAATGGCAGCATATATGCTTGGATTTGGCACATATAAGGGATTTAATCAATAATTAAGGAATGAAGAATTTATTACGCTTTTCAGATATTCCATTTGCCCCCTTTACTAGTGAATGAACAAGATGGTTGTTCTTGGTCAGTGACCAAGTTAGTGACTAGGATACTGTCCAAGATAATTCTGGAATATAACGGGTTGAAAAATACATTTGGGGCGGCAGCGGATTTGTCCGTTGACGCCTTGATTACCACTTGACACCCCCCTGCTTTAGCTGTGGGGAGTGTCAATTTTTGTAGGAAGAAGATTTGATAAAATCTATTTCCGATACACTGGATTCGAACTGGGATTCGGAAAGGTTTTTCAATTTATTTTCAGTCATAATATTTTCCGCTTCAAGCGAATGTTTGGTTGAAAGGTATTCTTCTTCACTCATTGCATTATCACTGAACAGATAGGCTTTTTTGAGCCGCTCAAGGGCACGGTTTAGCTTAACAACTCTCTGCCGGAGTTCTTCAATCTCTGAATTATCAGATACAGTAGCGGTAACAAGTGAAGCTCCATAAGTAGCATCACCAGTATGCCCGAATAATAAAGAAAATGTATCAAGGAGTCCGTCTGAGTCGATACAAGAAACATTCTCAAGGGCCGGATCATGCAGAAGAACTTTTTCAAGATCTGTAGGTGTAGCAATTCTGCGGCGATTAGCGGATGCGTAAATCATAGAAGAAATATAGTTAAATATGAAATCGCCCAAGAGAACATCGCTGCATCCAGTTGCATCACAGGCTTTTTTGCGGAATTTTGCACCACAGCGGTATATAGAAGGGGCAAAACCATTTGCACGCATTTTATCCTTTTTTACAGCCTGAAAATTGGCACCGCATTTTCCACATACTATAAGACTTGAGAATATGTGACAATGTTTCCGCTTATGCGAAAAGCCTTGATTTCGTTTGTTAGCATTATTTTCATCCATAATACGATTGCATAGATTCCATTGTGCTGGCGTAACGAGTGGGGGGAAAGCACCTTTGACGTACACAACTTCGTTTTCGGGTTTCTTTCGCCCTCTGGCACTTTCCCGGTAGTTATAGCGATAGTCACCCTTGTTCATTGGATTGCGGATGAAATCGGAGACCGTTTTAGAAGTCCATTCACCGCCACGTTTGGTGGGGATGTTGTGCGAATTACAATAGTCACGGACTCTGCAGGATGAATGCGTATCTTCGTACATGTCATACATCATCCGTGCATAAACTGCCTCAACATTATGATGCTTTGGACATTTTGCTACTGAATCCCAATCCCATCCATAAGGCATTCGGGCACCATTCCATTGTCCGGACAGAGCACGTCCAATCATAACATCCCGGACACGTTCAGAAGTAAGTTTTCTTTCAAGCTCAGCGAACACAAGAATAATCTTCAGAACAGCCTCGCCGATTGCACTTGAGGTGTCAAATTGTTCATTGAGTGAGATGAACGTTACACGGTTATATTTAAAGTCATCATACATGAGTGAAAAATCAACCAGATTACGTGTGATTCGGTCAATCTTATATACAACAACCCTGGCGACCTGCCCGAATCGGACTTTCTTCATCATTCGTTCGAACCCAGGTCGGTTCATATTCTTTCCAGATTTTCCGGCATCTTCAAAAATTTCAATTTTGTCAGATTCGATATGTAATACATGTTTACAATAATTTTCTAATTCCTTTTTCTGAAAAGGCAGACTGTCTTTGTCCACCTGATATCCTGTAGAAACACGGACATACAATGCAGTGATACGATTATCCGTTTCTGCTTCTGGCCGCATTCCACTTTTCATAAGAGCAGCATAAGCCATGATAATTACACCTTCCTTTTATAACAAAAAAGCACAAGACTAATGGATATGTACCTATGTCGGGGATACGTTTACCGCTATAATAGTGCCGCAACAAAGAAACAAATTCCAGAAAAAAATACAAAATGCTTATTGCTCAATCATCCTTATCTTAAATAACTTTTGATAATTGCTTTGTACACATTAATCATTTCTAAGTAATTATCAATTTCTACATATTCATTTACCTGATGGGGAACACTCATCACACTGGGACCAAAAATAACCACATCAAAGGATTTTTTAGCTTTTGTAAATTCGGCTGCGTCTGTTGTTGCAGGCCCCCCCACAATTGGTAATGGTGTGTCAAATTGTTTTTGAATTGTTTTAATCAAAGCGGAATCTTTATCTGCTTGTACAGGAATCTTATTATAATCAATCGTTAATTCCAATGGAAATGAACTTTTTTTATTAAATTTTGAAATGATTTCTTCTAATAGAGCAATCACTTTCTCATTTCCGAATTCAGGGATTGTGCGGATATTTCCTTGGATAACTGCCTTATTAGGAATGCTATTGACTTGCTCTCCCCCATGAATGACCGTGATGTTATGAATTGTTCTTCCTAATTCTTCATTCACATAGGTCTCAGTGACTTTATCCATTTTTTGATTGATAATCAGCATACATTCATTCAGCTGATGAATGGCATTATAACCTTCCTGTGGCATAGAGCTGTGGGCTTCTTTTCCATGGGATATCACTGTATAGTTAATAGAACCCTTATGAGCATAATTTAACAGATAACCAGTTGGTTCTCCAATAATCAGTGCGTCTAAATCATCTACATAGCCTTCTCTTGTCAATTGTTCAGAACCTAATTCGCCAACTTCTTCACCAACGGTTGCGAGTAACTTGATTGTCCCACGAAATGGACAGCCTTCTTCTTTCAATTCCAGCATGGCAACAACCAAAGCCATCAGCCCTGCCTTCATGTCGGTAGAGCCACGTCCGTAGAGACGATTACTATCGATATGAGCTTCAAAAGGTGGATACTTCCACAAGTCTTCATCTCCAGCAGATACCACATCCATATGTCCAGAAAGTCCTAAAACTTTCCCTTCTCCCGTGGAAAGAGAAGCCACCAGATTATCCCGCCCATTGCAATAGGTAACATGTTGACTTTCAATTCCATATTCTTCGAGCAATTGTGAGAGATAGTCAGCTACTTCTGCTTCTTTCCCATTCACTGATGGAATACGAACAACATCTTGTAATACTTGGATTCGTTTTTGCTTTTCCATAAATCAAACCTCCATCTTCACTGTAATAAGATATTTTTATTTAATCATTTTATCATAAACTTTATTTGCTCAATCATATTCTTAACCATACATATGGCAACATATCCTTATTTTATAGGCTATACGGGCATTTCCCATAGCCTCACTGTCAAACATCGTAGGGATAGTGGTAAATTCCTACGATATCAGATTTGTCAACTCTGTCTTTATACACTCAACAGACGTATGGGCGTAAAGGGTCATAGTGATATTGATGTTGGATGTAGATTTGGTGTTCATTTATCCATATTCAATTTTCAACAATTTTTAAACCTTTTGTTTGAAATCTCCAGACAAAAAATATTAACACTTTATTCCCTTCTACCGAAATCGTTGCCTAGTTGTAAAATCTATGATTATTGCGCCTTTAGGTTTGTATAATCTTGTTCATCAGCCTTTTTAATTAAGTCAATAATCTGTCCCATTATCCAATGTCTATCAGTTTTATTTAATTGCTTATAGTAAGATATTAGTTCCTGTTCTTCATCATTTAGTATATAAGAGCAAGAGTTATCTATAAAAGGAGTTTCTAACAGGTAATCAACACTAACATTAAAAATTTTTGCCAACCGTATAAGTGTTGCTATATCTGGCTCGCGGATACCTTGTTCATATTTGCTTATTGTTTGTTGCGATACCCCTATTTTTTTTGCTAATTCAGTTTGGGATAGTTTTAATTCGGTTCTTAATTCTGCAATTCTTTTCAAGTATCATCCCTCCTCCGTAAAATAATGATACACTACAATAGGAAATAATAAAAAATACAAAATGGCGTATAAAAGTGTTGATATACACCTAAATGGCGTATATAATAAAGAAAAAGAGAGGTGAAGAAAATGAGAAGTGAATTGATTGCGGCAAGAGGAATTAAAACTCAAGGAGAAGTTGCAAAAATAATTGGAATATCTCAAAAATATCTGAGTAAATTAGAGTTGGAGCAGAGAAATCCAAGTATTACTATTGCGTACAAATTAGCGAAATATTATAAGAAACCAATTGAAGAATTGTTTCCGGATATTTTTATAAAATAAAATACGCCTAAATGGCGTGCAAAACAATGGAGAGTTGTAAATTAACAAATCAAGTAAATGGAATGAAAAGACACAGGGGCAATATAAACGTAGGCTTTAGCTGACAGAGGGGAGATTACGAAAGCAGAATCATCAAGCAACTGCCTCATGGGGGTTGAACATATATTGAAATGATGGAGGTAAGAGTACATATGGAAAAAAGAAAAAGGATTGAAGCAGAGCTTAAGGCTATGGGAATTAATACAATCGAAGAACTTAATGAAGCAATCGTGAAAGAGCGTGCGCTGGATGTTTCAATCATGACAGTTGGAGCATCCCAAGAAGAAACAGATAAAACCAATATTGCATAAGGCATATAAGGTTGATGTAATTGCAGAAATTAGAAATTGTAAGCATGGTCAAAATCAATAGAGCATCAGTTTGATAACATGACATGGGAACAGTACCAGCAAAGCATGGAAGGTGGCGGTAGCTATGACGGGACCGTGACAGAACAGATGCAGAGAATCGTGGATGTGGCACAGAACAACCGTGGTACTTATCCATGTACACCGGATATGTGTGCGGCATGGGTGACCGGAGTCTATCAGGCTGCAGGAGCAAGCGTGATCCCGTACGGCGATGCGATTGATATGTGGAACACATACCAGAACACAGGCTCGACAAGCATGGACAATATCCCGCCGGGAGCAATCGTGTGCGGCAGTGGTTCGGGATATATGGGTTCCCTGTATGGTCATGTCGGCGTATATCTTGGCAACGGCATGGTTGCAAATAATGTGGGACACTTTTCAGTAGAAACATTATCAAACTGGTGTGCATGGCAGACGGCAACGTGCCAGGGACATACCGGCTGGATTGGCTGGATTTATCCCGGCGGTGTGCCAGATTAAAAGTACCAAAAAAGGGAAGAAGATATTTTACAGGCAGGGCAGGACGCTGCAGATCATGCGGCAGAAAATTCAGCGGAGGACCTGCAAAAATAGCTAGTGTAACAATAGAATATGAACCAGCAGATGATACGTCAGCAACAGAAATACTGAAAGCAAAAGAAGATAAACTGAAAATTTTCATTGCAGAGAAAAGTACCGGAAATGGCGTGCGGGAAAACGGACAGGGTAATTATCCGGCGATAAGTACAAAGATAAAAACAGTATCAGATGGAGGCGGCTATATCACATTCATGTGTGAATTAAAGGGAGCGGATGTGCCAATGATCTATTACAAGGATACACAGCAGTTTGCGTTCCAGCCAGCAGATTCTGCTCCGGGAAGGACAAACGGTTATCAGGTTTTGACGGAAGAAAATTAGGACATGATGTGTTTGACAAGCGGGTAAGTGGTTGTGGGTGGTGATAAGTTGTATTTTGGTAAAATAGGTACTTGAAAAGAAATAAAAGAAGTGATAAGATACTCTTTCCTTTCAAACAGAAGCCTATAAGGAGATGATATTTATGGAGTGGAAGAATTTACTTTCAAAGCACCATTTCAAAGAGGAACAGGAGAATGATGTCATATACAGAAATGATTATGACACGATTATTTGCAGTACACTATTTCGCAGATTGCAGGATAAAGCGCAGGTTTTTCCTTTGGATGATGATGACTATGTCAGGACACGTTTGACACATTCATTAGAGGTGTCGGCAATAGGAAAAAAATTAGGTGAGTATGTATTTAAGAAAATAAGAAAGGCAAAAATAGATAGCTGGTTTGATGAACATACAGAAAAAAGCTTTTCAGATGTACTTTTATGTGCAGGATTAGTACATGATATTGGAAATCCTCCATTTGGTCATTTTGGAGAATATGCAATCCGGGAGTGGTTTCAGAAAAATCTAAGTGACTTGTCTTTAGGAAATAGAAAAATAACTGATATATTGACAAGCTGGCAGTTACACGATTTGTATTTCTTTGAGGGGAATGCACAGTCATTACGGCTCTTATCTAAAACCCCATACTTGGGAAGAATGAACGGATTCAATCTTTCTTATGAGGTTTTGGGAACTATTATGAAATATCCGATTTCATCGGAGGATCTGGTGTCTAATAATCCGAATCAGTTCAAAAAAATGGGTTATAATTTTTCGGAGCGCAATTTGTTTGAAGATATAAACCGCAGTTTGGGAATGCATGGAAATCGTCATCCACTTTCGTATCTTTTGGAAGCAGCGGATGATATCGCATATAGAACATCGGATTTAGAGGATGCTATGGTAAAAAAAGTAATAAGTTTTCAGCAGATAATAGATGTATTTCGGCAATATAAGGAAAAGCTTGACACAAAAGAGAATGGAGCGGAAGCCGTCAGAAACTGTATGAGCAAATTGGATGATATGTATCAGGAAGAAGTAGCGAAGAATGGGCGGAAAGCAGAGCTGACATCTGTTCAAAGATGGAATCAATATGCACAGGGTGTAATGATAAAAGATGTAGGAGATGCTTTTGTCAAAAATTATGATAAAATTATGCGGGGTACATATAAAGAGGATTTGTTTGAGCATACAGTTTCGGGTCATCTTATCCGGGCAATTTCAGAATTAAGCGAAAAGTTGATTTATACCAGTTCCGTGAAAACAAGGACAGAACTATTTGGACGGCGCGTTATAGATTCTTTGTTAAGTCAATTTATGCCAGCGGCGGTTGTGTATGATACAGGAACTCCAATCACGTTTATAGAGGAGAGGACAATAGATACCGTATCCGAATTTTATAAATCTATGTATCACAGTGAAGCACAGGGCAAAGATGAGTGGGAAAAATTGTATTTAAGAATTTTAATGATTACAGATTACATAAGTGGTATGACGGATAATTATGCAAAGCGGCTGTATCAAGAATTATTCGTATAAAAATATCAGGGATAGTGTTACGCATTTCTTCGGACGGGACTTTCCTCGGAGAAGAAAAATGGAATCATCTGGAGAATGGCAGCGTAAAAAGATACACAGGCCAGCAGGATAGAAAAGGAAATCTTCTGTCTGAAGATGAATGGATCGTGAAGGAAGAGACGGGAGTAGTTCAGAAAGCGGGAAGGCGGTGATGAATGATGAGAAAATACCCATACCATAGCATAAAAAGGGGTCTTAGGGGATTAATGTCGTCAACTTAAGCCGACATTACCCCTATATATGCTCAAATATTTACACGTATATAAAACCCATTTGTTGTTCCATGATGTCCCGATGTTCTCTTGAAATGTCGGTCAGAACGAATGATTGACCGCATTCTTTGAATACGAATAATCAACACTGCAAGTTTCTTTTTATAATTTGACGAAAACAACACAGACCGGACATATTGGCAGACTTGCCCTATGATGAAGCTCCTGTTCAACTGATATTGATGATTTTCATTAACTAATTCTTTTTCAATTTCGGTTTCACCCAATGACTTAATTAGTGAAGATAGATTGGATATAAACAACGCCGCATATAGGTCTTGATAAATTGCCAACGGATTCTTTCCAGAGAAGTTTTCTAATCGCATTCTGGTTTTGAGTTCACCATATTTGGTTTCAATTTCCCATCGTCTGTGATATAGATTTTGATGATACTTTGCATCCTGCTTCTCTCCAAATAGATTGCTGACAAAAATGTGTGTTTCTTCGCCGATGGTATCTTTTATAACGCGAATTTGAGTGGTTCGACCTTTATAAATATCCGATACAATATGGTCTCCATCAGAGCATTCATTAACACACAAGAGAAAAGAATGAGAACATCGAATCAAATAAAAGAAGCCTTTATCCTCAAGTTCGTGTATCAATGCTCTTGAAGGATAGCCCCGGTCAAATATGATTAGATTCTTATACTTTTTACTGTTAATTAATGCCTTTGAAGACAAAAGTCTATGAGCGTGTTCTCTTTCACCGGTAGATATTCCCGTAAATTGAACATCTACAATTCAGGCATATTACCTATTGCTTCACGTAGTGTCATTGTCTGTTTGAGTTGGGCAATTCAAAGCCTCGCACTTTCAAATCTTTTCTAAAACCAATGATAATAACTCTTTCTCTATCTTGCGGAACGCCAAAGTTTTTGGCATTTACTAATTTACAGTAAACATCATAACCACAATCTGAAAAATCAGCAATAATGGCATCAATGATTTTGCCACCACCCATTGTTAAAAGCCCTTTGACATTTTCACCAATAAACGCTTTGGGGTTATTTTGCTTAGATATTTTCTACAAGTGGTGGAGTTATATGAAATGGTAGAATTTTCAGAAAAATAGTGGGACTAGGATGAAAAGACTTGACAATATGGAAATACGGTATATACTAAAGTTATAAATAGTAAGTCGTAAGTAGTTAGTAATAAGTGAAAAGTAATAATGATATGTGAAGAAGAAAGTAATTTATAAGAAACAGAAATTATCAAGGTAAGCTTTAGGTGTTCAAGGAGGGATTAAGATGAAGGAGTTAACATTATCTCAACAGTATGCAGTGATTGCGTTAAATGGTCTGGAGAGTCTGCATTCGTCTATGGCGAAGGAGGCGGTACTTCGCGCAATAGCGGCAGCTAAGAAATTGGAAGAGACAATGAAAGAAACGGCATGTGACGATACAATTCTGACTCAAAATGAAGAATGTGATACCGAAGCATTTATTGCTGCTTTAAAAGATGCTGTGGAGTGTGCAAAGTCTCTGAAGAAAAGAGAAGGAAAGAAACTGGAGACAGAGATGTTTACACTGCTGGAAGCAGATGGTCTGATGGATCGGATTCCTGATATTCTTGGCTGTGATATGAATTATTATACGGCGGGAGTAGAATTGAAGGCATATCGCAGCGAGGAAAAGACTTACATCGGACTTCGGGAAGAATTAAGAGCGGAAGTTCTGGAGAATGGTCCTATCACCTTGGAATGTGCGGTTCTTCTATGGCTGCATAGAGAGAGTGGTTGTATTCATGATTTATTTTCTGTAGAAGAGCAGAAGCGGGTGCAGAGCCGTATGGTGGAGTTATCAGTCAGTGGTGACATTTACCGAAGCTTGTGGGAGAGTGAATTTCATAATGCGATAGAACATTTTGCGGGTAAGTTTTTAAGAGCGAAGAAAGATATGTTTAAGAATCCTTATCTGGAAGGTGTCAATCTGCTTTTCCCTTATCTGGAAAGACGGCAGGCGATTTTCATTGATTGTGTAATTTTTAATACAACTGTAAAAGAAAGAAGAATCGCAGCTATGGAACATTTATGTAATATGGGGCATTATGTAGAAGAAGTTAAAAATGGCAGTGAAACTCTTTTGAAAATAGACAATGCATATTATCGTATATTTCCCAGAACAAGAATAGGTGCAGGTTATAAATTCAGAGTACCGATACAAGGCGTTGAGCTGCTACCGGTATACTGGTAAGATAAGTAAAAGAAAGAGTGAGGTCTATGTCCAGACAGAGAAGTATGGAGAAGATTCTCTCTTCTGAATATGTAACGATTGGAGAACTGGCGCGGCTGACAGGAAACCGTTATAGTACTCTCAAGTTTTATACAGAGGAGGGGATGCTTCCTTTTGAACAGGAAGAAGAAAAGCTGACAAGAAGATATAAACGAGAGGAAAGCGTTGCCCGGATTGAATATATATTAAAGTTGCGTCAGGAGGGAAAGTCAGTTCCGGAGATAAAAGAACTATTAT